>JAJZGY010000015.1 GCA_021804785.1 Pseudomonadota bacterium | reverse complement strand
CGACGCCTGGCATTTGCGCCCATTGCCGATCTCCGCCTTGGTCCTTGAACGAAACCACAGCACCCGAAGCCCAAACCGGATAAGCTGGAGCCATGATGGCGAATCGCGTTCTCGGCAATTTCCCCGTGCCGCCTGGCGGGTGGCGCTATCTTGTACTCGTGCTCGTGCTGGTCGCTCTGCTGGCCGCAGCGCTTGGCGTTGGCGCCCCACATGCAGCGAGCTGGGCAGGTTTTGGCCTTGCCACTGCCGTAGGCATGCTGGCGGGCTTTTTTCTCTTTCGGCTCTGGACCGAAGACCGCTTTGCCGCGGACAGCAGCCATCAGATCGCTGCGGCTGCCGCACGCGCCAATGTCGCCTGGGCAATCACCGCTGCCGATGGCAGCGTGGGCGATTGCAACCTCGCCTATCGTACCATGATCGGCTGTGTCCCGGACGCCGTACCCGCCCCTCCGGAGCTGGCGCTTGTCCAGGACGCCTCGGCGGCCGTGCTTTACCGGCTGAGCCGCAAGGCCGCCCAAGGTGAGGCCGGCGAAGAGAGCTTCGAACTTGCCCCCGGCCTGCATCTTCTGGCGGCGGTGCGCCCCCTTAAAGGTGGGCGTACAGCGTGGTGGTTCACCCCGAGCCTTGCTGCCATCACCGCCACCTCGCCGCGCGTCGAGGCACCGGCCCCCAGCCCCCCCACAAGCCTTTTTGCCGATGCCCCGATCGGAATGGCGCAAGCCAGTGCCGATGGCGTTATCCGCGCCAGCAATGCAGCGTTTCATGCCTTTTTTGGCAGCGCTGTGGATGGCCGTGGCCTCGAGGCCCTGGTCGAGCCGGCCGACCAGGGCGCGGTGCGCACTCTCCTCGCCACCGCCCTGGCTGGCGACACCCGCCCTGCGCCAACCGAAATCCGCGTGGCCGGTCAGCACGAACGCATGGGTGAACTGTTCGCCTGTCGCCAGGACGAAGGCCATGTCACGCTCTATCTGATCGACATTTCGCAGCAAAAGGCCCTCGAACTGCGCTTCGCGCAAAGTCAGAAGATGGAGGCCGTCGGGCAGCTGGCAGGTGGCGTGGCTCATGACTTCAACAACCACCTGACCGTCATCATCGGCAGTTCGGAACTTTTGATGATGCGCCACAGCGCCGGTGATCCCTCGTTCAACGAGATCAACGAAATCCATCAGAATGCCTTGCGCGCCGCGGCCCTCGTCAGCCAGCTTCTCGCCTTCTCGCGCAAGCAGACCCTGCAGCCCAAACTTCTGTCTCTGCGCGATGTCCTCGGCGAAGTCGCGGTCATGCTGCGCCGACTGCTGCGCGAAGGCATCGAACTGAAGCTCGAACACAGCTCCGAGCTGTGGCCCGTTCATGCCGACGAAACCCAGATCTCCAACGCAATCATCAATCTTGTCGTCAATGCCCGCGATGCCATGCCTAAGGGCGGTACGGTGACCATCCGCACCTGCAACGAAACTGTCACCAAGGCGGTGGCGATGGGCACCGGGGTGATGCCCCCCGGCGAATATGTGCGCATCGACGTTGCCGATACCGGAACTGGCATCACCCCCGAACATCTGGGCAAGATCTTTGACCCGTTCTTCACCACCAAGCCGACTGGACAAGGCACCGGCCTTGGACTGGCCACAGTCTATGGCATCGTCAAGCAGACCGGCGGCTTCATCTCGGTTACCTCCGAACTTGGCAAGGGAACCTGCTTTCGAGTTTTCCTGCCCCGCTTTACAGGTGAAGCCCCGGCGCCGGTAGCAGCCGCCACCGCTCCGGCCGACGTCACCGGTGCCGACACCATCCTGCTCGTCGAGGATGAAGATGCGGTACGCAGTTTTGCCGCCCGGGCTTTACGCATGCGGGGCTATGAGGTGCTGGAGGCGGTGGGTGGCGAAGAGGCCCTGGAAATCGTCAGAAAGCGCTCCGGCATCATCCATCTGCTGATCACCGATGTCGTGATGCCCAACATGGATGGACCGACTTTGGTGCGCGCAGTCAAGCGTCTCAAGCCCGATATCCGCGTCATCTTCATGTCGGGCTATGCCGAAGAGGCCTTCCGTCGCAATGAAGAAAACGCCGCCAATCTTCACTTCCTGCCCAAGCCCTTCGGCCTCAAGCAGCTTGCCGCGAAGGTCAAGGAAGTGCTGTCTTTGCCGGCATAGAACGAACACGCCTAAGTCGTGCGTCCATCCGGCTGCGGCGCATCTGCGTCCTCATGAAGCCGGCTCAACCAGAACAGGGTCTGTGACACCAGCTTCTCCCAGCCATGCTCGAGAAGCAGCCAATGGGACGCATCCCTCAGTTCCCGATACTGCGCGCGTCCGCGATAGCGCCGCGCGATGCGGCGCACGGTACCCGAAGGCGTGATCGGATCCTTGCCGCCAGCCACACACATGATCGGGCAGACAACCTGACGCGCATCCACAAGGGAGGCACGCGACAAATCGAACGGCCAATGCAGAATTTCGAACATGGCAAGACCGGATTCAGGAACCAGACGCGACAGCGCGCGCGCGCGCTGCTCTGGATCAAGGCTGTCCAGTCCACAGGACGCCAGCCAACGGTCCGGACGTATCGGCCGGTGCCAGAAGTCGCCTGCCAGAAATAGTGCTTGCGCACCCGCGAGCTCGAACAGGCTGGATGGCCACACGCCCCAGGATGCAGCTGGCGCCAGAAGGACGAGCGCGCGGGCCTTGCCGCGGGCGGCCAGCATCTGCGCCAATAACCCGCCCATCGAGTGGCCAATGATCACCGGCAGATCCCCGAGCCCGTCAATCAGCTGGCCAAGATCCTCAGCATAATCAAGGATGCCGAGCCTGCCGAGCGCAGCGTGGTCGGCGGCTGCCCCATGATGGCGCAGATCCGGGGTCAGCACAGTATAGCCGGCATCGCGAAAGCACCGAGCCCAACCCTCAAAGACCCAGCTGCCGCAGAAGGCGCCGTGAATCATGACGACAGGCGGTTTGGCTGCGCTCATGGCCGGGCGAAGGCAAGATCCTGAAACGCCGCGATCACCTGGTTATAGGTGTCACGCTTGAACGGCACGATGAGCCGCGGCAACGCCTCCATGGCCAGCCATTTCCACTCGGCGAATTCAGGCAACTGCGTAGCCACATTGATGTCGCTGTCCTCACCGGTAAAACGCAGCGCCAGCCATTTTTGCCGCTGCCCGCGATAGCGTCCATGCAGGGCCACTCCGAGCAGATGCACCGGCAGATCGTAGCAGATCCAGTCAGGATGCTCGCGCAACACCTCGGCCTTGTCGGTACCGATCTCTTCCTTCAACTCGCGCAGCGCTGCCGCGTGCGGACTTTCGCCGTCATCGATGCCCCCTTGCGGCATTTGCCAGCCTTCGACTGTCTGTTCGATACGCCGGCCGACAAACACGAGCCCCTCACGATTGATCAGCATGATGCCCACACAGGGCCGATAAGGCAGATCTTCGTGGCGCAACATGTGTCCGGAGCGAGTGGGATGGCGGGACATCAAGGCCGTCTGTTCAGGGCTTCAACCTAACTATGGCTGATACAGGCACGAGAACAAAGCCCCGTCCGCGCAGGCCCCGGGCCCAGGCGGAAATGTGCGCCAGGGTCACAGGATGGAGCGAACCGGTGCCCACCGCTTCACCCGCATGGCGGGCGAGGCCTTCCAGTTCCGTCAGACGCTGGTCGATGGCCGCCGGCGCAGCCACCGCATCAAGCCGCAGGTCACTGCGGGAGTAGGGCGCATTGAGCTCGCGGGCCACATTTTGCGCCAGTGCATGTCTGGAACTGTCAAAAAACATCAGCCCGCGAGCAGCCAGAAAACTCAGCACCGGCTCCAAGGCAAGAGGTTCGGCCAGAAAGCGCCCCCCCATCAGATTGGTGACGCCAACATAGCCGCTCACCCGGGTCAGGGCCCATTTGAGGCGGGCAAGATTGTCATCGGCGCTGAGGCTGGGGCGCAAGGAGTGGGGGCCGGCGTCGCTGTCGGGAAAATTCCGCGGCTCCATCGGGACCTCAAGAAGCACCTCATGGCCCTTGCGCCGCGCCAGACGCAGCCAATGGCCGAGCCTGTCCCCATAGGGGGCAAAGGCCAAGGTCACTGCCGGCGGCAGCTCGTCGATGGCAGCCTTGGTCGCCGGTCCGTCAAGGCCAAGCCCGGTAATGACAACAGCAATCTTGATGCCGCGGCCAGCCCTGAACGCTGGCGCATAGGCGTCAAGAGGACTGCGCCCGTCGGGAGCAATTCTTGGCAAAGGACCTTCGGGCGTGTTTTCGATCAGCGCCGGATCGAGGATCAGTGCCCTGCCAGCATAGACGGGTGCGGTGGGCGCGGGCGGCAGGGGCACGGTCGATGACGCCGGCGTGACCACGGCTGGAAGCGCAGGCGCCGGTACCGGCGCCACCGCCTGCGGCGCCAGCGTGAGGGTGATGCGGGCCAGTGGCTGTGCGGGCGGACGCCCGAACAGGGCGATGGCCAGCAGAAGCGCGCCCAGAGCGGCGATCGTGGCGAAAAAGGCCAGAGCCAGAGGATGACCGAAGCTGCTGGCGCCAGCACGGCGCTGCGACGGCGCATCCTCGTGTTGACTGCGCAAGGCCATACCCCGTTTCTAGGCCGGTATGGTTACCGGGGAGTTAAGAGCCCCTGGTGCATCCAGCCTGCAGCCAGGTTTCAAAAAATCGCTGCGCCATCTCCGACCGGCCCAGCAGACGGTGGGAAGCGGGCCAGAAGCCCGCTTCCCGTCGGCCGTCCTGTTTCTTCAATCCTGCCGCGCCGGCTTGCTCAGCATCATCGGCTTGGTGGTGACGAAGGAGACCGTCTTGCGTCCGCGCAGCAGGTCGAGCGCATAGTCGAGCTGGAAGTCCTTGTAGGTTTTGCCAGGGGCCGGGCGGATCACCGGGACCGCGTGCTCCTCCTCGGGATTTTGTTCAGCGAGATGACCCGGCAGGTCGACCTCATGCGGGCGCTCAATGGCCGGCAGCTCCTTGTCGGATTCAGCAACGGCAATGTCCGGCTGGATACCCGTATCTTGGATCGAATGGCCGGAGGGGGTGTAGTAGCGCGCCGTAGTCAGCCGCAAGGCACCCCCGCCATTGCCGAGCGGGATAATGGTCTGCACCGAACCCTTGCCGAACGAGGTCATGCCAATGACGGTGGCGCGCTTGTTGTCCTGAAGCGCACCCGAGACAATTTCTGCCGCGCTCGCCGTGCCGCCATTGATCAGCACAATGATGGGCTTGCCGTCCATGATGTCGCCGGGATGGGCATCGAAGCGCTGGGTGTCCTCGGGATGCCGCCCACGGGTAGAAACGATCTCGCCGGAGTTGAGCATGTCGTCCGAGACGCGAATGGCCTGATCGAGCAGTCCTCCCGGATTGTTGCGCAGATCAAGGACGTAGCCCTCGATGCGTGACGGCCCGATCTCTTTCTTCAGGGATGCGACCGCTTTGCGCAGACCTGAATCCGTGCGCTCGTTGAACGCCGTCAGGCGGATATAGCCAATGTCACCTTCGCGATGCCAGCGCACACTGTCGACCTTCACGATCGCGCGCGTCATGGTCACGTCAAACGGTTTCTTCATGCCACGGCGCAAGATCGTCACGGTAATCTTGGACCCCACCGGACCGCGCATCTTGTCGATTGCCGCATTCAGATCCATGCCCTCGATGGGAACGCCGTTGATCGCCGCGATGTAATCGCCCGGTTTGATTCCGGCCTTCGCCGCAGGCGTGCCATCGATCGGAGAGATCACCTTGATCAGCCCATCCTGCATCGTCACTTCGATGCCAAGGCCGCCAAACTGGCCGCGGGTCTGAATCTGCATGTCGGAAAACGACTTTGCATCCATGTACCCGGAATGCGGATCCAGCGACGAGACCATGCCCTGAATGGCGTAGTCGATCAGCTTCTTGTCGGAAACAGGCGTGACATAGTCGGCGTGCACCCGTTCAAAGGCCTCCGAAAACAGATCTAGCTGGCGGTAGGCATCGTGGGTGCTGGCGCCCATGGCGACCGGAAACAGCCACAGCGCTGCGGCAAATCCAACCGCCATGCAGGCACCACCGAACAAAATACGCTTCATGATTTTTTCGCCTTCCGAAAACCAGATTCCAGCCAGGGCAGCGGGCTCAGCGCGCGCTTGCCATGACGTAATTCGACATAGAGCGGATCGTGCTCCCGTCCTTTGGGCATGGTGCCGAGGGGCTCTCCCGTCAGCACGCCATCACCAACGCGCACACTCACCTTACCCAAACCAGCCAGCACCAGATCGTAGCCGTCGCCCAATTCCAAGATCAACACTTGACCCGTGCGCTGATAGGGACCGGCGAACAGTACCCGCCCATCGGCCGGTGCAACAACCTCTGCGCCCGCTGCGCTGAGAAAGCTGAGCCCCGGTGCCCGCGCTCCACCAACACCGGCCCCGGGCATCGCGCCGCGGACCATCTCACCTACCACGGGCCAAGCCAGCGCGCCACGGTGTGGTACAAAGCTCAGGGGCGGACTTTGGGCGGCCTTGACGGGATCCCGGCGCGCGGCGGCCCGCAACAGAGCTACCTTATTCAGAAACTGGCCAAGATCCTCCGCCTGACGGGCGATCACAGCGTATTTCGCCGCCAGTGTTGTATAGCGCGCGAGGGCGGTATCGGACTCGCTTTGCTTTGTCGCGAGAAGTTGATCAAGACCGGCCCGGGCCTGGCGCAGAGCCCGCGAGGTAGCCATGCTCCGGGCACGCCGGCGGATGAGTGCGTCCTGCGTCGCGCGCACCGCGTCGAGCTGACGCGCAAGCCTGGCTGCCGCTCTATAGAGCCGGGGCAGTGAGGCGCCCAGAAGCATGTTCTGGCGCGCCGAAGCAAGCGCATCAGAGGCCGAGATCGCCAGCACGGGCGGAGCGTCGTGTTGCAGACGTTCCAGGAGTGCAAGGAGCCTTGTGACCTCCACCCGCTCGCGGCCAAAGCGCGCCGCCAGCTGCTGCTGGCGCGCACTGAGTACCGCGATCTGCTCTCCAAGTTGGGCTTTCAGCGCCTCGAGCTGCTGTACCCGCCCGGCCATTGCGATCAGCCTCTGCTGCAGGTTTGCGGTCTCCGCCTTGAGCCGCGCCGAGGCGGTCTGGGCCGTCTTCAGTCTGGGCCCGACCTTTTTGACTTCGCCCGCGAGCGCCCTGTAGCGGGCCTCGCTGGAGGGCAAGGTGGCGAAGTTGCTGGCGGGGACCGCCTGCGACAGATCGGGAATGTCGGTGAGCGACGGACGCCGTCCTGCACTACTTTGGCGCGGCGCGGGCCCGGCGGCGTTGTGGGCGGACAGCGCCGGGCCGAGCAGGGCGGCTCCCGCAAGAAAGACCAGTCCGCGCACGCTGAGGCCCCTGGCCCACGCGCGGCCTTTCTGCGGCTCTGCACCATCACCAAGGACAGGGGGCAAGCTTGGTCAGCCCTTTGCTGTCTGCGCCTTGACGGCCGCAATCTTGGCCGCAAGCTCCTGTTCATCGCCCAGATAGCGCGTGCGCACGCAACGCAGATCTCCATCGAGATGATAGAGCTTAGGCACGCCGGTCGGAATATTGACGTCGGCAATGGCCTCATCGCTGACGCCTTCCAGATGTTTCAGCAAGGCCCGCAACGAATTGCCGTGGGCGGCGATGAGCACCCGTCGGCCGGCCACAAGCTCGGGTACAATGACATCGTCCCAATAAGGCAGTACCCGCGCCAGGACATCCTTCAGGCACTCTCCGCGGGGCATTTCCGCAGCGCTGATATGGGCATAACGGGGATCCAACCCCGGATAATCTGGTGACTGCAGCCCCACCTTGGGCGGCGGCACGTCGTAGGAGCGGCGCCACAGATGCACCTGCTCGGCGCCAAATTCCTCCACCGCGCGCTTCTTGTCCTGTCCAGTGAGTGCCCCATAGTGCCGCTCATTGAGGCGCCAGTGCTTGAATTCGGGGATCCACATCTGATCGAGCTGTTCAAGGGCGAGCCACAGCGTACGGATGGCCCGCGTCTGCATCGAGGTGAAGGCCACATCAAAGCGCAGGCCCGCCTCCCGCAGCAGCAGGCCGGCGCGGCGCGCCTCCTCCTCGCCCTGTGCGGTCAGATTGACGTCCCGCCAGCCGGTAAAGAGATTGAGTTTGTTCCACTCGCTTTCGCCGTGGCGCAGCAAAACGAGCTGGGCATCATGATCCTGTCGCAACGAAACATCCTTCCCTTGAGGCGGTGGCGCAAAATAGGTGCAAGGGCCGTGATCTGTCCACGTCGCAACGCCGCGGTCAGCACCCCGTGGCGGACACGGGGACGGGTACTTGTTGGCCGCTGTCTGCCCGCACGGAGCCGTCCTGGCCATGGTGACGCCCTTCAGCCCGGCAGTGGGCAAGGCCCGGCCAGGAAGATTTTGCCGGGCGGCGCCTGACGGATCTGCCCGAGAGCCGAAAAAGCGAGCAATTTCCTCGTGTTCCGGGTGCCCCTCGCGCGGCACGTTTCTGGCATGGGGGGTACGGAGCTTGATCAGCAGAACGCGCGCATGCCCTTGTCAAAGACCCCACCCCGCCTTCTTCGCCGCAGTCTTGCAGCCGGCCTCGCCGCGTTGCTGACGGTTTTACCGGTCGAGGCCCTTGCCTATTCCCGGATCAAGGATCTGGTCAGCGTCGAGGGTGTGCGCGACAATATGCTGATCGGTTATGGCCTCGTGGTCGGGCTCAACGGTACCGGCGATTCTTTGCGCAACGCGCCGTTCACCCAGCAATCCTTGCAAACCATGCTGGAACGGCTCGGGGTCAACACCAGCGGCCAGATCATGCAGACCAAGAATGTGGCGGCGGTCATGGTCACGGCCAATCTGCCGCCCTTTGCCTCACAGGGAACCCGCATCGACATCTCGGTGGGCGCCATGGGCGACGCGAAGTCGCTGCAGGGGGGCACCCTCCTTGTCACCCCGCTCTATAGCGCGGATGGCAACGTCTATGCCGTGGCCCAAGGACCGGTCACGGTCAGCGGCTTCACGGCCCGCGGTCAGGCAGGAAGCGTCACCCAGAACGTGCCCACCGCCGGACGGATTCCCAACGGCGCCATTGTCGAACGGCAGACGAGCTTCAAGCTCGATGACGAGCACAGTCTCAAGCTGTCTCTGCACAATCCCGACATCACCACCGCCGTGCGCATTGCCCGAGCCATTGACCGTTTCATGGGCAAACCGGTGGCGCAGGCCACGGACCCGGCCAACGTGAAACTGACCATCCCGGTGAACTATCCCAACGGCGTGGTCGGCATGCTCGATGATATCGATCACCTGCGTGTCACGCCCGACCAGTCCGCCAAGGTGGTGGTCGACGAAAAAACTGGTGTCATCGTCATGGGTGCCAATGTGCGCATCTCCACGGTGGCCATTGCCCAGGGCAATCTGACGATCCGCGTCACCGAGACCCCGCAGGTGAGCCAGCCAGCGCCGTTCTCCAAGACCGGCACCACACAAGTCGTTCCGCGCACCCAGCTACAGGTGAGCACCGGCAAGGACAACAAGATGGTGGTACTTAATCAGGGTGTCTCGCTGCAGAAACTGGTTGACGGCCTCAACGCGCTGGGCGTCGGACCACGCGACATCATCTCCATCCTGCAGGCCATCAAGGCAGCCGGCGCACTGCAGGCCGATCTGAAGGTCATCGGCTGATGAACCCGAGCTTCTCTGCGGCTTTGTCACTGGTCGCCAACCCGAAGGTGGTGGCGCCGTCCCAGGCGACCAACTATCGCGCCGCGCACAAGGCGGCTGTGACCTTCGAGGGCCAGTTCATCAGTCAGATGCTGAGCCCGATGTTCAAGGGCCTTTCGACCGGCGGTCCGTTCGGCGGAGGCCAGGGCGAAGCGATGTTTCGCTCGCTGATGATCGATCAGTTCGGCAAGTCTATGGCCCAGCGCGGCGGCTTCGGTCTTGCCAGTGAAATCACCCGCGCCCTGCTCAGCCATCAGGAGATCGCATCATGAAGGATCCTCGTCTTACAACCGTCATGGCGCTGGCAGAACAGCTGGTTGCGATCTTTGAGGCCGATATCACCGCGCTGCAGACCGGCCGTCCACAGGCCATGGCCTCACTGGTCCCGCAAAATCAGGAGTTGATCGCGGCCTATGGACGCGAAGCCCAGGGATTGAGTCGCACGGTGCTGGAAAGCGCGCCGGAAGCCGCACGCCAGCAGCTTGAAACCTCGACCAGCCGCGTGCGCGACGTACTGAACCGGCACCGGCGCATGGTGCTCTGTGTCAAGAGTGCCAGCGAAGGCCTCGTGAAGGCGGTCGCCGAGGAAGTCGACCGAAGGCGCGCCCGCGCCCGGCCCTACACTGCTCTGGGCGCGCCAAACTCTGCGGCGACGAACCCGTCACGGGCACGGGCGCCGGGCGCCTCCCTCGTCTACAACGCGGTGATCTAGATCTGCTCAGAACGCATTGAAGATGCCGCCGACGATATCGTTGGCAAGTCCGAATCCCGCGCCGAGCCCAAGCCCAGAGACAAGACTGCCCATGAACCCTCCGCCCGAGGTACCATAGGATTGCTGCGCCCAGCCGCGCGGCTGGAAAGATGACTGCGGCTGAGCCCCAAGCTGGCTTTCGAGTGTATGGATGTACTGAGCCATCTGCTCGAGCAACATCTGGGTTTGCTGGTTCTGCGTCTGGATCGCGAGGGCTGCTTCCTTTAGATCGAGGGTGAGCTCCCGTGCGAGCTGGGCATCGCTGATCGCATTTTGCAGCTTGCTGGCGAGATTGCCTACTGCCGTCGCCACCTGATCGGCCTGCTGATGCAGCTGCACCACCTGATTTTCCGCGGACTGATAATCCATGATGATCTCCCGAAGGATCGTTTCGCGCTGAACCTAGCCGAAGGCGCCCCGTCCAATCCATGAAATCGCGTTAGTGTGAAAGACGCCGTCAGAACAGCGGGGCGACCAGACCGACCGGGCTGGTGTTGAGATAGGAAACCCCGTCCTTGAAAGCAATGCGAACTCCTGGATGGGCCCTTGAGGCTGCGGCCAGCACTGCGGAAAGCAGCCCCTTGGAGCTGCCGTGAGCGACCGGCTCGCCATCAACCGAGAGCTCCAGGATACCTTGAGGTCGTGCGGCACCGTCCAAGCTAAGCACTCCATTGCCCTTCGCCTCGGCCGAGCGCCACGCCAGACTGAGATGGGCAAGATCAAGGTGACCGGACGCCGCCCGGAAGGCGGCTGTGGCCTGGCTCCAGCCCGCCTGCCCCGCCAATAGGCCGTGCCAGCTGCTAGCCGGTGTGACCCGTCCCGCAAGACGCAGCTTGGTGATGTGATCGGCGGGTGTGGCTCCACTCTTGGTGTCAATCCTCAGCCGGTCCGCCATAACCACAAGATCGAGCGCGTTGCGGTGGGGATCCTTGCGCAGATGAAATTCGGCATGCAGCACGCGAAACAGACGCGTGCGGGCATCATAAAGTTCGATGTCGATGCGCCGCACCACGCCGTGATCCCCGAGCACGCTCGCCCGCAATAGTCCTGGGGTAAAACCAAGCTGATGGCGTGTTCCACGAGGGTCATACCAGCTGAGACGCTGGAGCCCGGCCGCCTCCATGAGGATGTGCATATCCCCATAGTCGAGGCTATGCAGCGCAAAATGCCGGCTCGTCCAGCTCACTGGGCCATGGCTGGTTTGCACCTGAACACGCACATCCTTGAGCACTGCGTCCAGACGAAACGGAAAGCCGCCAGTTTCTGCCGCGGTATACGACAGGCGGACACCAGGAAGTACCTCATGGCCGTTCAGCCGTGCCAGCGCAGTGGTGAAGCGCTGATAGGCGGTAAGCCAATGGAGCGATGCGGCGAGCCCAAGCAGCAGGAGTGCAGCAACGGGCGCGTAAAGGAAAAACCGATGGGAATAGCGCATTTCTAGATCTGGCCGGTCTTTTGCTCGTGGACGCAGGCATGCTGGACGACATCGCTGGACGACATCAAGGTGTAAGTCTTGCCGGCTCACGTCGCCCTTCTGAAGGGACCGACAAGGACGGTGGGCACCATTTGGGTGCAACTTCACCCTGCCCCGACCATAGGACGGTCGCCGTGAAGTGCCAACAATCTTCCGCCTCGGTCAAGCCGCGCAATGCCGGATCGTCCTCCCCTGTGCCTGCCCGAAATCGGCCCGGTGCAGTTTCGCGCGACGCAACCGCGCTTCTGCTTGCCGCTCCAACGCATTGAAACGGGCTCACCTGCTCCACGATCACGTGCGGACTTGAGGGGAGTGTCGGCTCCCCCAGCCCCCCCAGGCTTCAGCCCGAGAACGACGGCGACACATCCGCAAATACGCTGCGCCCGCTTAGCCACACCGCGAATATCCGCAGGCCAGGCAGCTGTCGCAACCTTCGAGCCGGATGAAGCCCGGACTTGAGCAGCGCGGGCAAAACCGCGCCGGTGCGCCTTCGGCCGCGATGGCCACGGCGGTGGCATCAACCGCATCGTCGGCATGCCGGCGGGCCGCCATAAAACCGATATCGACCAGATGGCGTTCAATCACATCGCCGATTGCAGCCAACAGCGAGGGCACATAACGGCCCTGGCTCCACTGGCCACCGCGTGGATCAAACACCGCCTTCAGCTCATCAACCACAAAACTGACGTCGCCACCCCTGCGAAATACTGCCGAGATCATCCGCGTCAATGCCAAGGTCCAGGCATAGGCCTCCATGTTCTTCGAATTGATGAAAATCTCGAACGGGCGGCGACGATGATCCTGAAGGATATCGTTGATGGTGATGTAGAAGGCATGATCCGAATCCTGCCAACGGATCTTGTAGGTCTGCCCCGCCAGGAGTTCGGGGCGGTCAAGCGGTCTTGTCATGTAGACAACCGCGCCCTGGGCGTCCTCCCGCGTGGCAAGCACGGACGGCAAAAGTGTGCCCGCAACATCGGTGCTGACCGGCGGTGACGAGACACTCAGCACCGAGCCGGTTACCGCATTGGGCCGATAGGTGGTACAGCCCTTGCAGCCAAGCGCATAGGCGCGCAGATAAATGTCCTTGAACGCAGCAAAATCGATGTTCTCAGGGACGTTGATGGTTTTGGAAATGGAAGAGTCGATGTATCTCTGGGCTACCGCCTGCACCTGCAGATGGGCTTCAGGTGCCAGATTTTGCGCATTGACGAAATAATCCGGAAGAACAGCATCCTCGCCAAAGCGGGAGCGGAAAAGACGGTAGGCGTAATCGCTGACCACCTCCTCGCTGCGAGTGCCGTCGGCCAAAAGAACTTTGCGGGTATAGGAATAGGCAAAGACCGGCTCGATACCACTGGAGACGTTGCCGGCGAACAGCGAAATAGTGCCGGTGGGTGCGATCGAGGTCAGAAGGCCATTGCGCAATCCACGGCGGGCAATCTTGTCGCGGATGGCCTCGGGCAGTGCAGCGATAGTGGGTCGGCTCAGCATGGCCTCGCGATCAAATAGTGCAAACGCTCCCTTTTCGGCAGCAAGCTCGGCCGAGGCATCATAGGCGGCATCGCGCATGACCTGAAGCCAGTGCGCGATTTGCGTAAGGCTCTCGTCCTCGCCATAAGTCAGCCGACAAAAGATCAGCGCATCGGCAAGACCGGTAATGCCAAGGCCAATACGGCGTTTGGCAGCAGCTTCTGCCTGTTGCGCCGGCAAGGGAAAACGCGAGATATCGATCACATTGTCGAGGAAACGCACCGCCGTGCGGGTCAACGCCGCCAGCTCCGCTACATCGAGGCGCGCATCATCGCTGAACGGATTGCTGACCAGCTGCGCCAGATTGATCGAGCCCAAAAGACAGGCCCCATAGGCCGGCAGCGGTTGTTCGCCGCAATTATGCGCCCAGAAGCCATTGGCATCGAAGGCGTTGAGCCCCGGTATCGCCGCATCAAACACGGCTTCTTCGCCTTGCGCTTCCAGCTGCGCAACGGTCGCAGTGAAAGGCTCAACGGAGAGCGAAACCGCAGGCTGTGCCAGCGCGGCCTTCAGTTTCAGCGCGCTGTCGCGCGCACTGAGGCCGATGCTGGCAGCAAATCTCGCCAGATTGGCGCCGGTGAGTGCAAGCTCGTATCCAAACGCGGCAGGCATCCGCCTGATGCCGTCACGCCGCGATGACAGCGACGCCACCACTCCCAGACGCAGCAGCATGCGCTGTACCGCGCGCAGCTTCTCTGGCGTCTCATCCCAAAGACTGAGGCGCGGGCCTTGCCGCAGAGCAGTTTCCAAATGCGCGGAGGCATCGAACAGGCCACGCAGAAATCCGCAATAGAAGCGCTGCGAGCGGCGCTCCAGTGCCGCAGAGATGGTGCGCGTGGGAAGCATCAAATCATGCTTGCGGGCAAACTCCTCGAAACCAGCAATGCCAAGATGCCATCGCCCGCGTTGGGCATCGAAGCGCAACGCGTGGCTGCCAATGCCCCCGTCAAGCGTGCGCGCGGCGGCTTGCGCGGCCAGCAGCAGTTGCGGAACGGCTGGGATTGAAGTTGTAGCCGGCATTCTTTGACGCTGCGCGCAGACGCTGAGACCCAAGGAGTCGGCGGCGCAATCGCCATCGCCATGCAACAGACCAATGAGATAGCCTTCGGCATGGTCTTCTTCGTCCCCGTCGCCCCACTGCGGGCAGTTCCGGTGGTCCTGCAGCAGGATTTCATCGCCTGGGCTGAGTGATCCCGCCGCCTGCCACTGCCAGCTGACGGACCAGGGATTGCGCGCAGTCACCTTGCGCAGGCGGTGATCGGCGGTAAGGCGCAGCTGATAGCCTTCGCGCGTCGTCAGGCGATAGACCGGCTTTGTACCGCGGGAAAAAAAGCCACGCCCATCGCAGGGCCATACCGCACCGTTGGCAACAGCCTTGAACGGCACACCCGACAGTTCACCAATTTGGCGTGGACCATCGCTCGTATGAATCCAACTGTCGGCCGTCAGACAGGGATTGGTGGCATGGATGCTCTCGCAATAGGCGAGATTGTTCAGCGCATTGATGCGATCGATGAAGATCACGCCGGGCTCGGCATAGTCATAGGTGGCGCGCATGATGCGGTCCCAAAGCTCGCGTGCGCGCAGGGTTTTGTAGACGCGTCCGGCGAATTCGAGAGGCCACTCCCGATCAGCTTTGACCGCCTCAAGAAAGGCATCGCTGACCAAAACCGAAAGATTGAACATCGCAAGCCGGCCTGGCTCACGCTTGGCCGCGATGAAATCCTCGATGTCCGGGTGATTGCAGGCGAGGGTCGCCATCATCGCTCCGCGTCGTGACCCGGCACTCATGATGGTGCGGCACATCGCGTCCCACACCTCCATGAACGACACCGGACCAGAGGCATCGGCCCCGACGCCGCGCACGGGCGCACCCTTGGGTCTTAGCGTCGAAAAATCATAGCCGATCCCGCCACCTTGCTGCATGGTTAGCGCGGCCTCGCGCAGATGGCTGAAGATCGCGCCCATGTCGTCGTCGATGCGTCCCATCACGAAGCAGTTGAACAACGTCACCTGGCGCCCGGTTCCGGCACCAGCGAGGATGCGGCCGGCGGGCAGGAAGCGATGGTTGGCGAGGGCCTCGGCAAAACGGCCCGCCCAGTGCGCGCGCCGAGCGGGCCGCTCGGCCTGGGCGGCTGCCCAAGCCACACGCGCCAGGCTCTGCGCTGGGGTCGCGTCGACGGGCGTGCCATCAGCGGCCTTGAGGCGGTACTTCATGTCCCAGATGCGGTTTGTCAGATCGCTCATCATCGGCCCGGCACAGATACGGCATACGCTCTTAGACCAAAGACAAATTTATCGCGCGTTCCTCTTTGATGATGTTCGCTTTTTGTTCCAAAGACAAGCGTCATTGCCCCAGCTCCTTCCGACCCTCTGCCACCAGGGCGGCGGTGGCGGTCTCGATACGCTCCTGCAAAAGCTCCATGAACGGCCGTCGTTTCATGCCGGGGGCAATGGGCTCCAGGAATTCGACAATGACCGTGCCCTTGCGCTTGATCAGTCCCATGGGTCCTGTCCAGAACAGCCCGGTATTGAGCGCAACCGGTACCAGTGGCTGGTTTACCTGCCCATAAAGCCCGGCCACACCTGGCTTGTAGTCGGCAGGTGCGCCGGGGCCCTTGCGCGTTCCTTCCGGAAAAATGATGACCGTGTGACCACGACCGGTGAGGGCGCGCACCGCAGCGGCCATCTGGCGCAGGCTGGTGGCCCCGCCATCGCGATCGATCGCAATCATCCCGGATTTTCGTAAATACCAGCCGAAGAAGGGAATGCGTTCCAGACTGCGCCGATAGACAAAGTGGGGCTGATCAAGCGTCGCATAAAGGGCGATGGTGTCGAGCATGCTCATGTGCTTGGAGGCGATGAGCGCGCCATTTCCCGGCAGGGCTCCGCGCACCTCAACGCGCATGCCGGCAAAATGGCGCAGGCCAAAGAGCACCGCCCGGCACCAGATCTTGCCTGCCCTCAGGCTGGCGCGCCGTGGCAGAAAGAACGCCGGCAAAGCTGCCAGGTGGATGATCAGCGAGATGAAAATGAACCAGAGCAAAAACAGGGTCGAACGCAGCGTGGTCATGATCAGAGGGTTCCGTTAGCTTTGGCGTCGCGCTACCGGCCAAGTCGGCGGAGCGGTGCTATCGATCTGGATGAAATTGCGGTCCAGGAGCAGACGGATCCGCTGGCTCATGATGCGCGTGAGGACGAGGCTGGCGAGATATTTGGCGTATTCGGCCTGCAACACGCGAATGGTGCGTGGATGCAGCCACCAATTCCTCAGGTCAACGCCGACGGGATCGACGGGATAGGGATCGAGCCGGATCTGGGGCATCGCTGCGTGAAACTCGTTGAGGCTGCGTGGCATGTGATAATTTGCCGTGACCACGAGCAATTCACGAAAGCCATGATGACGGCTCCATGCCGCGGCTTCCAATGCGTTGCCAAAAGTGCTTGTCGCATCGCGACCAAGATCGACACAGCAATGAAAACGTGGTCCACCATGGACCAGAACCTTTACTTCACCACGCGTCGTGGTCCGATTGACGCCCGTAATCAGCAGGCGCTGTCCTACACCTCTGTCCAACAGGTCCTCGGCGGTATCCAGACGCGAACCTCCGCCGGTCAGCACCACAATCGCATCGGGATGGCCGGTGACATGCGCATGGCGTGGCAGCGTCTGCGCAAAAACCACAAAACCGGAAACATAGGCCAGCGCCAACACCGCAACTGTTGCGGCAACAATGCGCCACCTTCGCCGACGACGGCGCCAGTCAGCCACGATCACACTTTCCTGGATTGCGTCCCTTCGTCCTTACGCCCATCAGCTGCCTTTACCCCCGTCTTGCCCGTCGCTGTCAGTAGATGTTGCGTAAGGCCGCAAACACCGAAAGACGGGCTGTTGCCCAAGCGATTGCGCCACCGGCAAGCGGTATGAGCGCAAGCCATGCCAATTGTCCCATGCCAAGAGCGAGCGGCGGCAGATGGGCCATCGGTTTCAATCCCACATATTCGAGCCCGCCCGCGACGATGAACAGGATCACCGCCAGCAAGGCGCCCACCAGGCTCGCGCTGAATGCTGTGCGCAGATAGTGGCGGTCGAAGGCACTGGCAATGAAGCTGCCATGGGCCCCCATCTGATGCAGGAGCTCGACGATGTCGTGATGCGCCGCGAGCCCGGCGCGGGTGGCGAAGGCCGCCGTCGCCGTGGTTGCAATCGCAATGAGGCCAAGGACGCCATAGGCCGACCACATGATGGTGTCGGCGAGGCGCGAGAGTCGGGCCAGCCAGTGTCGGTGATCATCGACATAGCCGTCCGGTGCCACCTTCTTGAGGCGACGGCGCAATGCCGCAAGATCGACACGCATGCCGGGCACGACGCTCGCATCGACCAATCGGGGAAGCGGAAGATCGGCAACCAGCGCACCTTTGCCAAGCCAGGGCTCGACGAGGCGTTCGGTCTTTGCCTCGCTCAGTTCATGAGCGCTGAAGATGCCGGGGGTGGTCTCAAGAACCCTCACCGCCGCCCGGGTTTCGCGCGCCAGTGCCGGTTGGGTTGGTCCTTGCGCCGGTGGCAGAACCTGAACCGTAAGCTTGCCCGCAAGGCCGCGACGCCAGTCCTGTGCAGTGCGTTGGGCGATGAGAACCGCACACAGAGACAGCGCTGCCAAAAACGCCATGATGGCGATCACGATATCGAGCGGTGCTGCACCGGCTTCGCGCGGCAGTACCGATTTACGCTGAGCTCTCAATACAAGTCTCATGGCCGCACCGTCGGCATCGTGACCAGACGGCCATCGACCAGCCGCATCTCCTGAGACCGGCCGGTGGCGATGAGGCCGCGATCATGGGTGGCAATGAGCACCGTAGTCCCCAGGCGATTGAGTTCAAAAAACAGACGCAAAAGACGCTGCCCCATGTCCGAATCTACATTGCCGGTTGGCTCGTCGGCGATCAACAGATCGGGACGTGCCACCACAGCGCGGGCAATGGCCACGCGCTGCTGCTCACCGCCAGACAGGGTGGAAGGCCGGGCCTGCATCCGCGAGCCCAGGCCGACCCAGGTCAGGATCTCTTCCACATCCTGACGGAAATCCTCAATACGCACGCCCGAAAGACGTAATGGCAGGGCAACATTGTCGAAGGCAGAAAGATGGTCGAGCAATCGAAAGTCCTGGAACACGACGCCGATGCGACGGCGCAGGGCCGGAAACAGATGGCGCGATGCGGTTGCCAGATCCGTGCCAAACAGCGTGATCAATCCGCGCGACGGCGGCTCGGCCAGATACAGGAGCTTCAGCAATGTCGTCTTGCCGGCCCCCGAAGGCCCGGTCAGAAAGGTGAAGGAGCCAGCTTCGAGGACGAAGCTGACATCGCGCAGAATTTCCGGTCCTGGACCGTAGCGCATGCCCACGTTTTCAAATCGAACCATGGGCGGACCATATCTGTCTGTAGCCGCCAGGCAAGGCGGCCGTGCCACTACTCAACAGTCTTGCAGGGTGCCTGGGGACATGACTAAGTGGCTGCACGATGATCCTGTCCTGTCCCAACTGCGCAACGCGCTACACGCTCAAGGATGCGGCCATGCCCCCGGGGGGCCGCACGGTGCGCTGCACGAAGTGCGGCCACAACTGGTTTGCAAGCCCGCCCGAGCCCGCGGCGGCTGAAGCGGTGATCTTCATCAACGAGGCCACACCGGAGCCATCTCCGGCAAGCGCGCCACCTCCGCAAGAGACGCACATCCAGAGCGTTGCTGCGGACGCGGCGCCTGTCGACACGCAGATCGCACAGGCGCCAGCTGACCTCAGCACGGCCGGTCTAGCACCATTTGGCTTCGGACCCGAGGCCAGACCTGTTGCCGGGCACAGCAGGGGCCGGCGTCTCGCGGTAGCAGTAGGTTGGGCTCTGCTGCTGCTCTCGATCCTGGTTGTGCTGTGGTCAGCCTATCGCTATCGCGAACAGGTGGTCGGCAGCTGGCCGCGTGCAGCCTCGCTTTACGCCTGGGTTGGCTGGCCGGTCAGGGATGGCAACCTCATTCTTTCGGATGTGCAGTATGGCCGCCGCGTGGAGAATCACCACGCCCTGCTCGTCGTGACGGGAAGCTTGCGCAACCTCTCGGGTCAACGCCTGCCAGTGCCGCCCTTGCAGGTTCTGTTGCGCGATGGCAGTGGTCGGGTAGTGCAGCGCTATGTGTTTACCCCCCCGGTTCCTGTCCTCAAGGCTGGCGAACGGGAAGCCTTTCACACGGAGCTGAAGAGCCCGTCGCCGGCCGCGCGTCATCTGACGCTCAAGCTCGCGGGGACCACCGGCTGAGTGCACACATGGATCCGGTTGTGCTGTTTCCGGCAGCGACGATCGCCGCCCGCGTCGAACGCTTGGCAGCTGACATCGCTGCGCTCTCCGATCAGCCCCAGCGCGTGATCGCGGTGCTGACCGGGGCCTTCGTCTTTGCCGCCGATCTGTCTCGGGCTTTGGCCCGCCAGGGTCTTGATCTTCCGATCGACTGGCTGTGGCTATCGAGTTATGGCCACGCGCGCAGCCGCGGCCCCTTGACACTGCGGGCCGCACCGGTGGTCGCAGTTGAGGGCGAGCATGTCCTGCTCATCGACGGGATTCTGGACAGCGGCAATACGCTCGCGCGGGCGATCGCCCTGCTGCACCAGCAGGGCGCGCGCAAGATCACCACCGCGGTGGTGATCGACAAGCAGATGGCGCAGGCGACGCTGCGCGCCGATCATGCCTGCTTCTGCGCCGTCAGGGCGTTCATTGCCGGCTATGGGATGGATGATGCGGGGCTAAGGCGGGGATGTGGTGACATCGTCGCGCTCTGACACCGGCCCGCGCGTCCCCACCACGCAGCTGCGGACAACGGTCGAGCCCGCCTTGACGCCCTAGCCATCACTGTCAAATTCCACAATGACAGGGACATGATCAGAGGGTTTGGGCCAGCCGCGGATGTCCTTGCGGATGGCGTGATGGCGGGCGGCGCCCTTCAGGCCTTGGCCGAACCAGATGTGGTCGAGCCTGCGTCCGCGGTCAGAGGCCTCCCAGTCCTGGGCCCGATAGCTCCACCACGAATAGATCTTTTCGCTGGCCGGCACGAAGCTGCGGGTAATGTCGATCCACTGCATGGCGGTCTGTACCGCGCCAAGTAATGCGGTTTCGACCGGCGTGTGGCTGACGACATCGAGGAGCTGGGTATGGCTCCAGACGTCATTTTCGAGTGGTGCCACATTGAGGTCACCAACGAGGATGCTCCGCGACGAAGCCTTGCCCCGGCGCCGGCCAAAGTCCACCTCCATCTCGCGGAGGAAGGCGAGCTTGTGGGCAAATTTCTCATTGACGCCTGGGTCCGGCAGGTCACCCCCCGCCGGCACGTAGAAATTGTGTAGCTCGATGCCATTGGCGAACTCGACGCTGATGTGCCGGGTATCATCTTTCTCGCAATATTGTTGCGCAGCGATACGCAGGAAGGGCTGGCGCGAAAGAATGGCGACCCCGTGATAGCCCTTCTGGCCGTGCAGGGCCTGGTGCACGTAACCAGCGGCGCGAAAGGCCTCGGCGGGAAACAAATCGTTGGTGACCTTGGTCTCCTGCAGACAGAGAACGTCCGGAGCTTCCTCTTCGAGCAGGCGCAGGACCTGGGCCTGACGCAGTCGAACCGAGTTGATGTTCCAGGTGGCGAGCTTCATGGGCGGTGCAAATCTCCTATGCGTGGAATGCAGAACAAAGCACTAAAAGAAGAATTCCAATCGTAAGTACAAGGTGTTATTGCAGCGCCGTATTCGATGGTGCGGTGCATTAGAAATCTTGATCAATGAACAATGAAAAAAATATTCATTGATCTTGGGCCGGGCCAGCACTATGTATCCGGACGCGACGGGCGGTGAGGCCCTCGCGCCAAAAGTTTCAAAACGGGTGGCTTGGGGTGGTGAGACCCCGGTCGCCAATGTCTAGGAGAGGCAGTCATGACCCAGTCCCAAATTCATATTCCGCCTGCGCGCAGACAGATCAGCGACACTGTCATTGCGATGTTCACCGCCGCCACCATCGTCATCGCCGGACTTCTGTCGCTCGCCCAGTTCGGTCTGGCCTTCGTCTAAGTCCGACGGCCAGGCGACCTGCAGCTTCAGGTTGTAGTTTGTGCAAGTGGCCAGCGGGCGCGGGGTGGTACCGTAAGACCATCCAAGCGTCCGCTGGCCGCCTGTTCAAGACCCGCCCAGGCAATCATCGCACCATTGTCGGTGCACAGTTTGACCGGCGGTACCTCAAGAGAAAAATTATCTTCGGCGCAGAGCTCCCCCAGCGCTGCACGAATGGCCCCATTGGCCGCAACTCCGCCTGCAGCAACCAGCGTGGCCGGACCGTGTTGCGGAGTAAAGTGTTCGCGAAACCGGGCCATCGCCTGGCGCGTGCGATCGCAAAGGCTGGCGATCACTGCGGCCTGAAACGCCGCCGCAAGATCAGCCTCATCCCCGGGGGCAAAATCACCCTCGCGCACGATCTGGCGCACCGCTGTCTTAAGTCCAGAAAAGGAAAAGTCCGCGCCTGGCCGGCCTCGCATCGGCCGCGGCAAGCGATAACGCGAAGGGTTGCCCACCCGCGCCAGCTGCTCAAGGCGCGGACCTCCGGGATAAGGCAGCCCCAACAGCTTGGCGGTCTTGTCGAACGCCTCGCCTACCGCGTCATCGATAGTGGTGCCATAAAGATGAAAAATGTCGCTTGTCTCCACCCCGAGCAGCTGACAATGCCCCCCCGAAATCAGCAGCAGCAAAAATGGATAGTGCAGCCCGGCGGTGAGCCGCGCGGTCAGGGCATGGGCCTTCAGGTGATTGACCGCGACAAGAGGCTTGTGCGCCGCCAGTGCCAATGCCTTTGCGGTCGTCAGCCCCACCATCACCCCACCGATGAGCCCAGGACCTGCCGTCGCCGCAATCACGTCGATGTCCGAAAGACGGCACCTCGCCTCGGTCAACGCCTGCGCCACCACCACATCAATGGCTTCGACATGAGCCCTTGCCGCAATTTCCGGCACTACGCCGCCAAAGGGCGCGTGCTCGGCAATCTGACTGAAGACGACATTGGAGAGAATTTCGCCCGGACCAGGCAGGACACCACGCACCACCGCTGCGGCAGTTTCGTCGCAGCTCGTCTCGAGTCCAAGTACGGTCAGGCTGGCCAATGAGCGCGGCCCTTGTGCTAAGAATGCGCCCAAGCCTCTAGAGCAAAGTCTGTCATGCCGCAAAATAATCCTAACGCCATCTTGCGCCTGGGCACCCGTAGCTCGCGCCTGGCGATGGCCCAATCCGAACAGGTACGCCGGCTTCTCGCCGCCATCGGTGTCGCCTGCGAGCTTGTCGAGATCAGGACCAGCGGTGATCGCATCCAGGATCGCCCCCTCGCCGAGGCCGGTGGCAAAGGTCTTTTCGTCAAGGAGCTGGAGGAGGCTCTGCTCACCGGACGGATCGATTTTGCCGTTCATTCGATGAAGGACGTCCCGGTAGATCTGCCCTCCGGGCTCAGCCTCGGCGCAGTGCTCGAACGCGAGGACCCCCGAGATGCGCTGATCACCACGGCACGCTGCGCACTTGCCGAGCTTGCCCAGGGTGCCCGGCTCGGTACAGCATCCGTGCGGCGCAAGGCCCAGGTCCTGCGGGCGCGACCAGACCTCAAAGTCGAGCTGCTGCGCGGCAATGTGGATACCCGCCTGCGCCGCCTTGAGGATCAGGATTTCGATGCCATCCTTCTTGCCTTTGCCGGACTGAAGCGCCTTGGCCTTGCCGAGCGCCCGCATTGCCTGCTCGCAACCGCGGACTGGCTGCCAGCCCTTGCCCAGGGCGCCGTGGGCATCGAACTGCGCAGCGACGATGCGCGTACCAAAAGCGCCATTGCGCCCTTGCGCCATCTGCCCACCGAGATCGCCCTGGCCTGTGAGCGGGCCTTTCAGGCCGCCCTCGACGGCTCCTGCCGCACCCCTATCGCCGGACTGGCGCAGCTTCACGGCGATGAGCTGCATTTTACGGGTGAGGTCCTAGCCCCGGACGGGCGGGATTTCGTCACTCGCCGCTGCGTGCAGAAGCTTTCCTCTGCGCCACTTGAGGAGGCCGCACGCCTTGGCCATGAGGCCGGCCTTGCACTCAAGACCAGCGCCGCACCCTGGCTCGCGGCCACATGCGGCTGATCGTCACCCGGCCGCGCAGCGATGGCGAGCGCACGCAAGCGGCGCTATTGGAGGCCGGGCACCGCGCCATACTTGCACCTCTCTTGGAGATCCACAGGCTCCCCGGCCCCAGGCTGGCCTTGGCGGGGGTCAGTGCCCTCATCGCCACCAGCGCCAATGCCGTGGAGGCCCTCGCGGCGCGCACCCAAAGCCGCGACCTGCCGCTCTTTGTGGTGGGACCTCACAGCGCAGCGGTGGCACGTGAAGCTGGTTTCTCCACGGTCTACAGCGGTAATGGTGGCGCCGACGGGCTCGTGCCGCACATCCTGCAGCGGCTGCCGCCGGCCACCAGCGTTCTGTTTCATGCCGCACCCGCCCAGAGCGCCGGGACGCTGGAGCTGGAGCTGAGCCATCACGGCTATCAGCTGCGGCGTGAAATTCTCTATGAGGCCCGGGCGGTAGGCACCTTGCCACATGCCGCCGCGGACAGCCTGTCCGCCGGTGCTGCCGATGGTGCGCTGTTTTATTCGCCGCGCAGCGCGCGGATTTTCGCCAGACTTGTCACAGCGGCAGGCCTCGCCCCTCGCTGCAGAGGCCTTCAGGCCTTTTGCATCAGCGCAAAAGCGGCGCAAGGCCTCGCGCATTTGCCCTTTGCTGAGCGGCGCATCGCTCCTCAAAGTGACCACGGCGGCATGATGGCTCTGCTCTGACCTTGACCGTTCCAGTCTCACTCTCTTGGCGTGGGCAAGCTTGTTCCGGGCCAACCCCGCCCCTATAGATTTGTTGCCTGCTAAAAAGTGGGAAGGGATGACGGACGCAGAACCGCACCGGCCTGACGAGGAGACCGCGCCGCGGCCCGCCTTTAGCGCGATTCCCCAACCGGAAAAGCCGGACGGGACAGGCGGGACGGAGCGGCGCCGCCATCCTTTGGTCGATGCCACCGAAGCGGCGCTCGGCTGGCTCATTCTGCTCATTCTCGCAGCCGTGGGTGGCGCGCTCATCGTTGTCTACTGGCCCTGGATCACTGGCAGCGGCGCAGACGAGACCGCCATGGCCGATCGCGTCAGCGCCCTTGAACGCCAAGTCGGCCAGCTCGCCGCTGGACGCGCCCCCCAGGCCGCCGCGGCAAGCTTCGCCGCCGTCGAACGGCGCCTTGATACGCTCAAAAGTCGCGTCGACGCTGACGAAGCCCGTCTCAGCGCGGTCGAAAAAGCCCAGAACAGCGGGTCGCCGCCGGATAGCGATGTCATCGCTGCTCTCAAGTCGGCAACCGCCAAAAACAGCGCCGAGCTTGCCGCCCTCCATCAGCAGCTGAGCAATCCGCCCTATCCGGAGGGCCCAGCAAACGGCACGGGTCGCCCCAACCTGTCAGGCGCCTACCGCGCCTCCCCCATGACAATCGTACGGCTGAGCGCCAAGCTCGCCAAAACCCAAGGCAGCCTCGCACACTTCGCTGGCGCGCTGCACAGCATTGACGGAGAGCTTGCGCTCCTCCAAACGCATGTCGCAGCGCTCGAAAAACATGCCCCGCCTGCTGATTTGCAGCAGCAGCTGGAGTCTTTCGCGCCCAAGAGCGCCGTCGCACAACTGGGACAGCGTCTTACCCGCGTTGAACGCGACACCCCGGCAGAGGTGTTAACAAAGGCTGCGGCAATGCTGACGCTGGCCGAACTGATAGAAACCAGCGCGCGTGGAGCGCCCTATGACCGCGCGCTTCATGTGCTCACAACGCTGCTGCCACCATCACCGGCCCTGAGCGTGCTAAGCCGTCATGCACGTCAGGGAGCACCATCGGTGGGACAGCTGGCCCAAAGCCTCGATCAGAATGCCAACACCATTGTTGAGGCCGAACGTATCGCCTATGCCCCGAACTGGTTTGCGCGGACCTGGGCAGAGCTTGGCGATCTGGTTTCGGTGCGGCGCATCGCCCCCATCTCGGGCAATACCACGCAAGCCCATCTCTCCCGTGCGCAGCAGGCCCTTGCCCATGGTGATGTGGCGACGGCCGTCGCCAATGTCGCCGGACTAGACCGGCCGGCAAGGGCTGCCGCCTCGTCCTGGCTCGCAGCTGCCAGGGCCCGCCTTGCCATCGACGACGCCACCCGCACCCTGAGCACGATGATCCTTGCCCAGAGTACGCAAAAATCTGATCCCACCAACACAGGTGCACGATGAGACGTGTGCTTGGCTTTTTTGCCATGGCGGTGATCGCTGCGTTTGCTGCGGTCTGGCTTGCCACTCTGAAAGGTCATCTCGAACTGGAAATCGGCAACTGGCAGATCCACATGCCGGCCGGCCTGTTTGTCGCGGTGACCACCCTTTTTGCCCTCCTGGTGATCGTTCTTGGCCGCATCCTCGGCCTCGTTCTGGGTGCCCCCCAAGCGCTCGGACAATGGTGGCAGCTGCGACGCCTGCGCCGCGGCGAAGGCGCGCTGTCCCAGGGCCTTGTGGCCGCCGCCACAGGTGAGCTCAAGGACGTCCAGCACTGGCGCAACCGCATTAGTCCGACATTGTCGGCCTCGCCTCTTGGCCTGCTCCTGGCGGCACAAGCCGCCAGCCTTGCTGCCGACACGCAGGCGGAAGCCGCCGCCTATGAGGCGATGCTGAACCATGCCCATACGGAGTATCTGGGCCTCAAAGGGCTTTTCCACTCGGCGTTGACGCGGGGTGAGAGCGAACGAGCCCTTGAGCTTGGCCTACGTGCCTATGCTCTGAAGCCGCGCGCCACATGGCCGGTTCAGGCACTGTTCGACTTGCGCACTGCACGTGGCGAATGGAATGAGGCGATGGCGTTGCTTGATGATGCGGGCAAGACCAGACTTCTGGCCGCTGATGTTCTCAGACGCAGGCGCGCGGTGCTCCTTGCGGTTCAAGCGCTTGAGGCTGAGGCCGCAGCACCAAAGCGGGCGCTCGATCTGGCCCTGGAAGCACTGGATATTGAACCCGGTCTACTGCCTGGCGCCATCCTCGCCGCCAGATGGCTCATCTATAACAGCAAAGACAGGCGCGCTCAGGAGGTGATCGAAAGGGCCTGGTCTGTGGCGCCCCACCCCGAGCTTGCCACCACCTATGGCGCCATGTTTCCGCGCGAGACCACACCGCAACGCAGTGCCCGCCTCCTAACTCTGGCCCGCGTCCGTCCCGAGCACTTCGAAAGTTGTGTGCTCGAGGCCCAGCAGCATATCGCCATGAGCCGCTGGTCCGAGGCCCGGCGCGTCTTGGCACCGTGGGCGCATGACGAAATCAGCACGCGCATCTGCATCCTCTTCGCCGAGATCGAAGAGCGTCAGCACCAAGACCATGTCGCCGCCCATGACTGGTTGCTGCGTGCGGCCCAAGCGCCGCGTGACGGCGACTTCCGCTGCTCGCGCTGTGGATGGAGCTCGCCGCACTGGCAGGCGTTATGCGGACGATGCAAAGGCTTTGACACGCTTCTTTGGATCGCACCAACGCACCCAGCCCCTCAGGAGCAGATGCCGACAAAGACCGATGCGGGCACACTTGCCTCACCCTCTGCCACGGCTCTGCCTGTTCCCGATGATCCAGGGCCCGATGATCCAGGGCCCGATGATCCGGGGCCCGATGATCCGGGGCCCGATGATCCGGGGCCCGACAGCACGGTGTGAGATGAGGTGACAAGCCGTCATCCATCCCCCTCGTGAGCGACTGGCCTTAGGCCTGCGGCCGTTTGAGGACCGAGATCATGATGGTGCCAGAGGCTGTTGCGACAATCCTGCCGTCCTCGCGCATCAGGCTCGCCTCAAGGAAGCTGATTTGCCGTCCACGCTTGCGGACGGAGGCCTCGCCAATATGGCGGCCTGCGCCTGCCTGATTGAGATAGCTCACCTTCATCTCAAGCGTCGGGGCAATCTCGCCCCAGGAAAGTACAAGTCCCGCCGCAACCGACAGCACATCGTCCATGACACAGGCAATCGCGCCGCCATGAACCGCACCAAAGCGGTTGAACTGAGGCTCACCGAGGTTATAGGCGATGCGGCACCAGCCGGTCTCGGCATCGATTTCGAGAAGCTCCTGGCCGAGCCAGACTGCACAGGGCGCCGCCCGTTTGAGAATCGCCTGAATATTGGCAGGATACTGATCCTTATATGCAGGATCGACAGTCCGACGCATTACGATGGGCTCCAAAACGGCTCTGTCTTCGCCAGACGTTTCCAGCGCAGCTTGGCTTCACTCCGGGCCGCATTGGCCCGTTCCAGATGCCAGCCATAAACGGTGCCCGCGGCAAATCGCAACGCGCCCTGATCAGGCGCCTGCTGCTCTGACGCAGCCTCGACGAGATCGTTCAGAATACGTCGCGCAACCGCCAGATCCTGCAGGCTGCCAAGCACATCCTGCATCAGCGACAATCTGCGGACGAAGGGCTTAACCATCTTCGGGTCATAGAGGGAGGAAAAGAATTCGAGGGTGTAACGCAGCTTCTTGAGAGCAATGCGCAGTTGATGGCGTTCCGCTTCGTTGAGGTTCTGCAATTTGCGCGCCCTTTTCTTGGCCTTGCGGAAATAGTGCGCAAGCTGGCGATCAGCAAGCAGACGAACTGGCTGGTCAAAGCGCGAGAGCCGGTCCTCGTCGGCGCCCTGCGCATACCACGCGCGATGACTGATAGCCTGGGTCAGGTCATGGACGAAGCTGTGAAAGGCAAGACTGGACGCGGTGGCCACGGCGCTCTGCCAGGCCGCTTCGCGGCGCGCCGCGGCGCGCGCCCGCAACAGCGCAAACGCCTCTGGCAGACCGGCATCAGCCTGCGCCGGCGCCATGAGTTCGTCGAGGAAAACATCCATGTCTCGGGCCGGCCCCAGCCCCGCAGCCAGCACTTTTGCGCGCAGGCGTAAGGCATCGAGTTCAGGGGTACGAAAGTCTGCACCAAAAGCGAGAAGCGCCACGCGCAAACGGCGCAGGGCCACCCGCAACTGATGCACGCCTTCAACTTCATGGCTCTGCAACACCGCCGGCAGATTGGCGAGGATGTGGCTGCGACAATGCTCAAGGATGCGCAGAAAGGCCTCGCCTGCCGTGGCCTCACCGGGCAGCACCCAGATCCCGGCCTTGCGGGCCAGCTGTCGGGTCTGCGCCCTTGAAACATCCCCGTCCTCACGGGGCTGCCGGCGTCCCAGGCTGGCGCCACGCCGCGGACCGCGTCGGCGCTCCAAGGCTTCGCCAAAACGCAGTTCGTACTGCTCTTCCTTGGGCATGGTGCCCGGCTCCACGCTCAGCCCCCGTCTCGTGGCCTTCCAGATCATCAACTCCCACGGATCGCTTTTGGCAGCAAGACTCCTTGCGCTCAGATCTTGCGCACGGGAAGGCCGGCCGCATTCAGCGCCGCCCGGGCCTCGGCAATGCTGACCTCGCCATAATGGAAAATCGAGGCCGCGAGAACCGCACTGGCGTGGCCCTCGACCACTCCGGCAACAAGATCGGCAACTGTGCCGACCCCGCCGCTGGCGATCACCGGAACCTCGACGCCGTCGGCGAGCGCGCGGGTCAGGGCCAGATTATAGCCACTGCGCGTGCCGTCGCGATCCATCGAGGTCAGCAGGATTTCGCCGGCCCCAAAGGACGCAAGACGCTGCGCGTGGGCAAGCGCATCGAGACCGGTTGGCGTGCGGCCGCCATGGGTGAAGACTTCGAACCTGCCCGGGCGCACTTCCTTGGCGTCAATTGCCGCTACGATGCACTGACTGCCAAACTTCTCTGCGGCATCACGAACAAATTCCGGCCGCCGCACAGCTTCCGTGTTGATCGAAACCTTGTCTGCGCCCGCCAGCAGGAGAGCACGGATATCCTCAAGCGTCCGGATACCTCCACCAACCGTCAAAGGCATGAAGCAGGCCTCGGCGGTGCGTTGCACGACCTCGAGCAGAATGCCACGTTTTTCATGACTGGCGGTGATATCCAAAAAGCACAGTTCATCGGCGCCTGCCGCATCGTAGAGGATTGCCTGTTCTACCGGATCGCCGGCATCACGCAGATTGACAAAATTGACGCCTTTAACCACCCGGCCGTCCTTGACATCAAGACAGGGTATGATGCGAATGGTCAGCATCTCAGCGCATCCTTGCCAGCGACGCGATATTGAACAGTGCCCGCCCGCAGGCGGCCTCGCTGGGTATTGCCGTGGTCTTGCACAGTTCCTCGGTTTCGAAGAGCAGTTCGAGTGCACGTTGCAGTCGTGACACATTCCAGCGACTGAGCTGCGCACGAAAGCTCCCCTGCCGCGAAAAATGCAGAGGCGGACGCAGCTTCCTCAGTACGCCCTCTACCGCTTCTCCACGCTCTACCAGGGTACGGGTCTGAGCCAGGCGCTGAAAGTGCGACAGTGCAATGCGTACCACGGCGACGGGCGAGATATCGTCAGCCCAAAGACGGGACAGCGCCAAATCAAGCTGTGGCAAATTGCCTTCGCCGGCCGCGTCGCAAACTTCCTCAGCCCTGGCTTCGGCTTCATCGCCCATGATGGCACGTACGTCGGTGGCTGCAACCTTGCCGGCATCACGCGCGTAAAGTGCCAGTTTTTCGAGTTCTCGCCGACTTACGCCCCGGTCCGAACCAAGCCGCGCTACGGCCTCTTCAACGCCCTCCGCCGTAATGGCGAGCCCATGCTCCTTCATCACATCGCGCACCAGCTGCGCCAAATCGCGCGCGCTATCAGCATAGCAGCCAAGAGCCGCGGCATTGACTGCCTCCTCAAAGAGCTTGCGCAGTGCTGAGGTCCGGGACAGATCACCGGCTTCGACCACAATCAACGCGTCGCCGCTCGGTGCGGCCAGAAACCCCGCAAAGAGATTGGCAAGACCATTGCCCGCGCCACGCACGCGTACCACGCGTCGACCACCCAACATGGAAATCGCCGCCGCTTCGTCGGCGAGGCGGGCCGGATCGGCAGAGAGGATCGCCTCATCAAGTTCGCTGACGAGAAAGGCATCGTTCAAATCCGCCACCACGCTGCGCGCCAATCGCTCGGCGCGCTCACGCACCAGTCCGCTGTCCGGTCCGAAAACCAGGGCCGCGATAACACCGGCAGGAGGCTTTGAGGAAAAGCGATCGCCCTCGCTGTGCTTGACGATCATGAGCTGGACCGGTGCTCGGCAAAGAAGACAGCCAGATCCATGCGGATGCGCTGGGCGACATCCTCTGCTGCCCGACGCTGCGCATCACGACGCGCCATCAAGGTCGAGTAAAGGGAGGTCGCGGATGAAGGTGGCACATTGTAGGCGGAGAGCGCCTCTTCGTTTCCACTGGTAACGATCCTGTCATGGGCCAGGTCGAAAAGCGTGTAACTGGCATTCAGCTGATAATTATACCGGGTTATTGTGGCATTGGGTTCGATCGCAATGCCCTGGCGCGACTGCGCCAAGGTGATCGCCAGGCGATAGCGTGCTCCCGCCGAGGACGGTCGGGAACTGATCAGGTCCATCAGGGTGTTGCGCAGCTTATATCCCGCCTCATCGGAGGCGATCGGCGGAATATAGATCGAAGCAAAAACGGAAGCAGCACGAGGATCAGCGCCATAGCGGCCATAAAGCGGACGAAAGCCACATCCGCTCAGTCCGAGCGCCAGGACCAGTACGGTCAATCGCTTTATCATACGACAATATTGACGATGCGATCCGGGACGACGATGACCCGTTTGGGCACTTTGCCCTCAAGGGCGCGCTGCACCGCGTCCAGAGAAAGTGCCGCCCTCTCAGCCTCGTCCTTTGCTGTGCCCTTGGCAAGTTCAAGCGTGCCACGCAGCTTGCCATTAACCTGAACGGCAAGCGTAACCTCCCTCGCGCGGAGCAACTCGGGATCTGCCTTGGGCCAGGGTGTTTCGGCCACAAGCCCCGTCCGGCCCAGATACCGCCAGCACTCTTCGGCGAGATGGGGCATCATCGGTCCGATCAGCAGAACCAAAGTTTCCAGCGCCCACCGGCGCACCACACCCCCGGCCTTGCTGCCAGAGATCTCGTTAGCCAGAGTGTAGATCTGGGCTACGGCGCGATTGAAACGCAGGGCCTCGAGATCCTCAGTGACAGCGGCAATGGCGCGATGGCTGGCGCGGGCGAGCGCCCGATCTGCTTCCGTCTCCTCGCGCGGAGCGGAGGCCTCGCCATCGGATCCGCCCTCGCTGACCAGTCGCCAGATGCGCTGGACAAAGCGCCAGCAACCCTCGGCTCCCTCTTCGGTCCATTCAATGTCACGCTCGGGCGGCGTATCGGACAGCATGAACCAACGAATGGTATCGGCACCAAAGAGGTCGATGATGACTTCCGGGGCGATCACATTCTTCTTGGACTTGCTCATCTTTTCCGATGGGCCGATCGCAAGCTCCTGCGTGCTGCCTTTGCGGAACGCCTTGCCATCGCGCTTTTCGACATCGACCGGCTCAACCCAGGCACCATCATGGGTGCGATAGGTTTCGTGGCAGACCATTCCCTGGGTAAATAATCCGGCAAAAGGCTCACTGAGATGAATGTGGCCGCATTGGCGCAGGGCCCGGGTGAAGAAGCGCGAATAGAGCAGGTGCAGGATCGCGTGTTCAATACCGCCAATATACTGGTCCACCGGCAGCCAGCGCGCGACCGCGGCGCTATTCAGGGGCGTCGTCGCCGCAACATCAGCGAAACGTGCGAAATACCAGCTCGAATCCACGAAGGTGTCGCAGGTGTCGGTCTCCCGTTCTGCGCGACCGCCGCATTTGGGACAGAGCGCTGTCTTGAAGGCCACATCGCTGTCCAGGGGATTTCCTGCCCCCTTGAAGGTCAGCTCCTCGGGCAGGCGCACCGGCAGGTTCTCGCGCTTTTCCGGCACGATCCCGCAGCTGGGGCATTTGATCATCGGGATGGGGCAACCCCAGGGCCGTTGCCGTGACACCAGCCAGTCGCGCAGGCGGTAATTGACCGTGCGTTCGCCCTGCCCCGCACCCTCGATGAGGCTGGCAACCTTGTCCTTGGCGGTCTCGACCTCAAGACCATCGAGAAACCGCGAATTGATCAGCCTGCCAGGACCAACATAAGCCTCATCGCCAATCTCGAACGTTTCTCGTCCGTCAGGGGCGACCACGGGCACCACGGGCAGGCCATATTTGCGCGCGAAATCCAGATCTCTCTGATCATGGGCGGGGCAGCCAAAAATCGCACCGGTGCCATAGCCCATGAGCACGAAATTGGCGACATAGACCGGCAGTGTCCAGCTGGGATCAAGGGGGTGGACGACCTTCAATCCGGTGTCGAAACCCCGCTTTTCAGCGGTTTCGATGGCCTCCTCTGCCGTACCAAGCCGCCGGCACTCGGCGATGAATTCTGCCAGTGCTAGGTCCTTGAGCGCCAGTTGGGCGCTCAAGGGATGCTCGGGCGACAGGGCCACGAAACTTGCGCCAAAGAGCGTGTCGGGACGTGTCGAGAACACTTCGATCTGCCCACCGCCCACCAGTGCAAAGTGAAACTTGAGACCGGCCGAGCGACCGATCCAGTTGCGCTGCATCACCCGCACCTTTTCGGGCCAGCGTTCCAGCTCATCGAGCCCTTGCAAGAGCTCCTCGGCAAATTCGGTAATGCGAAAGAACCATTGGCTCAGCTTCTTGCGCTCGACGAGGGCCCCCGAACGCCAGCCGCGCCCGTCGATCACCTGCTCATTGGCCAGCACGGTGCCGTCGACCGGATCCCAGTTCACATCGGCCTCGGCGCGATAGACGAGCCCGGCCTCATAAAGATCGAGAAAAAGCTCCTGCTGGTGCCTGTAATAGGCAGGGTCACAGGTGGCAAATTCGCGGGTCCAATCGATGGAGAGCCCCATCTGCTTGAGCTGCGCCTTCATCGCGGCAATGTTCTGGTAGGTCCAGTCGCGCGGATTTACACCCTTTTCCCGGGCGGCATTTTCTGCCGGCAGGCCGAAGGCATCCCAGCCCATGGGATGAAGCACGTCATAGCCCTGGGCCCGCCGGAACCGGGCAATGACATCTCCCATGGTATAATTGCGTACATGGCCCATGTGAATCCGTCCCGAAGGATAGGGAAACATCTCGAGCACGTAATATTTGGGCGCGTCTGGCGCACGGCCGGCAGAAAACACATCGGCGGCCTCCCAGGCCGCCTGCCAGCGTATTTCCGAATCCTTGGCGTTGTAGCGCGCCATTGCCTCAGTCCTTGCTGACCGCGCCGAGGCTTTGGCGACGCACGGCGCGGATATTGGCTCTAATCTTTGGTTTGGCTCGACAGACGAAGCTCACGAGCGCGCGTCAGGATCGCATCTTCGAGCTTGGTCGCAGTTTGCGGATTGACGCTCGCATCGACCCATTGACCGTCCGCCTCGCGGGTCTGGCGAAACACGGCCACCTTAATGCCATCGGCGCGCAGCGTCCGCGAAAGGATGTAGACGGTAACCTTGGTGCGCTCACTGGGGGCATTCTTCGGCGTGTACCAGTTGGTGATGATGACACCACCAAACGGATCTGCCGAGGCCAGCGGCATAAAGCTCAGCGTCGCGAGGCTGGCATGCCAAAGGTAGGAATTGACCCCGAGCGTAATCTTCCCGCCACTGTTGCTCGAGATCACCGCCGAGCCGCCATCGCCGCTTCCGGTTGTGCCGCAGCCGGCAAGCGCAAGACAGCAAAAAAGAATGGCAATGGCTCGCATGTGATCTCGATCGTCCCTTGGAGAGGAACCCCTGGGCGGGTTCGTTGGGCGCTTATAAAGGTAGCTCTTGCAGCTGGCAAATGCTTCGGGCCCGCAGCGCCGGCGGGCCCGCTGGCGCCGGGGTTGGCGCCTGCGCGCCAGACGCGCAGACGCCACTGCCCAAGGCTATTCGGCTGCCTCACCCATGAGACTTTCAAATTGATAGTCATCAGGATCAACGCGCCGCGTCGCCTGCCAGTAATCGACCAGCAGGAACGGCCAGTTCTGCGTCACCCGACCCTTGGCATTCTTGTACCAGCTGGACACCTGAGGCGCTCCCCATGCCATCTCCAGATTGCCGCGATCGATCTTCTCGTTGAAAGCATCGTGAACCTGCTTCTTGACCTCGAGTGCGGCGGAACCCCGCTCCAGCACGGTTGCGATGCAGCTGGCGATGTAGCGCATCTCGCATTCGGAGAAGAAGATGATCGAGCCATTGACGACGATATTGGTATTGGGTCCATACATCATGAAGAAGTTGGGAAAGCCTGGTACCGTGATGCCAAGATAGGCCCTGGGATCTCCATCCCACATCTTATGCAGGTCGACGCCACCACGGCCTTTGACCCGCATCGGCGCGAGAAACTCGCTTGCCTGAAAGCCGGTGCCATAGATCAGTACATCGACCTCGACGTGCCGACCGGAGCGGGTGATGAGGCCCTGTGGCACGATCTCAGCGATGGGATCTGTAATCAGCTCAACATTGTCACGCTTGAGCGTCGACAGCCACACGCCATTGTCGCGCACACTGCGCTTGCCGCCCATGGGGTAGTTGGGGATCACCGCGGCAGCAAGATCCTGCCGGTCGGCAACTTGAGCCAGCATGTATTGCGTCAGAAGCTCGCGCAGCATGTCGTTTTCGGCGCTGACCGAATCTGTGCGCGAGGTCCACGCCGGGTCGCGCTTGACCATTGGCAATATGCCGTCGGTCAACATCCAGAAGATCCAGAAGCGATACCACTGTGCATAGAACGGCACGTGTTTCAGGAGAAATTTCTGCCCCTGCGCAACATCATCATGATAATTTGGAGTTGGCCCCAGCCACGGTGGCGTGCGCTGGAATACCTTGAGCTTACCAACCCTTGGCGCGATCTCCGGTACAAACTGGAAGGCGCTCGCACCGGTACCGATGACGGCAACGCGCTTCCCCGTCAGATCAACCGAATGGTCCCAGCGCGCCGAATGAAAAGCAGGACCCTTGAAGCTGCCCACGCCCTTGATATCCGGTAATTTGGGTTCGCGCAGTTGACCGGTTGCGGTTATCACGGCATTGACGGCGAGTGTCTGGGTAGCGCCGTCAGCGCCATGCACACGGACCCGCCACAACTTCTGCTGCTCGTCATACACGCATTCCTCGACCGTGGTTCCGAAACGCACCTGCTCGCGGATGCCATATTTTTCCGAGACCTGCCGGAAATAGGCCTCAAGCACGGGCTGGGTCGAATAATGCTGTGGCCAGTCATGATTGGGGGCAAACGAGTAGCAATACATGTGATTGGGATTGTCGACGCGACAGCCAGGATAGGAATTGACAAGCCAGGTACCGCCGACATCGTTGTTACGCTCAACGATAATGAAGGGCACACCCGCCTGGCTGAGGCGGATCGCCGCCAGCAGTCCTGACATACCGGCACCGATGATCAGGACACGAAAATTTTCCTTCGTCTGCGCGGGGACCTGACTGAAGTCAGGCATGCGCTCGTCGTGCCCGGAGAACTCCATCTCCTCTTCAAGATAGGGAATATAGCGATCGGGGATTTCCGCGCCGGCTACAAAGCTCATCAGCCGATGCAGCGCCTCTGCCGACAAAGCCGGCCCCATAATGCAGCCGCGATCACGATAGCCGCGCAGGATGGAAAGAATCTCAGCGCAGATCCGTGCGCGCGTCGCATCGTCATAGCCGCCCTGGCCGTCGCCGAAGAAGTCGTAGAGTGGCGCCTTGAAGGCATCGATGAGATCAATGTTGCCGGCGATCTGAGCGGCTGCGGCCATCAGGGATGGCAGGTGTCCCTCCCCGATTGCAGCAGCAATCACGGCATCATCTGCGGTGAGGTCTGCTAGTCCTGCCTTTGGTGCTGTTTGCTGTGCCATGTCTTCCTCCACGATTTTTGGACGCAAGCCTAAGGCACACGAGGGCGCGAGGCGAGCATGTTTTGCGCGAGTTTGCGAGACGGCAAAGCGGCCGTATGACCGGTGCCACTATCCGGTCTGCCCAGTCCCTGGAGATTCGTACCGGGACCTGCGGAACCGCGGTCTGCATGGTCTTGTGTAGGCCAGGGGCCACCAGTGGCCTGCAGTGGGCCAAACGACGTTACGTCACCTTTGCCACTGCAGCCGTCCTGGTGCTTCAGAGCCTCTTTTGATACGGCTGGCCGCTTCAGAAGCGCCCGGCGCGAAAATCCAAAACCGCCTGGCGCAGTTCCTCCTCCGTGTTCATGACAAAGGGACCATATTTCGCCACGGGTTCGCGCAACGGCTTACCCGCCCCCACAAGCATTTTCGCCGCCATCGCCTCCGCCTCAAGCCGAATGCAATCACCTGGGGACAGAACGCCGACCATGCCAGTGCCCAGGCTTCTCGCGCCAATACGCACGGTGCCCTCATAGACATAGATGAATGCCGTATGGGCGGCCGGCAGGACGAGATCGGCCTTAATCCCTTCGGCAAGGTCGAGATCGACCAGCAGTGGCTCGGTAGCGGGCGGATCAACAGGGCCGCGCACCCCAAGCAACTCCCCAGCGATGACCTTGGCCCAGGCACCGTCGGCCAGGGCAACGCGCGGAATCTGCGCGGGAGCAATTTCCTGGTAGCGCGGGGCGGTCATCTTGTCCTTGGCAGGAAGGTTCACCCAAAGCTGAAAACCCTTCATCAGCCCATGGTCCTGTTCGGGCATTTCGGAATGGACAATGCCGCGCCCCGCAGTCATCCACTGTACCGAACCCGGAGTGAGGAGGCCCTCGTGGCCCTTGTTGTCACGGTGGCGCATGCGTCCCGCCAGCATATAGGTGACGGTCTCAAAGCCGCGATGCGGGTGGCTCGGAAAGCCGGCAATATAAGCCTTGGGGTCGTCAGACCCGAAAGCATCCAGCATCAGGAACGGATCAAGATCAGGCAGCTGAGGCTGGCCGATGATGCGGCTGAGTTTGACCCCTGCGCCGTCACTGGCGGCCATACCAGTGCCACTCCATACAATTTGACGGAGTGTCTTTTGTTGATGGCTCGGTGCTGATTGCGGCATGGCACCCTCTAATCTTGTTGCCTCCCCCAAATGGGAGCTTGGCATTCGCCCGTCGAGGCCGGTCGGTGCAAACCCACCGTTCCTGAATCGCGAACATTGTAAGTCAACAGCTTCTTCGTTCAGAAACTATCCGATATCGGGGATGCGACCTCCCCTGAGGAGGACAGAAAGATCATTCCCGGCGCCTGTCGGTGGAAACGCGTCTCTGAATTACCATTACTCGATTCTCGTGAGGAACGCCCGGGCCGAAATGCTGAAGCCCGCCCACAAGGTGTCATTCCGGAAAAGTTAGCGACGATGGCGATGAAGCTGACCAATTGGGGCCCAGACACTCAATCTCCAGTTCCAGTAGGTCTCGACCTTGGCTGTTGTGGACCCCGTCTAGTCGAACGTACCCGCAAAGCTGGTCTAGCGAAAAGTCTGAGGCGACGCACATCGTCGGAATCAGCGGCCGATTGATGCTCTGCAATAGACTTCAAAGATTTCAGGATGCGCCTTTCCTGCTCACCCAAGTGACCGGGCAATACGCCCGGAGCGGAAAGTGAGCACAAGACCCGCCAGCAGCCACCATGGCGCCAGGACCGCGGCGAAGGAGGTGACGGGCAAGGGCAAAACCGATTGCCCGATATGGAGAAGTCCCAACATGACAAACGCCGCACTGAACAGCAGAGCCAGCCAGGCAAACAGTTTGGGTAAAACATTTGAGCCCTGAAGCATGAAGCCCAACGACAGAAACAATGTCGGAGCGGCGACAAAGAAGTACAGATGCCGCACGGCGTATCCTAGCGTGTTTGCGATGCGAGGGAGCTGCGGCGGATTTGGGAAGAGGCCACCGATGTAGCAGGTACCCTCGATGACACTGGTGGTCATAAGCACAGATGCACCGAATAGGGTCAGCAAACCGGAGACCCGACTGAAAGCCTTGGAAAGTGAAACGAGGCTGAGTGCGAGAACCATGATGAGCGCCGACCAACTGCCTGCAGCCAGGCGTCCCAGAGTACCTGCAGACGATGGATGATGGCGGAAGCGTGGAAGGCCGAGTCGGACGCACTGAGGGGCGAACCGTTGTTGATGTGAAAAGATTCGACAATCATCAGCACGCCCAAAATCCCGCTAGGCCGGAGAGTATTGCGGTGACGCGCATGGACAGTCCATTCTTCATCAATATCACCTCAAATCACTAATGCGCTATGTCCACTCAGGAAAGCTACGGTAAGCGGCTGCAATCCTGCAATCAGCTTTTCCAACGACTGCCCGCATGCCCGATCTCTCAAGGCCACTGACCGCCTTCGACTCCTAGATCACATGCACAAGAGGCAGCTTTCGTACCGTGATATGGATCGCTAGGATTCCGACAAAACTCTGCAGCGGCAGGATCATGAGGCAGGTTAAAAAGCGTTTTGCGCTTTACCAAGCGCAGAGCCGGAATTCTGTATAGAGTCATTACCCAATACGCAGTCGACTGCGCCCTGATAGGCTCAAACCTGCCATTGGAATTGGGGGCGGAACCCAGCAACTCGCCAAAGCTGTTCCCTGACTCGCTGGCCCTGATCCAGAAGCATCCCTAGGTCTTTGGTGGTGTGCGGTTGACTGCATAGCCATTCATCCAGATGCGGTCGATCGACAGGGTGTCCGAAATGTTCTGGGTGGGGTTGCCGTCAACGAGGAGGAGGTCGGCTCGATATCCCACCGCCACATGGCCCCGACGGCCGAGGTGGAAGATCGCGTCAGGCAGCGCCGTCGCTGCGTGAAGTGCCTCTTCCGGGGTGAACCCTGACCTGACCAGAATTTGCAGTTCCTCATGCAGTGCCACACCATGGGCTGTTGCAGGATTGGGCGAATCCGTGCCCGCGAGAATGGGAATACCTGCCGCGTGCAGCGCCCGCGTATTGGCAAGCACATTGGGAAAGAACCACGGTGCCAGCTTCTGGTCGGTAGCCAGAAGCGTGCTTTTCTGCGCTGCCGACAGATAGGGGGCGACCCGTGGATCCCGCGCCAGTTTTTGCGCGAGGTCGAGACCGGAGACCCCGGCCCAAACGTCATCGGTGGTCTCGATAAAAATGTGATGCCGCTTGGCCAAGGCAATAAAGCTCGCGCCCACCATCCGATCAGGGATCATGTGCGCCAGGGCGTTGGCACCACACTTGATGGCTTCACGCGCGGCCCATTCAGCCTGGGTGTGTACGATCGCCATGCGGTGATCTGCGTGGGCCGCGGCGATCACTGCACAGACTTCCTGCGGCGATAATGTCGGCAAGGTCTTCTTGGTGCGATATTCGGACAAGTTCTCGATGAACAGCTTGATGTAATCGGAGCCCTCGGCCACCCGGGCGTCCACAAATTTGCGAGCATCCCCGGCACTGTCGAGCGTAGGAATGTGAAGTCCCGGCGGCGCATTTTCCAGCGGCGCCCCACCTTTGACCGTGACCCCCAGGCCCGCAGCCCAAGTGTCGGCCTCAGGGGTGCGGCGCAGCGATCTGCGCTGGGCGCGCCAGGCTTTGAAGTTGCGACTGATGTCGAACATGTCAAGCTCGGTGGTCACGCCGAAGCGTAAGGCATCGGCCTGAGCTCCAGGAAATACATGAACATGCGAATCGATGAGCCCCGGCAGCAGGGTTTTGCCATGGCCATCGATAATGCGCAGGCCGGAAGGGATCGCAACGCCAGAGCCAACAGCAACGATCCGCCCCCCCTTCACCACCACATTGGCGTTCGGTATGGTCTTGTCACCATCGAACACCCGCACGTCCCGGACGGCAAAGCTGTTGCTCGCAGCGTGCGCAGCACTGGCGCAGAGGAGAATGATGGCAACAAGGGCTGGCATACGCATGGAGCGACTTCCGAACGGAATGGCTTTGCTTATATCGACCAAGTTGCCAAACGCGCCAATAGTTCACCCCGGACTTTTGCATGAACCGTGCATAGGCTGACATCAACCGTGCGCTGAGAGGGTCAGTTCCTGGAAAAGCCGGCCACTGTCAGTCCTGTCAGCTTGCGAGCAGCTAAGGACTGCGCAAATACTCTTGCCAGCCTGGGGGGCAAACCGGCTTTCCCACACGTTGGACACGGGCAAAGAAGAGGGGTGGACGAACATGCAAGACCATGGCGCGTTGAGCATTCCCTCGCAGCTGCTTTCGCTTCAGTGGCTGGGCCGGCTGTTCTTTTCTGTTCTTGTCCTTATTTCTTGGGGGGTTTCGGTCTTTGGCCACAGCAACCAGCTTCCCTTCAATGCCAGATGCACGGTTACCGTCTGCAAACTCGCCCCACGTCCCGAACTGCACTCTGCCGTGACTGTGCGCTCGGGAGATCGTGCGCTTCTCTCTGAGCAGTCCATTTGGGGGCGCCTGGTACTGATCGACGGTAATGTTCCTCACCAACAAAGCTACCAGCTATGGTTGCGGCGTGGCACAACACGCTTGCCAATCAGGGTACATAGTGTGCCGGTCCGAAAAGGTGGCCAACTCGCGGAACAGGCACTCGCGACATTTGTGCTGCTGTTTGCGCTTCTGATGCTCTGGCGGGGTGAAACGGCCGCCAGCCGCGGACTTTGCATCTTTGCTACCTGTAACATTCTGACAAAGGGCCTTCTTGCTATAACCCTGCCGCCTCCTTGGAACCTCGTTTCGATCAACCTTGCGACGCTGATCGGCGGACCTGGTGCATTTATCGGCCTTTTCCTGACAGCGAGCGCATTGGTTCATCCTCGACATGGCGGACGAAGTCTATCCTTCGGGTTCGTCGCTTATCTTGCAGTTTTAGTTTTGATGTACGCCGGGGAGGCAATTCCCCAAATTCTGATTCTGGGTGGAATGAATTCAGCGCTGTGGTGGGAGCTTAGCCAGACCGCCCCTCTGCTGTTTGCCGCCATTGCCTGGGTTCTGCCGCTTTTCTATCTGGTTCATGGATACCGCCATAGCGGGGCTGAGAATCGTCTGCGCATTCGCTGGTTCATAGCCAGCGTTTGCCTGCTTCTGCCCCTTTTGGGCCTGAACATTATTTTGGGTTCAGAACGAGGCTTTTCTGCAACCACACTCTACGTCCTTCAGACATTTCGCATCCTCGTCGATGTCTCATTGTTCGCGATGCTCAGCTACGCAGCACTCATCCAGCGTCTGGTAGCCGTTCGCTTCGTCATGAATCGGGCACTGGTGTTTGCTCTTCTGACCGCACTCCTCGTTGGCACGCTATCACTCGTCGAAAGCCTGATCGAGCGCAGTATCATCAGCAAGGACGCAGGCCTGGCCCTCAATCTCGCGGTGCCACTTTTGCTCGGTCTTTCTATCAATCGTATTCATCGCTGGGGCGAGGAGAGCGTCGAGCGGCTTGTGTTTCGCAAAGAATACAACGCTCGCAACAAGATCCTGACCTTTCTGCACGACGCGGGATTCATTTCCCAAACCGCAACACTATACGCTCGCACGGTTGAAATATTTTCTGATCATGCCGGTGGCCACTATGCCGGGCTCTACCTTGTCTCGGAAGGTGGATATGAGCGCGCGGCGGAAAGCGAAAAAGCTCAAAACCTGCCTCAGCAGATTGAGGTCGACGACGAAGCCATGGTCAGACTTCGGGCTACCCTTGCACCGCTGGATCTTGCCGCTGTTTCGAGCGCATTGGGAGGCGGACTTGCGCTACCTCTGGCAGTACGTGGACGCTTGGAGGGCCTTCTTGTCTGTGGGCCAAAGGCCGAAGGACGCTATGCCCAGGCCGAAATTGATTTTCTTGAAAAGGCCGCATCGGGAATTGCCGCCTGTATCATCGCACTGCGCGCCGAGCTCCACGGCTACTTTGTCACAAAGGTTGCTGAGGGGGCGGTGCCCTCCGACCAGATTATCAATGAGGCACGTCGTCTGGCCGAAGCCTAGTTGCATCGGCTGCTCTCTTGCTCCTTCATGTTAAAACCACTGTAGTGACTGGCGGTATTGAAATGAACGCCAGAGTGCTGTTCAGTTGTGACGATTTTTATCAATCTTCGTGATGCCTGCCGCAGATAAGGGCGCGTTCTCTAAAGCTATGAGGTTACAGCCTCTGTCACTCGGCCAATCCCAAACACAGAGCGCGAAAGAAGGCGGGCATAGAGGCTTTAGAGCACACGCCTCGTGTATAAGCGTCTATGCCAAGTCATCAAGCTGTCTGACGCAACGCGTCGCGCTTCGCCGACACGAGATCTGACCAATGCTCAAATCTGAGGCGACGCTCAACATCGGTGGACTGGCATTGCGCGCCGAACCGCTCCATCCAACGCTCCAGATTGTCGTCGGTTACTTCCGACCAGTCGTCCACCGTCACAATCGGGTATTGATCGTAGAGGGCGGTTAGCGGTGATCGCTTGGTGATAGGGATCGCCCCCATCAGCAAGGCTTCCCAGGTACGATAGCAATCGAACGCGCGACCCAGGGGACTGATCACGAAAGCGACATTAGTATAGCAGTGATAGAGAGACAAACGAGCAAGTGGACGATCTAGGAAAGTAACGGCCCGGCAGCTGGAGAGCTTGC
>JAJZGY010000168.1 GCA_021804785.1 Pseudomonadota bacterium | reverse complement strand
CGGGCGCTCTCTTTTTTATTCTGTGTACTACCCTGCGATGCGTGAGCTTCTCGAATTCCTCACCGAGGATTGCTGCGGCGGACATCCTGAAATGTGCGCGGCCTCATCCGAGAGTGAGGGGAACTGCAAAGCAACGTGCGGAGAACCAAATGAAGCGCCTGCACCTGCATATCGCGGTCGATGATTTACCGCGTTCGATCGAATTCTATTCGATGCTATTTGCGGCACGGCCCACTATTGAAAAAGCGGACTATGCCAAGTGGCAGCTGGAGGATCCGCGGGTAAATCTGGCGATCTCGGCGCGTCATGCGCGAGCAGGCCTCGATCACCTGGGCATCCAGGTTGAAAGCGATGATGAACTGCGTGAAATCGCATCACGACTGAAGCGTGCAGGCGAAATCACGCGGGATCAGGAGGCCGCGACCTGCTGCTACGCCCAGTCCAACAAATGCTGGATCAGCGATCCATCTGCCCTCCGGTGGGAAACCTTCTTTTCCTTTGACTCAGCGACCACCTATGGCGAGGACAATGATCCTGTCCCCAAGCCAGGTGCCTGCTGCTCAGCTTCCACCAGCTGCTAGGCGCAAGAGATGCGCGCGCAACAGCCCGAGCAGCCTTATCATGTCCTCTTTCTCTGCACCGGAAATTCCGCGCGCTCCATCTTTGGCGAAGCTATCCTCAATCGGCTTGGCGCCGGGAAATTTAGGGCTTATTCCGCAGGCTCCAGTCCCGCGGGAAAAGTCAATCCGCGCACCATCCAGTTGCTTGAACGTCTCGGTTATCCGACCGATGACCTAAGGTCCAAGAGCTGGGACGAATTTGCGGCGCCTGATGCACCAGCGTTGGATTTTATCTTCACCGTCTGTGACAACGCGGCGAACGAGGTCTGTCCGGTGTGGCCCGGCATGCCCATCACCGCTCATTGGGGAGTGGCGGATCCGGCAGTGGTCGCCGGTGATGATGGAAAGATCGAAGCGGCATTTCGTCAGGCGTTCACCATCCTGCAACGCCGCATCGAATTGTTTTCAAATCTGCCGATAAAGAGCCTCGATCGACTTTCCCTCAGAAATCGGCTTGCTGAAATCGGCAAGACATAATTGGCTCGTGCCGGTGTGGCGCCGTGAGCCCTGCAGGGTCGCTGCCACAAGGGGCTTGCAGCGTCGCCTTGAACTTTGAACCAGAGACCTGCGCCACAGTTACAGCGAATAGCCCAGGCGAAGCCACAGCATTCTCGCATTGAGCAGATAGAACGACTGACTGCCGAATTCGCTCGCACTGACCGGAGGACGCTGATTGGTCAAATTTGTTCCTTCTAGGGCAAGGTCATACCGGCCAAAGCGATAGCCCACCGTGGCAGCAAGGGTGGTGAATCCCGGCACAGGAGCGGTGTTCTCTTCGTCGAGGTAGCGTCGCCCGACATAATTGACGACGAGGGTGCCGTTCAGTCCCTTTGGTGGTGTGTAAAGAATGCCCAATGATGCGAGGTAATGGGGCGACAGCGTGAGCTCGCGCCCGGTCACATCGACGCTGCTGACGCCATTGAAGAACATGTAATGTCCGAAGCGATCGTCGTGATAGGCGAGGGATACAGACAGGGCGAGGTCAGGCGTCAGCCGGTAGCGTCCTTGCGCGTCAATGCCCTTGAGCTGCTCATGGGCTGCATTGGTGAGTAGGCCGGAGGGCAAGGGAACAACGAGGTTCTGGAAGTCTTCCAGAAATCCTTCCACATCGTAACTGAACGCTCCTCCCGCCAGTGCCCCCTTGAGACCGAGCTCATAGCTCTGGGCGGTCTCGGGCAGTAACACCGCTGGCTGAAAATCCGGTCCGAAATCCTGGGCCGCCGGTTTGAAGGCGTTGCGATAGTCCGCATAAATTACGGCTTCATCATCTGCCTTGCGCCAGGCGCGGTAGCTCGTGCCAATCATGATGGCTGGTCGCACGTCCTGACGATTGGCGTGCACGGCAGTGAACGAGGGCGGTGGGCTCAAGAGGCGGTCGGTGGAATATTTGCTTTCGAAGGTTTCGTTCAGACGCACGCCGGCCAGCACATCCCAATGATGGTCGGGCTTCCAGTCGGCCTGGACATACTGGCCAAGAAACCAGCGTGTGTCATTGACACTGCCGATTTCGTTGGGTGGCAGCTGTGTTGTTGGCGGTGGCAGAACCGAGCCGTTGAGGGGTATGGTATAGGCGCTGTTGTCATTAAAAGTGTGCTGGCTGCCATGCCCGTAAAGCGCGTCCATACCGACGATGAGCGTGACGTTCTTGAGCGATTTATTGGTGATATGGCTATCGAGATAGGCATCGTCGATGGAACGGGGCTGATCCTGGGTGTCGACGGTGCCGCTCAGATCCGGATGCAGAAAGCCTGCGATATAGCGCAGGTCCGAATGCGAGTAGGAAAACAGCGTGCTCCAGCTACCGAGACTTACCGGCTGCGTCCAGCCGATGTCGCCATCATACTTGTTCTCGGCGATTTCCGCGTTTGCAGGATTGAAATTGGCATTGATGGCAATGAGCGGCGTCAGCCCTGTGCCGATGCGCAGGATGGGGCTTGGTGGGGTGTCATGCACGAAGGAAAGATTGGCATCGAAGCGCAATTTGCCGCGACCGATATCATCCGTGGCGCGATAGAGCAGATGTCCATCGGCGACGCCTTCGCGCTTGTCGGCAAAGCCGAGGCTTTGCCCGTCGAGTGCCAGGGATTGATGAAAATCAGTGGTCCCAGGTAACACCATGGACAGATCGCCGCGCGCAGAACCATAGCTGCCCAGCGCGATGTCCACCCGGTTTGCGGCCTGTCCGGCTGGATAATGCAGCACCTGAACGACGCCGACAAATGAGGTCGCACCGTACATCACCGGGGCAGAACCCTTCAGCACCTCGATGCGTTCGACGTCATTGAGGTCAATTGTCGAGATTGCTGGATTGAAGGCGCCGCCCCAGGGCACGCCATCTTCCACAAG
>JAJZGY010000073.1 GCA_021804785.1 Pseudomonadota bacterium | reverse complement strand
AACTGGGTCGGTCTGGGTTACGAAGATGCTGCGGAAGTCTTCGCGATAATAGTTGAACGCGGCTGTCAGACCACGCCACTTGTAGCGCACGCCTGCCTCATAGTCGTTGACATATTCCGGCTTGGCGTGCACCGGTACAATCACCGGATTGCCGTTCGCGTCGCTCTGAAACGCGCCATAGAAGGCACTGATGTCGGGGAATTTCGTGTTCTGTCCAAAGGCTCCGTAGAACACGAGATTGCGCATGGCCTCGACACTGGCGCCGATAGTTGGCGAGACATAATGGTCGTCGCCCACATCGGTGCCAGGATTGGGGTAGTAGAAGCCCAGATTGTCGCTGTTGGTGGTATGAGCGTAGAGATATTTGACCCCAGGCACCACGTGCACGCGGCCATGCCAGAAGTGGACGTCATCCTGGATGTAGGCGGAAGCGAGCAGACGGTCGTCGTGTTCGTCCCAGGCGTCATTGTAGCCAGGCGTCAGCGGCATGTTGGCGGAACCATACCAGTATTCACGGCTGTAGAGCTGACTGTAGGAGAAGTCGCCGCCGACCGTGACCAGGTTATGCGGCAGGTTGAGACTCAGTTTGCTCTGCCCGCCACCAGCAGTGCGCTGATAGCCATAGAAGTGATAATCTGTGCCGTAGACATTCGATCCGAAGAGCGCCGCCGGATTATAGGTCAGCGGCACCGTATAGCCGAGCCAGAACGAGCCATTGGTGCCCTGGTTGGGCAGATAATAGGGTTGGGTCGCGCTCTGGTAGTAGGCCGGATTGGCATAAGACATGCGCTGATAGTCGTTGGCGATGCCATAAAGCTTGATGTCAAAATGCGCGACAGGATCAAGCTGGGTGTCATAGCCCACAATCGCCAACCAGGATGAGTTACGATTATAGGAATAATCCCAGCTCATGGGATATTGATAATTATAGCCTTTCGACTGGAGCAGGGCGAGCGGTATCGAATGGGGGGTATAGCCGGCATTGCTGTCGTAAACGAACACCGCTGTCAGTTTGGACCTGCCGCCGTTCAGATCCTTTTCGCCGGAATAGTAGAAATTGCTGTTGTGATCCTGGCTGTTCTTGATCCAGCCGTCACTATAGTCATGTTCGAAGGAAATCAGGTTTTTGAACCCATCGACCGGGGCAAAATTGACCGTGGCATGGTAGCTGAAGGTGTTGAAGCTGCCATAGCTGACCCCGGCATCGGCACCAAAATGATCACCTGGCGCACGGGGCACGTAATTGATCGTACCACCGAGTGAGTTATAGGTATTGACCGCCGGATTATTGACTCCGCGATGGACGTCGATGGTGTCGATGTCCTGGGGCAAGAGCAGTGTATTGTTACGTTGCGACGCGGCGTTCGACGTGCCGGCATTAAACTGGTCGTTCAGTGCAACGCCATCAATGGTCTGGCCAAACTGACCGTCATTGAAAGCACGGAAGGTGATATGCGTACGCATGCCGGCAGGTCCCGAGGTTACCGCCTGGATTGAAGGAACCTGGTTGAGCAAAGTCTGAACCGTCACCCCCGGGCCAGGGGACACATTGCGCAGCACCTGCTGACTGATTGTGCTTGTCGAATAGACTGACTTGAGAGGAATGGTCTGGGAGGCAACATGTTTGCCTGTGATCGTGACAGTTTCGATCGATGAGGCCGGATCTGAAGACGCAGTACCCGCAAGAGCCACACCCGTAGAAAGCACGAGCAGCAGCGCGGTAGAGCTCAACATGCTCCCATACCGCCTGCTGCATTCTGAAAATCCTGTAGACTGAAGCCCCATCGGCTCTGCTCCCGCACTGTTGCGCCGCTGGGTTAGGAAAAACCTATGACACTACGCTAACACTTCATTGTCAGGCGTTTGAATTTCGTCACGCAGGAATTCATTATCGCTGAACCGTGCTTTTGCGGTTCGCTACCAAGGCGCGATGATCTGAGTTGCCGGAGCACCGCCCTGTCGTCGCAAGGCGGCTGGCGGTCAGACAATATTCAGGTGGGCTTTGTTATCAGGGCGTCGCTGCGGTTCACCCTGCGGGCAATATCGCCAAGTCCACTAAAGGAGTGACCCGCAATCGACTCAAAGATCGTGAGCAATTCCGGGACGAGATCTGCTGTGGCGAGCATGAAGGAAAAGCCCTGATCCCGTAGATCTTCCAGTTCCTTTTGGCGCAGCTTCTGTGCGTCACCGCCGGACGCCCGCAGCTGCAGCTCGCGCAGCTCGTGCGTGGTATCGAAAATGCCTTCCAGGGCAATTGATAGCCGCACCATGAAGTTGTAGACGCGCCCGCGCAGAGCCGCGTGCTCAAGATCGCCCAGACGTTCGCGATTGCGTTCGTAGATCTCAAGTTCGCGGTGCACCGAACGTAACAGGCGCATCGTATACATGCCGTAAGGTTCCCCGCGCGAGCGCGCCGCCTTGGCTTCATCAATCAGGATGGACATGGTTACGATCAGTTCACCGAACAGCAACGCCGCGCTGCGCTCGCGCTCGCGGCGCAGTACCATCCGTTCTATCTGCGTCGCGGCAAAGCCGCCCAGCGTCGCGAGGGCAGCACCCAGTACCACTTGCCAAAGCGTGGAAAAATTGGAGATGAAGCCGAAATCATCTGGGCTCATCGCCATGCTGCCGCCTCCTTGGCGCGTGCCGGTACAACTCCAAGGCACGGGGCTCGCCTCATGCGGCCCGCGAGCTCAGCGAGGCCTCTCCATTGCCCCTTCCGGACACCAGTAGCTTGTAGCCGGCCACGCCTGCTGCCGCCGCCAGTCCATATTCGAGGGTCGCCGCAATCAACCCGAGCGGCACCAGCAGGAAGCCGCGCTTTTTGAAAAGTCCGCGTACGCTGCCGGCAATGCCTTGCACCAGGTCTGCCGCCAACTTCCTGCCGTGATGGGGCTGCGCGTGCGCCAGGGTGTGGACAAGAGCCCAGATTTGATCACCGAATATGAGGCCATAAGCCAGGGCCAGAACAAGGATGATGGGAACAAAGAGCGCAAGGCCGATGACGAAAATGCGCAAGACATTGCCACTCACAAGCCGCCAGGCGCGTATGAGGTCAAAACGCTGTTCGGCCACGATCACCGCCGTCACCACGAAGCTCAAACGGATGAAAATGTAGGTCACTACAACAAGGAGCGCGATCCGCCAGAGAACAAAGAACGCCACAACCGCCATTCCAAGGTCCGGTCTTGCAGCACCTGACGCGGTGCCGTGGCTGAAACCGGCAAGGGCAATCGCAGGCAGTACCAGCAGCAAGGTTGCCGCAAACTGCACTGCCATGAGAAGCAGAAAGATCAACACATAGGCGCCAAACACCCGCCAGAAGGTGGCGCCCAAAGAAAGATAGACGCCCGCATATCCAGCCCTCTGCCCCAGAGCCCGTTGTGTCAGCCCCGTCATGATCTGGGCGCGGAAGAACAGGCCTGCCACAGCAAGAAGCATCGCATAGCGCATAACGGTGGCACCGCCGGCAGCGAGGGCAATGAAGTTGGGATGATGGCCGGAGATGTCAGCCAAAGTGTGGGCAAGGGTGTCCAACAGCCGCGGCACACTCAGCACCACAAGCGCGCCGAGCAACACTTCCGATAACCACACAATAGCGAGATTGCGCAAGAAATCCCGAATGGCAAAGCTATAAGCCTGGCGCACCGTGGCGCCAACTGGAAGGCTGGTCATGACCCCTCTCCCCCTGCCCGCCCACCAATTAGGACAAAAAATGCGCGCCGGGGCAACTCGATGCCGTTGAACCGCGTGATGGTACGCGCTGGTGCGCGCAGCAAAGCCCCACGCTGCCAAACGCGATATGCGCGAGGCTCGTCTTCACCGAACATCCGGGCCGCTATGGCCAGCATCAGAAAGTTGAGAGATTGCACAACAAGGGCTGGCAGCCTGCCCAAAATTCATGAGGCGGCCGGCACCCGAGTGCCGTAGCCGCCTCACGCTGCCCCCTTTAATGTGGACACGCCGCGCGCCTTAGCCCCCCAAGCCTCGTCACGCGACAGTCGAACCATTGCGTCCGAAGCTCCCGAGTGCAACCCGCCGGACGCCGCGACCTGTATTTTTTGCAATGCAGTGTGGGCATAAAGACACAGATCAGGAGAGCCCATACCGGCCCGTTACCTAATTGTCTCTGAAGTGTTTCGAGAGCTTGAGCCCCTGGCGCTGGTAATTGGAATCCAGCGCGCTGCCATAGACCATGGGCGGTGGATCGGTCAGCCGTTCGAACACCAAACGGCCGATGATCTGCCCGTGCTCCAGGATGAAGGGCACCTCGCGGGAGCGCACTTCTAGGACACCGCGCGCGCAAGGCGGTTGGCCTGCCTCATAGCCAAAGCCGGGATCAAAAAAGCCCGCGTAATGGACACGGAACTCACCCACGAGAGGATTGAACGGCACCATTTCAGCCGCGTAATCCGGCGGAATGGCAACCCTCTCACGCGACGCCAGAATGTAGAATTCATCCGGATCAAGGATGATGCTGCCTTCGGTATTGGCCAGAAGCGGATCCCAGTAATCCAATGGATCAAGCAGCCCGCGCCTGTCGACATCGATGATGCCGGTGTGACGCTTGGCCCGCCAGCCAATGTGGCTGCCGCTTTTGCCCTGCAGGTCGATGCTGAGCGCAAGGCCGTTATCGATATCAGCCTCGCGATCAACGAGCGGACTTTCCGCATGCAGACGCTTGAGCTGGGTATCCGTGAAGACAGGACTGCCCCTTCGAATGCGCAACTGATTAAGCCGCGAACCCTGACGCACCAGGATGGGAAAAGTGCGCGGGGAGATTTCAGCGTAAAGTGGTCCTCTGTAACCCGCCTCGATGCGATCGAAGGCCGGAGCATGATCACTGATCAGACGGGTGAAGACATCGATGCGCCCGGTCGAACTTTTGGGGTTGGCAACCCCGGAAATCCGCGCCGAAAACTCGGCCCGCTCGAGCAGTGGCACAATATACACACAGCCAGTCTCAAGCACCGCACCCGGGGTGAGGTCGATCTCATGCATGACGACCGCTGCAAGCTTCTGGGCAACCGTTGCCTGAGGTCCCGGCAGGAAGCTGGCACGCACACGATAGGCCTTGGGGCCCAGTCGCAAATCGATGGACGCTGGCTGCAGCTGGCCTTCCTCAAAGTCGATGTCAGCCAGGAGCTCGCGCTTTGCACCGATCAGCCGGCGCAGCACATGGCTGGGCAGGATGCCGGTGGAGTGGCGACCATAGGGCTCGGCTTCAGCGTCAGGAGGAGGCTCGGACATGGATGGCCTTATAGGGGCTTGGCCAAGCGCCCGCCATCACTACCGGGGAAGGATTCACTGCTTTATTCGTCCGACGTTGGCCGTCCCCAATCCGGTCGATCTGGACCTCTTCACCGAGGCGTGCTTTTTGCACGAGGGTTGGACGCGCCTGCTTGCCCCGCCTTAACCGTCCGGCATCGCCGGACCAAGATCACTGGCCAGAAAACCTGCGATCTCCTGCACCGCATCCTTGAGGCCGCAGCGGCGGACCCGAGCGTCCGGCGGAAATGCCGACAACAGCCGCGACGGCGTTGCGGATTCGAGAATGACAAAGCAGCCACGATCAGTCTTGGTGCGAATGAGACGGCCAAAGGCCTGCTTCAGTCGCAGCCGGGTAAGCATGTCATCATAGCTCTTGCCGAAGCGAGCGCGCCGGGCCTTGTGGAGAATGGTCGGCCGTGGCCATGGTACCTTGTCGAAAACCACCAGGCGCAGTGAGCGACCGGGTACGTCAACGCCATCGCGCAGGGCATCGGTGCCGAGCAGACAGGCGTTCTCTTCCGCACGGAAAAGATCGACGAGGGCGCCGGTGTCCAGCCGATCGACATGCTGGGCGTAGACCGTAAGGCCAGCTTCGGCAAGTGGAGCTGAAATGCGCGCCTCGACAGCACGCAGACTGCGCACCGCAGTGAAAAGACCGAGGGCGCCGCCGCCCGAGGCACGAAACAGTTCGCGATAGGCGCCGGCCAGCGCCTGGGGATCGCGTCGGGCGATGTCGGTGACGATGAAGATCTGTGCCTGGCGGGCATAATCAAAGGGAGAGCCGAAGCTCGCCCGTCTAGGAGGCTCGGCAAGATGTGCGGCACCGGTACGGATCTCCGCACTCTGCCAGTGATCACCGGCCTCGGCATCGCGCAAGGTCGCCGAGGTGATGAGCGCACCATGGGCGGGCAGCAGAACATCCTTGGCGAACGGGACCGTCGGGTCTACCCAGTGCCGACGCAGTCCAATATCGCGGTCGCGACCATCTTCGCGCAGGATCTCGAACCAGTCGACGAATTCGTCCTTGCGCTCGCCATTGGCCAGATCTTCAAGCATGCCAACCCAGGCCGGCACGATCAGCCGGCCACGGCGTTCGAGGCCACGGGCCGCAGCCTCCAGGCGCTGGCGCGTCGCCGGTTCGATTTCAACGCTCAAGGCATCCATCTGCCGGCGCAGTTCGCGGGCCAGCCGCTGCAGGGGTTCGGCAAGGTTGCGCAGCGCACCTGCAAGGTCCTCGATCACATCAAGCATGCCATCGCCGAGCGGATCGATTGCCGCTTCCAACGAGTAAAATCCATCATCGTCACTGCGCGCGCGCACATGGTCGAAAACTCTGGCGAGAAATACTTCACCCGGCCCGCGCGCGACCGCCGATAGTCGTTGCGTCCAGCCTTCCCCGGCCAGGGCTGCAGCGGCGCGAACACTGTCGTGCAGAGCCTCAAGCGAAGGGCGATGATCCAGGACAAGATCCTTTAAGCGATCCTCAAGACCGCGCTGGCGACTGCGGGCCCGACCTTCCGCGCCACGGATCCAGCGCCGCAGATCGGCCATTTCGGCGCCCGACAAAAAAGCCGAAAAGCCTGCGTCGGCCGCATCGAACAGGTGGTGCCCCTCATCAAAAACATAGCGCACGCGCGCAGTGTCGCGAGGTCCATCATCATCTTCAGGGCCCAGCCAATCCTGGGCAGCCTGAGCGATAACAAGAGCATGATTGGCGATCACGATGCGCGCATGGCGCGCCTTACGCACCGCCTTCTCGATGAAGCAGCTGCGATAATGCGGGCATGCGGCATAAATGCATTCACCGCGCCGGTCAGTAATCTCGCGCAGTGTGAGGTTGGCAGCGAGAAAGGCGGGAAAGCCGTTGCCGGAGAGATCGCCATCCTTGGTGGCGCTGATCCAGCGTGCAACCAGACCCAAGGCGATCAGCCGTGGTCCCGGCGCGGACACCGCCCGTTTCACCGCTTCTTCAAAATTGAGCAGGCAGAGGTAGTTTTCCCGCCCCTTGCGCACCACCGCCTTCTCCTCACGCTCAAGAGGATCGGGCCACAGCCGCGCGATCTCACCCATGATCTGGCGCTGCAGGTTACGGGTATAGGTGGACAGCCACAGTCCCGGTCCATTCTTTTCGGCCCACAGGCTCGCCGGGGCAAGATAGCCGAGCGTCTTGCCGGTACCGGTACCAGCCTCGATCAGGGCGAGGCGGGGCACGCCCGCGCGCTCCCTGGGGCCAAAGGCGTAGGCGGCAGCCGCCGCGAAATCCGCCTGTTCGGGGCGCCCCTCACCGGCTGCACTGATGAGTGTGGCCAGACGGGCACGCGCTTCCTCAGGGTCAACGGGCTCGGAGCCTGGCTTATCGGGTGGGGCACTATCCTCCCATTTGCCAAGCCCGCGCCAAACGGCGAAGCCGGCGAGAGGCGATGCCGAGGCAGATACAGGGTCAAACCGTGCCAAAATTTCCCGCGCCCAGCGCCAACCCGCACTGCCAAGCGCTTGGGCGAGCTTTAGCGCAGCTTCGCGGTCATTTGGGCTGCGCCCGCCAAGCTCCTCCAGCAAGAGCCCCGCCGCCGCGTGCAGACTGCGCGCCTGATCTGCCGCGCTCACCGGGACCGGACGCGACAGCGCCCGGGCAATTCCCCCTGCGCTCGCAACCAGGGGATGGGCCGGACGCACGAAGGCGAAGAGTTCGAGAACGTCGAACACCGGCCGGCTCAGCTGTTCCTTGAGACGGCCGGCAACGAACGGCGCATGGGCGACCAGCACGGCACCAGATTTGAACAGCGCGCGCGCCTGCGCGCCGTCAAGCTGCACGATCTGGCCTGCGCTTGTGGCGGTGATGGCCCCACCGATGGTGGGCACCAGCGCTGGCGCCTGAAGCAGCGTCGAATCCGGGTTCAAGGACATCGACTGATCATGCAGAGGCTGGGCGCGATGGGAAGGGCCTTAGGCGACCAGGTCCGGATACAGCGCTGTCAGCGCCTTGCGCACCCGCTGATGTTCGCTTGCCACCACCGCAACGGCGCGCGCGATATCCTCGCCCTCTTCGCCTTCGCGGACCTTCTGGGTGACACTGCGTGCCGCAATCGTCAGCGCCGAAAGTCCAAGTCCGCCGGCAGCCCCCGCGATGTCCTGGGCCAGCCGACTGGCTTCGTCCCAGCGCCCGTCCTGACAGGCCGCATCGAGCGCGACACTCAGCTCTTCGGCGCTCTTGACATAGGATTGCAGGATTTCGAGCAGGGTCGAAAGGCCAAGCGATTTTTCCAGGCCGGCGAAGGCTCCGGCATCGATGGCCGGGGTCTCCAGAGCCGGTACCGGTGCATCGCCACTGCGGCCGACAAGGTCACCCAAAGTGGCATAGAGCGCGCCGGGCGGGGCTGGCCAGCGCAGGATCTGGCGGGCAACGATCGGCATGCGCATGCCTGCTGCCATAAGCGCAAGCACGGGGGTCTTGAGACCGGGAAGCACCGCCAGCGCGTCCGCCTCATCAGCCATGGCGATGATGGCATCGAAGTCCTCGCGTGCGGCGCAGAGGAAGACTTCCTGGGTGCTCGTGACCACGCGGACATGATTGCCGAATGGCTCGACGAGCGCTGCAATCTGCTGGGCCGTAACGAGATCTGCCATCGCCACGAGGACTTTGATGCCGACGGGTGGCGGGGCATCAGTGGCGATCGGAACGCTGAGTTCAGACTCTGCCACGGCCCCCCCTGCCGCCGGGACTGCAAACCAGAAGGTGGCGCCCTCTCCCGGCGCACTTTCAAAACCGATTGTCCCCGCCATGGACTGGACGAGACGCTTGGCCACAGCCAGCCCAAGCCCTGCGCCGCCATGGCGTTTGGCATAGGAGGTGTCGCTGCGATGAAAGGGCTCGAAGACATGCTGGGCGGCTTCGCTGGCAAGGCCAAGTCCGGTATCGATCACGGAAAAGCGCACCTGGGGACCGGATTGTCCCTCATTGATGACTTCGGCGCGCAATTCGACACCGCCACGGTCCGTATATTTGAGCGCGTTGTCCGCGAGTTTCATCAGCACCTGACGCAAGCGGCGCGGATCGGCATAGGCCCTGGGCAGTGATGCCGGTGCGCTGATCGACAGGCGCAGCTGCTTTTCCCAGGCCCGCGGCTGCAGAAGGCGCGCCACCGTGCGTACTGTCTCGCCCGGATCGCAGTCCTCGGCCTCGGTGGCATCTGGAACACCGCTGTTTGAGAGCGTGAGGACATCATCGAGCAGCGTCTTGAGCCCCCGCCCCGCTTCGATCACCACTTGGATGTAGCCCTTCTGGGTGCGATCAAGATCGCTGCGTTCCAGCAGTTGCGCCATACCCAACAGAGCGTTCAGTGCGGTACGGATTTCATGGCTGATATTGGCGATGAAGACAGTCTTGGCCCGCGTCGAGGCCTCGGCAATGTCACGTGCTTCCTCGGCAGCCCGCTTTTCTGACGACAGCGAGTTCACCAGGCCCACATTGGCCTGACGCAGGGTCAGCGCCTCGTCGAGCATCTGGGTGAACCGGGCGCAATAGCTGTAAAGAGCCGCGCCAAAGAAGAGGACGAGCACGCCGGTCATCGCCGCATAGGCTTCGTGTTCGAGAAGGAGCCGGGCCGCCAGAGGAAGAAGTGCAGGAACCACAAATGCCAGAAACGCCGGGCGGTAGGCGGAGCGGGCGATGAACTCAACGGTGGTGACGCCAAGAATGCCAAGACACAGATAGGCCTGGGCTGCGTATAGATGAGGAACGAACCACAAATAGCCGCCGCCGATGCCCCAGACCATTCCTGAAAGCGCCGAAAGGACAGTATAGCGGCGGGCCCACTGCTGCGGATCGCCATCCGACGAACGCTGCTCAAAGCGTGCTGCGAGACGAAAGGTCGCGAGGCTGATGATGATGGCCATCAGCAGCGGCGACACAGACGCGAAGAATGGCAGATGGCGGGGACCAAGCAAGGTGGCCGCCACACACAGCGCGGCAAACGGCAGAAACAGACTTTGCCGCGCCAGACTGAAGAGGATCGCCACGCGTCCCAGCGCAAGGGCCTGCGCATCGGCGCCCTGGCTCAAAGCCGGCGATTGGCTGGGCTCTTGCATTGACGCGCTCCCTGCCGAAAGCCTAGCTTCGGCCCCCTTTCGGAAGCCTTAAACCTGTCGTTGCACGCATGACCCCTGTCGCTCCCCTTCCTGCCGCACTGACGGCCCGCGCCTGGCCCTTCGAGGAAGCGCGCAAGGTCCTGGCCCGCGTCGAGCGCCAGCTGGCCAGTGGCAAGGAGGTCAAGGAGGTCCGCTTCGAGACCGGCTACGGACCCTCCGGACTGCCCCATATCGGCACATTCGGCGAAGTGGCGCGCACCACCTGGGTGCGTCGCGCCTTTGAGCGCCTGAGTCCAATCCCGACCCGCCTGATCGCGATGTCCGACGACATGGATGGCCTGCGCAAGGTTCCGGACAATGTGCCCAACAAGGAGATGATGGCACAGCATCTGGGCAAGCCTCTGACCTCCATTCCCGATCCCTTCGGCACACACGAAAGCTACGGGCGCAATATGAACGCCCGCCTGTGCGCCTTCCTCGATCGCTTCGGCTTCGAATATGACTTCCGCAGTGCCACCGACATGTACAAGTCCGGCATTTATGACGCGGCGCTGCTGCGGGTTCTGGCCAAATATGACGAGGTCATGGCGGTGATGCTGCCGACCCTCGGCGATGAGCGGCGCGAGACCTACTCGCCCTTCCTGCCGGTCAGTCCACGCTCGGGCAAGGTGTTGCTGGCCAAGGTTGTCGCCCGTGACGTTGCGCGCGGCACCATCACTTATATCGAGGAGGACGGCAGCGAAGAAACCGTGCCGGTGACAGGCGGGAACTGCAAGCTGCAGTGGAAACCTGACTTTGGCATGCGCTGGGCGGCACTGGACATCGACTATGAGATGTATGGCAAAGACCATTTGCCATCACAGCCGCTTTATGACCGGATCTGCCGCATTGCCGGTGGCGAGCCGCCAGAGCATTTTGTGTTCGAACTGTTTCTGGACGAAAACGGCCAGAAGATCTCCAAATCCAAGGGCAACGGACTTTCGATCGACGAGTGGCTCAGCTATGGGCCGGAAGAGAGCATTGCCCTGTTCATGTTTCAGAAGCCGAAGGCTGCCAAGAAACTCTACTTCGACCAGATTCCAAAGGCGGTCGATGATTACATTGCGCTCCTCGAGGCCTATCGCGGCCTTGCCAGCCCCGAGGCGCAGCTGGAAAGCCCGATCTGGCACCTGCACAACGCAAACCCTCCCGGCGAACGTTATCCGGTCAGTTTTGCTCTCCTGCTCAACCTGGTCAGTGCGTCCAATGCCCATCATCGCGACGTGCTGTGGGGCTTCATTCGCGCCTATGCACCAGAGGCCAGTCCGCAGCACAATCCGGGCCTTGACCGGCTTGTCGACTATGCCATCCGCTATTATGACGACTTCGTGCGGCCTCAGAAGAAATTCCGGATTCCAAACGACAAGGAGCGGGCGGCGCTTGTCGAGCTTGCCGATCAGCTTGACGCGATGGGAGACGAACGTGACGGTGAAAAGGTCCAGTTCGAAGTCTATGAAATCGGTAAGCGTCACGCGTTCGAGCCGCTACGCGACTGGTTCTTGGCGATCTATGAGGTTGTGATCGGACAGAGCCAGGGACCACGCTTTGGCTCCTTCGCCGCACTGTTCGGCTGCGCCCAGACCGCCACCCTGATCCGTCGGGCGCTGGCCGGGGAATTTTTGGCGTCTGAGGCATGAAACTGCGCTGGCTTCTCGCCGCCCTGCTGCTCGCCGCGCCCAGCCTGGCCCAAACACCCTCTGCACGCGCGCTTTATATCGCTGGCCACTACGACGCGGCGATCCGCGCTGGCCTCGCCCAGCATGACGGCGAGGGTCTGACCGAAGCCGCGCGCTCGG
>JAJZGY010000014.1 GCA_021804785.1 Pseudomonadota bacterium | reverse complement strand
GTGGGGGCCGCGCGGCCACACGGGCAGGGTGATCATCATCATTGGCGGCAGCCCCAAAAAATATGCGACGCTGTTTCACTCCTACCAGGTCGCGGGGTTCATCACCGCGCGTTATGCCATGCCCTATGAAACCGATCGGCCGATTTACGTGCTGCGCGGCATGAAGATCCCGCTCGAACGCTATTGGCCCAAGGTCAAGAAGTACATTTAACACAAGCGGCGGGCCTCAATGCGACGTGACTGTCTGCAGCACCTGTGCCGGGACCGCGTGCAGCGGAGTTCTCATAGCAAGCCCCCCGGCGCGGGGTTGGCCGCGCGGGGGCGTGAATCAGGTCAGGACAGGTTGTCCGCGTGTGGCCTCAGACAAAGGCCATGATGGTTTCGCTGCCGGCCGCAATGCGTTCGCCCAGCATGGGGCATTCCGGAATCATGCGTTCCATCCAGTAACGCGCCGACACCAGCTTCGCCTTGTAGAATTCGGTATTGCCCTCAGCCTTGGCGAGCTTTGTCTGCGCGATCTTGGCCATACGCGCCCACATCCAGCCCACGCAGACGATACCCATCAGGCGCAGATAGTCGACGGCGCCAGCGCCGGCGTCGTTGGGGTTGTGCATGGCATGGGAGGCGAGCCACATCGTCGCCTGTTGCAGGCTTGAAAGTCCGCGCTCGAGCGGGCCCACAAACGGGGCCATCGCAGCATCGTCCTTGCTTTCGGCAATGAAGCTGTTGATCTCCTGCAGCAGCGCCATGGGGGCTGCACCTCCCTTGCGCGCCAGCTTGCGGCCAACCAGATCCATGGCCTGCACTCCGTTGGCCCCTTCATAGGTCTGGTTGATGCGTCCGTCGCGCACGAACTGTTCCATGCCATTGTCACGGATATAGCCATGCCCGCCCCAGACCTGCATCGACATGTTAGCGACTTCATAACCCATGTCGGTGAAGAAGGCCTTGATCACCGGGGTCATCAGATCAGTCAGCAGTTCCGCCTTCGCTTTGTCCGGGTGGTTTGAACTTGCCACGGTCATGTTCATGGTTGTCCACATGGCGAGCGCGCGCGCGCCTTCAATGAAGCTGCGGCCGTGCAGCAGCATGCGCTTGACGTCGGGATGAACGATTTCGAGGTCGGCTGGCTGATCGGGATCCATGGGGCCAGTGAGGGCGCGGCCGACGCGGCGCTCATGGGCATAGGCATAGGCATTCTGATAGGCGACCTCGGCAACGGAGATACCCTGGATGCCGACACCCAGACGAGCCGCATTCATCATCCCGAACATGCCGGCCATGCCAGCAGAGGCGCTGCGCTTTTCTCCCGGCTTGGGCGGCGTTGGCTTGGGTCCAAGACGGAATGCAACCGCTTCGTCGAAATTGAGCACGCAGGTGGCCTGGGCCTTGATGCCCATCTTCTTTTCGATACCGCCGGTGTTGACGGCATTGCGTGCGCCCATTTTGCCGTCTTCACTGACGAGAAACTTGGGCACCATGAAGAAATTCACCGTCGAGAGATCATCTTGGATGTGCCCGTTCTCTTCGGGGATCTTCGCGATCACCATGTGGATGATGTTGTCGGTGAGATCGTGATCGCCGCCGGAGATGAAGATCTTGGTGCCGCTCATGCGGTAGGTGCCGTCGGGCTGTTCAATTGCACGGGTCTTCATGAGGCGCAAATCGGTGCCGCAATGGGGTTCGGTCAGGCACATGGTGCCGCACCATTCACCTGAAATCATCTTGGGCAGGATCGAAGCCTTCATCCACTCCGCGCCCGTTGCATGGAGCGCCATCGCGGCCGCCGACGTCAGACCCGGATACATGGCAAACGACTGGTTGGCACTTTGCGCCATCTCCGCGACCATCATCGAGATCAGCATGGGCATGCCGGCGCCGCCCGCGCTTTGGGGGCCGGCCATGGAACCCCATCCGGCTTCGCAATAGGCCCTGTAGGCCTCCTTGAAGCCCTTGGGTGTCCTCACCACACCGTTTTCGAAATGCGCCCCTTCCTCGTCGCCGGACTGATTGATCGGTTGCAGCACCTCTTCGCAGAACCTGGCGGCATTGGTGAGGATGTCATCGATCAGATCAGCCGAGAGTTCGCCGAAATAAGGCAGGTCCCGGTGCCTTTCGACCTCGAGCAATTCATGCAGCACGAAGCGGAAATCATCGATCGGGGCGCGGTAGATGGGCATGGCAGGTCCTTCTTTCTGACGCTGGCGTCACGAACGCTGATTTAGGCTGAACAGGGCCCAAAAGCAAAGGTCGTCCCGCGTGAGGGCCACCTCAGGGGCCATGCCGAGATAGCATGTCCGCAAGTGTCAGCGCGATGGTCCTGCGAGCGCCGTCACGCTCAACGCTCAGTTCTTCGACAGTTCCTGGAGGGGTATCGCGAAACATCTTACGCAGATCGTAGAGCCGGATGGAGGTGGCGGGCTTACCATTAACGGCAACGATGACATCGCCCTTTTGAATTCCAGCCTGCTGGGCTGGGCCGCCGCCGGTGACATTGGCGACGACAAAGCCGTTTGAGCCATCGTTGATCCACATACCCGATTCGTCAAAGGTATCGAGATCTGCAACCTTGGTCGTGACAGGCTTCAGATACAGGCGGGCATGAGCGTAATCGAGGGTTACGATGAAGCGCTTGAGAATCCCGGCACCAATGTTGCCCGCGACCGTGGGATCGGCCATCGCTCCGGACTTGTCGGTGGAAAGGGAGACGATTGGATGGGCAATCTTGATGCTGCCGATCTCGAGCGGGGCACCGCGCATGACAAAGCCGAAAGTCGGCCCACCGATTCCCCAGCCCGTGGCTGTTTCTACCCCGCTCTGGGCTTTGGCCCGCAGCCCATATTTGGCGACGAACGGGGTATCGAGGTCGAGGCTGCCGCGATTGCCGGTATCAATGGTGAAATTGCCGCGGATGCCGTCATAACTGGCTTCGACTTCAATGGTGTTGCCGTTGAAGCGGATGGGAATGGGCGTGCCGGCATCAACCGGATTGAAGGCGGAGGGCCGGATCAGCTCCAGAAGATGCCGGCCATAATCGATGCGTGTGACAAAGCGGCGGAATGTCTCGAAGCCGATCATGCCGGTCTCATCAACACCCTCGACGTCGCTCATCGCATTCAGGGGCAGGACGATGAAGGGCTGCGATTTGATCGTCGCGGCGCCGATGCGCAGGCTGTCTATCTTGGTCAAACCGGCCTGCATGTGGCCCTTGCCGGCGCCACTGGCCTGGATGGCGCCCGTGACCCGTACACCCAAGGTCTTGGCGGTTGGCGGGGTGATGAGATTGACGCCACCGGTATCAAAAATGAACATGAACGGACCTTTGCCGTCCACTTTGACTGCCGCATAGATGTGGTTGTTGATGAGGCGAAAGGGGATGGTGGTTCGGCTCGCGCCGCCGGCAATGCTGAAGTCATCGACCTGTTCGGCAGGGGGCGCGAAGCGCGCAGCTGGCTGGGCTGGCAGAAACTCCGCCTTGATCAGGGTTTCATGCTGATCATATTTGGCATCGCCATTGCTGATGTGCACCTTCTTGGGCATGCGGGCGCCATCGACGGTCTCATAGTCCGAGAAGCGTGTGGTCGTGGGACGACCATCCCGCAGCTCGATGATGCGGGCCAGCAGATGGGTTTTGGCGTCAAACCAGGCGGTAAAGCTGATGCCTCCCTTGGGTGTGATCTTTAACACGTCATAGAGCTTGGCATCCTTACTTCTCTGACCGAGGTCCTCGATGCTGGCGCCGCCAAAGTCCGGTTGCCACCACAGATTGGCAGCGCGATAGGCCTGATTGACGGCCAACGCCTTTTGCTCACCGCCATTTTGCAGCGTCACTGTGCCGGAAAGATCCTGGGCCCAGGCATCGTGGCCATCGTAACCATCGGCGCCTTTGGCCGGACCAAGCTCGTAGCTCTCGACAAAGGCGCCGGTTTTGAGGTCATCGATCTCCTCCGTCTTGCCCGTCAGTCCCTCGCCAGAATAGGCATACTGTGTCTTGAGTGCTGCATGGTCCCAGTCGGCCCCCCCCATGGCCCGCTTGTTGGCCCTGAGAATGGCCGTTGGTGTCGCCGCCTGTGCCACGAGGGGCAGGGCGCTGGCGGCCGCAATCAGGATAAGAAGGGGACGAAAACTGGACATGTGGTGTCTCCTGAGGTTCAGCGGGATATGGGGAGTGACATACTTATGGGTCAATATGCGCTGTTGTCATAGGTTGCTCGCTGCGATGCTCATGGCGTTTGCACCAGCCTGTGCGCAGGCGCTGCCCCAGCGCATCGTCTCCACCAATCTGTGCACTGACGAATATCTCTTCCGGCTCGTACCGGCGGCGCGGATTGCCGCGCTGAGCGAACTTGCCGGCGCCATGCACCCGGAGATCTCCAATATTGCTGGCCGCATCGGCTCCCTCCGGCGCATCAGGCCCAATGCTGAAGAAGTGCTGACTCTCAGACCGGATCTTGTCCTCCTCTATCAGGGGGTCAATCCGCGCCTCGCGGTGCAGCTGAGGGCCGCCGGTGTGCGGGTGTTTGAGGTGCCATGGGCGCACAGCCTTGCGCAGGTCCGCGGCGTCACCCGCCTGCTCGGGCGGGTCCTCGGCGTGCCGGGGCGCGCCCACGCCCTGCTGTCTGCGATGGCCAACAATCTGGCGGCGGCCAGGGTCGTGGCCCCCCATCCCCCGATACCGGCGCTGATCTACGAACCCAACGCCTATGCTCCCTCTGGCGCCATCATTGACGCCCTCATGGGCGCCGCCGGGCTCACCAATTCCGCGCCCGACCTGGCGCGCTCGCGTCAGGGCACGATCCCGCTCGAGGCGGTGATTGCGGCCAGGCCCGCCCTTCTCATCCTCAATCAGGCGAAGGACGCTACGCCATCCCTTGCTGACGCTGCCCTGGAGGACCCGGCACTGGCTGCGCTCAAGGGGCAGACCCGCATCGTGCGTGTCAACCTGCGCGGGCTTTTGTGCGCGGGGCCCTGGCTCGGCAGGATCGCGCTGCGCCTTGCCCGACTTGCCCGCGCCACCGCCCCTCGCTAAGGAGCGGCGATGGCTTATGCCCTCAAATCCGTTGCCCGGCCGGGTCGCTTGCCCAGCCTGCCAGTCACCATCGCTCTCGCCGTCCTGGCGCTTGGTGCAGCCGGGGTTTCGTTTCTGCTCGGTCCCTCACATCTGTCGGCTAGCGCGCTCGTGCTTGGTCTGGTCCAGGGCCACGGCTTTGCCGCAGTGATCGCCCGCGACATCCGTTTGCCGCGGGCGCTTCTGGCTCTCTTCGTCGGAGCAGCCCTGGGTGCGAGCGGAGCGGCGCTGCAGGGTCTGTTCCGCAATCCGCTGGCCGAACCGGGGGTCACGGGCGTGACCTCCTGCGCCGGACTGGGTGCAGTTGTAGCGCTCTATTTTGGCTGGACCGGGACCAGCCTGATGTTTCTGCCGGGCTTTGCCATTGGCGGCGCCCTCGTTGCGGCGGCGATCCTTTACGCCCTGTCGCGCAGTGGTGCCGGGACCATGGCGCTGGTGCTGGCTGGCGTTGCCGTCGCCAGCCTGGCAACGGCTCTGACCGCCCTTGCATTGTCCATGGCACCCAATCCCTACGCCATGAGCGAGATGGTGATGTGGATGCTGGGGTCGCTCAATGATCGCACTCCTGCTGACCTTTATTTTGCCGCGCCGCTGGTGGCGATTGGCATGGGCCTCCTGCTGAGTGCGGGGCGTGGGCTTGATGCGCTCACCCTCGGCGAAGAGGCTGCGCACAGTCTTGGTGTCGATGTGCATGGAATCCGGCGGCGCATCATTCTGGGCGTTGCGCTCGCCACCGGAGCTGCGACCGCGGCGGCCGGTGCGGTCAGCTTTGTTGGTCTGGTGGTGCCCCACCTGCTAAGGCCGCTTTACGGTCATGAGCCATCGCGGCTGATCGTGCCGTCGGCGCTCGGGGGCGCGGCTCTCGTGGCTGCTGCCGATGTTGCCGTGCGCCTGATCGCCCCGGATGGACAATTGCTGCTCGGGGTCCTGACAGCGATGATCGGGGCTCCCTTCTTCATCTGGCTGATATTTCAGCTGCGCGGTGCGCCATGAGCGCGGCGCTGCAATTTGTCGATGTTCAGCTCAGCTATGGCGCGCGCCAGGTCATCAACGGCATCAGCTGCGGTTTTGTTCCCGGGCAGGTAACCGGACTGGTCGGTCCTAATGGCGCCGGCAAGACCACGCTGCTGCGCCTCGGTCTCGGCCTTCTGGTGCCGGGCTCGGGAGAGGTTACGCTTCTGGGCCGGTCGCTGCGGCAATGGGATGCCCAGGACCGCGCCCGTGCCCTGGCCTATCTGCCGCAAAGCAATGAGGCCCACTGGCCGATGCTGGCGCGACGCGTCGTGGCTCTGGGCCGGCTGCCGCACGAAGCTTCACTCAAGCGGTTGCGGGGGGCCGACGAAGAGGCCATCGCAAAGGCGCTTGCCCGTTGCGATGCGACCGGGCTCGCGGACCGGCGCATGGATGGGATTTCTGCGGGCGAACGGGCACGGGTGCTGCTCGCCCGGGCCCTGGCCACGCAGGCACCGGTACTTCTCGCCGATGAGCCGGCCGCCCATCTGGATCCAGGCCATCAGCTGCAGCTGATGCAGCTGCTGCGCGAAGAGGCCGGGCGCGGCACCGCGGTCTGTGTGACGCTGCATGATCTGGCGCTGGCGGTGCGTTTCTGCGACCGTCTGCTTGTCATGAAAGCGGGCAGGATCGTGGCGGCTGGCGCACCGGCGGCAGCGCTCAGCGACGAGGTGCTCGCCGAGGTCTTTGGAGTGGGAGCTTTGCGCCTGAACGATCAGGGTGGTCGCGAGCTCTTGCTCATACGATCACTGGAGGAGGGCTAAGAGAGTGGGCAAGCACAAGCAGGACACAGGCGATTTTGACGAGGATCCGCAGCAGGACAAACATTATCAGCGAAGTCTCTATGAGCTGCAGGTCGAACTCGTCAAATTGCAGCGCCAGCTGATTGCCGACGGTTCCCGTGTCCTGGTCATTTTGGAAGGGCGCGATACGGCGGGCAAGGATGGAACTATCAAGCGGCTGACCGAACATATGAGCCCGCGCGAAACCCGCGTCCATGCGCCGAGCAAGCCCTCTAGCACCGAAGAGACGCAATGGTACTTCCAGCGTTTTGTTCCCTATCTGCCGGCGGCTTCGGAGTTCGTCGTTTTCAACCGTTCCTGGTACAACCGCGCGGGCGTCGAACGGGTGATGGGCTTTGCGAGCAAAGACCAGGTCGACACATTTCTGCAAATGGTGGTGCCGTTCGAGGCCATGCTGGTGCGTGACGGTCTGCATCTGCGCAAATATTATCTCGACATCTCCCGGGCGGAGCAAAAGCGCCGCCTTGAGCAACGACGCGAGGACCCGCTGAAGCAGTGGAAGATCTCGCCGATCGACGAGGCAGCGCAAAAGCACTGGAAGGACTACAGCAAGGCCCGTGACGTGATGTTGCACAAGACCTCGCATGCGGCGGCGTCCTGGCACGTTGTGCATGCGGATAGCAAGAAGGCCGCTCGTCTCGAACTCATTCGCGATCTGCTAAATAGCTTTTCCTATCGCGGGAAAAGCAAATCCCTCGCAACGCCCGATGAGAAAGTGGTGTTCACCTTCACTGACGCGATGAGGGCGCTGGTCGCCGCGTAGAGGCGCCGACGGGCATCGGCCGGGGAGCGGCCTGACTTTGCGCGACGATGGCGCTGAGGCGCTGGCCGTGAAGCGCCCGACATCTATCCGTACACGGATAAAATATCAACGAACCCGGCAGCCCTTACCCCCATGGAAAGGGCGGGCTGGGCGTGCGTGTCCCCAGTGTGAACCCTGGGGCGGCGTGAGCCTTGAGGGTGCTTCCGCTCAGGCGCGGCGGCTCCCGGTCTCCTGCCTCTTGGGGATGGACCACCGGCCTCGAGGAGCCCCAGGTAGGTGGGGCCCAGGCAAGAAAGCGGGCTGGCCTTCTGGAGAAGTGGGCATATTCCGTTTTCCGTACACGCAATGTTGCTACGCACATATTGCGCGCGCGGCGTAGCTGACTAATATGATTCGCCAGTAGGTGGTCGCTCCATACCTCTTGATGCCGTCACGGACTATCCGCAGCGGCAAGGGTGAACGGCCCGGTATGGAGTTGCGTTCAGCATATGAGTATCACCATCGCCGCAGGGCGCGTCGATGCTACGCCGTCACAAGCTACGGCGCCCACCGACACCAATAATCCCGAGTATTTCCACAAGGTTGTCGATTGCCAGTGGGCATGCCCGGCACACACTCCGGTGCCTGAGTATATTCGGCTGATTGCCGAGGGGCGCTATGGCGACGCCTATATGATCAACTGGCGCTCCAACGTCTTTCCGGGAGTGCTGGGGCGTACCTGTGACCGGCCGTGCGAGCCTGCCTGTCGCCGTGGACGGGTGGAAGCCGAACCTGTGGCGATCTGTCGCCTGAAGCGGGTGGCCGCCGACAACAAGGGCGAAGTTGTCAATCGGATGCCCAAGCCCGCGTCGCACAGGAACGACAGGCGCATCGCGTTGGTTGGAGCCGGTCCGGCCTCGCTAACGGTCGCCCGCGACTTGCTGCCGCTGGGCTACAGCTGCGTCATCTACGATGCCGACCCAAAGGCCGGCGGGATGATGCGCACCCAGATTCCAAAATTTCGCCTGCCCGAAAGCGTCCTCGACGAGGAGTGCAATTACATCCTTGCACTTCAGCCGGAGACACGGTTTGGCGAGCGCGTGCAAAGCCTGAAGGCGCTGCTCGCTGAGGGCTACGCCGCGGTCTTTATCGGTTCGGGAGCGCCGCGCGGCCGCGATCTGGAGATTCCGGGGCGCGACGAGGGTGCAGCCAACATCCATATCGGCATTGACTGGTTGTCCTCGGTCTCCTTTGGGCACATCGACCGCATCGGCAAACGGGTGATTGTTCTGGGTGGTGGCAATACTGCCATGGACTGCTGTCGCACCGCGCGCCGTCTGGGCGGCGAAGATGTCCAGGTGGTGGTGCGCTCGGGCTTCGAAGAGATGAAGGCGAGCCCCTGGGAAAAAGACGACGCCATGGGCGAAGGCATCCCGATCCATAACTACATGGTGCCGAAATCCTTCACCCACGAAGGAGGCAAGCTCACCGGGGTTCTGTTCGAGAAGGTGAAGGCCGAGTTCGACGCCAAAGGTCGCCGCAAGCTGGTTCGAAGTGGTGAGCCCGATGTGCATATGCCCTGTGACGATGTGCTGGTGGCCGTCGGCCAAGAAAACGCATTTCCCTGGATCGAGCGGGACATCGGGCTTGAATTCGACGACCGCTGGGACATGCCGGTGGTCGATGAGCTGACCATGCAATCGACCCATCCGAAGGTTTTCTTTGGAGGGGATGCGGCGTTTGGACCCAAGAATATCATCTGGGCGGTGGCCCATGGTCACGCCGCTGCGGTATCGATCCACATGGCCTGCGAGGGGCAGGACCTCAAGGCGGAACGTCCGCCGTCGTACGTGACGCTGACCAGCCAGAAAATGGGCATTCACGAATGGTCCTACGACAATGATGTGTCACTCGACCTGCGCTTCAAGGTGCCACATGCACCCCATGAGCTTACGCTCAACAATGTGAACATCGAAGTCGAGCTCGGCTTTACCCGGGAGCTTGGTTTCAAGGAAGCGTTGCGCTGCCTGAATTGCGATGTGGAAACGGTATTCGAACGGGGCCTGTGCATCGAGTGCGACGCCTGCGTCGATATCTGCCCGATGGACTGCATCACCTTCACGCCCAACACGGCCGAACCCGATCTGCGCAAAATGCTGACGGCTCCGGCACTGAACCTGACACAGGACCTTTATGTCTCCGATGCGCTGAAGACCGGACGGGTGATGGTCAAGGACGAGGATGTCTGTCTGCATTGCGGATTGTGCGCCGAGCGTTGCCCCACAGGCGCCTGGGACATGAAAAAGTTCTATCTCGAAACGGCGCAGGCGAGTGCCTGCTCATGCTGAGGGGCACTTCTTTGAGGTTGCTGGGGGCGATGACCGGACAATTTGCATTAAAGGCTGCGACCCGTATGAAGGACGCGTCAGGGGCCATCCCGCGGGACGTGCAGCAATGACGCCAATGGCAGCTGTCAACGACTTCGTCGTCAAATTCGCCAACGTTAACGGGTCCGGATCTGCCAGCGCCAACGAGCTTTTTGCGCGCTGCATCCTGCGCATGGGCGTACCGGTGGCCTCGCGCAATATTTTCCCGTCAAACATTCAGGGCCTGCCAACCTGGTACGAAGTGCGTGTCTCAGGTGAGGGCTGGCTTGGCCGTCGTGGTGGCGTCGATCTGATGATTGCCCTCAATCCGCAGACCTGGGATAGTGATGTTGCAGAGATCGAGCCGGGTGGATATCTGCTCTATGATTCCACCAAACCGATGCCCGCATCCAAATTCCGTGACGACATCGTGGTTCTTGGTGTGCCGCTTACCGCACTCTCCAATTCACTCGAAGGCACCATTCCGCGCGAGCGCCAGCTGCTCAGGAATGTGATCTATCTGGGGGCCCTCTCGGCTTTGCTCGGTTTTGAGCCGGAGGTTGTCGAGAACCTGATTGGCAAGCAGTTCAAGGGTAAAGACAAGCTCATTGCCCTCAACATGAAGTCAATAGCGCTGGGCCATGACTACGCGGCGGAGCAGCTTGCCGGCGCCTGCGCGCTCAAGGTGATGCGCAGTGACAAGGTTGGCGAACGCATCTTCATCGGCGGCAATGACGCGGCGGCTCTTGGTGCAGTCTATGGCGGCGCGACTGTCTGTGCCTGGTACCCCATTACGCCCTCTACCTCGCTCGCAGAGGCGTTTATGCGTCACTGCAAGTTGCTGCGGGTTGACAAGGAGACCGGCGAGAACAAATTCGCCATCGTGCAGGCCGAAGACGAAATTGCTGCCATCGGGACAGTCATCGGTGCAGGCTGGAACGGAGCACGCAGCTTTACGGCGACCTCCGGACCTGGAATTTCGCTGATGCAGGAATTCTTCGGCTTGGCCTATTTTGCCGAGATTCCCGCTGTCGTGTTCGACATCCAGCGCGGGGGCCCATCGACCGGCATGCCTACCCGTACCCAGCAGTCCGACATCATGCTTGCCGCCTACGCCAGCCACGGCGACACCAAGCATGTGCTGCTGTTTCCAGAAGATCCGCGGGAGAGCTTTGAGTTTGCCTCGATTGCCTTCGATCTGGCTGAGCGGCTACAAACACCTGTCTTCGTGATGATGGATCTCGACATCGGCATGAACGACTGGCTGTGTCAGCCTCTGTCGTGGGATGATTCACGGCGCTACGACCGTGGCAAGATCATGACTGCGGACGAGCTGGAAGCCGGGCGTGATTTCGGGCGCTACCTCGATGTTGACGGTGACGGTATACCCTATCGCACGCTGCCTGGGACCCATCCGACGCGGGGAGCTTATTTTACCCGTGGCACCTCGCGTGACCGCTACGCCCGCTATAGCGAAGAGGGCGCGGTCTATGTCGACAACATGCAGCGCCTGCTGCGCAAATTTGACACGGCGGCAACGCTGGTACCGGCACCTCTGCGCCGTAACGCCTCTGAGACTGCGCGGTTTGGTGCCATCTACTATGGTTCGACGGCGCCTGCGATGGACGAGGCGCTCGCGAGGCTGGAGGCACAGGGTCTGCATCTTGATACGCTGCGCGTCAGAGCCTTCCCCTTCAGTGACGCTGTGACAGACTTCATTCACGACCATGAGCAGGTCTTCGTGATCGAGCAGAACCGCGATTCCCAACTGCTCAAAATGATCGTGAACGAATGCGCGATCGATCCGGCGAGATTAATTGCAGTGCTGCACTATGACGGTACGCCGATCACCGCTCGGTTTATCGTAAATTCGGTGGCAGAGCGCATGACCCTGCTCGGTCGGAAGGAAGCTGCGGAATGAATGCCGTATCTGCACAATATCAGCACATGCACGCAACACAGGCTTGATGAAGGAACGTCCCTATGACCTATATCGCCAAGCCAAAGCTGCACCACAGGGACATCCCAACCAACGCCCTTGGTTTTACCCATCGCGATTATGAAGGGCGTATTTCCACGCTCTGCGCCGGCTGCGGCCACGACTCAATTTCAGCTGCACTCATCCAGGCCTGTTTCGAGCTGTCGATCGAGCCCCATCGGGTGGCCAAGCTGTCCGGTATCGGCTGCTCGTCCAAAACCCCGGATTATTTTCTTGGGCAGAGCCACGGCTTCAATTCTGTACATGGGCGCATGCCCAGCGTGCTCACTGGCGCCAATCTTGCGAACCGCGATCTTATCTATCTCGGTGTCTCCGGTGACGGCGACTCCGCATCCATCGGCATTGGCCAATTCGCTCACGCCATGCGCCGCGGCGTCAACATGGTCTATGTGTGCGAAAACAATGGCGTCTATGGCCTGACCAAAGGTCAGTTCTCGGCCACCGCTGACAAGGGCTCAAAGAGCAAGACCGCCGTTAATCACGATGCGCCCATCGATCTGGTCTCCATGGCGCTGGTCTTGGGTGCAAGCTTTGTGGCTCGATCCTTTTCCGGTGACAAGAAACAGCTGGTGCCATTGCTGAAGGCCGCTCTGTCCCATCGGGGCGTGGCGGTGCTGGACGTCATTTCTCCATGCGTGCAGTTCAATAACAATCCGCAGTCGACAAAGTCATATGATTTCGTGCGAGCCCATAACGAAGCGGTCAACCGTATCGACGTCATCGAGAGCAAGGCGGAAATTACTGTCGATTACGCCCCCGGTGAGGTCGTGACCGTGCACCAGCACGATGGTTCCCTGCTCAAGCTGTCCAAACTCCAGGCCGATTACGACCCGCGTGATCGCGCCAAAGCGATGGCTTATCTGCAGGAGCATCATGCACGCGGGGAAGTTGTGACCGGACTGCTCTTTCTTGATCCCGAAGCGGAAGATCTTCATGCCGCTCTGGGTACAACGAAACTTCCGCTCAACCAGCTGGGAGAGCGCGAGCTCTGCCCCGGGTCCAAGGCGCTTGCCGCCGTCAACGACAGTTACCGCTGACTGTCATTTCCGTGCCCGTGCATCAGGCGCGCGGGCCGATGGATGGGCCGGCTTTTGTGCCGGCCCATCCCCAGGAACCTTTATCTCAGCTCTGCGAGGTGCCGGGGCGGCCATGGCTGGCATTGCTCGGTGTTGGCTGCCGCGTTGCGGAGGGGGAGTTTTGCGTTTTCCCACCGCTGGCTGTGGCACCGCCACTGGCGCTTGAGGACAGCGTGTCGCTACCTTGTGCAAGCTGTGTCGCGGCGGTCTGGATCCCCCCGGATTCGCTCTGTCCCGCAGAAAGCGTGCCTTGGCTAAGAGGAGCGGTTGCGGCAGTGCTGGCGCCGGCGTTGATGCCATCCTGAACTGCCCCTGTGGCCGTAGTGAGGGAACCGGCCGCGGCGGCACTACTGTTTGCGGCAGTGTTGAGCCCGCTCATGGCGCTGGTTTCACCCGCGCTGATGACGTTGCTCGCAGTGGACTGTCCGGCGGCGGCCAGACTCGCTGCGGTCTGGCCAGCTGTGCCAGGATTGGGTCCGTTGAGGCCCGTATTGGCACTGGCGCCGAGATTGGCGCTGGCGCTAGGGCTGGGTCCTGCCATCGAGCTGTTCATGGCGCCTGAGGCGGACAGGCCGCCGGTGGCACCCATGGCGGGGCCCATGCTGGCGCCAAGATTGGCCGACATGTTAGTGCCAATCATCCCACCGCCAATCATCCCACCGCCGAGCAGTCCTCCAGCCAGCGCGGGACAGCCGGCTGTCATGGCGCCACACAAAAAAGCCATCCCTAAAAGTTTCACGGTCCTGACACTCTGCATAGTGGTCCTCCCTGATGCTCGGTGCGCGACGTTCTCGCGCTATGAACCCAACGATTGAGGGCCGCTGCTGCTGCATGCCGGGGTGTGACAAAAGATGGTCATGCCTCAGGCGGAAGGCTGTTCCGGTACTTCACGGACCCGCACCGTGCCGGTACGTTCGATCTTGTTCCAGCCCACCACGACCCCGCGCACGGCGCTCCACAAGGACCGCACCACGACGTAGTACATGATCTGACGATAGCCGAAGCGCTGCAGCATCAGCCACCATAACAGGCTCCACTGTTCCCGCTTTTCGAGGAGGAACCCGACAATTGCGGAGGTCATGTCAACGACAACGAAGATCCCATAATAGACCAGTGTGAGCTTGAGACTGGTATCGTTGTACTCGCTGCCATGCTGGACGTAGGCGAGATACTGCCAGGCGAGCTGCCAGACGAGCAGCAGGTCGGCAAGCGGCGCGAGCGCGGTGAGAATGATTTGGAACATCCACACCGATGGAAGCGCAACCATGCCAAGGGCGCCGTAGCGGCGGTTGAAGGTCATGTCGCGGTGCTTCCACAGGCATTGCAGGGTGCCGAAGGCCCAGCGGAAGCGCTGCTTGGCAAGGCCACGCACCGTCGTCGGGGCTTCGGTCCAGGCAATTGCCGAGGAGTCGAACTTGATCTGCCAGCCGGCGCGCTGCACCGCAATCGTCAGATCCTGATCTTCGGCGAGCGTATCCATGCGGAAGCCGCCGAGTTCGGTCAGCACCGATTTGCGCCAGGCGCCCACCGCACCTGGAACCACGGTCAAGGTGCCCAGTGCTGCGAGCGCCCGCCGTTCCAGATTCTGTGACACGACATATTCCAGAGCCTGCCAGCGTGTGATCATGTTGATGCGATTGCCAACCTTTGCATTGCCGGCGACCGCGCCGATGTGCGCGTCGCTGAACCAGCGCACGAGACGGGCTATGGTGTCGCGGGCGAACTCGGTGTCGGCGTCCATGGCCACGATGATCTCGCCCTTGGCCGTCGCAAGACCCGTATTGAGCGCGCGGGCTTTGCCGCCATTTTGTACACGCACCAGGCTGAGGCGCGGATCCTGGCCAAAGGCCTCCTGCAAGACACCGCTGGTATTGTCCTTGGAGCCATCGTCGATGACGATCAGCTCCAGCCGGCGATAGGTCTGATTGAGTATGCCGCGCACTGTGCGCAGAATGACACTTTCCTCGTTATAGGCCGGAATGATCACCGATACCGCAAATGGCTCTTCTGCCGGTGGTGCAGCGAATTCCGCCTTCGTCGAGCTGCGGCGCCACAGCGCCAGGCCAACCAGCATCACCATGCGCCCGATGCCGAGTAAGATAGCAGCCAGAAAACACCAGTAGAGCGCATGGCCGATGGTGCTCATGGTCAGGAATACCACGCGATCGGTCAGAAGCTGCACCGTCATTGGCAGCGGCGGCATGGCCTCCTTGGGTGTCAGTCCGGCCAGGTCAGAGACGCGGACGAAATGGTATCCCTGGGCACGCAGGCGATCGATGATCACCGGCAGTGCCGCCACGGTTTGAGCGCGATTGCCACCACCATCATGCAGCAGGATGATGTTGGTGGGATAGCGATTGTGGCGGTTCGACTGATGAATCTCCTGCATTACCCGGGAAATGATGGTTTGCGTTCCCGGCCGCGCCCAGTCACGCGGATCGACGTGTTCGCCGACAGTGATGTAACCCAGATCCTGGGCGACCTCGACGGGGATGAGCTCGTCAACGTCCGACGGTTCGGCATCGCCAAGATATGGTGGACGGAAAAGGCGCAAGGAACGACCGGTTAATGCCTCGAACAGACGCTGTGTGGTGTTCAGCTCCAGCCGCGTGCCTTCGTTGGCAGTGTCGGCAAGGTTGGGGTGGGTGTAAGTGTGATCACCAACCTCTTCACCGTCGCCGACGAGATCCTGGACGAGTCCCGGATTTGCTTCAGCATTGGCACCGATGATGAAGAAGGTCCCCGGAACGTGCATTTTTTTCAGGATGTGCAGAATTTTGGGCGTCCACTCCGGATCCGGGCCGTCATCGAAGGTCAGCGCCACTTCCTTGCCGTAATGGGCACCAAACTGGCGCACCACATAAGTAGAGGGAAGGCGGGTGTAGTGCTCGTCATCGATATCGCCGGTCTGACTGTCGATTTCGAGGGTGCGGCTACCGGTCTGGGGCTCTGCTTCGACGCGCAGAATTTCACCTGCGCCTTCGGTATCAATGTCGCTTTCGAACGGAATCCGGTAAAGGGTGTTGGGGACCGGTGCTCCATAGCGGCGGCCCATGACGCTCCACACGGCGGGATCTTCCGAACCCATACGCCACACCGCATAGCCTGCCGGCTGATAGATGTCCGCAGCGTGAATGTCGTCGAAGGCGGTGGCTGCGTCGAGGAACCAGACGTCGTGACGCTCGCCGTTCTGGTCATACGAAAAATGCGGGTTGTTGGTGGCACCGTCGAAGCGCACGTCGGCGCCCGCATCATGGGCATCGATCATCGCCTGCTGGAAACTGAGTTCGTAGGTACCATCCTTGTTCCAGTCATAGCCATACGCGCCTATGGCGATGATGGTGTGGCTGGGCGCCAGCACCTTCATGCGTTTGTCGAGCTGGGATTCAAACCAGCCTTGCCCGGCAACAGCGCCGGGATTGTCCGTCAGGGTATGCTCGTCATAGGCCATGAGCACGGTGTAGTCGATCACACGTGCATAGGCGGCGAATGGCCAGGAACTGTCATCAAAAGGTGCCGCCTGGGCTATGGTCCAGCCATGCGGACGAAACTGCTGGTGCAGCTCCGCGAGGAACAGCCACAGATCATGATAGGAATGATGCGGTACATTCTCGAAATCCACGCAGATGCCCTGCAGGTGGTGAGACGCGATGAACTGGGTGACGCTGTTGACCAGTGCCTTACGCCTGACCGGATTGGCTAGAAGGCTCGCCAGCTCCTTGCCATGAAAGGCACCGCCTGAGGCATTTTGCAGGACTGGTACGATGGCCGTGTTGGGCTTGTTGCGCAGCACATATTGATAAAGGCGCTCACTGAAACTTGTGCTCAGTGTGGCATTGGGCGCCGATAGATTAAGCCAGGTAGGCATGATGGCATCGAGTCGCGGCAAGGCATGTTTGAGCGCGGGATAAACGTTATCGGCTGACGCCCAACTGGGAAAAAACGCAATCGAGAGCGGCCGGCCCTTGTGTGGCAGCATGGCACGCGAGAGCGGAAGCGCGTGCATGCGCCGCTCGTTACGCAGCCGGCGCAAGGCCGCGAGGTGCGCTCGCCGGGCGCGCAGCCTTTGCGCCATCGATTCTGCCAGGTCGATAAGGCCGGGTGCCTCGGCTTTGCGCTCGAGCGCCGCGGTTTTGATCGCCACCAGCTGTCCGGGCATCTTGAGGCCCGACAGCGGTGACGTCACAAAGAGGCTGGCAAGAAAATACATTCCAACCAGCGTGGAGACGATGGCTACGGTCCACCCGATCGCAGAAATTCGCACCGCGCGCTTGCCGCTCGCGTCGAAAAAAACCGGCTTTTCTGTCATACGCGTTTTGCCCCGAAGGCCAAGTTCTAGACCAGAGCGACTGACTGATCTTGACGGAGGATCCCGGGGATCCTCGCCGATCGGCCCTGCCGCGCCGCTCTGTGCGACGGCGTGGGGCGCCCTTATGCTTGGGGCTTTTGTCAAATATGCGGCAGCAAGTTGGCCGGCCTCGCCCCCAAATGCGCTGCGCCAACCTGCCCAAGGGCGGCGGGTATATAAGGCAAACGCTGCGCCACTACCATCTCCCCCCAGAGATTTAAGAGGATAGGCTTAGCTGTGTTCAGGACGTGGACAAGGTGCATGGACCCTGGCCGTAAAGCCTGCAGCGGCGCAGCCGCGGTCCTGCGAGCGCGGAGGGCCGACTGCCACGCCACGATGCGGCATCCTTTTGGAAATGCTTCTCCTTTTGGGAGATTTTGCGCGCAGGATTTGGCGCCAAGTCTTGATCTAGACGCTAAGGGCAGTGGGTAAAGCGCGTCGACGGGCAGGACAGGACGCATGTCTTTGTAGCGGTGCAAGGGCTTTCAGACCTCCCAGCCTGTTGCTCACGCCCCGGCTACGCCGCGGAAGTCTGCGCGACGCGTGAGCCACTTTGATCGGTAAATCTGGTCGGGCGGAGCCCGCGAAACGCGCCCTCATGCTGGTCAAAACGGGGTGTGACAATTCTAGGACATCACTGGCCTGGGATGTGCTGAGGTATCCTCAGAGGGGTCTTTGGGGCTCAGCACATCCTGATTGGACTGGAGAAGAGAATCAGTCCTCGCTGTGCGGGTTGCGGTGGAGAGGGAAATTCGCGGTCCACCCGCCAGGCAGCCACACAAGCGTACGTCGCCTTGGGCCGGACAGTCACGCGCCTCCGAGCTGACGAGTGACGATGCCCCTAAGTCCAAATCGAGGGCTCGTGGAAGCTCGCCCAAGCGGGCGTCTGCAGGAGTTAAATTCAAGCCTTCAAGCCATAGGTGGAGGGGTAGCTGCTGACTGCAGGCTGTGGAGGAGGGGCCCCTTTCGTCCGGTCGGAGCTGCGCGCAGTGAGGGGCGAGGCAATGTCTTCGCGATTGGCGGAGCACCACAGAGAGTGTATCAGGACTTTCGACGTCGCCGTAGCTCAGTAGGATAGAGCACGAGATTCCTAATCTCGGGGCCACAGGTTCGAATCCTGTCGGCGACACCACCCAGTCCGAGCTCTCCTCATTTGCCGGGCTTTGGATACCCTCCAGGCTTTCCAACCCCATTCAGGGGCCATTCTCCGTTTGCCAAACCCTGACGCCGGGTTCGGTCGTTCCTAAGTCGCGGTTTGCTGGCCGGATTGGTCGAGATGGACGCAAACCGTGGTCTCTGCGGGCAAGTTAGCGGGCGCGACGTCGAGCGAGAGTTCTCCATCACGGCACATCAGCGGACCGCCAAGGCTACCAATGAAATGGAGGTCTGTTGACAACTGACCGCCTACATCGCGGTTTGGCGGAGGCGTTGTGCTTACCTATATCTTCCGCCAGCGTCGAATGCCCTGATCTGACCTCTGTCGCTGCCCCTCTGGGCCCTTCGGCAGGCAGGATCAGATATGGTGGAAATGTTGAGGACAAGCCAACATCGCAGGCGGCGGATCACGTCGTGGAGGCAGGTCACTTCAAAAAAACTTGGCCTCGGAGTGCCTCCTTTCTGCAGTTATCAGGCGAACTGCTTGCGCAGCGCCTTCTTATCTGGCTTGCCCACCGCGGTCTGTGGGATCGCTTCCACAAACTCTATCCGCTTCGGTGCCTGGATGGGCCCTTTGTGTTTGCGCACCAGAGCACGCAGCGTCTCGGGGTCCACGCTCTGCCCCGGTCGCAGGACGACAGCGGCGGTAACCGCTTCACCCCATTTATCGTCCGGCGTGCCGAACACCGACACCTGCGCTACCGCAGGATGATGCGCGATCACGTTCTCGACTTCGCTGGGGAAGACATTGAATCCGCCGGTGACGATCATGTCTTTCTTGCGGTCAACGATGCGGTAAAAGCCGTCTGGATCCTTGACCGCCACGTCACCAGTATGAAGCCAGCCCCCGGCGAAGGTTTCCTTGTTGAGCTCGTCGCGGTTGAGGTAGCCGTCCATGATGAGTGGTCCGCGCACGCAGATCTCGCCGGGTTCGCCATCGGCAACCGGCTGGTTGGCGTCGCCTAGCAGTGCCACATTAAGCCAGGGCACCGGCCTGCCGCAGGAGGCCAAGCGCAGGGGATTGTTCGGGTCATGCTCGGACTTACGCAGGGTGAATACCGTCATCGGCGCTTCGGCCTGGCCATAAAACTGGAAGAACACCGGCCCGATGCGCTCCAGCCCTTCTTTTAGCCTCGCCGGCGACATCAGGGAGGCGCCGTAGAAGACCGTCTGCAGGCTGGACAGGTCGTATCTGTTGAAATCGGGATGATCCAGCAGGGCATAGATCATTGTCGGCACCAGCATGGTGCAGGTGATCTTGTAGTCCTGGATCGCCTTGAGCACGGCGCCGGGCTCGAAACCTGTCATCACCACCATAGTGCCATTCTTCAGCACCACCGGGCCGAACAGGCTGCCACCGGCGTGGCTGAGCGGCACCACAGCCAGAACGCGAGGCTCGACCGGCCATTCCCATTCCGCCAGCATGATCTGCAAGGCCATCGCGCCCACGCGTGGGCTACCGGGGATGGCCTTGGGCTTGCCCGTCGTGCCGCCGGAATAGGACAGCCGCGTGATCGTCGACGGATCGAGCTGAGGGGCTACCAGCGGCCCCGGAGCTAGCTTCTTCGCCTCTGCGAGAAGGTCGGTTCCGATCTCGCCGGGACCGAGCGAGAGTACCGATTTCAGCCGATTGGTGCGCGCTTGCAGTTCGGCCGCGCGGGGGCCGAACTTCTTGGGGTCGTAAAGCAACACGTCCACCTCACCGTCCTCGATGGCAAAGAGGTGGTCGTCCGCCGAGCCCATCGGATGCATCGCCACTAGGCAGCCGCCGGCAAAGCCCAGCGCGTTGTGCAACAGCAGCACTTCGATCGAATTGCCGGCGAGTAGAGCGACGCGCGCGCCGTCCTTGACCCCATGAGCTTGAAGCGCCTGCGATAGCGTGCTGATGGCCGCCAGTATCTCGCCGCCAGTCCAGGGCTTCTCGCCCACCATCTCGACAATGTAACGGTCGTGGTCACGTATTAGCGCGTTGATCAGCGGCGAGACGGGATATTGGGACGGGTGCGTATCAGTCATGTCTTTCGGTCCCCTGGTGATCAGCCCAGACGGTCGGCGAGAGAGGCGAAGGGGCCGCCCAGACCGATCGTGCCGGCGATGATGGAATGATGCATTTCGGTTGTCGCCTCGGCCACCATTTTAGCCCGGGCGTCGCGCATGTAGCGATTGACGCCTGTCGAATGCATTATCCCGCTGCCACCCCACATTTGCAGAAGCTGGCTGGTGCATTCAAAAGCAGTCTCGCAGATATAGGCCTTGCAGGCGCTGCCCATCGGCAATGTGAGACCGCCTTCGTCGTGCATGCGGGTTGACATGTAGAGCAGGGAGCGGCAGGCCTCGATCTTGGTCCAGATCTGCGCCATGCGGTCGGTCACGGGCGACAGTCGCGTCATTGGCTCGCCATAAAGCTCGCGCTGCAGCACATACTCCTTCGTCAGGTCGAACAGACCCTCCATGCAGCCCAGCGAGGTCGCGGCATGGCCGATGAAACTGACCTGGTTGGCGGGGGCGTGATCGGGACCGCCGCTGAGGATGTTGCCGAGTATGTCATCGGCCGAGATGGCGACTTCGGTGAATGCGATCGGACCGGTATTGGTGCCGCGCCAACCCAGTTTCTCCTCGTATTTCTGCACCTGAAAGCCTTCGTCTTCGGCCTCCACGATGACGCAGCCATAGCCCTGCGCGCCGTCCTTCTCGGTGCGGCACATCACGAGATAGGTCTTGGCATGGCCTTGCGTGCAGAACAATTTGTGGCCGTTGAGCCGATAGCCATTGCCGTCCTGTGTCAGACGGGTCTGGTGGAAAGCGACATTGGCGGCGCCGGCGGGTTCGGTCTGCGAATACGCCATCACGCGCTCGCCCGAGGCCGACGCAGGCAGCAAGCGCTGCTTCTGCTCTTCGTTGCCGAGGATACGCACAACTTCGGGGCAGAGTATCATTTCTACCGAAAGCAGTCCCGCGAAGGCCGGGCTCGCCTTGGCAATCTCTTCAAGGATCAGGCACGCTGTGGTCAGATCGGACCCGAGCCCGCCATATGCTTCGGGAATGAAGACGCCGAGAAAGCCGAGTTCGCCACAGCGGTTGGTCACCCATTCTGGCGTCGTCTCCGTCAGGTCGATCTGATTGGCAATGGGCATCAGTTCGTTGCGGGCGAATTTCGCCGCCACATCGCGCATCAGCCTCTGATCTTCGTTCAAGAAATAAGACATCTTCCAACTCCCAGTATGGTGCGCCGTCGCATCGCCGGCAGCGCTCATTCGAATTCCTTGAGCCTTGCCAGAAGACCTTCCAGAACCGGCGGATAGGGATTTTGGCCGTTTGCCCGGCCGGCGCCGACCATGTTGGCAAAGGCGCGGTTATTGTCGTCGCCAAAGGCGGGAAGGACGTAGAGCTCGCCCGTCGCCACTGCGTCGAAAACCATGCGTGCCAGCTCTGCTGCCGGAAGGCCCTGGGCGACGCCCTGTGTCATCAGCGCTTCCAGCGCACTCAGAACGGGATTGTCCTTGCGTCGTCCGACTTCGGCTTCCAGCGCGCCGGGCGTTGTTTTCTCCGGCGACATGATGCCGGACTGGCTCATGCCGGGCATTACGATCGTCACGCCAACATTGGCTATCTTCTGTGCGGCCAGATCGAGATAAAGGGCTTCTGTCAGCGCGACCACCGCATGCTTAGTCATCGAATAGGTACAGAAGCCGGGATTGACGGTTATACCCGCGCCCGAGGCGATGGTGATGACGTGACAGGGATCACCTTGTGCGATCATGCGCGGTACGAAAGCGCGGATGCCGTAAATGACCGAGCGCTGGTTGACGCCGATCACCCAGTCGTACTCTTCGACCGAGACCTCCCAGGTGATGCCGGAGGCAAATACGCCAGCATTGTTGAACAGGAGATTGACTTTGCCGAAGCGCTCAGTTGCCGATGCAGCCAAAGCCTCCATCTCTTCGGCTCTGGAGGCATCGGTCCGGACGGCGAGCACTTCGCCGCTCTGCGCCAGCCGGGCTTCGGCTTGCTTCAGCGCATCCTCGCGGATGTCGCCGATCACCAGCTTGCAGCCGCGGGCCTGGGCTTCTTGCGCCAGGGCGAACCCGAGGCCGCTGGCCCCGCCGGTGACAACCGCGACGCTGCCGGCAAAGCTGTCCATGGCGTCAGACCTTTTCGAGGACGTGGATCGCGCAGGCGGTGCCCATGCCCGGACCGCCGCCGACGACATGGGTGAGGCCCAGGCGGGCGCCGTTGACTTGCCTGTCGCCGGCCTCGCCGCGCAAATGGGTTGCGATCTCGTAGATGTTGGCGATACCCGTGGCGCCGAGGGGATGGCCCTTCGACAACAGCCCGCCAGAAACGTTGACTGGGATGCGGCCGCCGAGCCGGGTTTCGCCATCGTCGATCAGCCGGCCGGCCTCGCCGTCCGTGCATAGGCCGAGATTTTCGTAGTGCACGATCTCCGCCGTGGCGAAGCAGTCGTGCAGCTCGACCAGGCTGATGTCCTCTGGACCGACGCCGGCCATCTCATAGGCGCGCCGGGCGGCGAGCCGTGTGGCGCTGCTGAAATCGGGCATCGCCATCTGGCGGTCTTGGAAAGGGTTCGAGCTCATTTCCGAGGCGCGTACCTTGATCGCCCGACCGACCAGCCCAAGCTGTCGCATCTTTGCTTCGGACACGAGTACAGCTGCAGCCGAGCCGTCGACATTGACCGAACACATCAGCTTGGTGTTGGGCCAGGCGATCATCTCCGCTGCCATAACCTCCTGTAGCGGCGTTTCCATGCGGTACATGGACTTGGGATTCATCGTCGAGTGCCAGTGGTTTTTCACCGAGACGCCGGAGAATTGTGCAAAGGTGGTGCCGTATTTGCGCGCATGTTCGATACCGATCTGCGAGAACATCGCAGGCATGCTGCCCGAGCCGATCAGCCCCTCTGGCGATGGTTCGCTGGCACTGCCGCCCAGCAGGCCTTTGCCCATTTGCTCCACGCCGACGGCCAGTACGATGTCGTAGATTCCTGCCTTGATTGCCATCCAAGCATCGCGAAACGCGGTGGCACCGGTGGCGCAGGCATTCGCAACGTTGGTGACGGGAATGCCGGTCTGCCCGATCTCCGCCAGCATGCGCTGGCCTACCATGCCGGACGCCTGGCCGAGATTGCCGCAGTAAAGCGCCTGCATGTCACGGATGGAAAGGCCGCAATCGTCCAGTGCCATCAGTGTCGCTTCCGCAGCAAGGCTCGGCACTGTACGCTCGGGGTAGCGGCCGAAGCGGATCATATCAATTCCGACGACATAGACGTCCGACATGGCTTAGGCCTCCAATGCGGGTTCGAAAACGTAGGATAGGTGTGGCTTACCGGGCTTGTTCACCGGTTCGGCTTCGCGATAGGCGATCTTGACAGGCAGATCGAAGGCGATCGCTTCAGGCTCGGGCTTGACACCCACCAGCGTGCCCTTCAGATGGGCGCCGTCGTCCAGATCGACGATGACGTCGACGAAGGGCGTCTTCACGCCCGGAAAGCTGCGATGAATGATCGTGTAGACATAAAGCTTGCCAGTCTCGGCGAGATGTACCGACACCATCTGCCCGCGCGCCGTACATTTGGCGCATACCGTCCTCTCGCCTACAAATACATGGCCGCAGGCCGTGCATTTGGAACCCGCTAGGTAGGGTTTTCCGCTCTCGTCGCGCTTCAGATAGGGCACGATGGTGGGCTGCGTGTCGTCTTTTGCGTTCATGGCGTTCAATCCTTGTCTGCGTGGTCAGGCGCCGCCGCCGCCAGCGCCTGGTGAATAGGAAGGACGGCGCCTTCGTTCCAGGCGATACGCTGGCCCACGGTGAGGCCACCATCGACCACCTGATACGAACCGGTCACGAAACTCGCATCGTCGCTGGCAAAGTAGAGCGCGGCAGCGGCGATATCTTCGGGCTGGCCGGCGCGCGCAATCGGCTGCATTTGCGCCGCGGCCTCGGTCAGCGTGCCCGTCATCTGGTCGGAAACCGCCCGCGACAGGCCGATCGACACGCCGAAGATGGGAGTGACTATCACGCCGGGACAGATCGCGTTGACGCGGATATTGTGTTTGGCAAGGTTCGCTGCCGCCAGTTTGGTCAGGTGCAGTACGCCTGCTTTGGCCGTGCCGTAAGCTATGCCCCAGCCTGCTTCTAGCGCCGCGATGGAGGCGGTGTTGATGATGGAGCCGCCGCCGCGCTTGATCATCAGCGGCGCTGCATGCTTCATGCCCAGCATCGGCGCCTTCAGCAGCAGGTCCATGGAAGCGTCCCAGGCGGCCACGTCCATGTCGATGAGGCCGGTGGGCGGGCCGCCGGCACCTGCATTGTTGAACAGGATGTCGAGGCCGCCGAACGTCTCCTCCGCCGCGGTCACGCTGGCCGCAACGTCCGCTTCGCGTGTTACGTCACAGTGCAAATAGATTGCGCGAGAGGCAAAGCGCGCTTCAAGGCTCTTGCCCTTGTCGTCCTGGATGTCGGCTATAACGACCTTCGCGCCCTCCGCCACAAAGCGTTCGACCGCCGCCCGCCCGATGCCCGAACAGCCACCGGTGATGAGGGCGATGCGCCTGTCCAACCTTCCAGTCATGTCAGTGCTCCGTTATAGCTGGCGCACCAGATAGGCCGCTTCGTGGATGGCATTGGCGTAGGATCGCGGCTTGCGGGCATCGCCGATAACCTGCACCGGCAGGCCTTTGCCACGCAGGTCGACCGCCAGCTCGTCATTGGCGACGCGGCCTTGGCAGAGCACCAGAGTGTCGACACTGACATCAATCTGGCTGCCTTCCTTGCTGGCGAAGGTCGCGGTCTTGCCGGCGACGGAGCTCAGGTTCCAGCCCGTTTCGATCTCAATGCCGAAATGGGCCAGCATGCCGGCGATTACCATGGCGCGCGAACCGATGTAGTTGGCTGGCGAATAGGAGGGCAGGGCGTCCAGCAAGCGCACCTTGGCACCGCCCAACATTAGGTTGAGCGCGAGTTCGCCCCCCTCTCCGGCACCCCAGATCACCACGCTGCCGCCCACCCGGGCGGGCACATCGCGGGCCATCACCTCGTCGATGGTCACAGCAAAGCCCGATCGGCGTGCCGCATCCAGACCCTCAATGTCGGGCAGGAACGCACGTGCACCAGTGGCGATGACGATGACATCCGGCTTTTCCGCTAGCACGGTTTCGGTGGTGGCTTCCACCCCAAGTCGTACCGGCACCTGCCACTTATCCATCATTTTGCGATGATAGTTAGGCTGGTTGCGTAGCATCTCCATGTTGGGCAGGTTGGGATAGTTGCCGGCCCAGTCCATCGCGCCGCCGAGGCTTTGGGATTTCTCTAACACTAGGACGTCGTGGCCGATTTCTTGCGCCGTGATAGCGTATTCCATGCCGCCCGAGCCGCCGCCGACGATTACGATCTTCTTCGGTCGGTTGGTAGGGATGATGCGGTATTCGTCCTCGCGTCCGAACATCGGATTCTGCGCCGATCCGGCCCAACCCTTGCCAAAGATGTTGCCTTGCAGCAAAGACGCGCCGGTGTGGGTGGACAGCCGGATTTCGTCTTCCCGTCCCTCGATAATCTTGTTGGGAAAATCAGGATCGTCCAGCGACAGTCTGCACACGCCGGCAAAGTCAGCGCCCGCCTCGTCCACCATGGTGCGCAAATTGTCCGGTGTGATCAGATTGGCCGAGCCGATCAGAGGCATGTCGATACCCTTTTCCTGCAATAGCCGGCGCAGCGTCTGGATGTTTTCCTTGTTCACCACCTTGGGCGTGTAGAAGGATGGGCCGATGAATTCGGTAGAGTGGCGGTCGGGTCGGCGGCTTTCCGCCATCAGCATGGAGCCGAAAGTGCAGTCCAGTACGGCGATGCCCAGGGCATGAAGCCGTGGCGCATAGTGCTCGACAAAATAGGCGATGTCGAAGCCGCCCTTCAGGTTCTCGTCGACGCACAGGCGCGGAATGATCGGGAAGTCCTTGCCGCACAGCACTTGGGTACGCTGGATGATCTCCTCGCACATCAGGAAGCGATCGGCATATTTGTCGGTACGCTCTTGGTTAGACAGCAGAGAAAGATTGGCGTGAGGCAGGGAGCCGTGGCAGAAGTGGAAGGAGAGGAAGTCGAAGCCCGCCTCCTTTGCCCGCCGCGCGGCCTGCGCATAGCTCTCGACGATGGCCTCATATTCCTCCGTCGGAATCACGTCGCACCGCGGATTGCCAATGAAGTATTTGTTCGATGGTCCCCAAGAGACGGTGCCGGGAATCCAGCCCTTCCCGGGCTTCAGCGGCACCGTGGCGCCAAGGCCGGGAATGAGTCCGCCATAGAACAGCTGAATGCCGGCTAGCGATTCGTTGTTCTTGATTTCCGCCACCGTGTCGCGGAATTCCAGCACATAGTCGTCGTCGTAAAGGCCAAGCATGCGCTCGTTGATCAGCCCGTCGCGACGTACGCAGGTCGCCCCAACGACGGTGGCTGCATAGCCGCCTCGTGCGATCGAGCCATAGGCCGCGGTCAGACGCCGCGTGGCATAGCCCTGAGGATCCGACATGTTCAGCGTGGTGGGCGCGTGGATGATGCGGTTCTTGAACCGAAGACCCATCACCTCGAAAGATTCAAGCAGCTTGCTCATAAGCCCTCCCACTTGTCGTACGGATATTTTTGCGGCCGGGTATTTTAAGTCGAACGACTTATTGATATCCAGTTCTGCATGCCTGTCAATCAGCGCTCGGCCGAACGCGACACATCGTCAAAATTACTGATCAAACAGGTCGCCCGTCGCCTGTTTGCAGAACGCGGTGTGCATGATGTCTCAGTCCGCGAGATCGCCATGGCGGCCGGACAGCGAAACTTGGGGGTGGTAGCCTATTATTTCACTACCAAGGACAATCTGATCCGCGAGATCCTAATCGACGGGGCTGAGCGGATTGAAGCTAGACGGCATGGCTACCTGGCTACATTGGAGGCTGCGGGCGGGCCAGTTGGCGTCGAGGACGCTGTGGCGGCCATCGTTCTTCCCTGCGCCCAGTTCGCGGATGAAGACACAGAGTATGGCAGCTTCTTCAATCGCTATCTTTATCAGCTTTCGCTCTTCAGTAGTGATCTCATCGATCGCACACTCGAGGGCCGCTGGAACGAGGGTTATCAGCGCTGCCTGGGCCATCTGCGCCGCATGCTATCGCATCTGACGCGGGCGCAACAGAACCGACGCTTCTTGTTCATGGCCGCTTATATCGGCGCGCTGCTGGCGCAACGCGAGTTGATGCTAGCCGATCCGGTCAATAGTCACCCGACCTGGAAATCGCAAGAAACACTTCAGGATATCGTGCACACGGCGGCTGCTCTGCTGCAGGCGGCCTAGGGTCCTGCTCAATTGAACAAATAGGTGACGGCGGAAGCGATCAGGACTGCGCTCAGATGATTATGAGCAAGCTTGTGGTATCGACTCGAGAGTGCTCCGTTATAAGCCTGCATGAAGGCCTCCGAACCAGGTATATCTGTAAGGTGATTTTTTGCGCTGTCCTCCTGTCGAAAATAGAGGTGAACGTTGCCGTGGCGATTCCCGTCGTCAATGACGTGAGTTAATCGTATTCTCGCCTTCAGATGGCCTGCTCCACCATTGCCGCTAGCGTATCCCAGGCGCCGGCGCCGGCTTTATCAGGTAGCCCGTCGAATGCCTCAGGCGTGGCCGATGGCAGGCGCATGAACAGGGCGATGGCCGTTGCTTATCTTCGCTTGCGCAGTGGGTAGGGGCAGGACGATCTGGCCACGCGGCTGAAGGAACCGGGGACCGAGACCACCGGGTTGCGACGAGCGGCGTCGAAGCTGACGCGGGTCCCCAATGTGCCAAGTTCCCTGATTCAGCCCGTCAAATTTCCTGACAACGGAGGAAATTTCCCGATTTCCCTGGAATAAATTCTCTGCTTACCAGGTATTTTGGCTGATCCTAGCGCAGTGAACCAGGCCGAGCGCAGTGAGCATCTGACGGTCTCCTACACCATAAAATCAATGCCTTACTCGGTTACCTGCTGGTGCCGCGATGGATGATACATGCAAGGCCCTCGCCACCATCTTGGGTGCATCGGCCACATTGATGCACGTGATCGATGCAAACACTACTCACGCCTGGGACCGGCCGGTGTCCGAACCTGGCATTGGTTCGGCCCGATAGCCGGTCAGACGCTGTGCGCCTTCGGTGATCTCGCTCATCTGGGAGCCTGGAGGGTAAACCTCGACGCCCTGTGCCTCGAGTTTCTTCTTTGCCCATGGCGGTACCACGCCCCCCACCATCACAGGCAGGTCCGGGCGGACTTTGCGGGCCTCTGCAATTGCACGCTCGGCGACCTCCATGTGTCCGCCGATCGAAATTCCCAAGAGGTCGACTTCCTTGTCGGAAATAGCCTGGACGATCTCTTCCCAGCTGCTCATACCGGCCATCACCACGTCGAAACCTGCCTCGCGCAAGGCGCGGGCGACCAACGAGGCGCCGCGCCAATGACCATCAAGTCCTGTCTTGGCGATAAGAATGCGTGCAGAATTCTTCAATCGTACCTCCTGGTACCCTAAATCGTGATCTGGGGGGCAACCCAGTCCCCGAGCACACTGCGCCACACATCACCGATTTCACCCAGCGTAACCTCCGCATCCAGGGCATCCATCATTGCAGGCATGATGTTTTCCGAATTGCGGCAGACTCGCTCCAGATTGTGCAGTGCCTGGGCGGCAGGCCTTTGTGCGCGCGTAGCCCGGACATCCTTCAATCGTTGCATGGCGACGTCGAATGCATCGTTTACGCCCACAAAGCCATCCACCTCAAACGGCGAGATATCTGCCCTGAAGTCGTTGACGCCAACAATAATGCGCTCCTTGCGTTCCTGGGCAAGAAAATCCTCATGCTGATTTTCGTGGGCGCAGTGATGTAACCAGCCGGTATTGAGCGTTTCGAGAAAGCCACCACGAGACTGGATCTCGTCGAAGAAGGACCACGCGCGTTCTATCAGCTCGGCCGTTAAGGACTCGATATAGTAGGAGCCCCCCAGCGGATCAACCACCGCCGGGACGTTCGTTTCGTGCTGAAGAATTTGCTGGATACGCACTGACATCTGGTGTGCATGTTCCGAGGGAATTGAGAGGGCTTCGTCATAGCCCGAGATACCAAGCGACTGGATACCAGACAATACCCCCGCAAGTGCCATAAGTGTGCCGCGTACAATGTTGTTCAGCGGCTGCTGGTAGGTCATGTTGGAACCGGACGTGACGCAGTGAATGCGCAGCTGCCGCGCTTTGGCGTCGCTTATGCCATATCGGCGTTCCAGCAAGTCCGCCCACATTTTGCGACCGGCGCGGATCTTGGAAGCTTCCTCGAAGAGATCCATCGACAGGCGAAAATTCACGCCTCCGCACGCCTTCGCGGCTGCCTCGAGTGGCATCGAGTCACGGCGCTTGATTTCGTCGAGATATTCGACAGCGTTAGCAAAGAGCGCCCCGAGTTCCTGATAGGCGTTCAGTCCGGTATCCGCGCCATTATAGGCTGCAATCGATACCGGCACCCAGCGTTTAACATATTTGTAACAGAACTCGATGATGTCGGCGTTAAAGCGCAGCCCGGCTGCAGTCGGGATCTGATGCTTGGGGACGCAGCCATGATAGGTCAGAAAAAAATCACTTTGCCCGGTACCTGGCAGGGTTTCGAGGCTGAGTCCACGCCTTTTAGCGACCGTCCAGTACCCTGCGAGTGCAAAGGGTGCGTGCTGAACTACAGCTCCACCTGCATGCCCGAATGTTGTTGAGATCGGTAAGTCGGAGAGGCAGATATCGATGTCGCGTATGCTTTGCATGACCGCTCCGGTAAGTCCGACATCCTGTGGTCGGGCAAGTACATCGGGGTGGTCCACATTGTACATATGGTCAGCGGTGTTGCGATCATGTTCCATCAGGAAGCCGGTTTCGCCATGCGCGAGAAGGAATTTGATCCGTTCGTTCTCGTCTTCAGGTTTACCAAAACCGGAAAGCTGGAATATGCGCCAGGGCTTCGAGCGGTAGCCCTGTGCAAATGCCCCACGCTGATAGGGCAATTCGCCCGGTGCCTTATTTATCTCAGGCAGGTACCATTGCGGGATGTCCTCTCTGCAATAGGAGGATTTCAGGGGGATGCCGGACGCTGTCTTCCAGGTTCGCGATGGTGTGTCTGTCATGCGGTTTTCCCGGGGGGTTCCTTGGCACCATGCCTGCAAGGAAGTTGACTGATCGTATAAATAATGTACCACTGGGTATATATAACATGCAAGCCGCGTCAAGGCCGTTTGCCTGTCGGATTTGCGATAGTGGGAGGATGCTATGGTTGCACAAAGTCAGATCATCTGGACAGCGATGGAAAACGTTTCGCTGGGTCGGCCGGCCGCTGAGGCCTTGGCTGCCGAGGTCGATCGCTTGGACGCAAAGCGCGTCTTTCTCCACGTCAGCACTAATCTGAACAAGAATACGGACGAGATTGCCCGTATCGAGAAGGCACTTGGAAAGCGTCATGCAGCAACGCATGATGGCATGCCTCCTCATGCCCCGCGTTCTGCCGTTATTCGGGCGGCGGAACATGCACGCGAGGTGAAGGCTGACCTCGTCGTATCCGTAGGTGGTGGCTCGGTCAATGATGCTTCGGCCGTCATGCTTCTGTGCCTCAAGCATAATCTACGCAAACCTGAAGATCTCGAGCCCTATCACATTTATGTCGACGAAAAGGGCGTTTTGCAAAGGCCTCAATATGAAGGCCCGGATGTTCGAATGATTGCCATTCCGACCACCTTGTCGGGCGGCGAATTCAATACCTTGTCAGGCGCCACCGACGAGCGGATCCAGTTGAAGCAGGGATACGAGCACCGGCTAATGGCACCCATCTCAGTTATTCTCGACCCCGCAATTACCGTCCACACCCCGGAGTGGTTGTGGATGTCGACGGGTGTGCGCTCTCTCGATCATGCCATGGAGACCTTGGGATCGTTTTTGTCCAATGATTTCGCGGATGGAATGGCAGACAGCGCCTTGCGTCTGCTGTCGGAGGGTCTCGCTCGGGTGAAGTCCAATCCGGCCGATCTTGACGGTCGCCTCAAGTGCCAGATTGGTGCCTGGCAGTCGATGATCCCGGTGATTGGTGGAATACCTATGGGAGCCAGCCACGCCATTGGCCACGTATTGGGTGGAACCTGCGGTGTTCCCCACGGTTATACCTCCTGCGTAATGGCGCCTTATGTACTGGCCTGGAATGCGGCAGTGAATGGCGAGAGACAAAAGCGCATTGCCGCAGGGCTTGGCAAGGCGGGCGCGTCAGCTGCAGACGCTGCAGACAAGTTCATTCGCAGCCTCGGCATGCCACGGACCCTGAAAAGCGTGAATGTGGATCAATCGCAGTTCGACAAGGTCGCCCGTTACACAATGGAAGATTTGTGGGCGCGGACCAATCCGCGCCCGGTCAATGGTCCGGAGGAGGTCATGGAAATCCTGCGGATCGCGGCGGGCTGAGCGCAATTTTACAACATCGGACGCAATTCATGGTAAGTACCCTGAGTCCATAGGCTCGGGGGGTTGGTTTGGCAGTTCGCGCGATTCGTAAGCCCAAAAAACTGAAGGTTGAAATCGCTGCCTACAAGCGTCGCCTCATCCTTGAGGAGGCGTGCCACCTTTTCTTCAATCAGGGCTATACGACCACCACGCTTGATCAAGTCAGTGAACGTTTGAATGTTACCAAACCGTTCATATATTCTTATTACCGCAACAAGGGCGAGATCCTTTCCGAGATCTGTCAGCGCGGCATCACCCTGGCGCTTGACGTTCAAGCGGAGGCCCTGGCAGCAAAGGGTACGCTGACCGCACGCATGAAGCTCCTCGTCGAGCGAACCGCCAGGATCATCATCGAAAACCAGGAATTTATTGTGGTCTACCAGCGCGAGGAGAAGAACCTTGCGCCCGCTGACGCAAGGCGAATCCGCGATCTGCGTCATCGCTTTGACCAAAAAGTTGCGCAACTCCTGGAAGAGGGAAAGAAGGCCGGGGAGTTTGACATCGCAGACCCGGCGATGACGGCAGTCTGGATTGGTGGACTGCTTAGCTGGATTTCTCTTTGGTACAATCCCGAGGGGCAGCGCACGCCCAGTGAAGTCATCCGCCACGCATTGGATGCGGTGGAGCGAATCGTGAGGTTCAAGCCACAAAAGGGCTGAAATCCTGGCCCTCCAAGACTTGCACAAAATTATTCCCATCAGTAGAATTTTAGCGCTCTCCGTAAGAAAATGGAGGGCCTGCGATTGAAACGGGGGAGTAATGCCAGGTCACAGCGATCCGCGCGTTCCGGCGCGCGAGCTTTGCGTGTCCCGCTATCTGATGGATCGCTGGGCGCGTGAAAAGCCCGAGCAAACCTTTGTCGTCTTCGCTGATGGTGAGGAATGGAGCTTTTCTGAATTCCGCCACCGTGTGATCAAGGTGGCAACCGGATTGCAGCAGCTGGGTGTGGCGCGGGGCCACCATGTGGCTGTATGGCTGCCGAATGGCAGGGAAGGACTATTGATCCAATTTGCCATTAACTATCTGGGGGCAGTGTTTGTCCCCTTCAATACAGCCTATCGTGGCACTATTCTCCAGCACGTCCTCAACAATTCCGACGCCAGCATTCTGGTTGCGCATGGCACCCTGGTAGAGCGCCTGGCTGATGTTCAAGCGCCTAATCTTCAGCACGTGGTACTGGTCGGTGAAGGTTCGGTACCTTCCGGCTTGCGAGTCAGCGCGTTTGAGACACTTGCACGATCCCTGGGTGTGTTGGTCGAGCCGGATCGGCCTATTGAGCCATGGGACACACAGTCGATCATCTACACCTCCGGAACAACCGGCCCTTCAAAAGGTGTGCTGTCTTCCTATCTGCATCTTTACACCAACGCAGGCCCAGACTCTTGGGCAATGGTGACCGCAGAAGACCGCTTCCTCGTAAATATGCCTTTATTTCACATTGGTGGGATGGGACTTCCATTTGTGATGTTTGCGCGTGGTGGCTCAATCGCCATGATGGAAAGTTATTCTACCGACACCTTCTGGGATTTTGTCAAGCAAACCAAGTGCACCGCCATTTTCCTGCTAGGGGTCATGGCGACATTCTTGATGAAGCGTCCTCAGGCTGCAGCGGACAGGGATCATAAAGTGCGCCTCGCACTCATGGTACCATTAACTGACGACGCCGCCCCGTTTTCGGAACGCTTTGGTATTGACGTTTATACCATATTCAACATGACAGAGATTTCCTCACCGATTGTATCGGAACCCAACCCGACAAAGCGCGGTACCTGCGGTCGGCCGCGTAGGGGAGTTGAGGTACGCCTCGTTGACGAAAACGAGTGCGAAGTTCCAGTCGGACAAGTCGGTGAGATGATCCTGCGGACGGACAGGCCATGGGCTATGAACAGCGGTTACCACAAGAACCCGGAGGCGACAGCCCGGGCATGGCGCAACGGCTGGTTTCATACCGGTGACGGCTTCCGCCGCGACGAGGATGGATACTTTTATTTCGTCGATCGGCTCAAGGATACCATCCGTCGCCGGGGAGAGAATATCTCGTCCTTTGAAGTAGAGGCTGAGATCGTAGCCTATCCCAGCGTGCGCGAAGCCGCTGTTATTGGCGTACCAAGTGATCTTTCGGAAGATGAGGTGATGGCGGTGATCGCACCGGTACCGGGTCAGATTATAGATCCGGCGGAGCTCATCGGATTTCTCGCAGAACGAATGGCTTATTTCATGGTTCCTCGCTACATCAGGATCCTTGACGACTTGCCCAAGACGCCCTCTGCGAAGGTTCAAAAGGCTGTGCTACGTGGTGAGGGCGTAACCACAGATACCTGGGACCGCGAAGTAGCCGGCTTAAGGCTGCGGCGAGAACAATTCCGCAGCTAGAGCAGCTAGAAGCGAGCAGTCACTGTCCTAAACCCGTCATATCCCCGCTTGACGCAAAATCTAATTTATCATACTGCTCGGTAGATATATAGACCGCCAGTATTTGGCGTATAAGGGGGGGCTGCGTTTTATGGGCGTTGAACGTAAAAAGACCTATCGTGCGGTACTTTTCGCCTCAGTTGCGGGCATTGCTCTGATCTTGGGTCCTGCTGCAATAGCAACCACTCAGAAGATCGAAGAGGTCGTAGTAAGCGCGACCAAAACCCATCAGACACTAAAAGATGCTCCTGTGGCGGCGTCAGTGATTTCAGCGAACAAGATCGGTCCGGGCGGCATCCAGAACATTGCCGATCTGCAGGCAATGGTGCCCAATCTGTCGGTCGGAAATCAATTCGGCGTTGCACGCATATTTATTCGCGGTATTGGTATGACCAGTATCGACCTGGGCGGTGATGGCGCGGTGGCCGTGCTGGAAGATGGTGCAATGATTGCCCGTCCGGCTGCGCAATTGCTGGGGTTTTATGATTTGTCCCGCGTGGAGGTGCTCCGTGGTCCGCAGGGTACTACCTATGGGCGTGGTGCCACTGCAGGTGCAATCAATCTTGTGACCGCTAAGCCGACGGATTATCTGACCGGTTACGCTCACGTAACTGCGGGCAACTACAGCCTTTTCAGTTTTGAGGGTGCGGTTAGTGGGCCGCTAAATGACAGTGGCACCTTGATGGGGCGCCTAGCCACGGACATTCAGTCTCATGGTGGCTATGGCAAAAACCTCTTTACCGGCGCCGCGATCGACAACCAACGCTCCCAGGCGTATCGCGGAACCTTGGAATGGAAGCCGAGGTCGGATTTGGACGTGGAGCTGGTAGCGGAATATTTCCGTGAACATGACCACAACTATGCTTTCCATTACTTTGGTACAACGGTAGTTCCGGAGAATAAGCTCGCCTTTAACTACCTCCCTGGTGGGCAGACTATATTTGGCTATTATGCGAGCCTCGGGTTGCCGCCCAACCTACGAAACATCTATTCTGATCAGGAACCGATAAACCGGCGTGAAAATGAAGGTATCACCTCCATCGTCACTTGGACACCTGGTGCGCTGACATTTACGTCCACGACTGCATACCGCAATTTCCAGCGCTTCAATCGCGATGATCTGGATGCCGCAAGTGTCAACATGTTCGGGCAGAACAACTACTTCGAGCATAGTGAAACGTTTAGCCAGGAATTCACGGCTGACTATGAGTGGAAAAAGCTCGAATTGCTCGCTGGCGCCATGTATTTCCACGAACGGCTTGATGGTGAGGTATTGGTCCCCACAACCAATCTTGCTGTTTACTTCAATGGGCTTCTTGGCACAAATTTGCCAGCGAACTATTTCGATAGCATGTATTACCGCCAGCTAGGTGCCACGAGCACCAATGCTTACGGCATATATATGCAGGGTACGTACAAGATTACGCCCAAACTAAAAGTAACTGCCGGCGCTCGCTATAATTATGAGCACAAGGCCGGTATGGGGTCGTTTGTATTTCAGGCGGAAGGCATCAATGTACCCACCGACAAAAGTCGTGGCTGGGGCGCGGTCACTCCCAAATTCACCCTGCAGTATCAACCCACCGACAATCTGAATTTCTATGCGACTGTTACCCGTGGCTTCAAGTCTGGTACCATCAACATCGGTAGCCAGAACCCTGTTATCAACCCCGAATACGTTTGGGACTACGAAGGTGGGGTGAAGGTCAGCGCCCTGAATGATCGGCTCCAGTTTGATACGGCAGCGTTTTACTACGACTATAAGGACCTTCAGGTTAGCTTCGTGAATGCGAATAGCATCGTCGAGACCCGGAACGCTGCTGCGGCGCGCAATTACGGCGTTGAGTTCGACGTCACCGCGAATCCAACTGATGCACTTACTCTTAACGCCTATGGCACCTATCTTAATGCGAAGTTCACGAATTTCTGCACAGCATATTATCGTCAAGGCATTCCTCCGGGACCGGTCTATCCTGCCTGTGCGAACAGTCCCGGCCTAGTCAGCTTGAAAGGTAATACGCTACCCAACGCACCAGACTTCTCGTTTGGTGGCGGTGCTACATATACTGTTCATCTTTCAAAGCTTGGTACAGCGCAACTTCATGCGGATATGACTTGGCAGGACAAGGTTTACTTCAACGAGTACAATAATCAGGATGCGGTGCAGGGGGCTTATGCGCTCGTCAACGCGCTCGTACGGTTTATACCGGCAGGAAATGATCATGTTTCAGCTACGCTTTGGGTGCGCAACCTTACCGACCAATATGCGCTCGCTAATGACATCATCACGGCGCCGCTTTATGGCAGCATTCGCGTGGGATCGTTGATGCCACCGCGTACGTTTGGTGTGACGCTAGGGTACGATTTCTAGAAGAGGGGAGCGGGCGCGGAGCTCGCCTGAAGAAAATGGACAAGTTCCGCGTCGGCGACATCGTAGTGCATAGGATCGAGGAGTGGGCGGGGGAGTTTTCTTCCCCGCAATTCCTTTTCCCTGGCTATAGCGATGAAGCCTTCCGGCTTCATGCAGCCCAGATCGTACCGGATCACTATCATCCAGCTTCCAACATGATTGTCGGCTTTGTACAGAGCTGGCTTCTGGACGTGGACGGGCAGCGCATACTCGTGGACAGCTGCTCCGGTGATGGTAAATCCCGCCCTGGGATCCCAATTTTCAGTGACCTTCAAACTCCTTATCTTTCCAATTTGGAGAAAGCGGGATTTTGTCCAGAAGATATCGACATCGTGGTCTGCTCCCATCTTCATATCGATCATGTTGGATGGAACACCCGGCAAGTTGATGGCCAATGGCTCCCAACGTTTCCCAATGCAAAGTATATCCTGCCAAAAGTTGACCGCACCTATTGGGACCCTCTCCAGGGGCATGCCTCTGAGGGTGGACGATACGTCAACCAGAATGTCTTCGAGGACAGCGTTCAGCCCATCCTGGACCTTGCCAGGCATGAATTGGTCGGGGAGGGGCATGTTGTGGCTAGAGGGCTCACGCTTGCTTCGGGGCCTGGCCATACGCCCGGCCACATGTATCTGCGCGCAGAGTCTGCTGGTGATCGGGCGATGTTCATTGGTGATATCATGCATAGCCCGATGCAGATCTATCATCCCGACTGGAACAGCGCGTTCTGCGAGGATGGTGCTACCGCTCGGCAAACTCGTCGGACGGTACTACAGGAAGCTGCAGAAACGCATGCGCTTGTTTTTCCGGCTCACTTCGCAGGTCGCCACGCGGTGCGGGTGGCTGAAGAGGGGACTGGATTTCGTCCGCTCTTAGACGTCCAATGAATGCAATTCAGAGACTTTTTGGGGTTGACGGCAAGGTGGCGCTGGTCACCGGTGGTACGAGCGGTATTGGGAAAATGATAGCTACCGCACTGGTGCAAGGTGGGGCCAAGGTATATGTGACGTCGCGAAAAGCTGCGGCGTGCCAGGCGACGAGCGAGGAGCTTTCAAGTTTTGGTCAGTGCGTCCCTCTCCCAGCGGACATTTCCCGGCTTGAGGAAATCCAGAGGTTGGCAGATAACCTGGGCAAGTCCGAAGTGGCACTGGACATCCTGGTGAACAACGCGGGCACCACATGGGGAGCTCCGGTGGAGAGCTTTCCTGAATCGGGCTGGGATAAGGTCCTGGACCTTAACCTAAAGTCAGCTTTTTTCCTGACCCAAGCTCTTCTGCCACTCCTGAGAATCCGTGCAAGTGCTGTGATACCCTCATCGGTGGTCAACATTGGGTCAATCGACGGTCTGCGGGTTTCTCCGGTCTTTGACGCGATATCCTATGCCGTCTCCAAATCCGGCCTGCATCAAATGACTCGCGTACTTGCATCGCGTTTGGTAAAGGACAACATTACCGTAAATGCGATAGCCCCAGGAGCGTTCACCTCCAAAATGTTGGCACCAATGTTGGACCTCATGGAAGAGGAAATCCTGGCAACTATCCCGATGAAGCGTGTTGGAGAGCTGGACGATATTGGTGGAGCCGCGTTATTTCTGTGTTCGCGTGCGGGCGCCTATGTCACCGGTGTTGTACTTCCAGTTGACGGTGGCGTAACGGGGTGTAGCTGATCCAACTTATGGGTACGGGACAAAGAAAGTTAAGCGATGCTCGATACAGCCCGGCGTTCTATCTTCGATGAGTCCCACGCGGTATTCCGCGATCAGGTACGCAAATTCCTCGACCGGGAAATGATGCCCTGTCTCGACAAATGGGAAGAAGACGGCATCGTCGATCGCCCATTCTATGCCAAAGCTGGTGAAGCAGGTCTTCTATGTCCCCAGGTTCCTGAACAATACGGGGGTATGGGCCTTGATTTCCGGTTCAACTCGGTCGTCACCGAGGAAGTCGCCTACGCGGGGAGTTCTGCGAATCTCTCACTGCAATCGGACATTCTTGTCGACTACTTCGTGAACTATGGATCGGAGGAACAAAAGCGTCTCTGGTTGCCCGAGATGGTTGCCGGTCGAGCTATCGCAGCGATCGCGATGACGGAGCCCGATACCGGATCAGATTTGCAGTCAATCCGCACGACCGCTGTTCGCGATGGCAACCATTATGTTGTTAATGGGTCCAAAACCTACATCTCTGCCGGTCAAAATGCTGATGTTGTGGTTGTGGTCGCCAAGACCGATCCAGCAGCCAAAAGCCGAGGGATTTCGCTTATTTTAGTAGAGGCCGGTCGGGAGGGGTTCAAAAAGGGGCGTAATCTCGACAAGATTGGCCAAAAGTCGGCGGATACATCCGAGCTTTTCTTTGATCATGTTCGCGTGCCGGCAACGAATATGTTGGGCGAAGAAGGTCGGGGTTTCTCTTACCTCATGCGTCAGCTGCCGCAGGAACGGCTTTCCATTGCCATCGCCGGGCAGGCGGGTGCACAGCGTGCTTTTGATGAAGCTGTAGCTTTTACAAAGGGGCGTCGGGCATTTGGCACAACTGTATTTGAATTTCAGAATACGAAGTTCACTCTGGCGGATCTTGCGGCTCAGCTTCAGGTGGGATGGGCGCATTTGGATTGGGCCATTCAACGTCATATTCAAGGAAAGCTGGATGCGCCGGAGGCGTCTGCGTCTAAGCTCTGGCACACTGAGCTGCAGTGGCGCGCCGTTGATGCTGCGCTCCAGCTTCATGGCGGGGCGGGATACATGAACGAATACAACATCGCCAGGCTGTGGCGGGACGCCCGGGTACAACGTATCTACGGAGGCACCTCCGAAATCATGAAGGAAGTCATTTCGCGCAGCCTATGATACGCTTGGCGTGCCAATTCACCAGACCGGCGGTCACAGCTATTCTGACTGATTGGGTGCGAACTTTCCGATTGGCGATTTGAAAGCAAAATCCGGAGGCGCCTTTGACGTACGCTTATGAAACAGTCGCAGTTGAGGTGCGGGGCGACGTACACTGGCTTTCCCTTAATCGGCCACAGGCGCTTAATGCCATTACCACACATATGGTGGGTGAGCTGTCAGATTACTTTGGTCGGCTTTTTCACGATCGCAGCTGTCGGATTGTAGTCATGCGTGGCGCTGGGCGGGCATTTTGTGCCGGACTGGACATCAAGGCGCATGGTGGTGAGGAACCTCCGTTTGGTGGAGGCTTCGGCTTTCAGGGCTATCTTGCAGATGTCTATCTGCGCATGCGGCGTTGTCCTCAGCCTATCGTCGCTCTGATACATGGCGCGGCATCGGGTGGAGGCTTTGCCTTTGCGCTAGCTTCCGATATCCGATTGGCTGGCGAAAGTGCGAAGATGAATGCTGCGTTCATTCGCCTAGGGCTGTCTTCCTGCGATATGGGGGTGAGCTATTTCCTCCCACGTGTTGTCGGCCTTTCGGTCGCGTCCGAGCTGATGATGACCGGACGGTTCATTGATGCCCGTCGTGCGCTTGCGACAGGTTTAGTTTCTGAAGTTGTGGCGGACGATGCGCTTCCTTCGGTGGCACAGTCCTATGTCGATGACATGCTCGCGACCTCCCCGATTGGGCTGCGGATGACGAAGGAAGGGCTAGGACTTGCAGTCGACGCACCAAGCCTTGAAGCGGCCATGGCGATAGAAAACCGCAATCAGCTCCTATGCGCGGCAAGCGAGGATTTTGCCGAGGGGCTGCGGGCTTTTCGTGAAAAGCGCCGTCCAGTGTTTCGTGGCAAATAGCTTTGCGCCATGACACGCCAGCCCCTTCGCTCTATCAAGTGTGGCCTTAGCTATGGTTGGAGCGTCCATGCCCTCGGTGATGGTTGGCGGACTTCCACATTGTTGATACCAAGGCCCTTGTGGTTGCCGCGATACGCGGTCAGATGAATTCTGCCAAGGCTCCTGGAGATGGCCACAACCAGAGTCTCTCCTAACGCAATATCAGAATCGTTCTGACACCATTCAGGTGACGCTCACCTTCCAGTACGGTTGGCTGATGAAGCCTACACAGATTGGCCAGGGCGGCCGCCTGTGGAAGCTGCAGTCAGGACAGAGAAGCCCTGGCTGCGGGTAAATGGTGGGTCATAGCCCATGTGCATGCGCGCCTTGGCATCGACAAGAATGCATTCGTGCGAAAGGATATTGGCGCCAAACCGGGTGAGTGGAGGCGCCCCGGAAAGCGCTAGTGCCCGCCACGCTTTCTCAGCCAAGAAGGCCATGCTGCGTACCATCCACGCCGATACCTCGCGGCCAGTAAGTTGGAACCCCGCAGCTTCCGCCAGTTTTGGGAGGAATTCACGGAACGACACAGGCCCACCATCATCCAAGACGAAATAAGCTTCTCCGCTGTTGCCCTTGGCCAGCGCCAGTTCCATTGCGTAAACCAAGTTGCCGATATAGGTGGTGGAAGTTTTGTGCCGCCCTCCGTCAACCCATACAAATTGCCCATTCTCGCTCATTCGCCTCAGTACGGGCAGTAGCGTCTCGTCGCCGGGGCCCCAGACGAAGCGCGGCCTGATCACGATAGTTTCGAAGCCGTTTATAGGATCACTGGCTTCACGCACTGCCTTCTCTGCGTAGGCCTTGGTGCGCGAATAAGGAAATGGTGAAGATAGTGCAAGCGGGTAGGTCTCATCGGCTTCCATCAGATCCTGACCCTTTAATAAAGCAGCTTCGGTGCCAATGTGTACGAAGCGCCCTACACCTGCCTTCCTCGCCACACTGAGTAGTCTCTGTGTCCCTTCCACATTCGTTCGCCAGTAGGTGGACCATGGACCCCACTCTTCGACGTGGGCGGCACAGTGCATCACCACCTCACAGTCTTTCAGATGTTCCGGCCCAACATTATTCAGGTCGCAACGCACTGGCGTGGCGCCAAGAGCCACGAGCTTTGCATCCGACGCCAAGCAACGAGACATAGCCACTACGTCATGATGGGCTACTGCTTCCTTGGTATAGGCTCCGCCCACGAACCCTGAGGCGCCGGTGACGAATATTCTCATGTAGTCCCCCTCGACATAGCCCTAAGAGTATGCCGCCTTGTTCTTCTCCGCCAGCTTTCCGTCCTAGATTTACTCGTCCCAGAGCGGCTTCATCACCACCAAGGGCGCTGGATACATCGGCAGTATGCGTTCCACTTTATCCGGGAAGGGCAAGTAAGGAATACGGCATGGACGTGATCCTACTGGGTACCGGTTCGCCGATTCCGGACCCGAGGCGGGCCGGACCCGCTACCTTCGTGCGCGCTGGTGACGCCACGATCCTGACTGACTGTGGTCGTGGCACAGTGATGCGCTTGGCAGGTGCAGGCGTCCTGCCACAGACGCTTAACGCGGTTGCGATTGCCCATATGCGGTCTGATCATATCTGTGATCCGAATGATGTGATCACCAGCCACTGGGTCATGAGTCCGATACCGTGACCGCTGTCGATCTAGGGGCCGAAGGGAACGAACGCGCTGGTTGAGGCAGCGCTCGCCATGCTAGCTTCTGACGTAGGTTACCAGTTGGAGCATCACGCCGACCTCAACGCGGACCCAACCTTGCTGTTACCGAACTTGGCCCGGTCGATGTAGTCCGAATCCGCTCATGTGAACTCGGGGCGCACCCTACCGAGCATCCACCGGTCAGGCCTACTCTGGGTTACTGCATTACCTGTGGGGCTGCCGTGGCGGCGATCGCCGCCGATACCATCCCCTGTGAAGGCCTCCACGCACTGTACAAAGATGCTGGGGTTTATGTGCAGACTGTTATCCGTGACGATCTTGTCCGGCGCGTTCCCTCGCGCCACGTTCAGGACATCCTCGACTATCATTCCACTGTCGAGCAAGCCGGCCGTACCGCCCAAAAGGAAGGCGTGAAGACTCTTCTGCTTACCCACTATGTCCCGCCACTACAGCCCGGAGGCGAGGATGACTGGCGTGCGCGTGCCGCGGCACACTTCAACGGTGATATCGTTCTCGGGGATGATCTCACGAAGGTAATGGTTCCGGAGTGCCTCCATTACGCTGAGTCCCTGCTGAAAATCGTCGGGTATAAACTGTCCCTTATCATTCAGATCTGCGGCTTGTAGCTCGATCGCCACGTTACATGTCAAACCTCCTATCCATCTCCCAATGCTTTGAGAGGTCAACCTGCCTTTGGAAGGAAGTAGGCATCTGTGATTGAATGGAACTCCACTTTTTATAGCCATTATAATGGTGGTCCCGCGAGGCGCTTGGCCGCTTGAGATGATCACGATGATTTAGAGACGGGAAAGTATCGCACCCGGCTGATCATAAAAGCGAACAGCACCAGGGCACCGAACGGAAGTGCCGCAGATTTGTAGACTTTCGCTTTCGCTCAAACTAACGCGTGATAAGGCGAGCTTGAACATCAAGTTTGGGGTGCCGTTGTGTTGGTTGCAGATTATACCTATCTGACGATGAAAAACTTAGCCCAGCGAGCGTAGGCTCTGACGAACCAAATCAACGATCTCTTCGATATCCTGTCTATCACTTGTCAAAATCGGTGCGATCGCAATCGTGTCCCCATTCGAGCGGATGGCAACGCCTTTCTCATAGGCCGCCAAAAACAGAGAATATCCGCGCACGCCCGGACCATCACGATGTGTTTCAAGCGTCAATCCGCCAGCTAGACCCAGGTTGCGAACATCTGTGACGTAGGGCTCGCCACGAAGACTATGCATTGCTTCTTCAAAAAATGCAGACAGTTCACGGGCGCGACGGTAAACATCTTCCTCACGCAAGACAGCCTGCGCCGCCAGTCCGGCCGCAACGGCTAAAGGATGC
>JAJZGY010000072.1 GCA_021804785.1 Pseudomonadota bacterium | reverse complement strand
AGTGCCTGAGCGTGCTTGGCCAGTTCGTCAGACAGAAAATGGCCACCTGTGCGAGAAGGCAAATGCATATCGCGCCACCTTTAAAACAGTAGTCGATACGCTGCCGTCGCCGGGAGGCCCTTACACAATCGCGAGAAGCATGTGATTGTGGTTGACCGTGCCAAAGGCGGCTCAGGAAGACCCCCTCACATATGCCATATTGACTGACTTGCTAGGGATTACCGATTTTCTCCAGCAAAACGGAGATCAGTCGACAGCTCGACGTTCCTGAAAAACACAGATCAATCATGAGCCTGTCATGATCTATCAGCTCCATCGCGTATGGCAGGTCTTGAAGCAGCAAGCATACGCTCCCCAAAGAGATTGGACCATTGTTCGGCCGTCAGGTTTTGCTTTTTGTTTGCGTAGTGCGCCGGAGTTCCAAGATCTCGAGCACCAGTTCCAGCAATTACTGCAGGCCTCAATGCGATCTGTTCCCACCAGCGTTGAACTGCGGGAAACCCTGTCAAGTCGATATCAATCGTTCGAGCCGCACGCACCCAGGGCCAGGAGGCCATGTCCGCGATTGAATATTCTCCGGCAAGATAGTCGACTTCGCGCAGGCGATAGTCGAGGACATAGAGGAGGCGAACGGCCTCATTCCTGTAGCGCTCCACCGCGTAGGAATGTTCGCCAGGCGCGTAGCGGATGAAATGGTGCGCCTGGCCATGCATTGGTCCGAGGCCGGCGACCTGCCACGTCAGCCATTGCAGTGCAAGGCTGCGCCCGCGGGTGTCGCGAGGCAGAAATTTTCCGCTCTTCTCGGCGAGATAGAGGAGAATCGCGCCGGTTTCAAAGACCGCGAAGGGCGGGCCACCATCAGCAGGGTCCGTGTCGACAATGACCGGAAGCTTGTTGTTTGGATTGATCTTTCGAAATTCAGGGGTCAGATGCTCGCCCTCAAAAAGATTATAGAGGATCACCTGATATGGGATTTTTGCCTCCTCGAGCATGATGGATACCTTGTGCCCGTTAGGTGTGCCGACGTGGTGCAGTTCGATCATAAACAAGCCCTCCCCTTAGATTCGAGGTCATCGCAGCCTAGGTTTTCTGTCAAGTGTATTTACAAATTACGCTATTCCTTACACGCAGGCGAAGAGGTGGCGGTCTTAACGACCTGCCAGGCCAGCCGTACCGGCCTCATCATCATCACCATCAGAATTGCCGCTGACGCCAGAAGCCTTCAAAGCGCCTGCGGCGGCGCCCACCGCCCCCTCTGAACTGATCACTCTCTCCGGTTCGTTTTCCCGCGCCTTCCCCATTGTGGCATGCACGGCAGTCAGCATAGATCACGGGGAGAATCTTCCTTTCGGGATGCATCCCAAGTGCTTGGCACTTGGTCCATCTGGACAGTTATATTTCGTCCTCATACCGGGACTAGCTTTTATGTGGGGCGTGCCCCGGCGTAATGTGCCAAAACGCCTTGACCTTTAAAAATGTCGCGGCTTAGATCACTGCGCAACGAAATTGCTTATCACTCCTACATAAAGGCAAATCACATGTCCGAAGCATGGATCATCGATGCGTGCCGTACCCCGCGTGGCATCGGCAAGGTTGGTAAAGGTGCGCTGACGGAGCTTCATCCCCAGCGACTGGCGGCAACGGTTCTCAAAGCGATAGCCGAGCGCAATCATATCAACACTGCTGAAGTTGATGACGTGATCTGGGGCACCTCCTCACAACGCGGCAAACAGAGCTGCGATCTGGGACGCATGGCTGCGCTTGATGCCGGCTACGACATCAGGGCCAGCGGCGTCACCCTCGACCGCTTCTGCGGCTCAGGTATCACCACCGTCAATATGGCGGCAGCCCAGATCATGGCCGGGATGGAAGATCTCGTGGTGGCGGGTGGCACCGAAATGATGAGCTACACCGCAGCGAGCGCCGACCCCAAAACTCCGCCGATGATGGATGTCGGCAACCTGCATCTGCGCGCGCTGCATCCGCAGTCCCATCAGGGGATCTGTGCCGATACCATCGCCACGCTTGAAGGGATTTCGCGTCGTGCGACCGAAGAACTTTCCGTTGAAAGCCAGCGTCGCGCAGACATCGCCATCCGCGAGAACCGCTTCGCGAAAAGCCTGGTGCCGGTCTATCACGAGAATGGCACGCTGGCGCTCGACCACGAGGAATACCCACGCCCGCAGACCACACTTGAAGGACTGGCTGCACTCAAGCCGGCCTTCACAATGATGGCCGAGGTGCCCCTGGATGAAAAGGGCACCACCTATGGCGGGCTGATCCGCCAAGTCTATCCAGACCTCAAGATCGAGCATATGCACCACGCGGGCAATTCATCCGGGGTGGTGGACGGCGCCGCCGCGGTTCTCCTTGCCTCCCCCGCCTATGCCAAAAAGCATGGGCTGAAGCCGCGCGCCCGCGTCGTCGCCATGGCCAATGCCGGTGACAGCCCTACTCTCATGCTCAACGCACCGGTTCCCGCAGCCCGCAAGGTGCTCGAGAAGGCCGGGCTTACGCTTGATGATATCGATCTCTTCGAGATCAACGAGGCCTTTGCCGTCGTCGCTGAAAAGTTCATGCGCGACCTCGATCTCGACCGCGAAAAGGTCAACGTCAATGGCGGCGCCATCGCACTTGGCCATCCCATCGGCGCCACCGGCTCGATCCTGATCGGCACCATTCTCGACGAACTGGAGCGGCGCGACCTGAAGCGCGGCCTGGTGACGATGTGCGCCGCAGGCGGCATGGCCCCTGCGATCATCATCGAGCGCATCTGAGCCGCGTCAGGCCTCCCGCTCGCCTCTCCGCAAGCGGCCGGCATTGCCCAACCCTTACCCATGGCAGGACCAGTCCTGCCACGGGTAAGGCGGCAAACATCCCCGTCATTCCTGCTTGGGACAGGAGCCGCCAGAGGCGACATTGCCCTCTTTCACTTGGCCCGCCGGGGCCGCTAAAATGGTTAAAAGACCCCATTGCGGAACCAGGCCCCGTCCATGCTTCATCTTTATCATTGTACCAATGCCCGCTCCTTCCGCGTCCTCTGGCTCCTGGAGGAACTTGGCCTGCCTTATGAGCTGCACGTGATGGAGTTTCCGCCACGCCAGCACACGCCAGACTATCTTGCCATCAATCCCCAGGGCACCGTTCCCTATCTCGTCGATGGCGGCACCGGCCTCAGCGAATCCATTGCCATCCTGCAATATCTCGACAGCGTGCATGGCCAGCAGCGGTTTTCTTTCGTACCGGAAGACAAGGACTACGCCGCCTGGCTCAACTGGCTGCTTTATGGCGAAGCGAGTCTGATGCCACCGCTGGCCGTCATCCTGCGCTATCGCCTCTTCACACCCCCAGAGGGACGCAACGAAGCCGTAGCCGCGGCCTATGAAGCGATCCTGCGCGAGCGTCTGGGTTCACTCGAACGCGCGCTCGCCGATGCGGAGTTTCTCTGCCCGACACATTTTTCCAGCGCCGACATCAGTGTCGGCTATGCGCTTCTGCTCATCCGCGCCATCGGCCTTGGCGCGCTTTTGGGCGAAGCAACCAGCCGCTACTGGCAACGCCTTGAGAGCAGGCCGGCCTTTCGCGCCGCGCTTGCCCGCCAAACGCCACGCTGAAACCATTCCCTATCTGCAACCAATTTTGGTGGATATTCATGTCGATTACACGCCTGTTCGAGCCTCTTACCCTCGCCCATGGCCCTGCCCTCAAGAACTGCTTTGTGCTTGCACCTTTGACCAATCAGCAGAGCCATCAGGATGGCCGGCTGTCGGATGAGGAATTCCACTGGCTGACGATGCGGGCCAAAGGTGGCTTTGCCCTCACCATGACCTGCGCCGCCCATGTGCAGAAAGACGGGCAGGGCTTTTCCGGACAGCTCGGCATCTTTTCCGACATGCACCTCGAAGGCCTCAGCCGACTTGCCAAGGCCATCGCCTCCTATGGCTCGGTGTCTGCAGTACAGCTGCATCATGCCGGCAACCGCTCCCCTCGTGAGCTGGTCTCCACTCCACTCTGTCCCTCCGATGACCCAGAAAAAGGTGCCCGTGCTCTTACAGCCGCCGAAGTTGCGGGCGTACGTGAAGATTTCATTGCGGCAGCTGTGCGGGCACAGAGCGCAGGCTTCAACGGTGTGGAGCTCCATGGCGCCCATGGCTATCTCCTTGCCCAGTTCCTGTCGGCCCGAACCAACCGGCGCACGGACCGGTATGGTGGCACTCTGGAAAACCGCGCCCGTCTCATCTTCGAGATCATCGATGGCATTCGTGCCCAATGCCGTCCTGACTTCCAGCTCGGCCTGCGCATATCGCCCGAACGTTTCGGCCTCAAACTTGCCGAGATGCGTGACTTCGCCGCCGAAGTACTGCGCGAGGGCAAGATCGATTATCTCGATCTCTCCCTGTGGGATGTCGGCAAGGAACCAGAAGAGGCCGAGTTCCAGGGCCAGACGCTGATGAGCTACTTCACCGATCTGCCGCGTGGCAAGGTGCGGGTGGGCGCGGCTGGAAAGATCATGAGTGCGCGCACCGCAGCGGGCGTGCTTGAGACAGGCTGCGATTTCGTAGTTCTTGGCCGCGCCGCCATCCTGCGCCACGACGTGCCCTATCGGATCCAAAACGATCCGCGCTATACTTCGCCCGCACTGCCCGTGACCCAACAGCATCTGCGCGACGAAGGTCTGAGCCCCAGCTTCATCGCCTATATGAGCGGCTGGGAGGGGTTCGTCGCCAAGGACACTGCGTCCTCTTGAGAGAGGGAAGGTCAGGGTTCTTACCACCTCTGTTGCGATCTTTGTGTCACGACACGCCTCCCTGCGGCTGTTACAGGTGAGCACGACCTGGCGTAACCTTCCTTCTGAAACTGCCGGAGCGCGCATCCTGCGCTCTGGCCGGGCGTTCGGACCGCACTCTCCTGCGACCTTGGCATCAAAGGCGACACTACAGCATCAAGGTCACGAGCTTGCGGGAAAGCCGACGCGTGCCGGGCCGTTTGCTACGCAAGTTTGCTCTCGCGTCAGCAGAATCTCCTGCATGGAGACGTTCTACCGCACTGCCATTTACATTCCGCAGCAAGACTGCCTACCATGGCTGCCCACCCAGCGCCCCGAATAGGAAGCGCGACCGTCAGCATCTGATCGGGCAGCAACGATTGAATGCGGAGCAAACTGACCATGACCAGTTCCATTCTCTTTCATCACTATCCCACCTCACCTTTCTCGGAAAAGGTGCGCGTGCTCTTTGGTATCAAGCGGCTGTCATGGACGGACGTGGTCGAACCCACCATCATGCCCAAGCCCGAGCTCACGGTACTGACCGGTGGCTACCGGCGTATCCCGGTGATGCAGATCGGCGCCGATATCTATTGTGATACCTCGGTCATCATGGCTGAGCTTGAATACCGCTATCCGGACCCCAAGGTCATTCATGCCACCGACTGGATCGTCAATGCCTGGGCCGACCGCTTGCTCTTCCAGTCTGCGGTGACCATCATTTTTGGTACGATCGGTGATCAGGTCCCGGCAGCGTTCATCAAGGATCGCGAGGCATTGTCGGGCAACAGCTTCGACCTCAACCGCATGAAGGCCGCAGTGCCCGATGCCAAGGGGCAGTTCCGGGCCATGGTCGCGTGGATCGAACACGAGCTTGCTGACGGCAAATCATGGCTTGGTGGCAATGCGCCCAGTCTCTCCGACATCGCCAGCTACATGAACATCTGGTTCTATCGGAGCGCACTGGCTGAAGACTGCGATGCCCTCCTTGCTGACATGCCCCAGCTTGCAGCCTGGCGAACCAGGATTGCGGGTATCGGCCATGGCACCCATACGAGTATCAGTCCCGCCGACGCCATTGCCGTCGCAGCTGTAGCCGAACCGATGTCAGCGTCACACATCCCTCATGATGCGCGCGATGCGCAAGGTCTAGCGCGCGGCAGCGCTGTGTTCGTCATGGCCAATGACTATGGCCGCGATCCGATCTCCGGCACCCTCCTTGCGGCCAACCAGGACCGCATCGTCATAGCCCGCGAGCACCAGAGCGTTGGCCGCGTTCATGTGCATTTTCCGCGCGTGGGCTTCAGCATCGCCAGTCAATAGCGAAGCGCTTTGACCCCCTGTCAGACACACTCAAGGTGGGCGGGAATTCCTGGAGGGCGGGCAGCTTCTGCTGCCGGCCCGCGCAGCATCGGAACCTTACCGCGGCGTCCATTCGGGCGTGGTCCTGATGCGGATTTTCCCTTGGGCCACGGCGTTCGGCCGGTCTATGGTGCCCAGTGATCAACTCAGGGAGAAAGACCTATGGCGCTCAAGGGCAAGATGACTGAGATGCAGATGGGCGACGGCGCCAAGATTGGTGTCTATCACGTTGCAGCCACAGGTCAGAGGCGCGGCGGTGTCGTCCTCATCCAGGAAATCTTCGGGGTCACCGAGCACATCAAGGAACAGGCGGACAAATATGCCGCCGAGGGCTATGAGGTCCTCGCGCCCGCCCTCTACGATCGTGAGGCCCCCGGTCTGGCCGCACAGTACACCCCGGAAGACATCCAGAAATGCATCCAGATCGCCCGCCAGCAGCACCCCTTCACCCAGTCGATTGAAGACACCCAGGTCTGCATCGATGCCCTCAAGGCCAACGGTCCCGTCTTCATCGTCGGCTATTGCTATGGCGGCTCGGTGGTGTGGGCGGCCGCATGTCGCTGCGCCGGACTTGCCGCCGGCTCCTCCTATTACGGAAGTCTGGTACCTCAATTTGCCGAGGAACAGCCCAAGTGTCCGGTAATCTGTCATTTCGGCGAACACGACCACGGCATCCCCATGGACGGCATCGCCAAGGTGCGGGCTGCCCATCCGGAAGTGCCGGTCTACATCTATGATGCCGGTCACGGCTTTAATTCGGATCGCAGAGCCGACTACAATGACGCGGCGGCCAAGCTCGCCTATCAGCGCACCCTAAACCTTTTCCGTGCCAATGGCGGTTAGCCGAAGCGCGCAGCCCTGAAAGGCTGCGCGCCCGAACCTCTCGTCGGGCTCCAAGAGAGCCTCGAAAGCGTCCGCCACTCTGGCACCGGCTGCACTACGAAGGCATCTCTTCAGTGAAAGGCGGCGTCCGTGTCACCCCGAGCTCAACGGCAACGCAAAGCCGTCCTCCAAGCCTTTAACCCGTGACGGGACTTTCAGTCGGCACGCTGACGGAGGAGACGTTGCGCTTGCCCGCGCAGGAGACGTCAACCAAGACCCTGGGGCCCGAGTGCTGAAGGAGGCCTCTCCCCAATGCCTCACGCAAGGGGGCTTCATCAGCACGAAGGAAAGAGCATGGGCCAAAAATCCGCTTAGCCCTGCTACCTACAAGCCAGGTTTTGCGCAGAGCGTAATCGGGCGGTTCGCGCCGTTGCAAAAGCCAGTCTTCCCGGCTGCAGCTTCCACGCGGCGATGATCGACAACGCCCAGCGGGTGCGTTCCTTCCGACCTGAAGCCGCGAGCGACAGTTCAAGACACCTCGGGCCCCGGAGGCACGATGGTACATACTGGGCGCCGTCGTGAATTTGATGCTAGCCTCAGCTCCACGACACCGCACGGCTTGGGGGAGCAGCAACGTGGACGTCAACAATATTGCCTGCAGCCGTCGCTCGCTGCTGGCCGCAGGAGCAGGGGTAAGTGCTGCCGCGTTGTGTGCACCGCAGCCGGTCTTTGCCAGTTCCGCAGCGCTTTCACAGCGTCTGCGCGAGTTGATCGATCGCAGCGTCCGAGCCGACGCGGCGCTTGATCCACTGAAGGCATTGCGCCTCGACCCGCACGCCGCCGGTCGCTTCATCGATCCGCTCTCGGATGCTTACGCACGAATGCGCCTGAGCAACAAAAAGCGGGAGATGGCCGAGCTCATGACCATCGATCCCCATGCGCTTGGGCCCGTCGACCGGCTCGCCTGGGACGTCTTTCACTATAAGACGGCCGAAGTTCTGCAGGATTTCTCCTCGGGACTGTTTGAGATCAAACGGATGGTACCGCTGGATCCATCCTTTGGTCTTCAGGTCAGTTTTCCGGATGCCGCCTCCGGGGCCGGCACCCCGTTTGTCACCCTAGAGGACTACGAGAACGGCCTGTCGCGGCTCAAAGGCTTTGCCGGCTACCTCAGGACTACGATCGTACGGCTCAAGGAGGGCCTGGCCCACGGTTATGTGCAGCCCCGCATCGTCGTTGAGAACGTCCTCGCCGAGGTCAATGTCGCGCTCTCAAGCGCGCCCCAGGACACGGCATTCTATCAGCCAATCCGCAAAATGCCGGCGACCATCACCGGAGCCGAGCGTGCGCGCCTGGCGCGGGCCTATCTCTCCGTAATCCGTGACGACGTGATGCCGGGCTACGCACTCTGGAAGACCTATCTCACCGAAACCTACCTGCCACGAGCCCGGCAAGCACCGGGGCTGTGGGCAATGAAGGATGGCGCACGTATCTACGATCAGGCCCTGCGCTGGAACACGACCACCAGCCTTTCCGCTGACCAGATCCATGATTTGGGTTTGCGTGAAGTCGCACGCATCCGCGCCGCCATGCATGAGGTACAGAGGGTTCTGGGCTTCCCCCACGATCTGCGTGCCCTGTTTGAGCATGTACGCACCGATCCCAAATTCTATTTTACCCGGCCAGAGGAGCTTCTGGACCGCTTCAAGGAAATCGAAGCGCGCATCTGGAAAGGCATGCCGCGCCTTTTTGACAGAAAACCCAAAGCGCCCTTTGAGGTCCGTCCCCTGCCGGCCATGGGCGCAGCGCGCGGCACCGGCTACTACAAGCTCGGCCCGCCCGATGGTTCGGGCCCAGGCGTGCTTTACTTCAACATGGCCATGCTCTCCACCCGTCCGATCCCGACGCTCGAAACACTCACGCTGCACGAAGGAATCCCGGGGCATCACTATCAGGGCTCTCTCGCCCAGGAGAATACGGCACTGCCCGACATCTTGCGCTTCGGCGGCGGCTTCACCGCCTATATCGAAGGCTGGGCCGTCTATTCGGAATCACTAGGCAAAGCCCTCGGCATGTTTACCGATCCCTGGCAATGGTACGGCCATCTCGATTTCGACATGTTGCGCGCCTGCCGCCTGGTCGTCGACACCGGCCTGCACGCGCAGCGCTGGTCGCGCGACAAAGCCATCGCCTTTCTGACCGAGAACACGTCAATGGCTGCCAAGGACATACGGGTCGAGATTGACCGCTATATCGCCGTCCCCGCCCAGGCGACCGCCTATAAAGTCGGCGAACTGAAGATCAAAGCCCTGCGTCGCCGCGCCGAACAAGGTCTGGGCCGGCGTTTTGACGTCAAACGCTTCCATGACCAGGTGATCATGACCGGCTCGATGCCGCTGGGCATTCTCGACCACAAGATTCAGAACTGGATCAATGCAGGTGGTCCGGCCTATGAACCATGATGTGTCAGTCCTTGAGGCGCCCTATCCGCGCGCGGCCTATGCCTGGGCCGTGGTCGTCGCCCTCGCACTGACGGCAGTCATTTCCTACACCGACCGGCAGGTCATGAGCCTGATCGTTGATCCGATCAAAGCATCGCTTCATATCGACGACACGAAGATAAGCCTGCTCCTCGGAACGGCCTTCGCGATGATCTATGGCATCGTGGGCCTGCCGATGGGCTGGCTCGCCGACCGCCTGTCGCGACGCAATCTGATCATCATCGGGATCGCGGTCTGGAGCCTCGGTACCATCGGCTGCGGCCTCGCCGTAGACTTTGGACAGCTTTTTGCCGCGCGGGTCATCGTCGGCATGGGTGAAGCGGCCCTGTCGCCAGCCGCGATTTCTCTCATCAGCGATCTTTTTCCGCCGGCCCAGCGTGGGCGTGCCGTTGGCGTATTTTTCACCGGCATCTGCATCGGCATCGGTGGCTCATTTTTGATTGGTGGCGCGGTCCTCGGGCTTGTGCACAAGGGCGTCTTTGCCATCGGACCCATGGCGGACAGCCCCGCCTGGCGCATCGTCTTTTGGGTCATCGGGGGACCAAGCCTGCTGTGGTGCTTCGCCCTGCTCTTTATACGTGAGCCAATCCGCCGTGGCCTGCCTGTCGCAACACCGGCTTCGAGACCGGCCTTGGACCACTTGAGCCTGCTGCGTGCTTGGCCAATCTTTGCCACGGTGGCCTTGGCGTCCTTTGTCGATAACGGGGTGGGTGCCTGGCTTCCCTCCCTGCTCGTCCGTCGCTTTGGCGAGAACGCGGCAAATGTCGGGCTCCATCTTGGCTACCTGCTGATCTTTGCCTATGGCGGGGGAATGCTGGCAGGCGGCTGGCTTTCGGATCTCGTCGCACGCAAGAGAGGTTCCAGAGGCAAGATCGAGCTTTGCGCGCTGGCAAGCATCCTGATCGCATTCACCGCGCCCGTCTTTGCAAGCGCACATTCGGCCTTTGTGATGGTGGTGACGGGCCTTTACTTTACACTCTCTGCAATTGTCACGGCCTCGGGTCTTTCAGCGATACTCGATGCCACGCCCAATCACTTGCGTGGACGGGCAATGGCGGTGAGTTTCTTTCTGAGCGTAGCCCTTGGGGCAGGCCTCGGCCCCACGGCAATCGCCCTTTCCAGCAGCAGACTCTTCGGTGCCGCCGCCGGCCTTGGACCTGCGATCGCGCTGACCGCAGGCAGCGCATTCGCACTCGCTTTCATCACCAGCCTTTGGGCAGAAAGGATCAGCAGCCACCATGCCAAACTCCCTGCCGCCGCCCAGTGACAGCTTCGAACTCTGGGACTTGCGCGTCGAAGTGATTGCTCCTGAGGGCGCAGAAATTTTCTGTTCAGCAAAACCGGGTGACAGCTTCGAGTTGCACGGCGAGATGCTCTATCTACCTCCGGGCCAAGGCTTTTCGATCTATTCCTTGGCGGCGCTGTTACCACTCTTGCCCGTCAAACAACGACCGACAGATCCCAATGACTGGGTCTCAACCGACAGTGAGGTCGCCTGTCCGGATCCTAATTGCCAAACCCGGTTTCGCATCAGCCGGACGAAGCGGCGACAGTTTCGCCATACCGATGTGACCGCAACTCCGCTTTTCAAGCAGAGCCCTCACGATGAGCCCTGAAACGCACTCGCTGCGCAAGGATTACCAGATCACCCGCATCATCACCGGATGTTGGCAGTTGGCTGGAGGCCATGGCGAGGTCGATCGCGTCGAGGCAGTGAATAATCTCATCGCCTTCCACGACGCCGGCTATACGACTTTTGATTGTGCGGACATCTATACCGGCGTTGAGGATATTCTAGGTCAGGTCCGCCGTCAGTTGCAGCAACAGCGCGGAAAGGAGGCACTCACACGTCTCAAAGTGCATACCAAATTCGTACCTGACCTGGATGCCCTGCCACGCATGGATCGGGCCTATGTACGCGGAGCGATCGAACGCTCTTTGCGCCGGCTGAACTGCGAGCGCCTTGACCTCGTCCAGTTTCATTGGTGGGATTACCAAATTCCCGGCGCCATCGAAACAGCCCTGTGGCTCAAGGAGCTGCAGCAGGAAGGCAAAATCCATCTGATCGGCGGTACCAATTTCGATGCCAAACATCTGCGGGCTCTGCACCAGGCTGGCGTGGATCTGGCCGCCATGCAGGTCCAGTATTCCCTGCTCGATGAGCGTCCTGCTGGCAACTTTGCCGCGAGCGCCGCGGAGTGTGGGGTCGCACTTTTGTGTTACGGCACATTGGCCGGTGGGTTTCTCAGCGCCCGCTGGCTCGGCCAAAGGGAGCCGGTCGAGCCACTGCCCAACCGCTCGCTGACAAAATATAAGTTGATCATCGATGAGTTTGGCAGCTGGGATCTGTTCCAGGAATTGCTGGCAACGCTCGCCAGTGTCGCCAAACGTCACGACGCCAGTATCGCCGCGATCGCCTCGCGCTATGTTCTAGAGCAACCCAGCGTTGGTGCCGTCATCATCGGCGCCCGTAGCAGGGCCCATCTCGCCAGCCTTGAAGAGCTCGGGCGGGTCCATCTCACCGCCACGGATCTTTGCGCCATCAAGACGGTTCTGGCCAAGCGCCATGGACCAGCCGGTGAGGTGTATGCCCTGGAACGCCAACGTGATGGAAGACACGGCGCGATAATGAAATACAACCTGAATACAAGGATATAAGGGGCGACGGGCGATAGAGATAAAACTGAACGCAGCTCTCGAGCAGGGCACTGGTTTCCTCTAGGGGTATGAGCCCTGCGTCAGCCTAGGCCAGACGTAACCATGGCAGCTCCAGGATTAAGCACAAAACTGGCTACCGGTAGATTTTTCGCGGTGCCGGGCAGCCAGGACATGATCGCCGCCGCCGTCGCCAACTGCGCCGGCTTCGATGTCGTCTATGGCACAGGATACTGGCTGACGGCATCGGCCTTGGGCCTGC
>JAJZGY010000167.1 GCA_021804785.1 Pseudomonadota bacterium | reverse complement strand
GACGGGCGAGGCGGCGGCGCAGCATTATTCGCCCTGGCTCACGCATATCAATGTGCTGCGCGTCCGCCTGGTTTATTCCGGGAACGCGGAAGCCGCCCTCACCGAGCTCAAGTCGCAGTTGACCACGGAGGGCTCGAATCTATCGGTGATAGAAGTGTGGTCTCCGCAGGAGCTGGTACATCGCCGGGAAGAGGGCGGGGTATGGTATGCACATCCTATCCAGGTCTATCTCGATCTCTTGCAAATGGAAGGCAGAGCACGTGATGCGGCTCAGCACTTGCGAGAAACAAAGATTGGATTCTAATGGCTGGCGAGAAGGCACCGGAAGATTACAGTCCGAAGCTGACCGAGGAATGCAAGCAGGCCTTGGCGCTGTTGCTGTCGGGGTTTGGCGATTGGACAAAATCAATTGTGCTGGTTGGCGGCTTGCCCCCTGAGCTGCTGAAAGCCAAGGCGGCGAAGCCGCAGGAATATGTTGGCACTGGCGATGTCGATCTGGTGCTGAATTTGGAGCTCATTGCTGACATGGAGGCCTACAGCACAATCGAACGCGTGCTGATCGCCAAAGAGTTTCGACCACTGAGCGAGGGCGGCAAGGCGTGGCAATGGGAATTCAAGGCGCCTTCGGGTATGATGATCCGCATCGATTTTCTAGCTGACCTCGCAGGCGAGGAGGGGGCTAAGGTAATCACCATACCCGAGCATGGTAAGCTTGCAGTCTGCAATATTCCCCATTCGAGCATCGTCTTCGATCATCTGGAAACCGCGGCGATCGAGGTCGAACTCCCGAATGATGGCGGATATATCAAGATCGATATCCGTTATGCCGACATCGTGGGCTTCACAGTCTTAAAAATCCTGGCCTTCAGAAATCGTGGAGAAGCCAAGGATGCGCATGGTCTGATCTTCAGCCTGGAAAATTGCGGGCTGACAATCCCGGAAATCGCCGAGCGCTTTGTGTCGGCGCTACAAGGCCGGCATTCAGAAGTTAGCGGTGGCGCCCTGGGCATGATGGCTGACAGCTTCGCGGATGAAGAAGGTCGCGCTGGCTACGAAAACCACGGGCCTGCCGCGGCAGCCGGGTTCGAGAGGCTGGTATACCGTGAGGCACGCATCTTGCGCCAACGCCATATTGCGGGTGTGATGAATGAGCTTCTGCAGGAAATTAACCAGCGGGCAGAGCTGACCGCCAACGCGTTGAATTGAAGGTGACTTATGGAAGCTCGCCGGGCATTTGAGGCCACTCACAGTCGAATGTCCGTCGGCTCGCGCTGACCCCCTCTATAGTCCGAAATCCTCACGGAATCTGTCGATCTGGTGCATCCGCGCGTGCAGTATCGTCACGATACCGATGTCGCCGTTCGACAGCCGGCGCCAATAGATGAGATGCCGCTCGTAGCGGGCGATGTACCCCTCTACGCCGAACTCTCCTGGAATGGGTCGTGACGTTACTGCGTGGGACTGGATCTTCCCGAACGTGTCGAATAATCCCACAATATAGCGATCTGCCTGCTCGGTACCCCAGCGGTCCCGCGTATAGCGGTAGATTTCATCGAGGCGATATGAAGCCGCCTCCTGGATGCGCACAGTGGCCATAGGCTCAGGCCCGGTTGCGCCCGATCACGTCGGCTGCGGTCAACGGCATGTAGGACGCTTCAGGCGCCGAGAAGGCAAGAATGAGTTCAGCCTTCAGCCGGTCGAACGCGTCCTGCTCCGCTCGTTCCTTGTCGCGGCGGATCAGGTCGCGGATATATTCGCTGACATTCTCATATGCTCCGTCCCTTCCCACGTTCGTGGCCACAAAGTTACTCAATGCGCCACTGATGCGGACGGTCATTGTTGTGGGACCGGCCATGGTAATTCTCCACCGAACGTCTTCAATATGCACAAAAATGAATACACTTCAACTGCGCGCCACCCACGCTCCAGAGCAATCGGGGGATATTCTCAAGTGGAGCAGAGGCTTGCGAGATATGCGTCCAAGTTCCGGCTTTTCGCTCAAGGCGCATTGTACCCTTCACCTGTGGCGTGCGGTGGAGGCTTTGGACTATCGCGATGTGCTTGGTGGTTGTTGAGATCAGGGACGCGGCACGGAACGCAGCAGTGGGGGCGCGCTGGGTCTGGGTGGCGTGCCTGACAGAGGCCGAACCTTGAGAACCGGTCTGTCGGCAAAGAACCAGGCGGTGGGGCTATAAAGGATGCCGCCGCAGATGTGGTCGGGACTGACGAAGACCGCGGACATTTCGATCACGCGGCCGGCCTGGTCAGAGGTGGTCGCGGCCTCACGTAGCCAGACCGCCGCGTTTGAGGTGGCGCAGTCCTTGAGGGCTTCGAGCGCAGCAGGGCCCAGGATCTCTGGGTTGAGGGGCGTTGCGGCAGCTTTCCCGCAGGAGCGGCGCAGCTGCTTTTCGAGATGCCCGCCCAGACGCTCAAAGACAAGCTCGCGGCGTTGGCCGGGAGGGGCCTGGATGCAGCAGACAAAGATGTGGGGATGGAGCTCGCGGGCAAGCCCCCCGAGGCCTGGGGCGAGAGGATCAGGGCACGACTGAAAATACCGCACAATGGTGCGCAGGCGTGCGTCCATGATGGCAAATTCCGCTTCCCCACCGCCCTGCTGCTACGCCTGCGAGCACACGCCTGCAATGGCCGGAGCGGGGTTTTGCCCGAAATTGGCACTCTTACGCCAAAATATTTTCGGGGCCTTACCCCGCCACAACCATGGATCAGAAGCACTCTACCCCAAGATGCGGGAGTGGCGGCGCAAGGGGGCACCCAGCTGCCACCTGGCCGCCCGCGGCGGGCGGGCGGGGGGAGCGAGCTCGGCGAGCCAGTCCTTGGTGCTGACGGCGTGGACGGCAAGGCGGCCTTCGCTGCCCCCGCCGTCAGGCGCGGAGCGAGGGCTCTCGGCCGCATGGCTGTTGCGGATGAGGGCACCGCTGTCAAAACCTACGGCATCACTGAGAACCGTGAGGCGGTGGCCGTGGCGGGTGGCGTCCTTTGCGGTGGCCGCAGCGGCGTCAAGACCCAGCAGGCCGGC
>JAJZGY010000166.1 GCA_021804785.1 Pseudomonadota bacterium | reverse complement strand
CGGCCACAGAATTTCTGCATCGGATCACGTGACCAGCGCAAATTAAGAGCTATGCCCTCCAGAACTGCGCGCGCCATATGGCTGCGCGTCACCCTGGGGGACATGTTTATGAAACCACCCCGCATCTGGCTGTCTGTCCGGGGCGCCAGGCTGCCTGCAAGCCAGGGAAGGTAGAGCAAGCCTTCCGCACCCGGCTCGACCCTTGCCACGGCCTGATCCAAAGCGGCGTAGCGCGCCGGGCCATCGGGCAAAACAGTCCCACAGGCAAAGCTGTCATCAGCAAAAATGGCCTGGCGCAAGAAGCTGTCGAGCGCCAATCCGGAAATTCCAGTTTCCGCTACCGCAAAATACTGACCGACGAGCGGACTCGGCAGGGCAAATAGCGCATTGCGCAAATCCGTGCCCTTTTTCTCTCGATGCGTGACCAGTACCGAGCTGCTGCCCATCGCCAATCCGCAATGCGAGCCCTGAAAAGCGAGTGATCCCATACCACCCGCGTGGGTGTCACCCATCCCTGCGATAACCTTGGTGCCAGGTACCAGCCCCAGTTCAGTCGCAACTTTCGGCAGCAAGCCGCCAATTACCGCATCCACTGGCACCGCTTCAGGCAGTTTTTCCGGATCGATGAGACCGTAGCGCAGCAGTCGGCGATGATACCCATGCGTGGCGCCGGCGCGATTGTCCATGAGAAGGCTCGTGAAGCTCGTGCATTGGGTGGCGGCAGCGCGCCCCGTCAGCCGCATTGTGACGTAGTCCATCGGCTCCAGAAGAAAAGCCGCGCGCGCATAGATCTCTGGCCGCGCGTATTTGAGGAATCTCATATGGTTCAGCGACATGCCGCCGGCAACTGGAGCGAGCCCATGCACCCGCAGCCAATCCATAATTTGCAGAGGGGAATCAACACCGCACGGTAATCTGGCCATGCGCCGTAAATTTCCAACCGTACCGCGCTGATCAAGCCAGAGGATCATATTTGCAAGTGGCAGGCCATTTGCGTCCACCGGCACTATGCTCGAATACTGGCTGCCACAGATCACCGCCTTGATATCAGCGGGGACGACTCTCGCATCGTTCAGCGCCTGGGATATCGAGCTCTTGACCGCATCCCAGAGAGCTTTCGCGTCCTGCTCCGCGCCGCCGCCAGGCACATGGATGGTGTCGACGAAAGTTCGGCCTATGCCCGCGATCCGCCCGGAGAGGGAGACAACCAATGTCTTGGGCCCGGACGTACCAAGATCGAGGGCCACCACGTACGGTTCGCCAGGCATTGGATCAGATCCTGCCTTTGAGCCTGGCCCGTACAGGGCGGCGCCACAAATACGCACGGGCGCGTAATTCGGACATGGCCGGCCTTTCACCAAAGCGCGTCAGCATATCGGTCATGTCTACCGCCTGCGTCACGGCAAGCTCGGCCGCGCACCTGACAAGCCGATCGCCATTGATGAGATATAGTTGGACAGTCGTCCAATTCACCATAAAGGGGGGCCGCGCACCAGTCAAGGCGCAGGCTTGCTTGGACCCCAGCGCAGCCAAGATCACATCGGGCCGAAAGCCCAAGCTCGTCACTCAGGAACAACTCTTGGACCACTGCACGGTGATCGACATCGGCTGCGATTCAACAGACCCGGCCTTACAGGCTAGGCGCTTTCGGGCTTGCGCTGAAAGACGCGGTCCATCACGTAATCTGGTGAAACTGTTTCCCCGGACAGCATCATGGCCAGGAGTTCGCCTCCCAGCACCTGGGGGGCGATGGTCACATCCGGCTGCACAAGGCGGATACGTCCCATGTGACTGGCATCATTGATCGCGGCAATCGTACGGGTTTTCGGTGCAAACTCACGCACCGCAAGGACGATGAAGGCATTTTCGGAATCATCCGCGGTCATGGCAAGGACGGCTTGTGCCTTGTCCGCACCAGCCTCCTTGAGTACGGAGGCGCTCGAGGGGTCGCCGACGACGAGATCACACTCTTCGGGTCCGGTCTCTTCTGGCATTTCCCGTACGATGCGCGTCACCGAGCGGCCACGCTTGGCAAGCTCCCGCCAGGTGTTGACCGCCAGCGCAGTACGGCCAATGACGATAAAATGGTTGTTGCGGTTCATGCCAGTGCCTCGTCGCGAAACAATACGCGTAATGGAGTTCGAAACCAGCGGTGCTATCACCGCCGTCAGAGATGTCGCAAACACCGCGACACCCAGCAAGATCACCGATACGGTGAACATCCGCGCTTCTGGGGTCTGTGGCGTGATATCGCCATACCCAACAGTGCTCATCGACACAACTGCGAAATAGAACGCGGTAATCAGGTCGGTGATTCTGGGCTTGAATCCCGCACCGAGATAAAAAGCTCCATAGGTCGCGTACATCAGAAGCATGAGCACCGATGTGACGGCAAATAGCGTCGACGCAGCAAGGCTCGCCCGGTCAAAACGCTTCCAGGCAACAATCAGCAGAACCACCACGAAGGCAAAATAGGCGAGCAATCCGACCCCGGAACGAACCACGCCCAGGCCCGTAGTCGCCGCCGCCGCAATCGCAAGAACGAGTGCCATGGCCCAGGCCACACGGGAACGGAATAAGAGCCCCAGTCCCACTGGCATCATCCCGCCACCCACCACGAGCACCGGCAGGAATCTGGGCGGCAATTCGGCCGTTCCCAGGGCAACTCTTTCGAGATAGTCGGGCCAGCCTGGACCCAGGCCAAAGTTCAGCAGCCAGTAGCCACCGAGGGTAAAGAGCAAGGCCAGCGGCACGTGTGGAAACCAGTAACGCGTGCGCGCACTACGGCTCACCCGATGAAGCAACGTACGCGCGCGCTCAACAACGTTACGGATGGGATGATGTTCAAAAGCGTGCATCGCAGGATCGTGTGATGGCAAGTGACGGCCACCGTCAATAACCTCATCTTCTCGAGTTCCATAATGAAAACTGAACGTCGTCCATTAGCATTGCGATATCATTGCGATAACACTGCACGATGTTGCCTGACAGTACCGGCGCTGATATGGTGCCCGTGAAAATCAGCCTGCTCCAATAACCTTTGGGCT
>JAJZGY010000165.1 GCA_021804785.1 Pseudomonadota bacterium | reverse complement strand
ATCCGACCTGGGCCGCTGTCGGCATCGTGCCGTTCATCGGACTGTTCCCGTATTTTGGCCAGGTTCCCCTCTGGCGCCTGGTGGTGGCGCTCGGTCTACATCTGGCCAACAGCGTGCTGGCGGCGCTCACTTTGCAGCGATACCGCAGATCACCACATCGCGTGCGCCTCTGGGAAACAGTTTTCGCTTCTGAGCAATTTCTCATCGGACTGAGCTGGGGCGCCATGACCTGGCTACTCTGGGTTCCCGATAATGCCGTGAACCATGCCCTCATCCTGGTGCCGCTTGTTGCAGTGTTGATTTCCAACGCATCCTCAGCCAACAGCTGGAGCCTTTATGTGGCCGGGGTGATGCCGCTTATGGGGCTGTCGCTGCCGCGCATGATGAGCGGCGGTGTGCCGGCAAATGTGGGGCTAGCAGTCCTGCTCACGACGGCCTTTATCTATAGCCTTGTGGTAGTCCTCAACGCCATGCATCAGAGCAAGATTTTGCTAGGCTCTCGCTTTGCCAATGAGGATCTGACGGATGAGTTGCGCCGGGCGCATGACGCCGCGCTCAAGAAGCAGGCGGAAGCAGAGGCTGCCAATGCCGCCAAGTCGTCGTTCCTGGCCAATATGAGCCACGAGCTACGTACGCCGCTCAATGCCATCATTGGCTTCTCCGATCTCATCGAACAGGAGGCCTTCGGTCCGGTTGGACAGAGCCGCTATCGCGATTATGCCGGCGACATCCAGTCGGCCGGACGGCATCTGCTGGGCATTATCGATGACATCCTTGATGTCGCCAAGATTGAAGCTGGGCAGATGAGCGTGACCCCCGAATTTCTTGATGCCCGCCGGGTCATTGAACATGGTCTGCGCGTTCTGCGCCCCAAACTGCAGGCCAAACAGCAGCGTCTCACCATCAACTTCGAAGGCGAGGCGGATCAGCTCTATGCTGACGAGCGTGCCTTCAGGCAGATTGTCTACAATCTCATCAGCAACGCCACCAAATTCACCCAGATTGGTGGGGAGATCGCCGTAACCGGCCGCGTGCTGGAAGATGGTGGTTTTGAGCTTTGCGTTACCGACAACGGGCCCGGGTTCGACCCGGCCCTTCTGGAGAGGGTGTTTGAGGCCTTTAACCAGCTCGACAAGCGCTATTCGCGTCAGCAGGGAGGCACCGGACTTGGTCTTTCCCTCGTGCGCGGACTGAGCGCTTTGCATGGTGGCCGCGTGTGGATTGAGACTGCCCCCGGCTGCGGGTGCAAGGTCAGCGTGCGCTTTCCACCCTCCAGCGAAGCTGTGTTGCGCGCACAGCGCAGTCGCCGCATCGCCTAAATTGCGCAAGCTAAGAATTTCTTAGAAGGGATAGGGTAGTCTCCGAAGCTCTGCGCCTGGCGGAGTAACGGGGGATAAGTCCTTGGGCTACGGTCAACGCTTGCGTATGCAACGCAACGCCGATGGGCGCGTGCTGAAGGCGCAGCTCAACCTCACCGCTGACATTTTGCACGCAGCGCGCTATACCGCCCCGATCTGGGCCGTGTGCGTGGCGTTATTCGCATCACGTGGTGGTTTCGGCAAGGTTCCGATCGTAACTGCCCTGGTCCTGCCGGCAGCGGTGATTCTGGCCACCGGGATCTGCGCGCGTCTTGTCAGCGCCTATCGCGCCGCCACGCGAACCGTCGTTAGCTATGAGCGGCTTCGACCCTGGTTCTCCCGCTTCATCGTGGCGCAGATTGCTGTCTCATTCGCCTGGGGTCTGATGACCTGGATCCTGTGGCAACCCAACAATCCGATAAACCACGTCTTTCTTGCCTTCGCCTCTGTGGCCATTCTTTCTTGGCTGATTGTCAGCCGGGTCGGGCACGTTGACATCTTCATGGCCGCAGTGGTGCCCATGGTGACCATGAGCGACGTGCGGTTCCTGACAGGTGACAGCCTGATTGACATGCTGATTGCGGTTGGCATCACCATCTACACCGCGCAGATGTTCTTCGATGGCCGACGTCTGACTTATCGCCTCGACGAAGACTCACGATTGCGCTTTGAGGTTGAAGATCTCGCGCGCGAACTCGAGGAAGCCCGTGACGAAGCCTTGCGCAAACGTTTTGAGGCGGAAACAGCCAACGCCTCAAAGACCGCGTTTCTTGCCAATATGAGCCATGAGTTGCGGACGCCGCTCAATGCGATTTTGGGCTTTTCCGAGATCATCGCCAAGGAGTGCTTCGGCTCGGCGGGTTCGCCGCGCTACGTCGAATATGCGGGTGACATCCACTCTTCGGGGGCGCATCTGCTCAGCCTGATCAACGATTTGCTCGATGTTGCCAAGATTGAAGCTGGCCGCATGGAAATCCAGCCAGAGTCGCTTGATGCCAAGCATACGATGGAAAGTGCGCTCAAGCTGGTTGGCGCCAAGGCGCGTGAGCATCGCCAGGAACTTGTCATCGAGACGAGTTCTGATGCGCCCGTGCTTTTTGCTGATGAGCGGGCGCTCAAGCAGATGCTGATCAATCTGGTTTCCAACGCGGTGAAGTTTACGCCCGAGGGCGGGCGGATCACTGTACTTGGCAGTCGGGCGCGCGATGGTGGCTTTCAGGTTATGGTCGAGGACAATGGCCCTGGCATTCCACGCGAGAAGCTGGACCGCATCTTCCAGCCCTTCAGCCAGGTGGATAATCGATATGACCGCCAGGGTGGAGGCACTGGGCTCGGGCTTGCCTTGGTGCGGGGGCTATGTGATCTGCATGGCGGCCGGGCCTGGCTAGAAAGCGAACCGGGCAAGGGCTGTCGGGCCTATATTGTGCTGCCGCCGGCGCCGGGTGCAGCCAAGGAGGACGTCAGTGCGGCGGCCTGAAAAATACCAGGCCCGAGCATTGCCCGGGCCTGGCGCATCAAATGAAGATCGGTGCTAGACGGAATAATACATCTTGAACTCGATCGGATGAGGGGTGTGCTCGAAGGCATAGACTTCGTTCATCTTGAGTTCGATATAGCTGTCGATGAAGTCGTCATTGAAGACTCCACCCTTCTTCAGGAAGGCGCGATCTGCATCAAGGGTCTCGAGCGCCTGCCGCAGCGAGCCGCAAACCTGCGGTACATCCCGCAGCTCCTCGGGC
>JAJZGY010000164.1 GCA_021804785.1 Pseudomonadota bacterium | reverse complement strand
CTCGACGTCAGAGTGCATGTAGCGCACGCGTATTCCCTGTTCGTGCATGTATTCGGTGAGATCTTCCGCCATTTTTTTGGTCAGAGTGGTGACCAGGGTTCGATATCCCTGGGCAGCGGCGGTGCGGCATTCGGCGATGAGATCATCGACCTGGGTCTCGATCGGACGTACTTCAACGGGAGGATCGATGAGACCGGTGGGCCGGATCACCTGCTCGACGAAAACCCCGCCAGCGCGTTCGATTTCGAACGGGCCAGGTGTGGCCGAGACATAGACGGTCTGCGGGCGCATCGCGTCCCACTCCTCGAATTTGAGTGGGCGATTGTCGATGCACGAGGGCAGGCGGAAGCCGTACTCTGAAAGCGTGTATTTGCGCCGATAGTCGCCCCGATACATGGCGCCGATCTGGGGCACGGTGACATGACTTTCGTCGCAGAAGACGAGGGCGTCATCTGGCAGATATTCGAACAGGGTTGGCGGTGGCTCTCCGGGCTTGCGGCCGGTGAGCCAGCGCGAATAGTTTTCGATGCCAGCGCAGGAGCCTGTGGCTTCGATCATTTCGAGATCGAACTGGGTGCGCTGTTCCAGGCGCTGGGCTTCCAGGAGTTTGCCCTCGGCACGAAATTGCGCAAGCCGTTCGATGAGTTCCTGCTGGATGCCCTTGATGGCCTGGGCCAGCGTTGGGCGCGGTGTCACGTAGTGAGAGTTCGCGTAGATCTTGATGCTGTCGAGGGTGCCAGCCTTTTTCCCGGTCAACGGATCGAATTCGGCGATGGACTCCACCTCGTCACCGAACAGTTCGATGCGCCAGGCGCGATCTTCATAGTGCGCCGGGAAGAGATCGATGGTATCGCCACGCACGCGAAAACTGCCGCGGACAAAATTCTCGTCGTTGCGCCGGTACTGGAGCGCAGAAAGGTCCCGCATCAGGGCGCTGCGATCAAGGCGCTTGCCTTGGGAGACGGTGAGTGCGGTGCCGGAATAGGTTTCCACCGAGCCAATACCGTAAATGCAGGAAACCGATGCGACGATGATGACATCATCACGCTCGAGAATGGCGCGCGTTGCCGAATGGCGCATGCGGTCGATCTCTTCGTTGATCGACGAATCCTTCTCGATATAGGTGTCAGTGCGGGGGATGTAGGCCTCGGGCTGATAGTAGTCGTAATAAGAGACGAAATACTCAACGGCATTTTCAGGAAAGAAGGATTTGAACTCGGTGTAGAGCTGGGCAGCGAGCGTTTTGTTGTGGGCCAGGATCAGCGCCGGTCGCTGCAGCGTCTCGATGACCTTCGCCATGGTAAACGTCTTGCCCGAACCTGTGACCCCGAGCAGGACCTGATCGCGCTCGAGGGCCTTGGTGCCACTGACCAGTTCACGAATGGCCAGAGGCTGATCACCCGCCGGTTCGTATTCGCTGACGAGCTTGAATCTCTTGCCGCCTTCGCTCTTTTGCGGCCGGGCCGGACGATGGGGGACAAAGCCCGCCATTTCGGCGCCGCTTGTGCCATGAAGCGGCAGCTGGCCGATGACCTCGAACTGCGGGCTGTCATGGGCGCCACCATCTGCAAGCGGTGAAGCCTTGGCACCGGCTGTTGGGGATGGGTTCTGTGCGGCGCTGGACTTCGCCCGCTGGGACTTGGGCGTCCTGCGGCCCAGGGGACGGGGAACCTCTCCGTTATTGTGTGCCATCGCCGTTACTGTCGCATGCTTGGGGGGGTGCATAGAAGCGGGGGCGAGGATCGCTGGCAAGCCTTGCTCCCGCTCTGAGAGGATATTGGTGCGGGTGGTCCTTGTGGCCACCCCTCTGGTTGCGGCGCGGCGGATTTTTTGCAGCAGAGGGCCATCACAGTCCCCGCGAACCGCCCACATGATGGGCGGACGAGGGGACCTTCCGCCCCCTCGTGATCATCTACCGCAGTGTTCAGACGGACGTGCGGTCAGCTGGGCAGATGCTATAGCGTGGTGCAGGCCTCAATGATTTGGCTGGGCGCGCCACGCCGCAAGCGGTGTGAGGCCGGGATCACGGCTTGGGCGCAAGGCTTCAAGCGTGGCGGCGCGCCTTGTTTGAGGCCGTTCATAGATCAGGCTGGCCCCCTTCCATACTTCGATGCGCCGTGTTCCTTGCGGACGCATGGCGTGGGCAAGGATGCAGGCCTTTTTGTCCGAGACGCAGGGAGCCGAATGAGAGGCAAGTAGGCGTCCGGCGCCGTCGACATAGCAGATGTCGTAGGCAACAGGTGGCTCGGTCAGTGGTTGTGCTGTCGCTTGGTTCCGTTGCAGTGTCAGGTCTACCATCGTCATCACGTGTCTCCTTGCGGCGGGAAGCTGGCCTTCCCGATCCAGGTGCCCCAATTTTGCCCCGGCGCTCCACAGTCGAGGGGGAAAATGATCAGGTCATCGTCCCCGGCGATGCGAATAAATCATAGCAGCATGACAGCCATACGATGGATTGATTAAGTCTTTGCAGGAATAGAGGGATTTCGGGTGAGGGGGCGTGAGGCGCTGGTGTGCGGCCGGCCGGTCGCGTCAGCGCGGTTGAAAGCCTGCCAGCTCATGCCCACATTTGGTCACAACAGGGGCGGATGGAGGCAAGATAGCGACATGAGCCAAGTACCTCATAATGACGGTAGGTATGATTTTGCGATGCGCCAGGACAGTGCGCGGACGGTGGCGATCATCGTTTATCTGCTTTACCTCGCGGCGCTGGTAAACGGCCTAACCGCGATCATCGGCGTCGTGTTGGCCTATGCCAAACGCGATGATGCGCGCGGCTCAGTCTACGAGAGCCACTTCTCCAACGCGATCGAGCTCTTTTGGATCTTTCTGGTCGGCATGGTGATCGTTGTGCCGCTGTGCTTTATCGGCATCGGGTTCATTCTGTGGGGACTGCTCTATCTCTATGTGATCTTCCGCACGGTCAAAGGCCTGTTGCGGGCGAGCGAAGGCAATCCCTTCTTCTACTGAATGGGCGTGTGTGGACGCCCCCCGGAATGCAAGCATTTTCTGCGATAGGTGCGGTGCATGTGGTCAGGTGCAGTCGTGTGTCCGGCCTCAAAGTGCGGCCTTGATGCACGCCGCGGGCCTGTATGGAGAT
>JAJZGY010000071.1 GCA_021804785.1 Pseudomonadota bacterium | reverse complement strand
GCCCGAGCCGCCGATGACGACGAGGCTCTCTCCGCTTCCCAAGACAAGATCAATGCCATCGAGAACCACTTTGCTGCCAAAGCTCTTCTTGACGCCACGCAACTCGACTTTGGGCTGGGTCATGAGGTTTACCGTACGAACAGCAATGAGGTGAGCAGATAGTTGGCCGCGAGAATGAGAATGGAGGAGGCAACCACGGCATTGGTGGTGGCGGTTCCCACACCCTGGGCTCCACCCTTGGAATTGAAGCCGCTATAGCAGCCCATCAGGGCGATGATAAATCCGAAGACTGCGGCCTTCATCAGGCCGGAATAGATATCCTCATTGGTGACGAAATCGATCGAGTTCTTGAGGTAGACGCTACCGTTGAAGTTCAGCGTCGTGGTCGCGACCACATAGCCCCCCAGAACACCGATGGAATCGGCGATGGCTACCAGAATCGGCATCGTGATCACTGCGGCGAGGAGCCGAGGGACGACCAGATAGCGAATGGGATTGGTCGACAAGGTGGTCAGCGCATCGATCTGCTCGGTAACACGCATGGTACCGATTTCCGCTGCGATTGCCGCTGCCACCCGGCCTGCGACCATGAGACCGGCGATCACCGGACCGAGCTCCCGGGTGATGCCCAGAACGACGATCTGCGGTACGAACGCTTCGGCGCCGTAACGGTCGGAGCCAATGTAGATCTGCAGGGCCAAAACGCCGCCGGTAAAGAATGCGGTCAGCCCAACCACCGGCAGTGAATAATAGCCGATCCGCAGAATTTGCTGGCCCATCAGACGCCAGTAATAGGGCGGACGAAAAAGCGCAAAAATGGAGCGCCAGGCGAACAGCCAGAGCCGTCCGGCCTGTTCGAATGCTGCAAGAGTTATCGCACCACTTGCGGCAACAAATTCGAGTACAGCGCTCAAGGAGCCACCTCGTTGACATAACACCGTTTCACGCGCTGGCCGATGCGGGTAAGGATTTCATACGCGTTGGTCTGCGCAGCATCGGCATGGGCGGCCAGGGAAATATGGTCGCCAAAAAACTCGACCTCATCACCAATGCGCGCCGTACTGTGCGGGCCGAAATCTAGCACCGTCACATCCATGGAGACGCGGCCAACAACAGGCACCAGCATGCCGTCGATCGCGCCTGCCCCGCGATTGCCGATGGCGCGCATGAGCCCGTCCGCATATCCCAGTGCCACCGTCGCGAGCACCGTGGGGTGCGCACTGCGGAATGTGGCTCCGTAGCCAACGCTTTGCCCCTTGTCAATTCGCCTGAGCTGCATCACGCGCGCACCAAGACGGGTAGCAACCGCAAAGGGGTTGTGCGCGTGAGCTGCCCGCGGATCTCCACCCAGAAGGCTAAGCCCCGGGCGGACGATGTCAAAGAGGTAATCGCGGCCGAGGAAGAGCCCGGCGCTGGCGGCCAGACTTGCCGGAGCCGGTGGCAACATCGCCAGCGCAGCGCGGAAACGTGCCAATTGCAGGGCGTTCATAGGGCTCTCAGGCTCGTCTGCGCAGGCAAGGTGGCTCATCACGAGGACGGGGCGCAGGCGTTCAAGACGTTTGGCGCCCTCTGCTGCGAGCACGGACACGTCGCCAGCGACAAGTCCCAGACGGGACATGCCGGTATCGATGTGTATCGCGGCATCAAGCCGGGTGCGCGCCGGGGCTGCCGCCGACCAGGCAGTGATCTGTTCCAGACTGTTGAGTACCGGCGTCAGCGCATAACTGCGGAGTGCTCCGACCCAGTCAGGCTCGGCTCCGTCCAGTACGAAAATACGGGCTTTGGGCAACTGCCCCCGCAACGCGATCCCTTCTTCGAGGCGAGCCACGAAAAACGTATCGGCTCCAGCCGCGCTCAGCGCTCCAGCTATCGGCAGCGCGCCAAGACCATAGGCGTCTGCCTTGACTGTTGGAGCAATTGCAGCTTGTCCGGCAAGGTGGGCACAGCGGCGATAATTCTCCACCACTGCGCCGAGCCGGATGGTGAGGCACGACAGGGAACTGCTCAGCAAGTTGGTAACATCTGCCTCGGCCGCGATGGGAGAGGATTTTCAAAGGGAACACGAAGCCCGCCGGCAAACTAGTTTTGGCAACATTGAAAAGCAAGGGGCGGCAACAGGGATTGCCGTCGTGCACCTTCATTGCTGCGTGTTCAGGTGATTCAGAGTGTTGCCACGGCATAGGACGCTTTGCCTGCGGCCCTGCCTAGATGCTGACACCAATGAGTCGACCGATGCCTGCGGTGACAAGCATGGCCAAAGCGCCCCAGAAGGTGACGCGCAAGGTCGGGCGCAGCAATTTTGCGCCGCCGGCATAGGCGCCGATGGCGCCCAATACGGCCAGATAGAGCAGCGATGCGAGTGTTACTGAGGGTAAGATGTAGCCAAGGGGAGCGATGGCGACGACGAGCAATGGTAGCCCTGCGCCGGCTGAAAAACTGGCCGCCGAAGTCAGGCTTGCCTGCACCGGCCTTGCCGTCATGGCATCAATGATGCCGAGTTCGTCACGTGCGTGGGCTTCCAGCGCATTGTGGGCCATCAGTTCATCGGCAACCTTTTGAGCGAGCGCAGCATCAAGCCCGCGACGGCGATAGATTGCGGCCAATTCCTCGCGCTCGGCGAGCGGACTGGTGCGCAGCTCTGCGGATTCCTTGGCAAGATCGGCGCGCTCGGTATCGGCCTGGGATGAAACCGAAACATATTCTCCAGCTGCCATCGAAAGTGCTCCGGCAACCAGACCAGCCACTCCTGCGACAAGTGCTGCGCTGCGCCCCGAGGATGCGGACGCTACCCCAACAATCAGGCTGGCCGTCGAAACAATGCCATCGTTGGCCCCGAGCACGGCCGCCCGCAGCCAGCCGGTGCGCACCGAGAAATGTCGCTCGCCATGACCTATGGGGTGCCGCATCTACGCACCAGCGGTTGGAAGCCAAACATGGTTCATCCTTGGATGTGTCTCAATAGGCACTAATGCGCGATCAGCCGGGAAGCTGGCAAGACTGCGATGGCGGTCGCGCAGCTGCGGGCAAATTGGCACGTGGACTTCAATGTGCCGGCAACTGACTCTCATCCGCAAGATTGGAAAAGCGTGTAAAACGATCGTCGAACTGCAAGGGTATCGCGCGGGTGGCGCCATGACGGTGCTTTTCGACCAGGACTTCGGCACGACCCATGACCCGTTCGCACTTTTCCAGCCATTTGGTGTGCTCAGGCGTCCCGGGCTCCGGTTCGCGGCTTTTCAGGTAATATTCCTCACGGAAGACAAACATGACCACATCGGCATCCTGCTCGATGGAGCCCGATTCACGCAAATCAGACAACACTGGCCGCTTGTCATCACGTGCATCAACGCCACGTGACAATTGCGAAAGTGCAAGCACCGGCAGATTCAGTTCCTTCGCCAGGGCCTTCAGCCCGGTCGTGATCTGGGTGATTTCCTGAACGCGATTTTCAGCCCGCCCAGCCGAGGTTGCAAGCTGCAGATAGTCAATCACAATCAGCCCAATGTTCTTTTCGCGTTTGAGGCGGCGGGCACGAGCCGCGATCTGGGCTATCGAGATGCCGCCGGTGTCGTCGATATAAAGAGGTAAATCGGAAAGATCCTGGGTCGTCAGGACGAACTTCTCCCATTCACTCTCGCTGAACTTGCCGTTGCGGATCTTCCACATCTCGATTTCGCTTTGTTCGGCAAGAATGCGTCCCGAGAGCTGCTGCGCGGCCATTTCCAGGCTGAAAAACAGCACCGGAGCACCGCGTGGCTCGACGCCCGCGGCCAGATCATCGCTGTAGGCCTTGGCGGCATGAAACGAGATATTGGTTGCGAGGGAGGTCTTTCCCATGCCTGGCCGACCCGCCAGGATCAGGAGATCGGACGGCTGTAGGCCACCAAGCAGCTTGTCGATATCGTCAAATCCGGTGGTTACACCTGAAATTCGTCCACCGCGCGCTGCCGCCTTCTCTGCAAGAGCCACTGCGCGCCGCAATGATTCTCCAAAATCGATTGCCCCTTCGCCGTAGCGTGAGCTCTCGCTGATGGCATAGAGGGCCTTTTCCGCCGCCTCGATCTGGGTTTTGGGCAGATTGTCGTGTGGCGCTTCATAGGCTGCATTGACGATGTCCTCGCCGATGCGGATGAGAGCGCGCCGCACTGCTAGATCATGCAGAATTTGTGCGTAATCTCGAACATTGGGAATCGCTGGGGCGGCATCGGCGAGTTGTGCAAAATAACTCACACCGCCCAGCTCGATGAGGCCTGGATCGGCTTTCATATGCGCGTGCAGCGTCAGCGGCGTCAGCACCATGCCGCCACGCTCGGCTTGTGCCAGCATCACCTCATAAATGCGGGCGTGCAGCGGATCATAGAAGTGATCGGGCTTCAAAATGGCGGAGACGCGTTCGAGCGCGTGATTGTCCGCAAGAATGACCCCGAGCAGGGCCTGCTCGACGTCAATATCGTAGGGAACGTGTCGGTGCAGGTCTTGGTCCATGGGATAATCGGCAGCCTTGCTGGAGTACCAATCAAGCCGTCCGGGCGCGCTCCTGCAAGCGGAACGAAATGATTTTCCCCAGTTTAGTAGATTCGCCCGCCCAAAGGAGCCTTAATCATGCCACCCGTTTGGGTCGTGGCATCTGCTCGGTGCCCGCAAAGCGCATGGTACGTTCATTTTCGTACATGTAATCACGGGTAATGGGCAAGGCATCGACATTCTTGATGATCTGCACCTGGAACACCACCAGTCCCTCGCGGCGAAAGCCCATTTCGGCGCCGGCGAGATAAAATTCCCACATGCGGCAAAAGCGTTCATCGTAGAGCCCGGCCAGTTCACTCCAGCGGGTACGCACCCGCTGGCGCCACTCTTTCAAGGTCTCGGCGTAATGCAGGCGCAACACCTCGACATCGGATACCATCAGCCCGCACTGCTCGATCACCGGGACCATCTCGCTCAGAGCTGGGGTGTAGCCACCGGGAAAGATGTATTTGGCGATCCAAGGATTGGTGGCACCAGGTCCATCCGAACGGCCAATGGTGTGAATCACAGCGACCCCATTTTCGTCGAGCAGATCGCGGATCTTCTCAAAATAGCTCTGATAATGGGGAACGCCGACATGCTCGAACATGCCAACTGAGACGATGCGGTCGAACCTGCCGCCCAGATTGCGATAATCTACGAGTTCGAAATGGCATCGTTCACTCAGCCCGGCATGGCGGGCACGCTCTCTGGCGATGGCGATCTGTTCCTCGCTCAGCGTGATGCCAAGCACATCGGCTTTGCAGTCCCGCGCCAGATCAAGGGCGAGACCTCCCCAGCCGCAGCCAATGTCGAGCACCCTGAGCCCCGGCCGGTCACAAAAGAGCTTCGCTGCAATGTGGCGCTTCTTGCCGATTTGAGCCTCGTCAAGGCTTTCCCCTGGGCTCGAAAAGTAGGCGCAAGAATATTGCCGATCCTTATCTAAAAAGAGATCGTAGAGCTTGCCCGACAGATCGTAATGATGAGCTACATGGTCCTTGGAGCGTGACGCCGGGTTGTACTGTTTGAGGCGGCGGATTGCTTTTCGCAGGGCCCGCGCCAGGCGGTGCCACACTCTGGTGTGGTTACGGGAAATATTGGACATCAGAAGATCGAGCAGCAGCGCGATGTCGCCCTCTTCAATCGAAAGGCGGCCATCCATATATGCCTCACCGATCTTCAGGTCAGGATCACGGGCGATGTCCCAAAGCACCTTCCGGTCATGCATCCGCACCGTCACGCGGGGTTCGTCCTCGCCAAACACATAAGTCCCGTCGGGGTGGATCACCGTCAGGGTCCCCTGCTTGACCACAGCGCTCAGTAAATGCCGCAGCATAGCAATGTCTCCCCCAGCAAAGCCCCGCATGCACAAAGAGAAGCCTAGACAGGAAAGAACGAGGAGGGAAGAAGATTCCCGCCGATATCGCTAGAGCCCTGCGGCAGTTGCATCCAGGGCGTATTGCGGCCCGAGCTTGCGAATTACTGACTTTGCCATTATCCCAAGGTTGTAATATTGCCAAATCTTGAAATTATATTGCGATCATTTGACCGTTCGCTGGGAAGTTCGGGCGAGGCGTTTTGGTGGTCTGCGCGGGGGTTTGTGCGCCGATGCAGAGGGCCCAGGTGAAACCTAGCCCGCAGAGGGGGCGGAGTGGGCTCTGGGTCCAGCGCGGGGTCTGTCCCGGCTTTTGGGGTGGCGCCAGGCTGGCAAAGGCGAGGCGCCGAATTAGCCTGCCCGGGTGCCACCTCGAGTTCTTGGGCTTCCCGACGCTCCTTCCTTGGCAGTGCTAAAACAGCGTCGCGTACAGCTGAGGGGCAAATCCCACCACCCGCCGCGGGCCGATGTCGAGCACGGGGCGGCGGATCAGGCTCGGCTGGGCACACATCAGAACCAGCGCCTTGCCCGCATTGAGGCCGGTCTTGTCGCTATCGGGAAGCTTGCGGAAGGTCGTACCATTACGGTTCAGGAGGGCTTCCCAGCCCAGTTCCTTGACCCAGCCTTCCAGCGCCTGCTTTGGGACGCCGTCCTTCCTGTAGTCGTGAAAGCGGTACTCAATCTGATGGCTATCCAGCCAATCCCGGGCCCTTTTCATCGTAGCGCAATTTGGGATGCCAAAAATTGTGGGTTGCATGGGCCAGTTCCTCTTCCGCGTCGGGGCTTTCTGCTCGGGATCAAAGTGCGTGAGGTCGAAAGCGGCTTTTCGCAGGGTTGTCTTCGCTGCGGCTGATAAAATGCCCGGAGCCTACAGCAGGTAAAGTCCCTTCGCACACCGCATTGGGCCAGGAGCTGCTCAGCACCGCTTTCTCAATAGGTCCGGCTGCCCGGCATGCTTTATGCGTCAAGGTAGGCCTGCCGCCGGGACACCATTACGGTCTCCTGCGCGCGCAGTGATCTGCTCCTCCTGTCGGAGCAGTCGCTGAAGCCTTATCTTCTTCGTTCCGTGACTATAACCGCATGGCCGGTGCGGTATTCCCAGCGGCGCCGAAAACTGTAGTGTCCTTGGTCGAGCGGACGTTCGCACCATTTGCGATGTCTTTTGGGAGACAAGCGCCGCCGCCAACTGGCGATGCCGAGGAGTAAATTACATGGCAGAGATGAGCCATGAATGTCTGGTTGAGACACAGTTTGGCGCGCGAGCCAATGCATATGCTGAAAGCTCAGTTCATGCGAAGGGCGACGACCTTAGTGCCCTGACACAAATGGCTCAGGACTATCCTCACGGGCGCGTTCTCGATCTAGGGTGTGGTGGTGGGCATGTGAGCTTTCATGCTGCCACCCATGTCAGGGAAGTCGTAGCTTATGACCTCTCCTCAGACATGCTTGGTGTTGTTGCAGAGCTCGCGCGCCGACGCCAAATTGAAAACCTCCGAACGCAGAAGGGTTGCGTCGAGAAGCTGCCTTTTGGCGATCAGACCTTCGACCTAGTCCTCAGTCGCTACAGCGCGCATCATTGGCGTGATCTTGGAGCAGGACTGCGTGAAGCGGGTAGAGTGCTCAAATGCGGCGGACGTGCTGGCTTTGTGGACGTGATATCGCCAGGTCCAGCCCTTCTCGACAGTTTTCTGCAAACTCTGGAACTGCTGCGTGATCCGTCCCATGTTCGTGACTACAGTCGCGCTGAATGGGAGATGGCTTTGGCGTCATCAGGATTTGAATGCGAACGAACACAGCGCTTCAGGGTGAGTCTCAAGTTTGCCGAGTGGATTGAACGCATGAGGACGCCTCCAATACAGGCACAGGCAATCCGTGCGCTACAGCAGGCAATTTCGAGTGACATACGAGACTATTTTGAAATTGCGCCTGATGGCAGCTTCACTATCGACGTCGTCCTGTTTGTAACCCGCAAGCAAGAGCTGCCAACGGCTTCATCTGGCTAGTGGATCCCGCGCGTGCGCTTACAGACGGGCCTGCGTTCCGCAGAAATTCCTTGTTCAGATTTACGTAGGGCTGGAGCGATGAACGCTGTCACTTTACATCTAGCCGCTTGAATAACTGAATTTTGACGCGATCCAGAACGAGCAGATATACTGCCACCACGGCAAGGAGTGTAAGGATCAGTTTGAGCTTGACCGCGGCCATGAGGATGCCGGCCGCAGCCATCATGCTGACGACAATGAGGTCCACAATTGAACTCACGACCAGCCAGCGGCTTGGTCGTGAGCGCCAGAATGGACCGCGTTCGCGAACGAGATATACATTGCCCTGTCCGGTAGCGACCAGCATGACGAACACCAAAGTCTGCAGTTGCGGGAGGTGAAGCCCCAAGACGTCGCGGCCCACGAAGAAGACCGTGAACGAAAGCATCAAAACGAACGCGGCAAGGATGCCGCCTGTCAGCATCAACATGCGCACGTCCCAGCGATCCGGTTGGCGCGAGAAACTGACATTGTCGGTTGCGATCGACATTGTGACGAAGTCATTGGTGAACAGCAGTAGAACAATCAACAATGGTGTGATGATGAACTCATGTGTAACGATCACACCGGCGGTCAGAAATATCGCGATTTCCAGCGTCTTCATGATTTTATTAATGGTATAGGTCAGCATGCGCTGATAGATGCGACGGCTGCTCTGTACCGCGGTCAATGCATCGACGAGACCGGGCATCGTCAGCGCGAGACCGGCTGCGGCCCGGGCCACATCCGTGGCGCTCGCAACCGCAATGCCGACGTCGGCTTGCTTGAGTGCCGGTGCGTCATTGACGCCATCGCCCGTCATGCCGACAACGTGACCGGCTTTTTGCAGCAGTCTTATCAGCTTTATCTTGTGTTCAGGAAAGACGCGGGCATAAACGCCGTAGTCTAGGGCATGCTTGTCATCCACCCGATCAAGCGTTCCGGCAGGGGCTATGGCCCCTTTGATGCCAACCCGCTGGGCGATAAGGCTCGCCGTGGGCTCGGTATCCCCAGTGAGCATCATCACCCGTATGCCAAGATCGCCCAGTCCCTTGATCAAGGCGGCAGCATCGGTGCGCGGTGGATCTTCGAGCGCGACAAGGCCGGCGAGGCTCAAATGGGTACGTGCGTCACCCTCCGCGACCGCAAGAACCCGGGCCCCTGTGGCTGCCAACTGATTGACGGCGTCTGAGATCTCCACAGGTGTACTCACCAGCTTGAGAATTTCCTGCGGTCCGCCCTTGGCAACACAGAACTCGCCAACATCGGCATGGTAGCGTCCCAGCGAATAACGGCTTTCCGGGTCAAAGGGGACGAATTCAATCCGCGTGGGCAACATGGCGAGAAGGTTTCGCGCCGAGGCTGCGCTCAGAATGGCGAGATCAATGGGATCCTGGGTGGCGGGATCGCTCGCCAGTGCCGCAGCGCGCAGCAACTCATCGTCGGATTTAGCTCCAAACCGTCGCAGCGCCGATAATGTCAGACGGTTTTCCGTCAAGGTGCCCGTCTTATCCGTACAGAGTACATCCATGCCCGCGGCTTCTTCGATCGTCGAAAGACGCGTCAGTAAAACACCAGAATGAGCTAGTTCTGCCGCACCCAATGCGGTTGCCAAAGTAAAGGTTGCGGGTAGCGCCACCGGGACAGAGGCGACAAGTAAGATAAGCGCAAATGGCAGGACATCTCGCAGCGCCAGCCCCGACCATGCGGCGTATACCAGCAGTGCGGCGATCAACAAGACGTCGAACGCCACCAGGACGCGGACAATCCTGAAGATCATCCCGGCAAGATGACTGGTCGGCTGGGCGGTCCTTACGAGCTCAGCGGTCTTACCAAAGTAGGTTTTCTGACCGGTTGCCACGACTTCGCCGGTGGCCTCGCCACGACGCACCACGGACGCCGCATACGCCATCGCGCCGGCACCGGCTTCCACGGCCACCGACTCCCCTGTCAGGGCTGATTGGTCGATCAAAATCTCCCCGTTCAGGATGCGGACGTCAGCAGGCGCCAGATCGCCCATACGGATGTGGACCACGTCCCCGGGAACAAGATTGGACGTAGGCTCCGAATGCCAGGTACCATCGCGAAGTACCCGTGCAGTCGCGGTCAATCGCTTTCTTAGAAGATCGAGGGCCCTGCTTGCACGGCCTTCCTGTACAAAACTGATCCCTGCATTGGCACAAAGTAACACGGCAATGACCAGCGCCTCAGGGTCTCTTCCGAGCAGCACCTGAAGGACAATGGTTACCTCCAAAAGCCACGGAATAGGTCCCCAGAATTTCCCGAGCAAGGTGAGGAGCGGATGGATCTGGTGTTCAGGGATGAGGTTTGGTCCAAATTGCATCAGCCGCTGCCGCGCCTCGGCGGTGGTCAGCCCGACCTCTGTAGTGCCAGCATTGCCTTCCTGCACCGGACCGCTCATGGTTCCCTCCCAAGCCAAACATACGAGGCGTGCTATGACAGCCAGAGCAAGTATGCGCCCTGATCGTCACCTGAGACAATGTGGTTTGCCAGTCCATCATGACGCGCCGCGGAGAAAGTCCATCCAAACGTCAGGCGAGCTTCGGCGCGCTGACAAAAGTTGCTGATAATCCCGATAGCGATGCCCGAGTTGAGGTGCGTCAGAGTTGATATGCCACGGAACAGAAATGCTTAGTGCAACCAAGAACATATGACGGCTATGCTATGTCACGGGCATCATTCATTTTATGGAGCGGTCCAGAAAATGTGCGAATTGTTTTGCCTGGCGAGCAGGCTTCCCACGCGCGCAACCGTTTCCCTGGAACGCTTCGCACAACGTGGTGGGTATGCCACCCACGCCATTGATGGCTGGGGGCTTGCCCTATACGACGGGCATGATGCCCGTCTGTACAAGGAGCCAGAGCCCGCAGCCAACAGTCAATGGCTGAAGTTCATTGAAGAGCGCCGCCAACCTACGAATCTCCTTATATCCCATGTTCGCCATGCGACAGAGGGGAGCGTATGCCTCGCCAACACACAGCCCTTTGTTCGCGAATTGGGAGGCCGCACTCACATATTCGCTCACAACGGCATGCTGAGCAAAATCGCACAAAAGCTACCCGATCAATACCGGCGGTTTGCGCCGTTGGGGGAAACCGATTCCGAAATCGCTTTCTGCATCCTGCTCGAACGGCTATCTAAGATTTGGCATGCGGATGAAATACCCTCCCTGGAGGCACGACGTGCGGAAGTCGAGCGCTTTGCTTCTGATATGCGCACATTGGGCCCCGCAAACTTCCTGTATTCAGACAGCGATGCTCTTTTCGCGCATGGACATCGCCGTATCCAGCGTGATGGCAGAATTGAACCTCCGGGCCTATGGCTGTTGCAACGAAGCTGCGCAAGCGACAGTGACGCTCTGGTGCAAGAAGAGCCGTCAACGCTAACTGGGCAGCCCCCCCAGCAGCTCGTTCTCATCGCTAGCGTACCATTGAGCGATGAGTTGTGGCGACCTTTTGACGAGAGCGAAATTGTCATAGTTCGCAATGGAAAGGTTCTGCTATCCTAAAAATTCTGTTTCGCCGGCGAGCTCAGATATTAAAATGCGTTATGGTGGTGGGAATAATCTGGCGCTCGCCCGCGAGAGGTAGGAACAGAGTCTTCAGGGTTGTGCCGATGGAACTCGGAGTACTCACTGCGACATGAAGCCAAGAGCAATGGACAATGTCTTGTCGATGAGCGTTATAGGGGATCGGTATTGATCCGCTATGCTCACAGTTGACGTCAAACCGGAGTGGGATAATGACCTATTACTTCTCGAAAGTACTCGGAAAAGACTTTGATGAGGCTGTTCGCCTCACGACACAGGCTCTCCAGCAGGAGGGATTTGGAATTATCACGCAGATCGATGTTCAGGATGTTTTTAAGAAGAAGCTCGGCAAGGAGTTTCGTCGCTACGTCATTCTTGGTGCCTGCAACCCCTCAATGGCCTTTGAGGCGCTTGAAATCGAAGACAAAGTTGGAACCATGCTCCCCTGCAATGTCGTTCTCCAGGACATCGGTGGCGGACGAACTGAAGTTGCTGCTATCGATCCCGTGGCGTCAATGCAGGCAATTGCAAACATAAGCCTCAAGTCTGCGGCCAAGCGCGTACAGGAGAAACTGCGCCAAGCAGTCGAACGCCTTTAGGGCAAGCGCTGCTTCCCTCATCCTGACGTCTGGCAAACTCGCTCCTCCCCCTCCCGGCGCAAGCAGGAGCGCGACTTGATATGATGGCTGCACGGAAGCATTGCTTTCCGGAGATGCGGCGAAACAACTGGGTGACAACCCGAGTGGTCGCGCCGTTAGCCGTCTCGCCCACCTGCCATGTCATCATCTTCTACGAGTGCCCGTTCACCTCAGAGATCCTCGCCGCACATCAAGAGACACAGGTCGCCGTGACGACCACTTTGGTGTGCAGTTGCCTGGAGCTCCCCTGTGTCATTCAAGTGGTTGCTGCCGGACGTCCGGTACGCCGATTGTGTGCCGGGCCATGCTTCGAGCCCTCGACGACGTACCGGCACTTTGCTCACAGACAACCTCTGCTTTTTACGGCAACCACGCGGAGATGCGTCGCAGCGATTGCAGCAATGCGACATGCGTTGAGACCTTCGGAGTGAGGAGCGCAAGTGGGACGGTACACCTACAATCTCAGATCGGAAAACCCAGCTCCTTTGGTCAACGTGACGGGATGTGTCGCTGCCGAACCAATGCAATGACAGAACGGCAAGAACGCAAGCGAACCTGCGGTGAATCTAACGCCTTCACCCGCCGCTCGAAATTGGAATTGCAAGTCACAACCGCTTGGCGCACCGCACTTGACGTGAATTGGGAATGCTAAGCTCGAGCTTGCTTTGAAGGGCTGACGGAGATTAATACTTCTCACAATTTATTCAAAGGAATTTTGAGGTAGTGAATGCCGTTT
>JAJZGY010000070.1 GCA_021804785.1 Pseudomonadota bacterium | reverse complement strand
GCCACCACCCACACCGAGGTCATGGAGCCGGTGGCGAACCGCTTCATAGTCGAGCCCGTGCAACAGCCGGGCGCTCAGCCCCGCAAGTTCCGCCGGGTCAAAGTGTGCCGGTGCCCGGCCGATCTTGGCAAAGTCAAAGCCTGCAACCAGTTCCGCATGCTCTGCCAACGACACAGGCTCCGAGGTGCCAATACGGGCAAGATAGGCAAACAGTGCCGACGCCTCGATGCCCTCCTCGCGCATCTGTCGCAGCGACAGTGAGCCAAGACGCTTGGAGAGGGCTTCGCCTCCACTGCCAACCAAAAGCGGGAAGTGGGCGAAGGTGGGCAGCTCCCGTCCCAGCGCGGCGAAGATTTCTATCTGAACCGCCGTGTTGGTCACGTGGTCCTCGCCACGAATGATGTGCGTTATAGCGAGGTCAATGTCATCGACCACGCTCGGCAGCGTATAAAGAAAGCTGCCATCAGCACGGATCAGTACCGGATCGGAAAGATGTGCGGTATCCATCTCCACGTCGCCCCGGATCAGATCGCACCAGCTGACCTTGCTTTGCGACAGTTTGAACCGCCAGTGGGGCGGCCGCCCCTGCCGTTCCAGATCCTCACGCTCCTCGACGCTGAGTCTGAGTGCGGCCCGATCATAGATGGGTGGTTTTTTGAGCGCGAGGGTGCGCTTGCGGCGCCGTTCGAGTTCCTCAGTGGTTTCGTAGGCAGGATAGAGCAGACCCTTGCTCTTCAGAAGCTCGGCAGCAGCGTGATGTCGCTGCGCCCGTTCGGTTTGGCGAACCATGAGATCGTGACCGATCCCGAGCCAGGCAAGATCCTCAAGAATGGCCTGTTCGTATTCGGGTTTGGAGCGCTCGCGATCGGTATCATCGATGCGCAGGACCATACCGCCACTCAGTTTTCGCGCTGCCAGGAAATTGATCAGCGCTGTGCGGCCATTGCCGACATGCAACAGACCAGTCGGTGATGGGGCAAAACGAACTCTCATCGCGCGTTCCGGTACTCATTGGTCATTGGGTAGCGTCTATCGCGGCCGAAATTCCGGCGGCTGACCTTGACCCCAGGTGGGGCCTGGCGACGCTTGTACTCTGCCGCATAAAGCAGATTTTCCACACGCTTGACGATGTGCGGATCGAAACCATCGGCGATCACGTCAGCGGCGCTGCGTTCCTCCTCCACGAGACGCAGAAGAATGGCATCGAGAATGGAATAGGGCGGCAAGGAGTCCTCGTCCTTCTGGTCGGCACGAAGCTCGGCACTGGGAGGGCGGCTAATAACGGCGTCAGGCATGACGCGGCCTTGTGGCCCCAGTCCAATCGAAACAGTATGGGTGTTACGCCAGCGGGACAGGCGGAAGACATCTACTTTATAGACGTCCTTGAGCACATTATAGCCACCGTTCATGTCACCATAGAGTGTGGCATAGCCCACGCTCATCTCGCTCTTGTTTCCAGTCGCCAGCACCATGCTACCGAATTTGTTGGAGATCGCCATGAGCAGTAAGCCACGAATGCGGGATTGTATGTTCTCTTCTGTCGTATCGGCGGGACGGTTCTCAAACAAGGGAGCCAGCATAGCGGAGAACGCACCAACCGCCGGCTCGATGGGAAGAATGTCGTAGTGCACCCCGAGCAGACGGGCGATTTCGGCCGCGTCTGCCAGACTCTGCGGTGCGGTGTAGCGCGATGGCATCATCACGCAGCGTACACGCTGCGCACCCAATGCATCGACTGCAACCGCCGCGCTAAGTGCCGAATCAATACCGCCTGACAGTCCGATGACGACGCCAGAGAAGCGGTTTTTGTTGATGTAGTCGCGCAGCGCCAGAACCATGGCCGCATAAAGTGCGCCCTCTTTGTTTTCGTGCACGGCGCGCTCGGACTGCGCACACTGCCAACCGGCATCCGTGCGGAGCCAGTCACTCACGATGGTGCACTCGACAAAGCCGGGGAGCTGAACCGCAAGGCTGCGGTCGGCGTTCAGGACAAAGCTGGCGCCATCGAAAACCAGCTCGTCCTGACCACCAACCTGATTGACATAGACGAGAGGCAGTTTGCTTTCCACCACGCGCGCCAGAGCGTGATGCAGGCGCTCGTCGAACTTCATGACATCAAAGGGCGAGCCATTGGGCACCACCAGCATTTCCGCGCCGGTCTCGTGGAGACACTCGACCACATCGCCGGTCCAGATATCTTCACAAATCGGAACCCCGATACGTAGACCGCGGATATTGAGCGGCCCGGGCATGGGTCCGGGGACAAATACGCGCTTCTCATCAAAGACACCGTAATTCGGCAGATCAACCTTTCGGGTGACAGCCATGATCGTCCCTTGATCGAGTAGGGCCACCGCATTGTAGAGGCGTCCACCCTCAAGCCAGGGCGTACCAATCAGGATCGCCGGTCCACCATCGCGTGTATCCTCTGCCAGAGCTTCGACGGCCGCGCGGCAATCCTCCTGAAATGCAGGTTTGAGGACGAGGTCTTCAGGGGGATAGCCACAGATGAAGAGTTCTGGAAATACGATGAGATCTGCAGCCATCACTCCGGCCCGTGCACTGCGCAGGCGAGCCACATTGCCCGCAATATCGCCCATCAGCGGGTTGAGCTGGGCCAGAGCAATGCGGAAACGCTCCATCACCGGGCCTCCGGAGCATGCGCCAATAGGGGGCGCCTCTGGCCACGCCATAGGTCTTTGCCCACCCCCGTCCCGATGGATCCACCACGATTCACTTTGAAGTTCACCTGCAACCTCTTAGAGAGCCAATACGCCACTATAGCGCCGGGTTTGTCGCTACGACATTGCGGGCCAGTGCTTAGGATGGAGTGACGCAGAAAGAAACCCCCGGAGCCCGTGGGCCGCGTCTGCGGTCCGCCTGGGGGAACATGGGCTCGAGAAGCTCTGTCAGGCTCGGGCGGCGACCCGTTGATGCGCCGGCGCCGGCAGCGCGGCCTCGTCAATGGCGAGCGCCATGGCCAATGCCTGACGGGCTTCCTCAGGACGCACGAGCGCGGCACTACCGGCGCGCACGGCTGCTACAAACGAGCCCACCGACGCACCTAACGGATCCTCTAGATCCAACGGACGCAGAGAGTGGGGCGTGGTATTGCGGACCGTGCGGGTGATGAAATCGATCTCGATCGTGCCATCGGTATAGATTGCTCTCAGACCGCGGCTGCGGGTGTCGGCGATGCGGCTTGCCAGCAAGCGTGCCCGCGCCCCGTTTTCGAATTGCAGGCGCGCCTCAACCTCATCGGCGAAGACGCTCTTGAGGGAGGTACCGCTGGCGCGGACCGCGGTCACCCGTCCAGGGATCAGCTGGTGCACGAGATCAAGGTCATGGATCATAAGATCGAGCACAACGCTGACATCATCGCCACGCCCGGTCCACGGCCCGGTCCGCCAGCATTCGACTTCAAGCGGCGTGTCGGCAAAATCGAGAAGACCAGAACGAGCAAAAACAAAACGCTCCTGATGACCAACCGTGAGCACCAGCTTGCGCGCCTGCGCCAAAGCGATCAACGCATCGGCTTCAGCCAGTTCGGTCGCAATCGGCTTTTCGACGAGAACATGGGCCCCTGCCTCCAGAAAGGCGCGGACGATAGGGCCGTGGGTTTGCGCAGGCGAGCATACTGAGACGACATCAACCTTGCCGAGTAATTCGCGCCAGTCTGCAACCGTTGGTACCCCATGGCGGGCCATGGCCCCGGCCCTGGCCTCCAGGCTGGGGTCGGCCACAGCGGCAAGCTCAACGCCCGCCAGCGCCGCATATTTGACCGCATGATGGCGGCCAAAAGCACCAGCGCCAATAACAGCAGCCCGCAAGGGACTGCGGCTGAACGGCGCCAGCGGGGCGCCATCGGTTTCGGAGCTGGGTCGCATAAAGGGCTGAAACAAATCGGAAGTCCTGTTTGAACCAGCGCCTTTGCACCACAGCTGGCTGGCAAGAGCGACTCATAAAATATTTCGTGTTGTTGCGCCCTTGCCCGCCTCGCCTCCCCTGCTAGGCTTGGCCCATCTTGAACCCCCGTAAACATGCACATGTTTTGGAGAACGCAATGCCAGCCCAAAAAAGCCAGGAGATTCGCCTAAAGAGCCGCCCCGCCGGAATGCCTGGCCCGGAGAACTTCGAGCTCGCTGAGACCACCGTTCCGGCCCCAGGCGCCGGTGAGGTCCAGGTCCGCAACATCTTCATGTCGGTTGACCCTTACATGCGCGGACGCATGGTCGATCGCAAAAGCTATACCCCACCCTTTCGCATAGGCGAAGCGCTGAGCGGCGGCGCCATCGGCCAGGTGGTCGAGGCGGGCCCCGGAGCCCCCTTCGCCGTGGGCGATTATGTCAGCAATTTCAATGGCTGGCGTGAATGGTTCGTCTCCAAGGGGGGAGATCTAGAGAAGATCAACCCCAGCCTTGCACCCGTTCAGGCCTTTCTGGGCACGTTCGGCATGCCGGGCCTGACCGCCTATGCCGGTTTGCTGCGCGTGGGCGCCCTCAAGGAGGGTGAAAGGGTCTTCGTTTCAGCCGCCGCCGGGGCGGTGGGCACAGTGGTCTGTCAGATTGCCAAGAACAAAGGTTGCTACGTCGTCGGCTCGGCCGGTTCAGACGACAAGTGCGACTGGCTGAGGACTGAGGCGCGGGTCGACGCGACCATCAACTACAAGACCTGCGGCAATCTCATGGAAGCTGTCGGCAAGGCGTTCCCGCAAGGTATTGACGTCTACTTCGAAAACGTCGGAGGGGCGCACCTCGAAGCCGCCCTCGCGCATATGCGCCCGCACGGACGCATCGCCGTTTGCGGCATGATTGAGCAGTACAATGCAACCGAGTTGCCGCCGGGGCCCCGTACGATGATCGCCGTTGTACCCAATCGTCTGCGCATCGAGGGCTTCATCGTCTCTGATCATGGCGATCTCATGGGAGACTTCCTGCGCGACATGTCAGCCTGGGCGAAGGAAGGCCGGCTCAAATGGCACGAGACGATCTATGAAGGGATTGCTCGTGCGCCGGAAGCCTTTATGGGCCTCTTCAAAGGCGCCAACTTTGGCAAGATGCTGGTACGCCTGGCTCCGGACAGGGTGGTCTAGACCGCAGCTCGCCGGGGGCGCGGGGCCTGTCAGGCGTCCGCGCCCATGGCGATCAGATTGGTCAGCGCCGCGACGATGGCATAGGCCAGCACCAGCGGCGCCTGGCCAATCAGAATGTTTCCGCCGATCCCCTGCCACAGCCTGCAGGGCAACAGGCCGTAGAGCGAACCAACATAGAGCAGCTGAATGAGCGCGACTGCGACAAAACCGGTCAGCAGCGCGCTGCCGGCGGGTGTCAACGGATCTGGCCGCCGCTTGCGCTCCAGGCGGATGATTCCGGCGGCGAGCCTCAGACGTGACAGCGATGAGCCGATATAAATGAAGGCCAGCAACCAGGCAAAATCCGAGGCGACCAAGGCATCGCCTCCAAGACCGCATGACCCCAGCGCGATGGCCAGGGCGTCCTGACCTGGTACCGCGAACCCGATGGCAGCAGCCAGCACACCCAAAGGGTCGGACCCTGGAGGGACCGGAAGATAAAGACTCTGAACGAGAAAGCTGATCAGGGCGAAGACCAAAAATACGAGGTCGTGAAACCCAGGCAGACGCAGCTTCGCAACGAGATTTCCCGCACGATTGGTCGCAGCAGCATAACCCGCCACGAAGAGCAGACCGGTGGCCAGAAACAGTACCACGATGGCGAGGATCCGCGCCAACGCATCGGGGCTGGCCCCGCTCACACCGGCCGCGGCACCGGCAAGCGCGTAGAGCCCGGCAAACAGACAGAAGATCAACCAGGCCTTGGCCAGGAGCCGGCTTATGCCCATGCCCGGTTCCCTTTCGTCGCCACCATGCTCACGCGGACGCTGCGAAGCCGCGTCCGTTGATGCGCTCGGCCCGTAGCGCCTCCGCCATCAGAAAAGCCAATTCGAGGGCCTGGCTCGCATTCAGACGCGGATCGCAATGGGTGTGATAGCGGCTGGACAAGTCCTGATCAGAAATCGCCTGGGCACCACCCAGACATTCGGTAACATTCTGACCAGTCATTTCGAAATGGACGCCACCTGCGTGGGTACCTTCAGCGCCATGGATCTCGAAGAAGCTGCGGATCTCCTTGAGAATGCGATCGAAGGGTCGTGTTTTATAGCCCGACTGCGACTTGATGGTGTTGCCATGCATGGGATCGGAGGACCAGACGACCTTTGCCCCTTCGCGACTCACTGCGCGAATGAGGCGTGGCAGCCGGTCCGCCACGCGATCGGCACCGAAACGACAGATCAGGGTAATGCGTCCGGGCAGGTTGTCCGGATTGAGCACCGCAATCAGGCGTAGCAACTCATCTTCTTCGATACCGGGCCCGCATTTGATCCCCAGCGGATTCTTGATACCTCGGCAGAACTCAACATGAGCGCCATCCAGCTGGCGGGTACGATCGCCAATCCACAGCATGTGAGCCGAAGTATTATACCAGTCACCTGATGTAGAATCGATACGGGTGAGCGCCTGCTCGTAGCCGAGCAGCAGAGCCTCATGGCTGGTGTAGAAGTCGGTGGTCCGCAATTGCGGTACCGAGGCAGAGGTAATTCCGCAGGCTTCCATGAAGTCGAGCGTCTCGCCAATCCGTCCTGCCAATGCCTGGTAACGCTCTCCAGCAGCATTGCCGGCTATAAAGCTCAGGGTCCAGCGATGCACATTATGCAGGTCAGCATAGCCGCCGCTGGCAAATGCCCGCAGCAGGTTCAGTGTGGCCGCCGACTGAGCATAGGCCTGCATCAGCCTCTGGGGATCAGGCGTGCGGCTCTCGCGGGTAAATTCAGGACCGTTGACGCAGTCGCCACGATAGGATGGAAGTTCCACCCCATCCTGTCGCTCAAACGGCTCGGAACGCGGCTTGGCGAACTGTCCGGCGATACGTCCCACCTTCACCACCGGCATGGCCGCCGCAAAGGTCAACACCACAGACATTTGCAGCAACACCCGGAAGAGATCCCGGATGTTGTCGGGATGAAACTCGGCAAAGCTCTCGGCGCAGTCGCCTCCCTGAAGCAGAAACGCCTTGCCTTCAGCAACCTGGGCAAGGGCACGACGCAGGTTTCTTGCCTCACCGGCGAACACCAGCGGCGGATGCGACTTCAAACGCGCCTCGACCGCGGCCAATTCCGCCGGATCGGGGTATTCAGGCACCTGACGAATTGGTTTTTCTCGCCAGGAGGACGGCGTCCACGACACAGTGGCGTACTCCAAGAACCAGACCCGCATATACGGGACACTGCACAAGAATGCCAGTGTACCCTGAAGGCGCTACGCTCCGGGAGCGTAATCTGGGGAGCAAAAACCTATTTCGCCCGCGCCGATCCGCGTCCCAGCTCGCTTCGTCGCGCCTGTCGATAGGCGCTGCGCATTGTCGCATAGGGTTCGAGCGAGGCACCCGAAAGCTGGGTACGCAGGTAAAGAGTGTTGGCGTGCGCCTGAAGAGACTGGGCCGTGTCAATCCCAACGACCGCTCCGGTATGAGCCAGAAGCGACCAGCCCCCTGGAATATAGAACAAAGGATCAGCAACAACATCGACAAGAGCACCAAAGGCGTCACGCGCAGACGTCGGTCCGACCAATGGCAGTACCAAAAACGGACCACTCCTGACGCCGTAAGCGGCAAGCGTCTGCCCGAAATCCGCATGCTGGGGCGGAAGTCCTGCGTGGGCACCCGCAAAATCGTTCAGACCGCCAAGCCCCAATGTCGAATTGAGTAAAAAGCGCGCCAGCGTCTCAGCAGCGCTTTGTACGCGGCACTGCAACAGCTCGTTGGCGAACACCACCGGACTTTGCAGATTGGTGAGAACATTATGCAGCGGCTGCTTCAACCCTACCGGGAGTTGATAGGTATAAATCCAGTCCACCGGTAACGTTACGTGCCGATTGAATCTTTCATTGAAGCCAAAGACTGCACGGTTGACTGGCTCGAAAGGATCATCTGGTGCAGGTGGCCGGGCACAGCAACTGACGAGTAGAAGGGCTGGAACCACCGCCGCTCTCGTCAATCCCCTGATCATCGCGGCGAACTTCAAGTGTATCACCCGCGTCTTGCACGCCGCAGATCTAAATCCGCACTCCCTCTTCTACAAGCCCCAGACCCGCCTTAAGGAGCCCGTCCATCAGTGCACCCATGCCTGCGTCAAAATAGCCACGCAACCTTCTCGATCAAAAGGGGACAATCGCCCGTCAGTCTGGCGAAGGTTCTTTACTGTAACTCTTGCTGCGCATGGTCACGATTTCCTCAGCTGCCGACGGATGCAGTGCCATGGTCGCGTCGAAATCAGCCTTGGTCGCCCTCATTTTAAGCGCGATGGCAACGACCTGTATGATCTCCGCCGCATCCTGACCGAAGATGTGGCAACCAAGTATGCGCCCATTGTCGGAATCGACAACAAGCTTGAACAGGCTGCGCTCTTCCCGCCCGCTCAAGGTGTGCTTCAACGGGCGGAATTTCGAAAGATAGACGTCGATGCGATGCCCCTTCTGAAGAGCCGCCTCCTCACTCAATCCAACTGTCGCAATCTCAGGCTGGCTGAAGACGGCGGTCGGGACCAGTTCGTGATCCACCGGGGTCTGCTTTTTCTCAAAAACGGTGCGCACGAATGCCATTGCCTCATGAATGGCGACAGGTGTGAGCTGCAGACGGTCGGTCACATCGCCAATGGCATAAATGTGTTCCACGTTGGTGCGCGAGTATTTGTCGACCAGAACTTCGCCTTTGGCGCCGAGTGCTACACCGGCCTTCTCCAGACCAATGCCATCGGTATTGGGTCGCCTTCCAATCGCCGCCATGACGCAGTCTGTCTCTAGAATTTCGCCATGGTCCGTCAGGACAAAAAACTCGTCGCCACGCTTGTCAACACGATGAAACGTCCTGCGTGTGACAATGCGCATTCCCTTGTTGTTCATTGCCTCGGTAAGGCTATCGCGCATGTGTTCATCGAAGCCCCGCAGAATCTTCTCACCACGATAGACCAGCGTTGTTTCGCACCCCAGTCCGTGGAAGATATTGGCAAACTCGACTGCGATGTAGCCGCCACCGGCAATGACAATACGACGCGGCAGGTGTGGCAGATGGAAGGCTTCATTGGAAGTGATTACGTATTCGCTACCGGCACAGTCACCCAGATCGCGCGAGGGACGACTACCGGTGGCAATCAGGATGTATTGTGACGTCACACGGCGGTTCGAACCCTTCAAATGTATGGTATGGACATCGAGAAGTTCGGCCCGTTCCATGATGATTTCCGCGCCAGACTTCATCACATTCTGACGATATAGATCCGCAAGCCTGGCGATCTCTTTATCCTTGTTGGCAACGAGTGTCGCCCAATCGAATTTTCGGGTGGGTACGGTCCAGCCAAAACCGAAGGCATCCTCAAATGCCTCACCAAAATGGCTGGCGTAGACAAAGAGCTTTTTGGGAATGCAGCCACGGATTACGCAAGTTCCGCCGAAACCGTACTCCTCGGCCACAGCCACGCGCGCGCCCTGTGCTGCAGCCATGCGGCTGGCGCGCACACCACCCGAGCCTCCCCCTATTACAAACAGATCGTAATCGTATGTCATGAAGCCTTCCCTTCAAGAATTCTGGTGCCAGCGGGACCGGCTATGATGAGATGGCTGGCTAGGCCAATGAAGAGGCCATGGTCCACGACGCCAGGAACCTGAGATAGCGCAGTGGCTAGGGACGGTGCGTCATGAATTACCTTCAGCGCACAGTCAAAGATAAGATTGCCACTATCTGTACGAAACAGACCCTCCGGACCGCTGCGCGGCGTGACTGTCACATCCTTGTATCCAAATTCCGCCAGCGTCCGCTCGAGGCGGTCAAGCGTGCTGCGGGCCCCAAAGGCAACGATTTCCACAGGCAGCGCATACGCGCCCAGCCGCTTTACCAGTTTGGAATGATCTGCGATCACCACCATCTTACGGGAGGAGGCAGCGACGATCTTCTCCCGCAGCAAGGCGCCACCCCCACCCTTGATAAGATTGAGGGCGTCATCCGTTTCATCAGCGCCGTCTATGGTTACATCCAGTGGGGCCAAGTCATCCAATTCGGCAATCTTGATCCCCAAGGCGCGGGCTTTGCCCGCCGTGCGCTCGGAGGTTGCAGCACCCACCACATCAAGACCTTTGGCAACACGTCCCGCCAGAAGCTCGAGGAAGGCTTCCGCCGTCGAACCGGTACCCAGTCCGAGGCGCATACCTGGGTGGATAAAATCGAGAGCCGCGGCGGCCGCCACACGCTTGAACTCTGCTGAATCTCTCACTAGGCCTCCTTCCCCTCGACACCTGCGGATGAAAGGCGGGAGGGGCCGTTTCAAAATAGTCGGAGCGGCGACTTGGGAAATGACGACAGATCGGGGCTGATGCCACCATGCGCGGACGACCTCAACCCCACCTGTTGCGCCGATCACGCCGGCCGGCTGGAACCAGACCATAGCGGTCCAGCCATGTGATTCCTACTGTCGGAACAGAAGGGGGTGCCCATGCCCTGATGCGGAACGCACCTGGCTACTCGACGGTGACGCTCTTGGCCAGATTGCGCGGCTGATCAACATCGGTACCCTTGGCCAAGGCCATGTAGTAGGCCAGCATCTGCACCGGTACCGCGTAAACAAGAGGCGCAAAAGTGGGGGCCATGGCCGGGACTGCGATGCTGGCATAAGCCGACTCGCCGGCCGCAGCGATGCCGGCCGCATCGGAAATCAGCACGACCTTGCCGCCCCGTGCCATAGTCTCCTGCATGTTCGAGACGGTTTTCTCGAACCAGCTATCGTGAGGCGCCAGCACAATCACCGGGACGTTCTCGTCAATCAGCGCAATGGGGCCGTGCTTCATTTCACCGGCGGCATAGCCTTCAGCATGAATGTAGGAGATTTCCTTGAGCTTTAAGGCGCCTTCCATGGCCAGCGGGAAATTGACCCCGCGTCCCAGATAGAGCACGTCGCGTGCCTTGGCGAGATCACCGCCAAGCGCCTCGACCACTTCTTCCTGCTTCATGAATTCGACGATGTGGCGCGGTATCTCGAGAAGCGACGCAACCAATGTCCGCTCCTGATCGGCGTCAAGGGCGCTGCGTGCCCGCCCCGCGGCAATCGCGAGGGCTGCAAGCACTGCAAGCTGACAGGTGAACGCTTTGGTTGAGGCTACGCCGATCTCAGGGCCTGCAAATGTGGGCAGGACAATATCTGCCTCCCTGGCGATAGAGCTCTCCGGGACATTCACAACCGCAATCGTGGTCTGGCCGTTGGCCTTCGCGTCACGCAGTGCGGCCAGCGTATCGGCAGTTTCCCCGGATTGGGAAATGAACAGCGCCGCCCCGCCGCTGGGATAAACAGGCTCGCGATAGCGCAGCTCTGAGGCGACATCGGCCTCCACTGCCAGCCGGCCCAGACGCTCAAACCAGTATTTGCCGATCAGCCCGGCATAAAATGCCGTTCCGCATGCCGAAATCGTCAGGCGACTGGCGGTTTTAAGGACCCCGACTAAAGCCGGTTCGCGCAGCTGCACCACAAGAGCGGAGGGATCAAGATAATGGGCGAGCGTGTGCGCGATGACTTCCGGCTGTTCGTGAATCTCCTTGGCCATAAAATGGCGGTAACCTGCCTTATCGACGAGACCTGCGGAGGCAGTGGTGGTACGGATCTCGCGCTGCACCAGCTGCCCGTTGCCGTCGAAGATTTCGACAGTAGGTCCGCGCAGGACGGCGACGTCGCCATCCTCAAGATACGCAACACGGTGGGTGAATGGCGCCAGAGCAAACGCGTCAGAGCCAAGATAGGCTTCCAATGCGCCATAGCCGACCGCAAGGGGGCTACCCTTGCGTGCCCCGACGAGGAGCCCGTCATGCCCGGCGAAGATCATGGCAAGGGCGTAAGCGCCTGTCAGCCGGCGGGCCGCTTCCCTCGCCGCTGCAACCGGCTCCAGACCCTGGTCGAGCAGATCGGTAATAAGGTGGACGGCAACCTCTGTATCGGTCTCTGATTCGAAGTGATGCCCCTTGGCCATCAGGTCGCGGCGCAGATCGCGGAAGTTCTCGATGATCCCGTTATGGACCAAGGCCACGCGCCGCGAGGCATGGGGATGGGCATTGCTCTCGGTGGGAGCGCCATGGGTCGCCCAGCGTGTATGTCCGATCCCAGTGCGACCGCTTAGCGGCTGTTGCTGCAACACCCGATCAAGCTGCGTCAGCTTTCCCGGGCTACGACGCCGTTCGATGCGACCCTCGACCAGAGTGGCAACACCGGCCGAATCATAGCCGCGATATTCAAGGCGACGGAGCGCTTCGACCAGCAGCGGCGCCGCGTCCTTCGTTCCGGTTATGCCAACGATACCGCACATCGCTCACTTTTCCTTTTTGCTCAGAGATTTTTCCTTGGACTTGCGCTCGCGAAACTCATGGGCCCATCCCTGAATCTCTTTGCGTGGTGCACGTGTAAAGCACAGTGCGTCCTTGGCTACTGCGGAACCGGAAATGGTCGAACCGGCACCGATATATGCGCCGTCCTGAATGGTCACAGGGGCCACAAGCGCGCTATTGGAGCCTATAAAAGCACCGGCTCCGATCTCGGTGCGATACTTGAAGAACCCGTCATAATTGCAGGTGATGGTACCGGCGCCGATATTAGCGCCTGCACCCACGCTGGCATCACCGAGGTAGGTCAGGTGATTGGCTTTGGCGCCGTCGCCAACCTTCGTCGCTTTGACTTCCACGAAATTGCCAATATGGGCGCCACGGCCGATGTCAGCGCCCGGCCGCAGTCGCGCATAAGGACCGATGATCGCCCCTTCC
>JAJZGY010000069.1 GCA_021804785.1 Pseudomonadota bacterium | reverse complement strand
TAGAAGTCATTGGTCCCTATCGGCCCGACCCCACCGACAGCTCCGGCCGTTTCGGCCTGGTCGATGTCGGAGCAGTCTGTGCCCTGCCAACACCGATAACGCTGGCCGAGATCAAGGCCAATCCCCAGCTTTCCGGCATGGCGTTGCTGCGGCAGTCACGTCTGTCGGTACAGCCCGTGGCGGAGAAGGAATGGCGCGAAATCTGCCGCATGGGCGGATTATGATACCTGCCGGCTCCCGGTCACGTACTCAGTGCCGCTCGTAGATCACCCCGCCACTTTTACCACCCTGTGTCACTGCGAAGAGTGAAAGGCACTTGGCGTCCTTAAGGTCCGGACAAACAAAATCACCGATGACGCCATAGAGCGCCGCCGGCGTGCGGGCGATGCACAGATAGCGTCCGGGCTTGGACGTGCGGCGGGGACGTTTTTCGACCAAGGTCGCATAGGATGGCAATACGCCCAAACTCTTGGCCTGACTGACAGCCTCGGGGCAAAAATCATGCGCGGCGGCATGCATCTGCTTTTCCGTCTTCTGTTCGGCAGCGATCTTGCGGGCGACCTGGGCACGCAGGAGCAAAATCTCGCGCCGCGCCGCCACTCCCAGATAGGTCCCCACGCCAAGCGCCAGGGTAAAACCGATGAGCAGCACCAAACGCATCACCAGCCATTCCCGCTTCAACGCGGGCAAAACATCATCGGGTTCACTCATTGACTGACCTTTAGCACCACCCAGCAAATCACTCGTGGCGGGGGAACATAGCAGGCGCGCAGTCAGGCGCGAATTGGCTTGGTGAAAGCTACACACAAAAAGACGGCCGCAGCCTCAAGTGGGCGCGGCCGTTGAGGGGGGAGTTGAAAGGGAAGCGTCAGGAGGCCTTGCCGACACCCACTCTACGAGACAGCGTAATCTTGCGTCCACCATCGACCAGGGAGCCCCGGAACCCGTCCGCCGACTTCTGAAGCACGGCCACAAGCGAGCCGGAATTTCCCGAAAGTTCGAGAGTCGAGCCAATAAGGTGCCAACGGGTCACGGTAAATAGCCCACCGGGACAGTTGGCAGCAGAGGTAATTTGGCCCCGCCCACCGTCCGCGTCCGAGCTCAGCGTCACAGTGCAGACCGTGCTGCCGCTTACGTGATAGGCCCATGCCCCGGCAAGGCCCTGTGCTGCAGAGGCCGAAACCGTTCCAAGCCCGACTCCGAGGACCACGCCGGCAAACATCAGTGGTAACTTTCTGGTCATTTAAATAACTTCTTTAACATTCAAGATTCCCACTTATACGGGTCGTGAGGTCCCCTGAGAATTGCAAATTTGGCATGGCCAGGATGAGCATGGAGCAGAGCAACCCGTGCTCCGCAGCCAGATCTGGCCCCGCCCCCTTCCCGGCACTGGCCGCAGGGACAAGACCTGGAGCCTTGGCGGCAGGGGGCAGACCTCAACCGTGTGGCGGCGCGTGCATGTAGCTGGCAACGAGGGAGCTCGCCACCAAGCGCCAGCCATCCACCAGCACGAAAAAAATGAGCTTAAAGGGCAGGGAAATGATCACTGGCGGCAGCATCATCATGCCCATGCTCATCAATATGGACGCAACCGCCATGTCGATGATGAGGAAAGGCACAAAGAGTAGAAAGCCGATTTCAAAAGCCCGTTTCAGTTCGGACAGCATGAACGCGGGGGCCAGTTCGGCAAAGCCGATAGCGCTTGGCGTTTGCGGCCGCTTGGCGGTGCTCATGTCAATGAACATCTGCAAGTCCGACTTGCGCACATGGGCCAGCATGAACTGCTTGACCGGACCACCGGCTCTATCCAGCGCCTGCTCCGTCGTGATCTTGCCTGCCACGAGCGGTGCCACGCCCGCGTTGTAAGCTGCCGTAAGTGTGGGGTTCATCACAAAAAATGTGAGAAAGAGTGAGAGGCTGATAATCACCGAATTCGGTGGTGTTGTCTGCAGACCAAGTGCCTGCCTCAGCAGCGACAAAACCACCACAATGCGAACAAAGCTCGTCATCATGATGAGTATGGCCGGGGCTATCGAGAGGATGGTTATCAGCGCAATGATCTGCATCAGCCGGTCAGTGAAGAGGCCGTTGCCAGAGAGCGAGATATTCAGACCACTGCCAGTGGCCGGCAGCCCACCTGCCGTCGCCGCAAATACCGGATGGGAAAAGCTCACCAGCACTGCGAGCATGACAAGACTGAACATCACCAGACGTTTCATTGTGTGCGCCCAGGGATGGAGCTGGTCCGATTGCTACTCTCAATCGCTGTCGTTCCATTGGGACCGATCACGATGAGGTGCTCTGTATCGTCCCGGCGCAGCAGTATAGCCCGGTGCCGGGCATCGAGCAGCAATGTCTCCGCGACCACTAACCGCCGGCTTCCCTGCGGTGCCACCACCCCGGGAAGCCCATATTTGCGGGCAACCACAAACGCTGTGCCGAGCAATCCCAGCACCACTGCGAGCGCTCCCACGTAGCGCATGAGGTCGACCACATCCATGCTTAATCCGCTCTTCGATGAAATCGAGACTTGCGCTGTTAAGCTTAATCGACGGTTAAAGAGCGGAAATTCCTGCCCGGCAAAAAGGTTCACCGCCGTTAAGCGGCAATTAATGCGCCGGGGTCATGCTGCCCTCTGTTAGGGCTAATAATCCGTGAAGGGAGGTCTCGCCGTGAACTTCACCAGTACTCCGTTGCTCAAGATGCTCGATGAGCGCCTGACCTGGCTGAATGCCCGCCAGGCGGTATTGAGCGAGAACGTCGCGAATGCTGACACCCCCGGCTACACGGCCAAGGATCTCAAGCCCGAGAATTTCGCCTCCTATTTGAACAATGGATCCGCAGGTCTGCCCACACCTGCCCTCGAACGCACCAATCCACGTCAGCTTCCCGGTGCCATCCAAACGGGACAGCACTTCGCTGAGACGCAATCGCCCGACGGCGAGGCCAATCCTACCGGGAATACCGTCAGCATCGACCAGGAGATGATGAAGGTGTCCAAGACACAGGAGGAATACCAGGCGGCCTCCGATCTTTATGCCAAGAGCATCGTCATGATGCGTACAGCTATTGGCCAGCCGTAATCGTAGAGGAGAAACAGCACCATGGACCTGACAACCTCAATGGCCATCGCGGCATCTGGACTAACCGCCCAGAGCGACCGCATGCGTGTCATTGCAGAAAACCTTGCCAACGCAGATTCCACGGCTACCGCTCCAGGTGGCACGCCCTATCGCCGGCAGGTACCGACCATCAGTAGTCAGTTCAGCCAGCACCTCGACGCCACATTGGTGAAGGCCGGAAATCCTATTCCGGATCAAAGTCCGTTTCGTACCAAATATGATCCCGGTAATCCGGCGGCGAATGCGCAAGGATATGTCAAGCTTCCAAACGTCAATCCGCTCGTCGAAATCATGGACATGCGCGAAGCGCAACGTTCCTACCAGGCGGATCTGACGGTCATGGATGTTTCCAAGACCATGCTCTCACAGACCATCAATCTGCTGACGAAATAACTTCATTTGTTCGGAGTTCAGTCATGGCTATTGCACCTGCCGCTGCAACCTCTGCCTATCAGGCCATCGCCAAAATGGGCGCAAGTGGCACCTCGTCCGCTGCGACCGCACCGATGGGAACAAGTCCAACCGCGACGGCACCAACAACGTTTTCCCAGTTTCTCGATGGAGCGGTCAAAGACGCGCTTCATACAATTAGACAGGGCGAGACAATGACGTCCAAGGCCGTTGAAGGCAAAGCCAGCATGGTCAATGTCGTCAACGCAGTTAACAATGCCGAACTCACACTCGACACAGTGGTAGCCGTTCGCGACAAGGTGATCTCTGCGTATCAGAGCATCATGCAAATGCCTATCTGAAAGAACACGAATGACACCTGCGGATACTCTCGACTTCGCCAGGCAGGCTATGTATGTCCTGCTTGAGGTCTCTGCACCAGCAATGCTCACAGCACTGGTGGTCGGCCTGGTGATTGGCCTGCTTCAGGCACTGACACAGATCCAAGAAGCGACGCTTGTCTTTGTACCAAAGATTCTCGCGATCTTTCTGGTTCTGCTGATTTCCCTGCCCTTTGCGGGACAGGCGATGCAGGGCCTGATGAACGATATCGCCGCGCGAATATCCCAGTTCTGACAGGAGTTGGCGTGGTCATCCATCTTGCCAACCTATCGGGCATCGTCCTGGTCTACCTGCTTGGCTTCAGTCGCATCGGTGCGATGGTTATGCTGCTGCCGGCGATCGGTGACACGGCGGTACCGCCCATGATACGCTTGGTACTCGCACTTGCGATTACCTTCGCCATAGCACCGATCATCGCTCACTACTATCCTGCTGCGCCGCCAGCCAGCGTAATGGCGCTGGTGCTCATGATCCTCAAGGAAGTGGTAATTGGCCTGCTTATTGGCGTGATGGCGACCATCATCATGAGCACTCTTCAGGTTGCTGGTTCGATCATCGCCTCGCAAATTGGCTTATCGTACTCACAGAGCTTTGATCCAGCATTTGGTGGCGAGGATACCTCGATCAGCAACTTCATCACTTTGCTAGGAACGGTGCTCATATTCGCGACCAATCTACATCATCTGGCGATCGGTGCGATCATAGGCAGCTATCACATCATGCCTCCTTCCGCCGGTCTTCCGGCGGCGGATATGGCACGCCTGTCTGTCCGTCTTGTCAGCGCCAGCTTCGCGCTTGGCCTCCAACTTGCGGCGCCATTTGTGGTCTTTGGCTTTGCCGTAAATATCGGGTTTGGCTTTCTGGCAAAAATGATGCCTCAGCTTCAGGTTTTCTTTATAGCCATGCCCTTGAACCTCCTGGCTGGCTTCTTCCTAATGATTCTTCTTATCGGCACGATGATGACTGCGTTTCTGAACTTCTTTGGTACGCAGATGGCCCACTTTATGGGGTAGGACATGGCCAACGAAACCGATGATGCCGAACGCACAGAAGAGCCAACAGCACGAAGACTTGACGAAGCAGCCAAGCATGGCGACGTCATCAAGAGTCAGGAGGTTACCACTCTTGTTGTCCTTGCCGCAGGAACATTGGCGTTTAAGCTGTTTGGGCCATCCGCCGGGACGCACTTTATTCTCGGCCTTAAGGTATTTCTCTCGCGACCGGATCAGATTGCCGTTGATCCGGATAGCATCATGGCCGTTGCTCGGCATATTGGCTGGACGCTGCTGATCTTGCTCGGCGCCCCGCTCAGCCTGCTCCTGGGGGCCAGTATCGCCGCGCACGTCGTGCAGGCCCGTCCGGTGTTTGTCGTAGACAAGATCAAACCAGACCTGACCAAGCTTGCCCTCACGCAGGGATTTCAGAGGCTTTTCGGTATCGAAGGCTGGATTTCATTGCTCAAGGGGATGGTCAAAATGGCGCTTGTGGCCGGGGCGCTATGGGCAGTGCTTTGGCCAGACCGCATGGAAGTTCTCGCAGTTTTGCAGCAGTCACCGCGCGATCTTGTTGGCAACATGATGAGAATCGCGGAGCACATCGCGCTGGCTACGCTTGCCGTCATGACCTTGATTGCCATTCTTGACTATCTCAGTCAGCGCTTTCAATTCCTGAAGCGCAACCGAATGAGCCGGCACGAGATCAAGGAGGAACTGCGTCAGTCGGACGGTGATCCCTTGATCAAAGCGAAAATACGTCAGATAAGAATGGAGCGCTCGCGACAACGCATGATGGCCCGGGTGCCACAGGCGACGGTAGTCGTGATGAACCCAACCCACTACGCCGTTGCCCTGCAGTATGAGGCCGGAACAATGGCTGCCCCGGTTTGTGTAGCCAAGGGCGTTGATGCAGTCGCCTTGCGCATCCGCGACAAGGCGAAGGAATACAAAGTTCCAGTTGTGGAGAACCCGCCTCTGGCACGAGCCCTCTATGCTGCTGTGGAGATTGATGAGAGCATTCCACCCGAACACTACAAGGCTGTAGCGCAGGTGATCGGCTACGTGCTGAAACTCTCGGGCAGGATGCGACCCAACTAGCTCACCACCATCACCTTGCATTGACCGCTCGGCTTACGCAGGGCTTCAAAAGCTCCGGGCAGGCTGTCCAGATCTATCGTGTCTGTAATCATGCTCTCGCCATCGATCCGGCCCGAAGCGAGCATCGCTATGACGTAGTCGAAGTCGGCCGGCCGGTAGCCAAGGACAAATTGCAGGTTAAGCTCTTTGGCGATGCCCGCGAGCGGAAAGATGGTGTCGGGCTGCTGGCAGACACCCGCGACCACAATGCGTCCACCCCGTGGTGCCTCAGCCATGGTCTGTGCGATCATTCCGGGTGCGCCTACGCACTCGAAGATGACGTCCGGACCGCGACCGGTCAGGCGCTCGACCTGACTGGCGAGTGGTTCATCCGGATTGAGCGCATCGCTTGCGCCGAACCGCGCCGCCATCTGACGCCGTACAGCTGCCCGTTCGCTGACAAGAACGTGACGTATGCCCAGAAATCTTGCCCACATGATCACTGCGAGCCCAACCGGTCCCGCGCCGACAACGAGGACCACGGCATCACGATCGAGCTTGGCCATATCGACCGCATGTAGCCCAACGGCCAAGGGTTCAACCAAAGCTCCGGCGCGGTAGCTCATTCCTCCTGGAAGCCGGAATGCTGCATTTGCCGATATACGAACATATTCCGCATAGGCGCCATGGCTCTGTCCTAGTCCAATTCCTGTACCACGTGCGCAGGCGCCTGAGCCAAGCCCCAAGGTAAGATTGGGGCACGGTGTTTGTTCTCCACAACACAGATAGGGAAAACCCACAACCGCCGTTCCTGTGCTCCACTCGGCTTTAACGGCGCTGCCAGCTTCCACTACCTCACCAGAAAATTCATGTCCCATGACCGCGCCCGAAGGCAGCCCCAGCACAGATCCGGGTTCGGTCATATGCAGATCTGAGCCACATATCCCGCAGGCGCGAACCCTCAATATCAAATCATGTGGCGACGGACGGGGTTCGTCGATCTGTTCAATGACGAGGGGCTGACCTGCTTGATGAAACACCGCGGCCCGCATGGCTTCCTCCACTTTGCTCGGCGTGACCAGCTTATGCCATTTTGGGCAGGTGGGAAGTCGGAGATCGCAATGAGTGCCCCTTACGCTACGGCAAGGAAAATGCTGGACGATCTTGCCTGCCGACGCATATCAGCGCTTGAACTTCTTGAACAGCATGTTGCCCTGCAGCGCAGCCATCACGGCAAATTGAATGCCGTCATCACAGAGGATTTGGAGACGGCTCGCACCGCAGCCCGCGCACTCGACGACGCCCGCGTTCGCGGCGTGGAACTCGGCGTGCTCGCCGGCCTGCCGATGACCATCAAGGATGGCTTCGACGTTAGCGGCATGCCGGCGACTGCAGGCAATCCGGAATTTTCCGCTCGGGAGCGATCCTGCGCTGACGCGGACCTGGTGGGCAGACTCCGCAGTGCAGGAGCGGTGATCTGGGGGAAAACCAATGTGCCGCTAATGCTTGGCGATTTTCAGAGTTACAATGCGGTCTTTGGCACCACCAATAATCCTTTTGATCTCTCCCGAACCTCGGGAGGCTCGTCAGGCGGTGCAGCCGCGGCCCTCGCTGCTAATATCACGCCACTGGAACTTGGTTCCGACATCGGCGGTTCCCTGCGTCATCCGGCAAATTTCTGCGGGGTTTGCGCGCTCAAGCCGAGCTGGGGAGCATTGCCCCTGAAGGGTCACATTCCCCCTAGCCCCGGCATGAACCAGGAGATTGACCTGAATGTGGCCGGTCCCATGGCCCGGAATGTGAAAGACCTCAAGCTGATGTGGGATGTATTGAGGGGGCAGCCCGTCACAGAGCCGCGTCCAGCCGCACAGGCACGTATCGCGGTCTGGAATGCGCAGCCGGGATGGCCTCTCGCGCAGTGTGTAAAGGATGCCGTCGAGCAGACCGCAAAATGCCTTTCCGATCTCGGTTTCCCAGTCGATTATGCCGTTCCGGATTTCAATGCCGACGCATTGCTCCAGAACTATCTCGACCTTCTAATTGCAACTGTCGCTACGAATTTTCCTGCTCATTTGCGTGATGCAATGGCAGCGCGGCGCGAGGAAGACATCCGGCTTGTAAGTGAAAGCCGCGACGTGACCGGTGAGGCCCGCTATCGTCTGCGGGCCAGTGCCACAGAAGAGCAGCTCGATGCGGCAAGGCGCAAACGCAACAATTACAAGCGTGTCCTCGATGGTTTCTTCCGGCAGGGCTATGATGCGATACTTGCTCCAGTCACACCAGTTACCGCCTTTTTGCATGACCATTCAGCGCCTATGACTGCTCGCACCCTCTTGGTCGACGGCATCGCGGCCCCCTACATGTCAGCCCTCAACTGGATCTCGGTCGCGACCGCACTTCATGCTCCCGCTCTAGTCCTCCCTGCCGCACGACATGCTGGCCTACCAATCGGTGTTCAACTGATTGGGCCGCAAGGTGGCGAATCCAGGCTATTTGAGGTTGCCCTAGCGGCAGAGTTGGCGATTGGCCCCTTCCCGCCGCCTAAGCTCTGAGACACACTGGCCGGGCGAAATACTAAAGAAGGTTCCACCATGACGATGCGACTGCGAAGCGGCATATTTCTGGCCCCCTTTCATCCCGTCAACGAAGATCCCACGCTTTGTATCCAGCGGGATATGGAGTTGATCGAGCATCTCGATCGGCTTGGCTATGATGAAGCATGGATTGGAGAGCATCATTCCGCTGGCTTCGAAATCATCGCCAGCCCTGAGCTCTTTATTGCGGCCGTTGCGGAACGTACCCGCCGCATCAAATTGGGTACGGGCGTGGTATCGTTGCCATATCACAACCCTCTTATGGCAGCCAACCGGATCATTCAGCTCGATCATCAAACGCGTGGGCGCATCATGTTTGGCATCGGACCTGGCCTGCTGCCATCGGATGCATTTTCCATGGGCATCGACCCTTCTGTGCAGCGCACGCGCATGGTTGAAGCCTTGGAAGTCATCTTGCGGCTATTTCAAGGCGAACGGGTTACCATCAAGACCGACTGGTTTGAACTGGTGGATGCAACCTGTCAGTTGCGCCCCTTCACTTATCCCTATCCGGAAATTGCAGTTGCATCTTCGGTAACGCCATCCGGGGGCAAACTGGCCGGGAAGCATGGCTTTGGCATGTTGTGCGTCGCAGCAACCCAGGCGGGTGGTTACGATGCTCTGGGCATCAACTGGGAGATCGCACAAAAGACTGCGGCCGAGCATGGCCGCACAATGGATCCTGAGCGTTTAAGGCTGGTCGGCCCTGTCCATCTTGCCGAGAGCCGCGCGCAGGCCTTTGAGAACTGCAAATTCGGCTTCGAGCAATGGCAGGGATATTTTTCTGGTATTAGCGCCGTCGCTGGACGAGAAGCTACGGAGAACCGGTCGCTCAGCTCGCTCGTGGAGGAAGGTGTAGCCGTGGTTGGCACACCCGACGATGCCATCGCCCAGATCCGAAGACTGCAAGCCAAACAGGGTTCGTTCGGGTGCTTTCTGCAGCTCGCACATAACTGGGCAAATTTCGAGCAGACCCGTAAATCGTACGAGCTTTGGCAGCGCTATGTTGTTCCTGCCATCAATGACACCAATCAGGCGCGCGCAACCGCCTTGTCGTGGGCCAGGGATAACAAGGAACGCTTTATCGGCGCCGCCATGTCAGCCGCAATGCAAACCATTCAAAAGCATCACGAGGAGGAAACCGCCAAAACCGCCTCGCGAGGAAATTAGCGGCCGTAAGCTTGCTAGCCCGGCGCCATACCGTTCAGGGAACGCAGGTTATTGCCGGCGCTTGCCGCGGCCGTTTGGTTGAAAGAACGACGGGTAAGGAAACCGCCCGGTAGAGCAAAACCGGGCGGGACGCTCCTTTGGCGGCCAGCCGGATGAGGTCAGCGGCGGCGTGCGCCAAGTCATTCGAAGCGCCAGCCCTGAGCGCCTCTGCCGTGCGGCGCAGCCAGATGAGATCCTCGACGCGGCGGCGCCCTTCGTCGAAATGCTCTGCGACTTCGCGCAGTCTATCGCTGCAGGATAGAGCCTGGCTCTGTGGCAAAAGACTTGCCGCTTCTCGCAGCAGACAGGCCGCCCCAATGACTGTGGTAGGCTCAGTCGCGATGAGACGCTGATGCAGCGTTGCGATCCGCGCAAGCTCGCTGCGGGTGGCGCGCAAATCATCTACGTCGCGGGCCTCAGCGAGTGCCATATAGGCCCGCTCGATTTCATCCATCAGGGCTATGACCGGATCGACGCGCACGAAGTGACTCCGCGTTTCGTCTCCAAAACAGCTAACGCAGGAGCCGGTTCCATGGAAAGTGGGTGAGGGCAGGTAAGGCGGACTTATCCCCTCTTGGTCACGCCCAGCCCCGCCGGCGAGAGCCGACTGTCCCAAATCTGGACAGGTGCTGTCGCCAGCTCGATGAGTCAGATATGGATGGCATGACCTAGTGCGCGGAGCGTTGCCTCGTGCAGCGCTTCCGACAAGGTCGGATGGGCATGGACGGTTCCGGCGATGTCCTCGAGCACCGCGCCCATCGCCAGCGCATGGGAAAACTCTCCAGAGAGCTCGCTGACGTGTTCGCCGACCGCCTGAATGCCGACAACGCGGTGATTGTCCCTGCGTGCTACCACCCGCACAAAGCCTTCCCCTGCATCCATGGAGAGGGCACGGCCATTCGCGACGAAGGGGAACTGGGCTACCACTGCGTCTGGGCCGGCCTCCGCAGGCGACAGACCACAGCTGACAATTTCTGGTTCCGTAAAGCAGACCGCTGGAATGGCAGCGGGCTCGAAGCTGCGCCGGTTGCCGGCGATAATTTCGGCGACCATTTCGCCTTGAGCAGCCGCCTTGTGCTCCAACATCGGCTCACCGACGAGATCTCCGATGGCCCAGACGTTTTTCATCGATGTGGCACAGCGCGAATCGACATTGACAAAGCGTCCTGCCAGATCGACTGCCATGTTTTCAAGACCCCAGCCGGAGGTGTTAGGCTGCCGTCCGACGGTTACCAGAATGCGATCAGCCTCAATTTCGATTGTCTTCTTATCCGAGGTTTCAACAACAAGCGCCTCACCTGCCAGTCCCTTCGCGTGGGCCGACAGATGAACATTCATATCATGGCTTTTTAGCCATTTCGCCACCGGGGCCACCAGCTCACGATCATAGAGCGGCAATATCCTGTCCTGTGCCTCGATGATGGTAACCCTGCTGCCAAGCTTGCGAAATGCGATACCGAGCTCAAGGCCAATATAGCCTGCTCCAATGACAAGCAGGTGTGCAGGGAGCTCCTGCAAATCGAGAGCCTCACTGGAGGATATGATCTTATTGCCGAAGGGCAGAAAGCCAAGTTCAACTGGTCTGGAGCCCGCAGCCAATACCACATGCTCGGCCTGTATGGTTATGGAGCCGTCCTTGGTATCGACGTGCAGGGTCTTGGCATCCGAAAAGTTTCCCCACCCTGAAATTACCCGGACCTTGGCTTTCTTCAGAAGAGCTGCGACACCACTGTTAAGTCTGTTGACGATGCCGTCCTTCCACGCGACGAGAGCGCCCAGATCAAGCACCGGGCCAGCCGTCAACGAGATCCCGGTACAGGAATTCGCAGCAACAGCAGCCATCTGCTCGAACTGGCCTGCACGCTGAATGATCGCCTTGGATGGAATGCAGCCGCGAATGAGGCAGGTGCCTCCCAGCCGGTCAGCCTCGACCAGCACGGTGTCAAGGCCAAGCTGTCCGCAACGGATCGCGCAAACGTAGCCACCAGGGCCACCTCCCAATACGAGGACTTTGGCCTGGACAGTCTCGGACATGCTTACTCCATAAATAATAGCGCTGGGTGCTGCAGGAGAGCCTTAATGCGTTGTATGAATTCCGCCGCATCATAGCCGTCAACGACACGATGATCGAAACTGGACGACAGATTCATCATCTTGCGAACGACGACTTGCCCATGTTGTACGACTGGACGTTCAACTATGGCATTGGGACCGATGATGGCCACTTCAGGATGATTGATCACCGGGGTAGTAACCAGTCCACCCAAAGCGCCAAGGCTGGTGATCGTGATCGTCGACCCCTGAAGCTCTTCAGCCTTGACCTTGTTTTCCCGGCTCGCCGACGCCAGCCGAGAAACCTCGGCTGCACACTGCCATATATCAAGGGCTTCGACGTGCCGTATTACCGGTACGACAAGACCATTTGCAGTCTGGGTTGCAATTCCGACGTGCACCGCCTCGTGGCGGTGGACAATCCCTGCCTCGTCGTCGAAGCGGGCATTGATTTGCGGATAGTCGGGTAGCACCTTTGCCAGGGCACGCATGAAAAAAGGAAGTACACTCAGTTTCGGAAGATCCGGCCTTTTGCTCGCATTGAGATGGGAGCGCAACGCCTCCAATTCCGTCATATCGACTTCATCTACGTAGGCAAAGTGAGGAATCCGCCGCTTGGCCTCCTGCATCTTCTCGGCGATCTTCCGCCGCAGGCCAATAACCTTGATGTCTTCAACGCCCTCGCGCACCGCCCTGTGGCCGGACATGACGGCGTAGCGTCCACCACTGGCCACAAACACGTCCAGATCGTGATGTCTTATGCGCCCGCCTGGACCGGTACCGGGCACAAACTGCAATTCAATACCAAGCTCACGGGCCCTTCGCCTTACGGCTGGAGATGCGACAGGCCTTTCAGCCGCACTGCGTGTCACAAAGGCTGCCTCTGCCGGCAGACTGCTGGTTTGCGTAGGCAGGGGCCTTGCTGGTGCGGCCTCCCTCACAGGTGGCACTGCGCTGTGCGTGGATGCAGACGGCACTTCCGCGGCAGGCTGAGACGCCGGTGGCGAGGGCTTGGCAGTCCCGTCTGCGCCAATATCAAATTCAACAAGTGGAGCGCCGACCGCCGCCATCTCACCCGGAACACCGTGA
>JAJZGY010000163.1 GCA_021804785.1 Pseudomonadota bacterium | reverse complement strand
GGAAAAGGCAGTGAACGGGCTCGACCTCGTCTTCTACGACACCGAGACCACTGGAATCTCAACCGCCTTTGACCAGATCCTGCAGTTTGCCGCCATCCGTACCACCAGCAAACTTGAGGAGGTGGAGCGCTTCGAGATCCGTTGCCGGCTGATGCCGCACATCGTTCCGGCTCCTGGAGCCATGAAGGTCACCAGGATCACCGCTGCTCAGCTCGAGGACAGGCGTTACCCCTCCCATTACGAAATGGTGCGTGCCATCCGGGACAAGTTCCTCGCCTGGTCTCCGGCCATCTTCATCGGCTATAATTCAATTGCCTTTGACGAGCAGCTCCTGCGCCAGGCGTTCTATCAGACCCTCCATGATCCCTATCTGACCAGCCGTGCCGGCAATGCACGCGCTGACCTGATGCGGGCCGTGCAGGTCTCCACGCTCCTTGCCCCTGGCGTTCTTACCCTGCCTTTGAATGACAAGGGCCTGCCCCACGTCAAGCTCGACCGGCTGGCTCCGGCGAACGGTTTCAATCATGCGCACGCCCATGATGCCATGGCCGATGTCGAGGCCACGCTTCATCTGGCGCGTCTGCTTGCGCTGCGAGCGCCGCAGCTGTGGGCAGCAACGTTAAAGGCTGGCACCAAGGCAGCCGCCACCGCAATCATCACCGAGGCCGCGATCTTCTGTGCCTTCGAGAGCTATTTCGCAAAGCCCTATGGTTTTGCGCTGACGGCACTGGGAACAGGACGCGACAACAACGCCAACCTCTATGCCTATGATCTTCTTGTTCCGCCTGAAGAGCTTGCCAGCCTCAGCGATCAGGAACTCTCGAGCCGGCTTGCCACGACGCCCCGCCCTCTCAGGCTGATCAAGACCAACGCTGCCCCCATCCTCATGACCTATCCTGAGAGCCTTGGTCTTACCTCTGCGGCAGAGATTGCACCCGTCGCGCTTGAGGCGCGCGCTGCCCGTCTGGCCAAAGATGTGCGCCTGCGCCGGCGCCTCATCGCGGCGCAGGAAGCGCTCTTCGCACCACGCGAACCTTCGGCGTTCGTCGAAGAGCAGATCTATGATGGCTTCACCTCAAATCGCGATCACAAGCTGCTTGAGGAATTTCATCAAAGTCCGTGGGAGGAGCGCGGCGAGCTCCTTGATGGGCTTTCTGACCGGCGCCTGCGCCAACTCGGCAAACGCCTTCTCTTCATCGAGCACCCCGAGCTCTTTGACGACAAGGCCCGTGCCCTTCAGAACCGACGGCTGGCGGAGCGGCTTCTTCCCAAGGATGAGGCTGTGCCGTGGCTGACCCTGACAAAGGCGCTTGCAGAGGTGGATGAGCTCCTCACAAGCGCCGAGCCCACCCAGACCCAGCATCTGAGCGAACATAAAGCCTGGCTTGAGCTGCGACTGACGGAGGCAAAGAGCGCGCTCGCGGGTGGTCGCCAAAGTTAAGGATGTTTGATCCCCCGTCCCTGCCCACAGAGGAGAGCATGCCCCCTGAAGACGTGCCAGGACGGTAATCTCTCGTCTGCGCCGCAAGAAATACGCGCAGCCTCCATGGCGACTATGCCGCCATAGGGTGGGTGCAAAAGTCCCGAGGGCAAGGGGCCATGACTTCTCTGCGCACTCTGCGCACGGGCTTGCTGAGGTTGCCCTGTGGTCCCGGACGAATATGGCCCCGCCGAGCGATCGGTATCGTCTGGCCCCACGCCGTCTCAAAGCACCGCAGCGAGCCCTCTCCTGTCGGAGGGACATGTCCCTGGCAAAAGATATTGCGGATTCTCTTTGTTGATGGCGGAAGGCCGCCCGCCGGCAACACGCGGCGGGCGGCCTTCCAGCCAGAGCGGAGACTGCGACCTAAGTGGTCGCGGCCGCGGTGCTGCGCGCGGCGAGCTTCTGCGCGCTCATCACCACCGCACCAAAGAAGACGATGCCGAGGGCAAGGGATTTCAGAGCATTGATGACATCGGTATGAGCCTGAATAGGCACCGCGGCCCCTGCGGTCAGAAAGATCATGGTCGAGAAGTTGAAGGCAACCTTGGCCCACCCCACGATCTGAAAATAGATCGCCACCAGCATGATGACGACTGCAACAGCTTCGCCGGCATTGCCGTAAAGATGTGGCAGCATCTGCAGGCCCAAAGCCACCAGAAGTCCGATTACAGCCCCAACCGCTGAGCTGACGAAGGCGCCCGGCTGCACCTGCTCCGCCGCCATCCAGTAGGTCAGAAACAAAAAGCCGGCCCAGAAATCGGTGAGGTGAAGAAGCGAATTCACGTAAATGAAGGCAACAGCAGCGACTACCAGAATAGCGAGGATGACCGCACCGGCAGCTGGTGTCGGTGGGCTCGGGGCCTGGGATGAGGGTTGAGGGTCCATGGCGTCCTTCCTGTTTGGGTTTCGATGACCGTGAGGCTTTGTTATGTGCTGACTATCCCCCGGCACCGGCCCCGTGCCTAGCCTGGCACAGCCGTTTTTTGCCATCCTACTCCGCCGATCCCACCTCCTCCCCACGCGCGGCCCAGGGACGGACTCCAAGCGTCGCGGCCCATAAACTTCCAATTGGCGGATTATTGACCCCCAATCAGCCGAATTCGACGGTTCCGGTCTTCCGGATTTGGCGACGGCATGTTCGAGCGGTTTGTGGAGCGACGGGCGGAGGAAGCCCGTTCTGATACGCCGGTGGTCCTGATCGTAGGCCCGCGCCGCGCCGGCAAGACCACGCTTGTCCGAAAAATGGGGCAAATCGGGCGGACCTATATCACGCTCGATGATCAGACGATCCTTGAGGCCGCTCAGTCTGATCCCGCCGGCTTCATTCGCGGCCTCGACCGGGCCATCATCGACGAAATCCAGCGCGCCCCTTACCTGTTGCTGGCCATCAAGAAGACGGGCGACAAAGCGCTCTCAACATAGCCGCCGCTGATCGCGGAGCCGTCCTTGAGCCGTCACTGTGTGTTCCCGGCCTCGCGTTTAGGCGCGGCTGACCCCATGGACAAAACGACGTTAGCCCATGGCGTGTGGCAGCGATCTGCGTTTAATTGGCGTGCTGCCCGCGCTTGGGCTGCGGCACAGCTGAACCAGAAATCAGCGGGCTAGAAAAGCAGCCAGTAATAAAGGCTGACCGTATGGGTGGCCTCGGCAAAGAAGAGCCAGCGCTCGACAAGCTGCAAGAGGGGGCATTAGCAGAACTGCTCCACCCATGA
>JAJZGY010000162.1 GCA_021804785.1 Pseudomonadota bacterium | reverse complement strand
GATCGCGAAGTCTGAACTCGATGATTGGGCCGAACTCATACCCGCAGATTCCAGCGTGCCGTCAGGCTGATGGGGTGAGGCTTGCTCACACGTCTCCCCCTCTGCGATTCATGGCTGTGCTTGACGCTTCCCCAAACGCGCCAGTGTAGATTGCCTCGATGGCACTGACTTCTTCATCCGTCAGCGCCGCGAATTCCTTCTCGCGCGCGCGGTTGGAGAGTTTACCGTCGTTTTGGCTGAGGAAGCGGAAGAGCAGGTCGATGGTGCGCTCGGGCATGTCGATCATGCCTTCGATGCGGCGGCGGAAGTCATCGTAGCGACGCAGGAAGTTGGTCTCGTAGGGCAGGTCGTGCTCGATGGTACGCTTGACGCAGTCATAGAGGAATTCTGCGTGCGGGGTCGCATCGAAGAAACGGTAGAAATCCCCGGTATCGTTCAGGACTTTGACGCTGAATTTTTTGGTCGCTTCCCAGCTGACGTGGGGTAGCAGCCGCTCCGAATAGGACTCTAGCGTCTCGCGGTAGCGGTCGATCTGATCGAGGATCGCAGCCGAGACCGGGAACACGACGCCGGACGGATTGTAGCCGCGCTCGGCCAGGACATGATGGATGAGATAGCGGTGCACACGGCCGTTGCCGTCCTCGAACGGATGGACATAGACGAAGCCGAAGGCGAGCACGGCGGCGGCAATGACCGTGTCCAGGGTCTGCGCCGGGCCATGGTCGAACGCGATCATGCCCGCGATCAGCGCGGGAAGATCTTCCGGCCGCGCGCTGACATGCGCGGGCAGCGGCGCGCGGGTCTCGCGGTCATGTTCGCCGACAAAGCCGCCTTCGTCGCGGAAGCCAAGCCTGATAAAGCGGGCATCGCCGATGACGATCTGTTGCAGGCGCAGCAGCTCGTGTTGATCGAGCGGCCGCTTGCCGGCTTCCCCGATGGCGCGGCCCCAGCGCTGGATGCGGTCCTGCGGCGGGCTTTCGCCTTCGATCGCATAGCTGGATTTTGAATCTTTCCGCAGCAGGAAGGCGGCGGTGCGCGCGAGCACGTCACGCGGCACGTTTGCGACGATGTCTTTGGCGCGCTGCGGCAGGCCCTCGGCAATGAAATTGTCCAGCCGTCTGGTGCGGAACACCAGCGGGCAGAAGTCCGGGGTGCCGGGCAGGTTGTTGCGCAGCCGGTAGCGCGGGGCGGTGCGGCCATCGATGTCCCATTGCATCGCGGGGTCGAGCACCGGGACGTATCTGCCGGTGTGGGCATCGGGCAGGTCGAGCCTTGTGCCGGTCAGCCATTCATGGAGAAACCAGATGCGCCTTGCGTAAGTGCCGGTCGGCTTGTCCCGCACGATCGCTTCGACCGGGGCCGGGCCAGTTTTGAGAAACAGGCGCTTGAGGACCGCAAGGTCGAGGCCCTCATATTTGAGGGCGAAGGTCAGGTGGCCTTCCAGGCTTGCGGCGGGTGCATGGCGCGGCGTCATGATTCGCCAGCCGTCACGCATCAGCATGTGGTGATGGATGCTGATGGCAGACAAGGTGCGGGGCAGCGGCACATCGAGACCGTAGGCGCCGATCAGGGCGCTGTAGCCGGCCGGCGTCGCGGTTTCAGGAAGGCGTCTTTCCTGAAAAGCGGTCACCGGGCCTGAAAACGGGTTCTTTGGGGCCGCGGTCATGAAAAATCTGCCTTGTTGCTCGCCTTATGATTCCAGGATGTCGCTTCCCTGAATTTTGACTCTAGCGCATGAAAAACAGTTCTCACGGATATTTTCCGTGAAAAATGGCGTATCAGCTGGATTTTGGGCATTTCCCGGCCGGTTTGGGCGCGTCCTGCCGGGCAGGACCGGGCTCTCGTGTTGGGGTGGACGGCCCCCGCCGGTTTCCGCCACCCGCCTCCGATCCCTCGCGCTTTGTCAGGGGCGTGGGCCGTCGCCGAGCTTGGCATGGTCTGGCGGGAGGACGCCCTCGATCCATCCCGGCGGAAACGGCTGTGTTGTGCGCACATCCCAGGCGCCAACCGGCACATCAATCTGTCCTGATGCTTTGAGCGCCAGTTCCAGCATCGTCGGCACCAGCCGCCAATCCGAAAACGTACAAAAGCCCGGCGCCCGAATAGCGGCAATGACCACGGCCGGATTGCCGGTCTTCTGAATTGCCGCTTCCAGCTCCCGAGAACCCATCGCTGCGAGCCATAGCGCGGCTTAAAATCGCCGCGCGCACCGAACCTGCGGCGCCGGGGACTGCGTCCTCACTTATTTTGCGGTCTTCAGACCGCGATCTTTTGGGGCCTTAAGGCCCCTGATCCGTCAAGGCAGCCCTGAACGGACTCCGGCGGGGCGTATCCCCGCTTTTCAGCACCCTGCCAAAACGGGTGATCCCCCTCACCCCGCCTGCGGCCTGTGACGGTCTCATCCCCCTCATTGCCGGGTGGCCAGTGGGGTTGCAGCAGCAGCGCAACCCGTAAGCCAAGGAGAAAAGGCAATGAAACAAGACGTATACGAACGCATCACCAATCGCATTGTGCAAGAGCTGGAGCAGGGCACCCTGCCGTGGCTCAAGCCGCAGAACGCGGAACACGCGGCAGGGCGGATCACACGAACGCTGCGCCATAACGGCATGCCCTATCAGGGCATCAACGTCATCATGCTGTGGCGCGAGGCTGTCGCCAAAGGTTACGCCGCGCTGATCCAGATGACCTTCAAACAGGCCCTGGAACTGGGCGGGCATGGGCGCATGAACTCGTCCTGTGGCAAACTGCCTCCTCGAATCGCTACCCTGCCAAGTTTTGACAAAGAGCATAGTGCTGGCATTTTAGTGACCTTATAGATTGCCCATTAGACCGTTTTCCTGGTCACCACGTGTTCTCGAAGCCCAGCGCCACATGCGTGGCACTCTCTGGCATGATCACGAATTGCTTGGGACGTTGATAGCCACTGCGGAGCTGAGCATCCCATCGTCATCGAATCAGGTAAACCCATTGACGTCATGTCGAGCTATCGCACTGCAGATTGCAGCCGTTCTACCACGTCGCTCTACACACCGGAGTGACGCAGATTAATTCGACGTGCAAAACGATGTTCGGTACATCCTGTCAGATGGACCACATTTTCTATGCACGAGATGGCTGCAAAGCTATGTCCCGTGGTAGCTGACCAGTCCAGAGCTGCGCCTAGACGATGGACTTCAGCCTCATTTGAACGCACCTGGCGCCGTC
>JAJZGY010000068.1 GCA_021804785.1 Pseudomonadota bacterium | reverse complement strand
CGACTCGAATACCGCCAGATTGTCGGCATCGCGGTCGACCATCGCCGGAATGCGGCCATTGGGATTGATTTTCCGGAACCAGGGTTCCTTTTGAACCCCCTTGCCCAGGTCGATGGCGTGGGTCTCTCAGCCGAGCTCCAGTTCCTCAGGCATCATCGATGCCTTCCAGCCATTGGGTGTGGACGAGGTATAAAGCTCGATCACGGTGTCGAATCCTCCTAGTTGAGGGGAATGTTCTCAGACCTGCCGCCCGGTACCTTTGCCTGGCTGCGACGCTGATGTTCCACCGCGGAGCGGGTGGCGCGCTGCCTCACCTCATCGAGGGGATAACCGACGAGCTGCCACAGATTGGCGAATGACAGAACAATAGGGCACAGGATGAAGAACAGCCGCATGTGCTCAATCGCAGGCGCGGAATTATTCAGCTTCGGATCAAAACCGAGCCAGGCAAGAATCGTAAAGCTGATGCCAACGGCCCAGCCGAGGCCGAATTTGTTGGTCAGTGCCAGAAGCGAATACATCACGCCAGCGCGCTCGGCACCGTGATGAGCCGTATCAAGATCCGCCACATCGGCCATCATCGCCCTGAGCAAAAAGGTGGGAGCGCCGTAGTTTGCACCACTGAGTACTATGATGGCCAGCGCAGGCAGAAGATGGCCGGCGGGCAGCAGGAGATAAAGCGGCACCGTAACAAAGGAATAGGCAAAGGACAGCCGCAAGGTACGGTCTTTGCCAAGGCGCCGCGCGAGCCACATCCAGGCAGGCACGAAGATGATGCCACTGACAAAATAGGCGAGCAGCAAGGTGCCTGCCCAGACGCGTAGGCGCAGGACAAAATCAGCAAAGAAGAAAAACATTGCCCCGAGTGCTCCGGCTGATGTCGAGGCCAGCAGATCTGCGAGGATCACCCTGCGCAGTGCACCGTCGAACAGCAGAAACCTGAGGGTCTGCAAGAGCGGCGCGTGTGTCTTCAGCAGCACTGGTGGCTCGGGCACCACACCGACCACAAGTGCGATCGCTGGCACGAGAAAGACCAGTGCAAAACATGCCATGGCCAGAACCTGGCTCGCCAGAGGATAGCCGCCAGCATGTTCTAGCAATGCCGGTATGATGAGCACGCCGACCATACCCAGAATAATCGTAACCTGGGCCCAACCATAAATGCGACTGCGTTCATGATAGTCGCTGGAGAGCTCCGCGCCCCAGGACAGATGGGGGATGGTGACCATCGACCAGCCCAGATACATCAGGAACAGCCACAGGCTGAGGTGGAGAGGGCTGACAGGGCCGCCGGGAACAAAAACCTGCCAGATGCCCAGCGCCAGAATCGGCGTTCCCAGCAAAACCATCGGCCGGCGCCGACCAAAGGGCGTGTGCAACCTATCGCTGATATATCCCATGACCGGATCGACGAAGACATCCGCAATGCGGCACAGGCTGAAGACAAGTCCCGTCGTAGCAAGGCTCAGCCCCATCTGCCGGCTGGCGTAAAAGCGCGGCAGATGCACAACGATAGGAAGTCCCAGTGCCGCCAGAGGCAGATTTGGCAGCACATAGGCGAAGATCCGGAATGCCGACAGACGATGAGCATGATCGGCTTGAGTACGCGGCGCAGATTGCTCCATAAACGGCTCAACTAGCCGTGCGAAAGTGTGCGATGAGGCCATTTTCCTCGGCAATGAGCCCAGCGAAGGACGGACGGGCATGGATGCGCGCCACATAGGCCGAAAGCTGCGGCCAACGCGCCTTGGATGGAACTTCGCCGGCGTGCAAAAAATTGACAAACATCGAACCGACGCTGATGTCGGCGATCGAAAAGCGATCTTCCACAAGGAATTCCCGCGTCCCGATCTCACGCTCAAGATAATCGAACAGGGGAGGAATTTTTTGTGTCAAAGTTTTGGTACAGACTGCTTCATCAGGTTCCTGTCGCAGCATCCGCTTGACGATACGCTCGAAAAACAGACCTCGACCGATTGTTTCGGCAACCGCACTATCGGCATACTCCTCAAACCAGAGTGCCCGCGCCCGTGCAAACGCAGCTTTGGGATAAAGTGCGGGCTCGAGATATTTGTGTTCGAGATAGTCGCAAATCACGCTGGAGTCAGGCAGGGTATTGGGCTCAGGCAGATCTGTGTCACGCAGAACGGGAATTCGCTTGAGCGGACTGATAGCCAGAAATTCCGGCTGCGGCGCGAAGGGATTGACCGGATCTAGCCTGTAATCGATCCCCTTTTCGATCAAGACCACACGCACTTTGCGCACAAATGGGGAGACACTGCCTCCATATATGATCAGGCTCATTCACAATCTTCCTTTTCGTCAGCGTGATTGACAGCGTGTCAGTTACGTCGCACAGGATCAAGCTCATGGCCGCTGACAATGGTCCGGCGCCCCGCCGCGCCGTCAGGGCTCTTAACCGGGAGAGGAAAGCGTGACGCTACAAGTCGATGTGTTCTGGTCATTTCGCAGTCCCTATTCCTATCTGGCGACACCCCGGCTCGTTGAGCTGACACGCCGGTATGATCTCGGGATCACTGCCCGGCCTGTCTATCCACTTGCAGTGCGCCAGGCACAGTTCTTCGACCATGTGCATCCGCAATGGATACCCTACTTGTTGCGCGATACCGCCCGCATCGCCCAAATGCAGGGGCTAGCTTACCGCTGGCCCAGTCCTGACCCGGTTAAGATCGATCCAACCACCCGGCATGGGACGCCAGATCAACCACATATTCACTGGCTGACGCGTCTTGGCTGCGCCGCCGAAGAAGCTGGACGCGGCCTTGCTTTCCTTGACGAGGTCAGCCGTGTCATTTGGGGCGGGACCAAGGACTGGCACCAAGGCGACCATCTCGCCCAGGCTACGGCGCGCGCCGGCCTTGATTTTGGCATGATACGTGCCAAAATAGAAGCTGAGCCTGAAAAATACGAAGCCATGATTCAGGATAATCAACGCGCCCATGAAGCCGCCGGACATTGGGGGGTTCCAACCATGGTGTTCGATGGCGAACCGTTTTTCGGCCAGGATCGCATAGATGTCCTTGAATGGCGGCTCAAGCGGAACGGACTGACGCTAAGAAGGTAACGCATGTGGAATGTCTCACTGGCTCTTGGCTTTGGAGGCATTTGCTTTCTGGTCATAGGCATCATGGCATGGCGCCGTCCTTCGACCGGTCTTTATCTCTTCAAGCGCATTGCGCGACACAGGCTCAGCCGCCAGCGGCCGTACCTTGCCGGTGAAAACGAGATCGCTGTCCTGCTCTGTGGTACTGGCTCTCCGCTTCCCGACCCCAAACGTGCCGGACCGAGCGCACTGATCGCGGCCGGTGACAAACTCTTCGTGATCGATGCCGGCTCTGCAAGCGTACGCAATTTGCTGCTCTGGCGCGTGCCGCTCGGCCAGCTAGAGGGAGTTTTTGTTACCCATTTTCATTCCGACCACATTGCCGAGCTCGGTGAACTCAATCTGCAGAGCTGGGTCGCGGGCCGCAGCGCCCCGCTCAAAGTGTATGGCCCACCAGGTATCGAGCGGGTCATTGCCGGCTTCAACCAGGCCTATGCACATGATACGGCTTATCGCACCCTCCATCACGGAGCGGATCTGCTTGCGCTCCATGCCGCCGGGATGGAGGCGATTACCGTAACGATCCCGCCGGATAATGGCACTGGTGTGGTGCTCGAGGCAGACGGCGTAAAAATTACTGCCATCCGGGTAAAACATGATCCCGTCAAACCGGCCTATGGCTACCGCTTCGACTTTCGTGGCCGCAGTATCGTGATCTCAGGTGACACCGCCGCCGATCAAAATCTGGCCACTGCCGCAAAGGGGGCGGACGTTCTGGTGCACGATGCGCTTAATCCGCAGATGGTAAAGGCCCTGGAAGACGCCCTGACAATGAGCGCAAACCTGCGCGCTGCCAAAATCATGCAGGATATTCCTGGTTACCATGCGAGCCCACTTGATGCCGCCTCAATAGCCAATACGGCGGGCGTGCGCCTTCTTGTATTCACCCATATGGTTCCAATGCTACCCAACCAGGCTGCGGAGCGGATGTTTCTGAACGGTGTCAGGGCAGCACGACCGCACGGTGTCGAACTGGGGCATGACGGCCGTCTGATCCGACTACCTGGAAACAGCACCGTCCTCCAGACGACGACCTTGCAGGGTTAGCTGCGTCGTGCCCGAAAGAACTCCCTGAGCAGGCCACCCGCGGGTTCGGCCTGATCGCGCATGTGCTCGAGCTGCGGTCGATGATGACAGGTTGTCTGGGCGAAAAACTGTGGTCCATGAAGCACCGCGCCCCCCTTCGGGTCTTCCGCGGCGAAGACCAGACGGGCGATTCGCGCGAGGCTGATCGCCCCCGCACACATCGCACAAGGCTCAAGGGTGACGTAAAGCGTGGTGCCGATCAGCCGCTCATTGCCCAATCGCTGCGCCGCTTCACGAAGCACAAGAATTTCGGCGTGGGCGGTTGGATCCCGCAGCTGAAGAATACGGTTGCCACTACGGGCGAGGAGCAGGCCAACGGCATCGGTCAGGGCCGCTCCGACCGGGACTTCGCCGCGCTGGGCGGCCTGCCGCGCCTCGTCCAAAGCCACCATCATGGCCGCCTCGTCTGTCATAATCCTTGCCTGCCCTGCTTGAGAGCTTTACGCGATAGTCCCTTCTGCCAGAGCGAGCAATCCAAATGGACGATACCGACAATAAGGGCGAACGAATCGCCAAGGTCATGGCCAGGGCCGGGGTGTGCTCGCGACGCGATGCCGAGAAGCTGATTGGCGAGGGTCGGGTGACGCTCAATGGTCAGACCGTCACCACGCCCGCCACCAAAATCACGTCGCCGGCGCTGATTGCAGTGGATGGCAAACCGATTGCCGAGCCTGAACAGACCCGACTGTGGCGCTATCATAAGCCGGCAGGTCTTGTCACCACGCACCGCGATCCGCAGGCAAGACCGACCGTGTTCCAAAACCTGCCTCCGGGTCTGCCACGGGTGCTATCGGTTGGTCGGCTGGATGTTAATTCAGAGGGGCTACTGCTCCTCACCAACGATGGCGAGATCGCCCGTCGCCTCGAACACCCCTCCGCCGGGCTTCTGCGCACCTATCGGGTCAGACTGTTCGGTCGGATCGACCAGGCAACTCTCGACCGTCTGGCCGAAGGCATCACTGTCGATGGCGTACGCTATGGACCGGTTTTGGCCGACCTGGAACGCAGCAAGGGCCCTTATTCTTGGGCCCAGATCCGACTGAAAGAAGGTAAAAATCGCGAAATCAAGCGGCTCATGGAACATCTGGGCTGCAAGGTCGCCCGCCTGATCCGCACTCAATATGGCCCCTTTCACCTCGGACAGCTTCCCGAAGGCGCTGTTGAAGAGATCCCGGCCAAACTCTGGCGCCAGCACCTGGGTATCGGCCGCAAACCGCGGGAACGATCCTAAAGACCAACGCCCGACGCGGCCTGCCGCGCCGGGCGAATAACTCAATGTCTCTCGTCGCGATCCCAGTGACGATCGCCGTGGCCATGCCAGCCATCACCATAGCCACGCCAACCGTTATAGTCGTAGTAGGCACCCGGACTGTTGACATAGAACTGGGCACCGTAGCCGGCGGCCGGCACGTAACCCCCATACGGGTAATAGCCACCATAGCCAGCATACCCTCCCGCTGGATAGCTCGGCCCGGGCTGTGACGTTGCCGCAATCACCGCAAGTGCCGCAATGCCAAGGCCTGCGGCAAGCGCAACGCCGCCGTCATCTCGCCTGTTATCACGCCAGCCATAACCGCCATCACCATGGGCAAAGGCTACTGTCGGCCCAAGAAGACTGAGAGCTAGCGCCGCAGCAAATAACTTTTTCATGGCATATCGCCTTTCCTTGACTGGAAGCGAAGCAATTGCTCCGTTTCACCCTGTTAGGATGGCGGGCCGCCAGTGAACCCAAACTGAACCGAATAGGGCATTATCGCGGCGCGGTACGCCCCATTTGTGCCATTATTGACGTCGACTGGGACTACATGTGCGCATAACGTGCTGCCCAGCCCTTGTACCGGCCGACGCGGCGCGCCCGGCGTTTCCTCCGCCGCAGGCAAAGCAGGATTTCGTAATTGGGATCCCGGTGTCACCCTTGACAGCTGGCAATGAAGTCATCGAGAAGAATGACTTCCGCCTGGCGTGGAAACACCTTTGCCATCAGCAGATGGTGAACCTCGGGATCAGGATCAGCACAACAATCTGACAGAACCAGAATACGGAAGTCCCTATCAGCGCCGTCCCTGAGCGTGGAGAGGACCACCCCCGAGGTGGAAAGTCCCGCAAGCACCAAGGTGTCGATACCTCGAGAACGCAGGTGGCTACCAAGCTCCGTGGTCGAAAACGCCCCCACCCGGCGCTTACGGAAAACCTCTTCATCCTCCGTCGGTGCCAGCGACGCGACGATCTGCGTGCTGCTGCCATCCGCGTTCAAACGTCGGCTCGCTGCGGTGGCTGCGAAGATACGGTTTTGTGGTGGAACGTCCGCACTTTCTGCCTCCGTGAGCCCAACGCGGACATGCATCACGGCAATCCCAGCCTTGTGCGCAGCGATCCGGGCCTGCACCGCCCGCTCGACAAGAACAATTCCCTGGTCACCAAACAGGGCAACGATCCCGTTCTGGAAATCCATAAGCAGCAATCCGGTACTGCCTGGGTCAAATGCCAGCATGTACTCGAGCCCTTCCTTGAGAATGGCCCTTGCACCGCCCCGCGGGACAATCCACGGCAGGAGCGGACCGTATGTATCTATTCCGCGGCATCCTGAGGCAGGTAGATCTCACCACCATGTTGACGAAACTCCTCGGCCTTCTTAGCCATCGCCGCGCGGATTTCCTCTGATGATAACCGATCGTTGCTGCCGCGAGCGGCGTCGCGCACTTCCTGGCTAATCTTCATCGAACAGAATTTGGGCCCGCACATCGAACAGAAATGCGCAATTTTAGCGCCTTCAGCCGGCAGGGTCTCGTCATGATAGGCTTGAGCAGTTTCCGGATCGAGAGCAAGCGCAAACTGGTCGCGCCATCTGAATTCGAAGCGGGCCTTGCTCATGGCATCGTCCCATAGTCGTGCGGCCGGATGACCTTTGGCCAGATCGGCAGCATGGGCCGCAATCTTGTAAGCGATCACTCCCTCCTTGACGTCGTCGCGGTCCGGAAGCCCCAAATGTTCTTTGGGCGTAACATAGCAGAGCATCGCGGTGCCAAACCACCCGATCATCGCCGCACCAATAGCCGAGGTAATGTGATCATATCCGGGGGCCACGTCCGTCGTCAGCGGACCTAGTGTGTAGAAGGGTGCCTCATCGCAAACCTTCAGCTGGCGGTCCATGTTCTCCTTGATCTTGTGCATCGGTACGTGCCCTGGACCCTCGATCATGACCTGAACGTCATGGCTTTGGGCGATACGATTGAGCTCACCCAGAGTCTCAAGTTCGGCGAACTGCGCCGCATCATTGGCATCAGCCGTTGACCCGGGCCGCAGCCCGTCACCCAGCGAAAATGAGACGTCGTATTGCTTGAGGATCTCGCAGATCTCTTCGAAATGAATATAGAGAAAATTCTCGCGATGATGGGCAAGGCACCATTTGGCCAGGATCGAGCCACCGCGCGACACGATTCCGGTAACGCGATCTGCGGTAAGCGGAATGTGTGCGAGGCGTACGCCCGCGTGCACGGTGAAATAGTCGACACCCTGCTCGCATTGTTCAATCAGCGTATCGCGATAGATATCCCAGGTCAGCTCCTCAGCGATACCGCCAACCTTTTCGAGCGCCTGATAGATGGGCACGGTTCCAATCGGAACCGGAGAATTGCGAATGATCCACTCCCGGATCGAATGGATATGCCGTCCGGTAGAGAGATCCATCACCGTATCGGCGCCCCAACGAATTGCCCACACGAGCTTTTCGACTTCCTCGGCAACGCCCGAGGTCACAATGGAGTTGCCGATATTGGCATTGACCTTGGTGAGGAAATTACGACCGATGATCATCGGCTCAGTTTCGGGGTGATTGATGTTGGCGGGCAGGATTGCGCGTCCCCGGGCGATTTCATCGCGCACAAATTCGGGCGTGATCTCATCAACCATCGCCGCTCCAAAAGAATTTCCATCCCGCAGTTCGGAACGTCCCAGATTTTCGCGTGCGGCAACAAATTTCATTTCGTCGGTAATCAAACCCTGCCGCGCGTAGTGCAGCTGGGTGACATTGCACCCGCTTTTGGCCCGCAGGGGGTGCCGCGATCCGCGGTCAAATTGCGGAACACCGAGAACCTCACCAGGCTTCAACCCGTCATCCTGCGCCAGACGCACACGTCCGGCATACCATTCCACATCACCACGCGCCGTGATCCAGTCAGCACGTCGGGACGGAAGCCCTCGAGAAATATCGATCTGGGCGCCCTCATCGGTATAGGGCCCAGACGTGTCATAAAGGAGCACGGAGGGCTCCCCCCCAGACAGAGGTACCTCACGAAACGGCACGCCATTGACGATCCGCTTGCGCGAACCCGGCAAGGGTCCTCGTGTCACCATGTCATTGCTGACGACACTGGGGTTACGGAGAATTTCGTTCATGGCCACCTCTCTTCGGCGTGTGAGGGTGGCCTTGCCGCCATCCGCTCCCTACGCCGGTCTTAACCGGATCAGGTTCTAAGGGACCCCGCCGCAGCGGATCTCAGCTTCGTTCATCGAAGCGCCCCTGGGATCGGGCGAGAGTTTGGGCGCAAGCTTCCACAAGTCAAGGCCCGCGCCTATAGTTCCAAGCGATGGATGCTAAAATTTCAATTCGCCCGGTACAACCGCACGAAACAGTCGTGGTGGCAGCCATTTTCAGCGCGGCCAGGGAGCAGTTGAGATTCCTGCCACGACTGCACAGTCCAGATGAAGAGCGTGAGTTTATCAGCGCCTGCTTTCGAACCGAACAGATCCTCGTCGCCGCAACGGGAGGGACTGTCTGCGGCTTCGCCGCCTGCCATGGCGATTGGCTCAATCACCTGTACGTGCACCCTGACAAGCAGGGCCAGGGCTGTGGCGACCTGTTGTTGGCGCGCTGCAAGGTGGTGTCCCAAGGCATCCTTCAGCTGTGGTGTTTTGCAAGTAACAGACGTGCCCGTCAGTTCTATGAACGTCGCGGCTTCACGATCGCCGAACTCACGGACGGATCGCGCAACGAGGAAAGACTTCCTGACATTCGCTATGTCTGGCGGACACCACCAGGTGGCGCCATGACGTCGCCGCCTGCGTCCGGCACTGCTTAGCTGGCAAAGCCTGTGAGCACGATTTTCTGGCTGCCGCCCCGCTCCAGCGCCCGGTAGGCCGCAACGCCATCCGCTGCGGCCCACTCCACAGGATGGCAGGGCATTGCAAGTTCTCCGCTCACAAAGCCCTGTGCCAACCGCTCGAGAACCCGTGCACAGGAACGCGTATCGTAAAGCAGAGAGTTGACGCCGATCAGGCTGCCGCCGCGGCGATATAGGCTCAAGGTCGGTAGTTCCACCTTACCGCTTGAGGGCGCCGCAATGATCACGAGCCGACCGAAGGCCGCCAGCGCCTCAATGCAGTCAGCGGTCCAAGCGCCAGTGGTATCGAAAACAACATCCGCAGGCACGCCAATGCCGGACGGCAACGCGCCGCTCAGCGTCTCCGCAGCGAGCAGGACCACCTTGTGGCCCGCCGCCGCCAATTCCTCCGCCTGTTCCGTGCGGCGCACTGCGATGACGGTCTCGGCACCGCGCCACTGGGCAAGTGCAAGAGCGGCGCGCCCAACGGCTCCCCCCCCAATAATGAGAACACGGGTGCCGGCCTCCGCGCCTGCCCGTTGCAGACCATCCCATGCTGTCACATATGGCACACCAAGGCTTGCTGCCTGCGCGGCACTCAGAACCTCCGGCAAAGCCACAACCCCGTCCTCGGCAACCAGGACAAGGCCGGCATGACTGCCATCAACGGTAAATCCGAGTTCCTTGCCGCTGCCGAATACGCACTGCCCAATGCGCGAGGAGGGCCCTGCTACGATTTCGCCCGCAAAATCACGCCCGGGGACGCGTGGAAGTCTCGTGTAGGCAAAGCGCCCTAGAACATTTTTGACATCGGATGGGTTGATGCCGGCGGCAGCGACTCGAACCAGCACCTGACCCGGGTACAACACTGGAGCCGGCAGCTCAACGAATTTAAGGTACTCAAGCGAACCGGTCCGGTCGAACTGCAACGCTCTCATGGGCCAGGTTCTTTCGCTAACGGACCGACCACCCTCTCAACTTTGGGCAAATCGCTCAAACTCAGCGATCACGGCTTTGACCGCTGCCTTTACGATCGTTTCGCCGGCCGCTGCCGAGGCCTGACTGGGATCCGACCCGATACGGCCATCAGGGAACCGCCGACGATAATCCTCAGCATCAAAGATTGGCCCCAATGGTGCAATCTTAGGGGTCATTTCCACGTGCTTGATCGCCTCGGGATATCCAAAATAGGTCACTGAGACCTCAGATGGAGTTGCATGGCTACCCTCGCCCACGGGAAAAAGCTGTTTGCAAATGTCCATCACGCCAGGCAGCTCCCACCAGTTGCGCAACTGACAACGCAGCGGCGGTAGGTTGGAACCGGGTTCGGCAAAAGTGATGCCGTGATAGATCTCACTGAATGCCGCATTGATGGTGTTGATGTTGCCACCATGTCCGTTCAACCAGTAGAGACGGGTGAAGCCATGGCGGGCAAGTGACGCTGCCCAATCGCACATTGCCGCAATCATGGTCGAGGGCCGCAGGGTGATCGTACCGGCAAAAGCCATATGATGCTGTGCCTGACCCACATTAAACGTGGGCCCGACGAGGAAACCCGCTTCGTCACCGGCGCGCCGCGCGATTATTTCCGGGCAGAGTGCGTCCGTCCCTAAAAGGCCGTTCGGGCCGTGCTGCTCGGTGGACCCTATCGGGAGCAGAATGGCCTTGGATTTTTTCAGATAGCCATCGATTTCGGGCCAAGAAGACAAGTGGAGCTGCATCGCCGACTCACTATCCCTGCAGGAGTACCGCCACAGTTCTTCCATGGCGGGCGCCGGGCATCAACCATCCAGTCTTCCCCATGAGCGGCGCCGACCGCGTCCACTGTCCACTTCGGCGGGAAATCCGCTGGGCCCCCTTTTCCCGAACCGCTCCTTGCGCCTACTCTTTCATCAAACGTCATCAGACACCTACGGAGGAACCCATGACAGGCAAGGCGGACGGGCCGCTGGCGGGAGTGCGCGTGCTGGATCTGACCGAGTTCATTTTCGGCCCCTACGCCACCCAGACACTGGCCGATCTGGGTGCAGAGGTCATCAAGATCGAAACTCCAAACGGTGACCGCCAGCGCCATAGTGGCAAGCACGCCACCCATCCCGAAATGGGCTCGGTATTCATGGCTCTCAACCGAAACAAACAAAGCTTGGTGCTGGATCTCAAGCGTGAGAGCGATCGCGACCGCCTCAGAGATCTGATCCCTACCGCCCAGGTGTTCATTCATAACATTCGCGCTGACGCGATCGAACGTCTGGGCTTCGAGTATGAAGCCGTGCGCAAGCTCAATCCCACGATTGTTTATGTCCATTGCGTTGGCTACGGGTCTAACGGACCTTACGCCGGTCGCCAGGCCTTTGACGACCTGGTTCAAGGTGCCAGTGGCGCCGCGGATCTGCTGCCGCGCGTCGACGGCAATCCGCAGATGCGGCTGATGCCGAGCTTTCTAGCCGACAAGGTATCAAGCCTGCACGCCCTTTATGCCACTCTGGCAGCCCTGTTCCACCGTGAACGAACGGGCGAAGGCCAGTTTGTCGAAGTGCCAATGTTTGAAAGTTTCACGCATTTTCTGCTCATTGAACATCTTTACGGAAAGACCTTCGAACCGCCACAGGGGCGCATCGGCCATACGCCGGCGCTGGCGGCAGATCGGCGGCCGCTCAGCACCAAAGACGGTCATATCGTGATCCAGCCGGTAAGCCGCGAGGCCAGTGCAAAGTTTCTCGCCCTGGGCGGCATCGGCAATGCATATGAATCCGAGCGCTTCCTCAATGCGCCCAAGGGCAGTCGGGTTACCGTCTATTACGACATGCTCAAGGAAGCAGCAGCGACGCGAACCACCGAAGAGTGGATGGCGTTAGGGCAGGAGCACGGCATACCTATTATGCGCGCCAATACGCTTGACGAGGTTCTCGAGGACCCACACCTGAAGGCGGTCGAATTCTTCCAGCTGCGAAATCATCCAAGTGAAGGGCGCTATCGCGCCATGCGTCCGCCGATACGCTTTGAGAAGACGCCGGCCGAGATCCGCACTGATCCCCCGCTGATCGGGCAGGAAGAGGGATGATCTTGGCCTCTATACGGACCAGACCTCATGCCTGGGCAGTCGCCTCACCCGGCCTGGGTCTGATGCGCAAAGGCGTTCATCGCCATGGCCAGCGCAACGTCGTTCTCCGTCAATCCCTCAGCATCATGGGTCGAGAGTGTAACCTCGACACGGTTATAGACGTTGAACCATTCCGGATGGTGGTCGAGCTTTTCGGCGAGAAGGGCGCTTCGCGTCATGAAACCGAAAGCGGCGTTGAAATCCTTGAAGACAAAAGTCCTCACAATCGCATCCCGGCCTGAGGTGAGGGTCCAGCCGTGGAGTTTGGCCAATGCCACCTCCCGTGCCGCGCCATCGAGCTTCTGCATGTCTGTTCTCCTGTGGCAGGTCCAAACCGGGACATACCATGAGCGCCCCGGTTTGACGAACCCTCCCTAGATGACATGCAGAGCATGGCGCGCACAGAGTTTGCCGCGCTGCCTGAGGAGTTCCGCGCGCTCACTGGAGATATCATTTTCGTAAATGCAGAAGAACCCGACGCCGCGACCCTGCAACAGCTAGGCTTATCGCAGACCAGTCAGCTGCTCGGCGTCTATCGAGGCGCACCGCGCGCACCACGCCTTGCAAACTTGACCGGAGCGGAACCGAGCATGATTTTTCTCTTTCGGCGAGCGACCCTTCATTATGCGGAAATGCAGCAGCATGCCCTCGCTGCGGTCCTGCGCCATGTCCTGACACACGAAATCGGACGCTATTTCGACTTTTCCG
>JAJZGY010000013.1 GCA_021804785.1 Pseudomonadota bacterium | reverse complement strand
TTTGACGAAACACAACAGCGGATATGAAATCCGGCCACCGGACTTGGTAACGCTGCACGAAGTCGTGCCCATCGCCGTTCCCGAACGTGTCAAATCACTCGACGAGCAAGTCGTCGATCTTATTCAACGGCCATTAGCGACTTCGGAAAACCTGCTAACGCAGGGACATGCTCGCCCCGCGGTTCAGGAGAGTCCTTGGCTGCTGAAAACGGTCTCGCCGGCGTTCAAGGGCATGGAAACCGATGGCGGCACCGTTCTGGGAAAATATTTCAACAACATCGCTGAGGACCTTAAGAACAAGCACAGGGGTAAGATGCTGGAACAAGTTCTGGGCTGAATAGGTGCTTTGCACGGCTATCTTTCGTCGTTCACAGGTGGAGGCGTTCGCCATGGCACCGACCTTCGCGAACGCATCGCCGTTCAGCCACACGAGGCGCGGCTCATCTGTAATCTTATTCGCAGCTACATCACCTGTCTGATGATGGAACACGAACGGCTTAGCCGAGGTAAGTGCGGGAGTCAGTGCGTTCGGTGTAGCGGGCAGCGCCTAGTGCTCCTGCGTCCATCGGCTCAAATCCTATGTCACCGATCAGACCCGCGACAATTCGCTTGGCTTTCGCATCATCGCCGCGATAGGCAAGGCTTGGGGGCGTCGCTTTAGGCATGGCATATGCGGCGGACGACATGGTGCGCGAGCAGATCGCGCAGAAGAGTCTTGTTCGCGTGTTAGGTGACTGGTGCCCGCCCTTTTCGGGGTGTTACCTTTACTGCCCAAGCAAGCGCCAGACGTCGCCCGCGTTCGCGCTGTTGGTCGAGGCGCTTCGGTATCGGTCATGAAAACAGGGGACTGCGCTCTCATCGCCGTCGAGACCAAGACGAGCGCAACCAAGTGACCGTGTAGTCGCTTTGCTCCAACCCGCGTCAGTTCATTTGGCTGCGGTCTGTAACGGCTTCGCTCGGCTCATTTCCGCTTAGGCTAGTTCGGTTTGCATGACGCAAGTCATGAAGGAGCTAGTTATGAAAACAGAAAACCCCATCACCACCGACATGCTGGAGTTCCAGGGCGTCACCGTGTCACTGAAGCCAGTCCTCAGCTTGGCGGAGGACTACTGTATCCACCGAATGAAGACGGGGCGTGCGGAGGGTGGGGATGCGAAGACACCGCCCTCGGTGCGCGGCACGCTCCATCAGGAAATCGTTTGCCTACAGCAGGTGCTTCAAACCCGCCAACCGTACGGCTGGCTGCCTTACCTGCCGAACATTTCACCACCCTACAAAAGCTCCGGCAAGATCACGCATTGGACGTGGTTCTCTCCGACCGAATGCAAACAGATCTACAAGGTCACGTTCGAACGCGCGGAAGGCGGCAAGAATGAACGCTGGCGTACAGTCTGTGAAATCTTCATGACTTCGTGCCACTCATGGTCGATACCGGCATGTGTCCTGACGACGCGACCGATCATCGCATCCTCGAAATCGAAGTTCGTGGGAAGCGCGGCGTCCACTTCTGTGAGAGCATGCCTCGCGAGTGCCCCTGTTTCAGCGCTTCTGGAAGTGCGATAACGGCCGGTCCACTAGGCGCCTTTTTCGGAAGTTACGGCGTGAGTTATTTAGTGCGCTCCTCGATGAGTTGAACCTGAAAGCAGGTCATGAAGGCAAACGCCGCACGGTCTATAGCAACGTCACACGTATATCTGCATGCACCTCATGGAAGGCGCAGACATCTATCAGGTAGCCAACAACTGCCCGACCAGTATCGAGATGATCGAGAACTACTACGCCTCTCACTTTAAGAACTCGCTGGATGCCGAAGCCATCAACGCCCGTAAGCCAAAGCGTAGTAAGCCCAAAGGCAAGAGTGAGGATTCGAGTGCCGAGGTTTAGCCCCGGTCCAGTTTGTTCTTGGCGACTCATCGGCGGAAGGCTATAGAATTAGCCACTTGCGGGCGTGGCGGAATTGGTAGACGCAACGGACTTAATTCGAAAATTGAGTGCTTTGTGGGAAACCGCAAATGCAGAACTGCTCAAAATCGGGGAAACCTGTGAAATGGCAATCCCGAGCCAAGCCCCCACGGGGAAGGTGTAGAGACTAGACGGGCAGCACCTAACCCTCGGGCGACCGAGGCACGGTGAAGGGATAGTCCAGACCACAAACGCCTTGAGTCAGGCGGCGGCGAAAGTCGAAGTGGTACGAAAATCCGTAGGGCCGAAAGGCCTGTGCCGGTTCGAGTCCGGCCGCCCGCACCAATCAATCGCTTACATCACTAACCTCGGAAATCCGTTAACCTTGGAGTGTACTTCGAGGTCAAACAAAGCAGAGGGAGCAACAATGAGCCCGTTCAGGCGAAGCCAGCATTGGGACGATGTTTTTGGTCGCAAGGCCGAGAACGAAGTGAGCTGGTTTGAGGTATTGCCGTCGCGCTCTCTGGAACTCATCAGGCAGACGGGTGTCGCACGCTCTGCATCCATCATCGATATTGGGGGAGGCCTGTCGCGGCTCGCCGACTCTCTGGTCGAAGCCGGGTACACCGACGTCACGGTGCTCGACATCTCCGCTAACGCTGTCGGCCACTTACTCGCTCGTCAAAAGCCAGGTGCTCCGGTGCACGGCATCGTAAGCGATGTTACCGAGTGGCAACCGGATCGTCGCTATGCTGTCTGGCATGACCGCGCCGTTCTGCACTTTCTAATAGAAGAAGATGACCGGCTGGCTTACCGGTCAAAACTTCTTGCGGCACTCGCGCCGCAAGGTCATGTCATTATTGCCACTTTTGCGCCTACCGGTCCAGAACGCTGTAGCGGGCTGCCCGTTCGCCGTTATGGGCGGGAGGAGTTGCTGGCGTGGCTCGGTGGTGAGTTTGCCTTATTGGACAGCGTTGAATTTGACCACGCCACACCTGGTGGATCAATCCAGCGCTTCCATGTAGGTCGTTTTCAACGTCGTTAGAGGTATCCCAACACGATCAATGCCTGCGTGCCGACGTAAGCGCGCACGCCGGAAACCGTTAACCGCATCTAAGCATAAACAAGTCCCTGCTTTGGCTGTACTCAAAAGTCATGGGAAAAGCGGTCACCCCAAGGGACAACATGCTGAAGTATCGCGTCGGGCTTCACGTAAGGACACCGCATGTCTGAAATCGACACGATCTCTCTCGACAAGTTTTCCGGTCTCACCGGCACTGCCCGACACCCGGCCAGCATCGATGTTCGCACTCCAGAGGAATTTGCCGCTGACCAGCGGTTCATTCCCGCGTCCCTGAAGCGCAACGCCGAGACCGTCGTCGAATGGGTGCCGGAATTGTGAGATCGTAATGCCACTGTCATCGGTCAGACAGGCGCAAGGATAAGTCCGGGCGTCGCTGCACGGCTGCGCAGCGCGGGTGTCGCCGTCGACGTGCTGGAAGGCGGGATCGAGGCATGGCTAGCTGCGAGGCTCGCGCTTGTGCCCGAAGCCAAAGGCTGTGTCGCCAAATTACTACGTCACTTTTCTCTGGACCTGATGGTGTAATCCCATGCGCTATGGAATGGCTCACGCACGATGTTGGGGTCGGCCATTTCAGTATCGGATATTTTGATGCCGGCGGCGAAAGCCGAAGTGCTATGAAAATCCGCAGGGTCGAAAGGCCTGTGCCGGTTCAAGTCCGGCCGTCCGCACCATTTTCTGCCTGCGTGACAGATGTACCAGAAGCCGAAAGGCGGCCGCGCCAGACGCGGACCGCCTTTCCATTGCCTGCTGCGGGGTAAGTGCCCGCACGGACTACTTGCTTTATGCGACCAGGACCTGGCCCGAAAAGCCGATCCAGTTCGCGGCACCAAGACGCCGCAGGTCATGACAATGAGACACTGGACCACCTCCTTTCGATTCGTTGCTTCAGGGAACTATACCGCTTTATCAGCGTAACCGAAGCAAAACTTGCTCCGGGCGCGACCCTTGGCAGAGCCTTACATCTGCATCGTCCAGCCTTCCACGCCCATGGCCGCCTGGCGCACTGCCTCTGTCAGCGTGGGGTGGGCATGGCTGGTACGGGCAATGTCCTCGGAGGCGCAGCCGATTTCGATGGCAAGGGCGGCCTCCTGAATGAGGTTGCCGGCTTCAGCCCCAATGATGTGCACGCCAAGGACCTGATCGGTCTTGGCGTCGGCGATCACCTTGGCAAAACCCTCGGTGGCGGCAATGGTCTTGGCGCGGGCATTGGCGGTGAAGGGAAACTTACCGATCTTGTAGCTGACGCCAGCGGCCTTAAGCTCCTCCTCGGTCTTGCCCACGCTTGCCACTTCTGGTGTCGTGTAAACCACAGCCGGTATCGCATCATAATTTACATGCCCGAAGCGTCCGGCGATGTGATCAATACAGGCCACAGCTTCGTCCTCGGCTTTGTGTGCGAGCATGGCTCCTTCGCGCACGTCGCCGACCGCACAAATGCTCGGTATGTTGCTCTTGAAGTGTACATCGGTGACGACGCGTCCGCGGGCATCGAGGGCAACTCCGACGTCACCCAATCCAAGATCATCTGTATACGGACGTCGTCCGATGGACACGAGCATGACATCACCGTGCAGACTCTTGGTTTCACCGCCGCCGGCTGGCTGTATGCGAATTTCAAGGCCATCCTTGCTGCGTTCGACACCTACCACTTTGGTCGAGAGCTGGAACTTCATGCCCTGACGAGATAAAATCCGCTGGAACTGTTTACCGATCTCTCCGTCCAGCCCGGGCGTGATACGGTCAAGAAACTCAACCACGGTGACGTCGCTGCCAAGACGCCGCCATACCGACCCCAGTTCAAGGCCGATATAGCCGCCGCCAACCACCACCAGGCTTTTAGGTACCTGCTTCAAGGACAGTGCTCCGGTCGAGGAGACGATGCGGTCCTCATCGATCTCAATATCGGGGAGCGTGGCACTGTCCGACCCTGTCGCGATAACGATATGTCTGGTGGTCAGTTCACGAATGGTGCCGTCTGCCAGCTTGACGTCAACGCGGTTGGGAGCTCGCACCCGAGCCTGTCCGACAATTGCTTCGGATTTGTTTTTCTTGAGCAGAAACTCGACGCCCTTCGTCAGGTCACCTACGACCGAAGTCTTATGAGTCATCATAGCCGCGAGATCGAGTTCGACCTTGGTCTTGACGCCGAGCTTTGGCAGGTGGTTCAAGGCCTCATCATAAAGGTGGCTTGTGTGCAGCAGGGCCTTTGATGGAATGCAGCCCACATTGAGGCAAGTCCCGCCAAACGTGCCGCGTTTGTCAATGCAGGCGCTGCTCAAACCAAGCTGACCGGCGCGAATGGCGGCATTGTAGCCCCCTGGCCCGCCGCCAATGATGACGACATCAAAGCTATTGGACATCGAAGGTACTTTCCTGGTGGTGGTGACGGGCCCGGCTTATGCCGGGCGTCGCCCGCGGTATTAGAGATCGAGAAGAAAACGCTGTGGCTCTTCGAGGTATTCCTTGACGCGGACGAGGAAGGTTACCGCCTCGCGCCCGTCCACCAGGCGATGGTCATAGGACAAGGCCAGATACATCATCGGCCGGATTTCAATTTTGTCGCCAATGGCAACCGGCCGGGGCTGGATTTTGTGCATGCCCAATATACCCGACTGCGGGGCATTGAGGATCGGCGTCGACATCAAGGAGCCAAAAACGCCGCCATTGGTAATCGAAAACGTACCGCCCTGCAGCTCTTCTAGCTTCAGCTTGTTGTCGCGCGCACGGCTGCCCAGATCGCTGATCGCCGCCTCAATTCCTGCCACCGTCTTATACTTGGCATCCCGCACGACCGGAACAACGAGGCCACGCTCGGTCGAGACGGCAACTCCGATGTCGTAGTAATTTTTGTATATGATGTCGTTGCCTTCGATCTCGGCGTTGACATTGGGCAGTTCTTCCAGCGCGGCTACGCAGGCCTTGACGAAAAAACCCATAAAGCCAAGGCGAACATGATGCTTCTTTTCAAAGGCATCCTTATAAGTGGCGCGTAGCTGCATCACATGGCTCATATCCACTTCATTGAAGGTGGTGAGCTGAGCCGCGGTATTTTGGGATTCCTTAAGGCGGGTGGCGATGGTGCGGCGCAGGCGGGTCATTGCCACCCGTTCCTCACGCTCCGCATTCGCCCGTGGCCCAGGCAAAGGGGAGGCCGGACGCGATGCTTCGCGCGCCCCCGTCCGTGCCTCAAGTGCTGCGAGCATGTCACCCTTGGTCACCCGGCCGTCCTTGCCACTGCCTTGAACCGCGGCCGGATCAAGCCCTGCTTCAGCGGCCAGTCGCCGTACCGATGGCATTTGCGCTGCGGTGGCGGGCGTTGTGCCGGCTGTGCCGGCAGGCTTCGTTGCAGCCTTGGCCGCGGTCGGCACTGCCGGCTTTGCCGGGGCCTTTGGCGCGGCAGTGTCTGCGGTCTTGGTGTCCGCAGTACGCGGGCTTGCGCCTTCGCTAATGCGTCCCAGAATGCTCCCGACCTCAACGGTCTCGCCTTCCTTTACTGCGATCACGTCGAGGATGCCCTCGGAGGGAGCGGGCACTTCGACCGTCACCTTATCGGTTTCCAGTTCGCACAAGGCTTCGTCGCGGGCGACCTTCTCGCCTTCTTTCTTGAACCAACGGGCCACCGTTGCTTCTGTCACCGACTCACCCATGGCGGGAACTTTGATCTCTATGCTCATCTAAGGTCTCCAGGTCCTGCCATGTTCCGAGGCAGGAAAATGTAGTTCATCGTATTCTGGCTCAACGGGGCATCGCTTAGCGGCATCAAGGCACCACGCGCGAAGACATAAATCTCATAGCCAAGGCGGTCCAGCAGGCAGGCCGTGCGATTTTGTATAATCTGCGGTCTGTTCCCGCGTCCCTCGAGAATCTCTACCAGCAGATTGGGGCGGCAGCGGCGCAGCAGCCCCTGGGCACCCTCGATCACCTGGAATTCGTGGCCCTCGACATCAATCTTGATGAAGCCGACGTCTCCGAGATTTTCCTCGTCCAGTCGTACCACTCGAACGGGAAGTTCGATGCCGGGGGTGCCAGCGGGAAGTCCTGAGCCGAGATAGCCGATATTGTATTGCGGGCGAGAGTGTCGGTTCAGCGGAACACAATAGGTCAGCATTCCCGACTGATCGGAGACTCCGGCTTCACGTACATCCACGCCGGTCAGGCAAGCTTCGCGCAGAAAGCGCGCCAGGGGCGGTGATGGTTCATAGGCGACTGTCTTGGGAACCAGATGCGAGAGGAAAAATGTGTAATTGCCGCGATTGGCTCCGACGTCGATTGCCACGCGATCCCGCGGGACGATGGACGAGAGGAGCTTTAGCTCGCCTTCATGGCCGTCACGCGCCTTGCGCCATGCGCGCTTCGCGCGATGGCGGATATACAGACGCGGACCAACCACTCGATAGGCGAGCTTCATATGCGGCACGGTTGTGCCGGTCCTACTCAAAGTGACAACGCTTCGTTCAGGAAGGCCTTGAGTTCAGCGGCATACTGGCTCATGAGGCCCGCTGCCGTTGACGCCGATTCGTGGCGGCCGACGTAGCGCGGACGATCCTTACGTCCGAGATCGGCCAGCACCTTTTCAATCCGCGGTGCGACGAAACTCCAGGCTCCCTGGTTTTGCGGTTCCTCCTGGCACCAGATAATCTGCGCCCGGTCAAAGCGTTCAAGTGCCTGACCCAGCGGTCCGGTTGGGAAAGGATAGAGCTGCTCCACACGCAGCAGCTGGATGCGTTGCTCGCCGAGTTCCTCGCGCGCCTCGAAAAGATCATAATAGACCTTGCCGCTGCACAGCACGACCCGACGGATATCGGAATCCGCCGCCAGTTTGAGGGTGGAGGAGGGATCGCGCTCGGCGCCATCGTCCAGAACGCGGTGAAAACTCGATCCCGGTCCCAATTCTTCAAGGCTGGATACCACCCGCTTGTGACGCAGAAGGGACTTCGGCGTCATCAGAATCAATGGCTTGCGGAACTTGCGGTGCATCTGACGGCGCAGAATGTGGAAATAATTGGCAGGCGTCGTACAGTTTGCCACCTGCATATTATCCTGCGCACAGAGCTGGAGGTAGCGTTCAAGCCGGGCCGATGAGTGTTCCGGGCCTTGACCTTCATAGCCGTGCGGAAGTAGCAGGACGAGCCCGGACATGCGCAGCCACTTCATTTCCCCGGATGACAGGAACTGGTCGATCATGACCTGTGCCCCATTGGCGAAATCACCAAACTGCGCCTCCCACAGTACAAGCGCACGCGGCTCGGCCAGACTATAGCCATATTCAAAGCCGACGACGGCTTCTTCAGAGAGCAGAGAATCGATCACCTCGAACTCGGCCTGGCTGTCACTGATGTGATTGAGCGGGAAGTAGCGCGCCGCCGTCTGCTGGTCGACCAGCATGGCGTGGCGCTGGCTAAAGGTGCCGCGGGCTGAATCCTGGCCGGAAAGGCGTACGGGATAGCCTTCCTCAAGCAGGGTTCCTAACGCGAGGGCCTCAGCTGTCGCCCAGTCGATCCCGGCGCCGGTCTCAAACATGTGCGCCTTGGCCTGCAACTGCCGAACAATGGTGCGATGAGCATTGAAGCCTTCGGGAATGGTGGTCAGGGCCGTGCCCACCTTGCGCAAGAGTGCATCGGCGACAGCTGTGTCGCCGCGGCGGTCGCCTTCTGGTGCCGCCGAAAGTCCCTGCCAGCGTCCATCGAGCCAGTCGGCACGATTGGGACGATGGGATTTGGACGCCTGATATTCGTCATCGAGGCGCTGACTGAAGGCATCACTCATCGCCTTCACGTCGTCGTCGCTCAATGTGCCTTCGCTGACGAGCTGACGCGCATAGAGCTCAAGCGTTGTAGGATGGTCCTTGATGGCCCGATACATCAGCGGCTGGGTAAAGGATGGCTCGTCGGTCTCGTTATGACCGAAGCGCCGATAGCAGAACATGTCGATGACGACGTCTTTGTGGAACAGCTGACGGAACTCTGCGGCGATACGTGCAACGTGCACCACCGCTTCCGGATCATCGCCGTTGACATGGAAGATGGGTGCCTGAACCATCAGCGCCACGTCGGACGGATAGGGCGAAGAACGTGAGTAGATCGGTGCCGTTGTAAAGCCGATCTGATTGTTGACGATCACATGAATGGTGCCTCCGGTGCGGAAGCCCTTGATCCCGCTCATGGCAAAACACTCGGACACCACGCCCTGCCCGGCAAATGCGGCATCGCCATGGATAAGCAAGGGCATCACACTGGAGCGCTCAATATTGTCCGCGAGCTGACGCTGTTTGGCGCGAGCCTTGCCGAGGACGACGGGATTGACGGCTTCCAGATGTGAGGGATTGGCCGTGAGCGACAAATGAACCTTGTTGCCGTCAAATTCGCGATCTGAAGATGCGCCAAGGTGATATTTGACGTCGCCGGAGCCCTGAACCTCGGAGGGATTGGCGCTGCCTCCCTGGAATTCATGAAAGATCTGTCGGTAAGGCTTGGCAAGAACGTTAGCCAGAACATTGAGCCGTCCACGGTGGGACATGCCAACGACGATCTCCTGCACGCCGAGCTGGCCACCACGCTTGATGATCTGCTCGAGCGCCGGGATTACGGCCTCTCCGCCATCCAAGCCAAAACGCTTAGTGCCCAAGAAACGCAGGCCGCAGAATTTTTCGAAGCCCTCGGCCTCGACCAGTTTGTTGAGGATCGCCTTTTTGCCCTCGGGAGTAAACGAGATCTCCTTATCGGGCCCTTCGATCCGTCGCTGCAGCCAGTCTTTCTGTTCCGGATCGGTAATGTGCATGAACTCGTAACCGATGCGGCCGCAATAAGTGCGGGTGAGAAGGTCGACGACCTCCCGTGGCTTGGCCATGGAAAGGCCGAGCACGCCGTCCATGAATACCGGCTTGTCAAGATCTGTCTCGCCAAAGCCATAGAACGAGGGCTCCAGCTGCGGCAGATGAGGCTTTTCCGCCAGTCCGAGCGGGTCGAGCTTGGCCGCTAGATGGCCGATGATGCGATAGGCTCGTACCAGCTGTATGGCGCGGATCGAGTCCTGCGCTGCAGCCCGCAGCGTCTGCTCGTTCAGCGCAGAAGTGGGGGCCTGGGACGAAGAGGTGACCGTCAGGTTGCCGGTTAGCGCATCGGTCAGCTCGTCACGAACCAGGGTCGGAGCAAGATCCCGGCGCCACGCAGGGCCTCTGCCGAGCTGGGTTGGCGACAGTGCCTTCTCGCCGAGGGTAAGAAAGAAGTCGCGCCAGCTGGGCTCAACGCTCGCTGGGTTTTCAAGAAATTGGCGGTACAGATCTTCAACGAAAGCGGCATTGCTGCCGAACAAGAAGGACGTCGTCTCCAGAATCGAATTGGAGACAGCGGGATCGGATTGACTCGTCATCTCAGCATGTTGGGCCGGCTTGTTGGGTCGGGCCCGTCCTCGAACAGCCGCATCAGAAAGGGCGCGGGTGCAGAAAGCCCCCGCCTTTAGCGCATCCCGAAAGCGATTGCACGCCTTCGATAATGTTATCTTTGCGACATCTGGCTTAACAGGAGGTGGCGGGAGAGACAATTTCCCATCAAATCCGGTCTGGGCGAAGGAGTGGACCGGGGTTGCACCCGTCCCAAGGCTCAGCGTGAGGCGCGAACCAAATGCAAAACCACGCGCTGGTCGCCCGTGACATCCGCTTCCAGGGCCGAGCTCAAGGATGAGCTCTCTGCAATATGGTTCTGGGGCACCCCATCAGCGAGGAGTTCGTCGATCACGGCATTGATTCGAGGCTGGGCATAACGCGGGTCATAGCCCGGGGCGAGTTTGGTGCTGGGGCCAGAGACTTCGATCAGACTGTTGGAATTTTGTGTTTCTGCTGTGGCAACATCAGCAATAATATGTTTGGCGTTCGCCGATAACATCGTGCTGTGGCCGGGGAAGAACACCACATAGGCCGGCGGCGGCTTTTGGGGTTGCGCAAAGGGGCTGGTCAGGGCGCTGCAACCTGCGAGCAGCAGTGCCGAAGCGATGATTGCTGGACGAAACTTGCGCATGAAAAAGCCCCCCTAAGCGTTCTGACTATAGAGGGGCTTTCATGGCAGGGCAAAATGCATCACTTGCCGCCGAGCAGTTCCACCAGTGTGGTGCCCAGGGCTGCTGGGTTCGGCGATACGCGAATGCCCGCTGATTTCATTGCTTCAATCTTGGAATCAGCACCGCCCTTGCCACCTGAGATGATGGCGCCGGCATGTCCCATACGTCGTCCCGGTGGGGCGGTCACTCCAGCGATAAAGCCAACCATCGGCTTCTTGACGCGGCTTCTGCGGATGAATTCCGCCGCGTCCTCTTCGGCAGACCCACCGATCTCACCAATCATGATGATGCTTTCGGTTTCCTTGTCGGCGAGAAACATCTCGAGCACGTCGATGTGTTCCGTTCCCTTGACGGGGTCGCCGCCAATACCGACGCAGCTGGACTGACCAAGTCCTACGGCGGTGGTCTGGGCCACGGCTTCGTAGGTCAGGGTGCCTGAGCGTGAGACAATTCCAACCTTGCCGCGCTTGTGGATATGGCCGGGCATGATGCCGATTTTGCATTCACCAGGGGTGATTACGCCAGGACAGTTCGGGCCGATCAGCCGCGACTTTGAGCCCGATAAGGCACGCTTGACCTTAACCATGTCGAGCACCGGAATGCCTTCGGTAATACAGACGATCAGGCCGATTTCGGCATCAATAGCCTCGAGAATGGCGTCGGCAGCAAACGGTGGCGGAACATAGATCACCGATGCCGTGCAGCTGGTCTTTTCCTTGGCCTCGCGCACAGTATCAAACACTGGAAGATCCAGATGGGTCGTACCGCCCTTGCCCGGTGAGGTACCACCGACCATCCTGGTGCCATAGGCAATGGCCTGCTGGGAATGGAAGGTGCCTTGATTGCCGGTAAAACCCTGGCAGATGACGCGTGTGTTCTTGTCGACAAGGATAGACATGCTCAGGATCCCTTAACGGCTTTGACGATTTTCTGGGCGGCGTCGGCGAGATCGTCGCCTGACACGATAGGAAGGCCGGACTCGGCGAGGATCTTCTTGCCGAGTTCCACATTGGTCCCTTCCAGCCGCACCACCAGCGGTACGTTCAAGGAGACTTCCTTGGCTGCGGCGATGATGCCTTCCGCGATGATGTCGCACTTCATGATGCCGCCAAAGATATTGACCAGAATGCCTTTGACGTTCGGATCTGAGATAATGATCTTGAACGCAGCCGTAACCTTTTCCTTGCTCGCTCCGCCGCCAACATCGAGGAAATTGGCTGGCTCCTCACCATAGAGCTTGATGATGTCCATGGTCGCCATGGCCAGACCGGCGCCGTTGACCATGCAACCGATGGTGCCATCCAGCTTGATGTAGGAAAGATCGAATTTTGAGGCTTCAACTTCCTTGGGATCCTCCTCGTCAAGATCGCGCAGGGCTTGAACATCCTTGTGACGGAAGAGCGCGTTGTCATCAAAGTTGACCTTCGCATCCAGGCACACAAGACGTCCGTCCTTGGTAAGCACCAAAGGATTGATCTCCAGCAGGCTCATGTCCTTGGCAAGGAAGGCGCTGTAGAGCGCCTCAATCAGCTGTCCGCACTGTTTGGCGGCGTCACCGGAAAGTTTGAGCGCGCTGGCGATGTCGCGACCGAGATAGCCGGAATAGCCCACTGCGGGTTCCACCTGAAAGGTTGCGATTTTTTCCGGTGTCTTGTGTGCAACCTCCTCGATGTCCATGCCGCCTTCGGTTGAGGCAATGAAGGAGATGCGGGAGGTGCCGCGGTCTACCAGAGCGGAAAGATAGAGCTCGCGTTCGATGGCGGAGCCATCTTCGATATAAAGCCGGCGCACGACACGACCATGTGGGCCGGTTTGGTGGGTGACGAGGGTCATCCCGAGCATACGCTCCGCCTCTTTGCGGACCTCCGCGATCGACTTGACAACCTTGACACCGCCTCCCTTGCCACGGCCGCCGGCATGGATCTGTGCCTTGACGACCCAGACCGGACCTCCGAGTTTCTCGGCAGCCTTGACCGCCTCTTCGACGGAAAATGCGGGAAAGCCTTTGGGCACCGGCACGGTGAAGCCACGAAGCAGCTCCTTGGCCTGGTATTCGTGAATGTTCATGGGATCCTCGTTGCGGCGAGCGGAAAGTTGAGCGGGCGCACCATAACAGTGGAGTTGTGCGGTGCAAGACTGCGCCATACGCCTGTCAGGTGATGATGGAAAGTCCCTTGCAGTCGGTCCTCTGCAGGTGTGAGCGCCGTCAGCGGCGCTCTCCTTGCCCTTACCCTGCGGCAAGAATGGCGGGGAGGGGGTGCAACTTTGGCGCGGAGTGTCCACGAAATGTACCGACCCTGCGTGCCGGAGTATCGCGAGCCGCCGTCCCTGGGTATTCCTCTGCTGGAGGGGCAACGAAAATGTGGCTCCCGCGCGTCATTTGCCGACAAAATCAGCTCTTAGGCGACGGCTAGCCCTTCATCATGCGTGCCATCTTGGTTGCGATGCGGCAGGGTGCAGCTGAAGCTGCTTCGCGTCGCGATGTACCGAATTGGAACAGATGGACGCCGACCTGCTGCGGACAGCGCCATGATCCCGATCTCGGATGACAATCCCGTACGCCTTACCCCCTGGGTCAACTGGTCCCTGATCGGGTTGTGCGCGGCTGTGTTCGCGTGGGAACTCTCTTTGGGCTCGCAGCTGTCAGCGGCGCTGGATGTGCTTGGCTTTGCCCCGGCCTCCCTTGCGGCGACCGCGGTTCGCGTCCCCGGTTATGTCGTTGTGCCACCGTGGATCACTATTTTCACCGCCATGTTCCTGCATGGGGGCTGGCTCCATATAGCTGGCAACATGCTTTATCTATGGATTTTCGGCAACAATGTGGAAGATGCGATGGGCCATTGGCGCTATCTCATCTTCTACTTGGTCTGCGGGGTTGCGGCAGCGTTCAGCTTTGCCGCCATGGCCCCCGGCTCGAGCATCCCCATGATTGGGGCCTCTGGGGCGATTTCCGGTGTTCTCGCCGCCTATGTCCTGCTTTACCCGCGGGCCCTCATCCGCGTGGTCGTGCCTCTGGGCGTTTTGCCCTACTTTCTGAGGATCAGCGCCGGCTGGGTGGTGGGTTTTTGGTTTGTCATGCAACTCGTGAATGCGATGCTTGCCAGACCGGGCGACCCCGGTGTCGCTTGGTGGGCCCATGTTGGTGGCTTCCTTGCGGGTGGGCTGCTCACGCCACTTTTCAAATCGTCCCACGTGCGTTTTTTCGGAAATGTCCGCCGTGGCCCCTGGGGCTAATATCTTCTTTTGATTCTGGCACGATGTCTGCTCCGTTCGTTCAAAGCCCGCGCATCGGCGTCTCGTTTTGGGCCAGTGCGGACAGAAATGACCGGAGGAAGCATATGAAACATCGTAATTCGCATCTGCTCGTGGGGTACTGGAGCAGATTACGCAAAGGTCGTCCCATTCCGGATCAATCGGACATTGATCCCAGGGCGCTGAAACGCATGCTGCCCGATATGCTCATTCTTGATGCGCTGGATCCCGCCCGTCCACTTTATCGGCTGGCCGGCACACAATTGTGCGAACGTCACGGCTCGGAATTGCGCGGTACCAATTTTCTCACTGGTTGGGAGGTCCGGTCGCGTCGTGAGCTCGCCGCGCTCCTGGTGCAGGCCCTGCAGACCCACCAGCCTCTTTGTTTGTCTTCTTTCGGTACGAGTCCGCAGGCGAGCGTGGTCGAAATGGAGACCTTGCTGGCACCGGTGTCCTTTGGCGGGGGAGAGGCCACGCGCTTTGTTGGCATGGTGCAAATTCTAGGTGATGGCGCCCAGCTGACCGATAAGCCGATCGCCTTCCAGCGTCTGACCGATGCGCAGCTGGTACAGGAGGATGAGCCATTGTTGGCCATGGAGCCGCCGCGGCGCAGGCCGGCATTGCACTTTGCCGACGCTTCTGGCCCGGCGCGGGCACCGCATCTGCGTCTTGTCATCGACCACATACCTGCCCCACCGTCGGAGCCGGATATGGAGCCGGTCAATGATGCCGAAAGCGATATGGAACGTCTTGTGCGCGTGCTCTACGGCAATCGCACACAGCCACTCAACGGCTTGCAGTCGTGACAGCGTGTCAGTGGGGATTGGGGATTGTGCCGGCCGAACCAGGAAGCGTCGGCACATTGTTGCCCGGACTGTCGAGGCTATGATTGTGCATGATGACCTGGTTGCGTTCTTCTTCAGCGCGGCGGTTCTTCAGACGTAGAAGCTCGAAGTGCTCGACGACGGAGCGATATTTGTCAAACTTCTTGTTGTCGCGCGGCAGGCGCAGGTCACAGCGATGCGGCGAATAATGCATGGTTTCCTGACACCACATGTCGAAATTCATGTCGGGTAGACTGTAGGATGTAGGCGGGGTCTGAGCCAAAGCCGTCGCAGGCATCAGCAGGAGAACAAGAAGAGTCAGGAACTTTTTCATGGACATAGCCTAACGCCGATGACGGTAGAACGGAAAGCGTGTTGGAATAAAAGCGTCCGGCTGTGTGAACCGCGCCACAGCCGGCATGTTGCCGCAACTTAGGTCAGCATAACCAGAACGGCTTCAAGTGGCGCTGTGTTCCAGGTCCTCCGCCACACGAACTGCTTGGGGGGCCGGTGCGGCCCGCCCCAAAATAAGGTCAGCAGCCTTTTCGGCAATCATGATCGTCGGCGCGTTGGTGTTGCCAGAAACCAGATTTGGCATCACTGAGGCGTCGATCACGCGCAGACCTTCGATGCCGTGGACCTTGAGTTTGGGATCAACCACACAATCCTCGCCATGCCCCATTTTGGCGCTTCCTACCGGGTGGTAGATTGTCTCGGCGGTCTTCCGGATAAAGGCGTCCAGCAGTTCGTCGCTCTGGACGTGGGCTCCGGGCATCAGCTCGGGGCCACGATACGGATCAAACGCAGGCTGGGCAAAGACATCACGGGCCAACCGAACGCCCTCACGCAGGGCGCGGCGATCCTCCTCGGCTTCCAGGTAATTCGGCTGGATGATCGGCGGTGCGGAGGGATCGGTCGAACGGATCGAGATATAGCCACGGCTTTCCGGTCGCAGCTGGCAGACATGTGCCATGAAGCCGTGGCGGTCCGCCTTCTTGCGGGTATGATCGAACATGAGCGCCGAAATGAAGTGAAACTGCAGATCGGGGGTTTCAAGGTCTGGCCGGCTTTTGAGAAAAGCGCCCGATTCCAGGCCCTGCCCGGCTGCAAGTCCAGTGCCGAAAAGCAAGTATTGAAGCCCGGTTTTGGCCGCGGCCAGAGGGTTGGACTGGCTGTAAAGGGTAATGGGCAGCTTGCATTCATACTGTACGGAGCAATCCAGATGATCCTGGAGATTGCGTCCAACTCCCGGTAGGTGGGCGACCACAGGAATGTTGAAGTTGCGCAGGACCTTCTCGTCGCCGATCCCGGAAAGAAGGAGGGTCTGTGGTGAGTTGACGGCGCCGCCGCACAGAAGGACTTCCTGGCTGGCGTGCACCTGGACGACCTCGCCCCGCTGCACATATTCAATCCCGATCGCCTTGGTGCCTTTAAACAGTATGCGGCTGACCAGGGCATGGCTTTGCACAGTCAGATTCGGCCGCTTCAGGGCGGGACGCAGATAGGCGCTCGCGGCACTCCAGCGCCGGCCCTCATGGATGGTCAGCTGATAGGGGCCAAAACCTTCCTGCTGAAAGCCGTTGAAATCCGAGGTCTTTTTATGACCAGCCTCGACACCCGCTTCGATGAAGGTGCGGAACAGGGGGTTGGTGGAACGGCCAATAGAGACATGCAGCGGACCGGCGTCGCCGTGAAAATCATCGCCGCCGGATTCATAGTTCTCCGCCCGCTTGAAGTAAGGCAGTACATCGGCAAAGGACCACCCTTCGCAACCCTCTTGGCGCCAGCGGTCATAGTCGCGGGAATGGCCGCGGATGTAGATCATGCCATTGATGGATGATGAGCCACCCCAGCCCTTACCGCGGGGCCAGTAGAGCCGTCGGCCCTCCAGGTGGGGCTGGCCTTCGGTGTCAAAATACCAGTTGTGTGGATTGGGCTTGCCCAAGAGGGCAGGGATCCCTGCCGGCATGTGTATCATGAGCGATTTGTCAGGACCGCCAGCCTCCAGTAGCAGGACTTGGGCGCTTCCGTCGGCGGACAGGCGATTGGCAAGTACGCAGCCGGCGCTACCCGCACCGACAATCACATAATCAAATGCTTTCATAGCTGGCCTTGGCAGGAATGATACGCCTGCACTCTAGCCAAAGCTGACGCCTGTGTCGTGGATTTGCTATTTGCCCGGAGCCGGGAGCTTCTTCGTGGTGACAGGGGTGCCAGCTGGGGGTGCTTTGGGTCCAGTTATCGTTGTGTCCTGAACCTCACGTAGGCGGGTGAGTTCGGCAAGAAGCGCGGTGTGGCAGGACCGGCTGGTGGCAGCCAGGGCCTCGATGGGCGCATCCAGGATCCAGCAATCATAATTGGCCTGGGCCTGGGCCGCGGCCAGGGGGGTCTTGTTCCGCTGTCTGCTCAGCATGCGCAGCAGCTCCAGGCGCACGTTCTCTGCAACGGGATCGTCGGCGGGGGCTTCCACGGGCAAGGGTTCCTCGCCGATCGCGGCGGATTCCGCCTTCTGCGCAAAATGGATGGCCAGCCGGGCTTCGCTCGGCGAAACCGGCGAAAGTGAGATCGAGCCGCGGGCATCGAAGGCGGTGCGGCCGGGTAGCGCCGAGATCTGCAAGGACTGAGCCAGCCTCGCATATTCGTGATACAGCGCGTGGGAAAAGGCCGATCCGGTTGGTTTTGCCGCCATTAGCTGCTCATAGGGAGTGCGGCCCGCGCAGCCCGCAAGGAGTCCGGCAACGGCAAGGCCCGCAGCGAGCCGATAACGCAACACCATGATGGCTACTCCCAATCTGACCTGGCCCGCCGGACCTCTGCCCCCTATAGCCCAAGGCAGCGGTGCAGGGTAAGGGGGAGTAGGCGTGCCACGATCGCGAGGATTGTAACGCCGACGTAAACCGGACATTGAGGTTCGCCCCTTAGCCTTGTGCTGCCGCCGCCACGCCGGGAAGGGGTCATTCAACGATGAAGATCGATCGGGACAGGGTGATCGACCGGGCACGCGCCGATCGCAGGCGCTACCGGCGCGTTGATCTCAATATTGCGGGTAAATTGTTTCTTCCCGACGCCCAAAGCGAGACGCCATGCCGCATCTTTGACCTGTCGCCTGGCGGTGCACGGATTGGGGCCGAAACGCCCTTGACCGCAGGGATCACCGTAATTCTTTACGTCGGTGATTTTGGTCGCTTCGAAGGAACCGTTGTACGGCTGTGGGGTGGCGATTTTGGCGTCCAGTTTACCTGCTCCACGCTCAAGCGCGAGCGCATCGCCGAACGGCTGACCGTGTACCTCAATCGCGACCGGATCGATGAGGGCACTCTTGCTCCACCTGCGCCGCGACTGCTGCGCAGTCTCGCCCGCTACACTCGCGGTAATGGCCAGGTCGTCGAATGTGAGGTGACCGACCTGTCCTTGCGTGGTGTTTTGCTGTTGAGCGATGACCGCCCCCCGATAGGCGAAAGGGTGATCATCGGTCAGATGGCCGGACGTGTTGCCCAGCATCTGGATCGTGGCATTGCGATCGAGTTTATTTCTCCTCTGGCCGCTGCCGACATCGGGGAGGTTCCAGCACCGGTTCAGGCCACGCTATCGGAAGGCCGCTGACCTGTGTCCTTGAAGGCTGCTGCGGACGCGCAGCCGCCAGCCCTCTCTACCTGCCGGACTGCTTCCGAAGGCCGTAAAGCTGCCTTTAGGACAGTCTTTTCTTTGGCATCAGGTGCGGTCTATGACATTGATCGGAGCGCAGCACAGCAAGGAACCCACGCACATGGAACTGAATTCTTCGACCGCCGCCGTCATTACAGGTGGCGCTTCCGGTTTAGGTGAGGCCACCGCACGCGCATTGGCAGCCAAGGGCGTGCGTGTCGCCATCTTCGACCTGCAGAAGGAAAAAGGCGAAAAAGTTGCCTCCGAAATCGGCGGCGTCTTCTGCGAAGTCAATGTCACCTCGGACGAAAGCGTCCAGGCCGGCTTTGCCAAAGCCCGTGAACGTCATGGCCAGGAGCGGATCCTCGTCAACTGCGCCGGTACCGGTAATGCCGTCAAGACGGCGGGCCGGGACAAGAAGACGGGCGAGATCAAGCATTTCGCCGCCAAGGATTTCGACCGCATCATCCAGATCAATCTTGTCGGAACCTATCGCTGCATTGCATTGAGTGCCGCGGGAATGCTGACGCTGGAGCCGATCCAGGGTGAGCGCGGCGCGATCGTCAATACCGCGAGCGTCGCCGCGCAGGATGGTCAGATCGGGCAGGCCGCCTATTCCGCCTCCAAAGGCGGGGTGAACGCGGTTACGCTCGTGGTCGCCCGCGATCTCGCGCAGGAAGGCATACGCTGCAACACGATTATGCCTGGACTGTTCAATACTCCGCTCTTGGCCGGTGCCCCCGAACAGGTCAAACAGGCCCTTGCCGCACAGGTGCCGTTTCCGCCACGGCTCGGCAATCCGGTTGAATATGCCTCTCTGGCGCTTCAGATGCTGGAAAATGGCTATTTCAACGGCGAATGCGTACGTCTGGATGGTGCCATTCGCATGGCACCACGCTAGGCCTTGACGTTACCCCAATAAACAAATGACCCAGCATGCAGACTCCGTCTGCATGCTGGGTCATGCTTTAGTGACGCTCAGCCGGCCAGGGAATGTAGCTGGCTGTTCGCGAGCGTCAGCTTGGCGATGGACAGGTCTCCTGTGCGTTCAAGCTCGGCAAGAAAGTTCCGCGTCCGGTTCACGGCGTCCGCATTGAGGCCCGCCCAGGCCTCGGCCGCGGCGGCGCCGGCGGCCCGATTGCCATTTTGCCGATCCCAGCCGGAGAGCACCTTGGCGGTCAGCGCCCGCTGGCCGGCATAGAGGTCATCGACGATGCGTCGGATTGCGAGCCGATCCCAATGTTCGCTCGCATTGATGCGCAGGGCGAGGCTGCGCAGCCGATCCAAGCCAATGATCTCACCGGTTGCAAAATAGGCTCCAGCGACAAGATCGATCGAAAGATCCCGCGTGTGCGCTAGATGAACGATTTCCGGGGCAGCACTGAGCAGCGGTAATACCGCGATATCCTCGGCCAGTGCATGTGGCACGCCAGCAGCTTCGAGATCGCTGATGCGCTGTTCGGTGGCCATGGCCTCAAAATCGGAAACCAGGGTTTCAAAGGTCCCGGTCAGCGTCTTCACCCCGTCACGGTACTGCTGGACACACTGGGCAAGATCTGCAGTTTCCGGCACGTTCATCACGAACCAGAGACCGAGACGCCGCAACAGGTCTGTGATGTCACAGATTGCGGAGATCTGGATGTCGCCAGCGACCTTGTCGTCGAGTGTCGCAATTCGGCTTTTGAGTCCGGAAAGGCCAAATGCGCCATCGGCCAGGGCAAAGGCGTGGGCAGCACGTGCCGCTGTCGCTCCGGAAATCTCCTTGAGACGATGGATGAAAACCGGACCGGCCAGATTGACGATGCGGTTGGTCAGCACGTCGGTAACGATCTCGCGGCGTAGACGATGGTGCTCCATCTCGTGGCGGAAGCGCTCTACCAGCTGCGGCGGGAAATAGCTTTGCAGCTCGGCGGCAAAAAACGGTTCATCAGGCAGGCTCGAGGCGTTGATCTCGGCCGCGAGATCGAGCTTGGCATAAGCGAGCAGAACCGCAAGTTCGGGGCGCGTGAGCAGCTGATTATCTGCCAGTCGTTTGTGCAACCCCTCATCGTCCGGCAGGAACTCAACCGCCCGGTCGAGCTTGCCGCGTCGTTCCAGATCGCGCATCAGACGACTGCAGGCATCAAAGTCCTTTGATCCTCGGGCCTGTGCCACCGTAAGTGCCAGGGGTTGATCGTAATTGTCCTGCAGCACATGCCGGGCCACCTCTTCGGTAAGGTCCGAGAGGATTTCATCGCGCTCTTTCTGGTTGAGCTCTGCGCGCCGCAACGGGCCGGAAAACAGGATTTTGAGATTGACTTCATGATCAGAGGTATCAACCCCGGCGGAATTGTCGATGGCGTCGGTATTGATGCGCCCACCCTGCAAGGCATATTCAACGCGGCCGAGTTGTGTGACGCCAAGATTGGCGCCTTCACCAATCACCTTGGCGCGTACCTCGCGGCCATTGACCCTAAGGGCGTCATTGGCCCGGTCGCCAACATCGAGATTGTGCTGCGCAGAGGCCTTGATGTAGGTGCCGATGCCACCGAACCAGAGAAGATCGACATCCGCCTTCAGGATGGCGCGTATCAGTTCCGGTGGCGACAGCCGTTCCTCAGTAACCCCCAGCAAGGACTTCGCCTGCGGGCTGAGCACGATTTCCTTTACCGTACGGGCATAAACGCCACCACCTGGAGAAATCAGAGAGGTATCATAGTCAGCCCAGGACGAGCGTTGCAGCGCGAACAGCCTTTGGCGCTCAGCGTAAGAGGTGATCGGATCGGGATCCGGATCGAGAAAAATGTGGCGGTGATCAAATGCTGCTTTAAGACGCGTGCACTTGGACAGGAGCATGCCATTGCCAAACACGTCGCCTGACATGTCGCCAACGCCGACGACAGTAAACGCCTCAGTCTGGATGTCTCGCCCCAGTTCACGGAAATGACGTTTGACAGCTTCCCAGGCGCCACGCGCCGTAATACCCATTTTTTTGTGGTCGTAGCCGTGGCTGCCTCCCGAGGCAAAGGCGTCGCCAAGCCAGAAGCCACGCCCCTCAGCAATGGCGTTGGCGATATCGGAAAACGTAGCTGTACCCTTGTCGGCGGCAACCACAAGGTAGGGATCGTCGTCGTCACAGCGGACAACATCGTCGGGTGGCTCTACGTGGCCGGCATGATCGATATTGTCGGTGAGGTCGAGAAGCGCATCAATAAAGGTTCGGTAAGCCTCGATCGCGGCGGCCTGTACCGCTTCGCGGGTCGCATTGAGCGGCAGCCGCTTGGGGAAGAAGCCCCCCTTGGCACCAACCGGAACGATGACCGCATTTTTGACCTGTTGTGCCTTTACCAGGCCAAGGATTTCGGTACGGAAGTCTTCGCGTCTGTCCGACCAGCGTATGCCGCCGCGCGCCACCTTGCCAAAGCGCAGATGCACGCCCTCCACCTGCGGCGAGTACACGGTGATCTCCACCAGAGGACGCGGAGCGGGCAGCTCGTCGAGGCGCCGGCTGTCCAGCTTGATTGACAGGTAAGACTTTGCAGCGCCATTCTCATCACGCTGGAAAAAGTTGGTACGCAAAGCGCAGTCGATGACATTGCGCAGGCGCCGAATAATGCGGTCGTCGTCCAGACTTGGAACGTCGGCCAGCGCCGCATCGATGCGCTTTTCAATGTCGCTCTGGCGCTCCTTGCGGTTCTTGTCGCTGAGGGCCGGATCGAAACGGGTGCAGAACAGTTCCACCAGCTGACCGGCAATATCCGGATTGCGAGCGAGCGCATCCTCCATATAGTCCTGGCTGAAGGTAATCCCGGCCTGGCGGAGATATTTGGCTGCCGCCCGCAGAATGGTGACATCGCGCCATGAGAGGTTGGCGGAAATGATCAGCCGGTTGAAACCGTCCGATTCGGCGACATCTGACACCACTGCGTCAAAGGCATCCTCCAGCCTTTGCTTAATGGCATCAAGATCAACTGCGGTGCCATCCGCACGCATCATCTCGAAATCAAGAACCGCTGCTGGAGTTTTGCTGTCACCAAGATCGAGTTCGAGGGTGTAGGAATCTTCGGCGATGACGCGGAAGCCAAGATTTTCGAAGACCGGAAGACTGGCGGAAAGTGGCAGTATTGGGCCGATCGCGTAAAGTTTAAGTCTAAGCGCACCGTGTTCATCGCGTGCCGCGCGGTAGGCACGGGCGCGCACGCCGATGTCGCCTTTCAGCTTGGCCAGATCAAGCAGTTCATCGAGGTCACAAACTGCCTCTTCAGGCGAAAATGCGTCACGATAGCGTGGTGGGAAGGCCAGGACATGGAGAGCCGCCAAGCGGTCCCCCTCGGCCTCGCCATGTTTGTTGGCAAGAGCGTCGGCGAAGCCATCCTGCCAGGTGCGGATCGCCGCGCGGATATCGGCTTCCAAGGTGTGCAGCTCGACGTTGGGGCGCGCACCTTCGTTACGACCGACGATATAATGCACGCGCGCGAGCATGGAATCATCCAGGATCTGCGTTGACGCGCTGACGCGGCCGTTGAAGCGTCGCGCCAAGAGCTTATGGATACTTTCTCGGACGTGAGTGTCATAGCGGTCCCGTGGCACGAACACGAGCGCAGACACAAAGCGGTCGAAACGGTCGAAGCGCAGAAAAACCCGAACCTGCGGTCTCTCGCCCAGTCGCAGGATACCCATCGCCGTAGTGAAGACTTCCTCTTCAGTCGCTTGGAAAAGCTCGTCACGCGGAAAGGTGTCCAGAATATGTGCAAGTGCCTTGCCGTCGTGGCTGTCTGGTGCCAGCGGGGCCCGGGCCTTGACGCGTTGGACCTTGAGACGCAGCAGAGGGATTTCCGAGGGGCGTCGGGAATAGGCGCTTGACGTAAACAGACCAACGAAACGACGTTCTCCGGTCAGGCGCCCGTCGGCATCAAAGATTTTGATACCGACGTAATCCATCACCACGCGACGGTGCACGAGGCTGCGTTCGTTGGATTTGGTGATGATAAGCGGTGAGGGGGCCGTCAGGAATTCACGGACATCCGGGCTCAGGGCGCCACGATCAGCGCCCCTGTGGATGACCCGTGCTTCGATATCGCTCAATACGCCAAGACCGCTGTCGGCGATCGCATCTAGCCTGCCGGTGGCTTCGTCATAGGCATAGTCGCGACAACCCAGAAAGGTGAAGTGGTTGTCACCCAGCCAGGTAAGGAAGGACAAGGTTTCCGCGAACTCATCGGAGGCGATCGCCGGCGGTACTGATTTCAGGGTGCTTATGGTCTCTGCGAGGCGCGTCTGCATCGCCTTCCAGTCACGTACGGCAACGCGTACCTGGGAAAATACCTCCTGGGCCCCGCGCAGGAGCGCGGTTTTGCGCTGTTCGTCGGTGGTCGCTTCCAGCGCCACCACGATCACGCTTTCGCGCAGATTTCGTCCACTCGTAGACCGCCGTCCGGCGTCATCGCGTACTGTCGTGAGGATGGGATGAAACAGGGCGTGAATATGAGCGGCCTGTGAGCTCACCTCGCCGATCAGCGAGTCGAACAGAAAGGGCCTGTCGTCGTTGACGGCCAGTAACACGGTCTCATCGACCGGTCCGTCCTCACGCTGCGCGCGAAACGCGAATATTTCGACATGTGTTTCGTCTTCGGCTCTGCGGGTTGTTGCCGCAAACACCCGCTCGGCGAGATCCACGAGACTTTTCGGGGTGTAACGGGTGATGTCCTGCGGCGAAGCGCCTGCGTAGAAGTCGTCAAAGAATGCGGCAAGGTCGCGGCGCGCTGCGGGTATCAGAGCTGCGGCCGCGCGCAAGCATGCAGTGGCCGTGGCATCTTCGTCAGACGCGACAGCGGCAGCGCCGGCGGAGCCGGCGCGAAGTGCGTTTTCAGGTGTCATGTTGGTCCATCGGCGAATATGGCCCTAAGGAGGGCGGCAGATCCGCGCCTGTCTTAGCCCAAGCAGAGGACAAAGCGATACAGCATTGGTGCATGGCTCCAATGCCGTTCATGGGTCGCTGTGGCAGAGAATAGACAGGCAGGGCTGTGTCCCCAGGTGGCGGCGGTGGCCACGAAAAGGCAGTGGGGCATGAAGGGGCTGCAAGATCGGCGCCGGCGGAGGCACTGGGCGCGGCCGGCCCGCCGGGAGAATTCGGGATTTGGTTTCACCTTGGTAGGCGCTTTGACGCAGGAATCTGGTGGGTTGGGCAGAGCTGCCGCTGGCACACCCGGCTTGGCCATGGCAATGGATAGTCTCCAGGCAGCGCGGCAGAGCTCCACTTGCAGGCTCGGGCACGGCCATGATTGAGGTCCTCCTGGCGCCGTGGTGGCACGATCCAGCGCCAGGATTAACAAATTCTTAAGATCCGCGGCGCGGTCCGGGCCAGACGAGCCCGGAGCGCCGTCTTGTTACACTTCATGGGTTAATAAGGAGAGGCCTGGTGACGGCAACCGCGATTGTGTTTGATCTCGAATTCACCTCATGGGCAGGCGCGCTCAAGGGGCGCTGGCTTGCACCCGGTCAGTTCAAGGAAGTGGTACAAATCGGCGCGGTTCGTCTCGACGGTTCAAGCCTCACCGAGCTCGCGACCTGCAATCTGCTGGTACGTCCACGTATCAATCCGGAGTTGTCGGATTATCTCGTCCAGCTGACCGGGATCAGCAATGCCCGTATCGCTCAGGAGGGCGTCGATTTTGAGCCGGCCTACCAGGCTTTCATTGACTTTTGCGCTGACGGAACGGCGTGCGCCTTCGGCCGCGATGATCTCGTGCTCGCCGAAAACCTCACGCTCTACGGACTTCGAACTGAGTCAACACTGCGACGCTATTTCAACATCGCCGAATGGTTGCGCGCCCACGGCATCGAAACCAAAGGGCGCCATGCCTGCGATGTCGGACCTTTGTGCGGCGCGGAATTCGTTGGGCAGCGCCACGACGCGCTGGATGATGCCAGGTCTGTAGCCGCGGGCATCCGGGCACTGGTACGCAAGGGTGCCGAAAACCCTTTCCTGACCTCCAGAGGGTGAGGAGGCCGGTATTGTCTAATGCTGGTAGGGTGTAACCCACTCACGGCATGAGGCGGGCAGCCACACGCGCTGAGAGACGTTGCCGTTTCGGTGCGCGGGTCCGCGGAGGGACACCAATGCCGGCTGGACTGCAGGCGGGCATATGCCGTGGTATTTTCTGTTGCTGACGACGTCGTCGCTGGCTGAAACTCACGGGGAATTTCACTCAGGGGCAACAACGGCATGGCGCAAAGCAATGGTCATGATGGTCCTCATCAGATGGTTGCCGGTTCCGACGAAGCCGATGCTCTGATCCACGCTTTGCAGCTCAGTCCTCATCCCGAAGGGGGCTGGTATCGTGAAAGCTTTCGCGACGCGCGCAATCTTGCTGGTCGCGCACATGGTACCGCGATCTATTTTTTGCTCAGGGCGGGAGAGGTTTCACGCTGGCATCGTATCGATTCAGTCGAGATCTGGCATTTTTACCGTGGTGCGCCGCTGGAGCTGGGGATCACCTGTGCGGGTCGGGGGCCGACCTATTATCGCCTTGGTCCCCATGTCGAAGGTGGAGAACTGCCTCAGCTGGTCGTTCCGCCGCATGCTTGGCAGTGTGCCCGTCCGCTTGGAGCCTATGCATTGGTGGGATGTACCGTCGCGCCCGGGTTTGAGTTCGACCGCTTGGAGCTTGCCCCGGCGCAGTTCCAGCCCTGAGAGGTGGCTCAGGGCTTGCCACAGTGCCCTGTTGGAAAGACTACTCAGCGCCCGGAATGTGAAAGATCTGGTGCAGCACGCGGGTGATCGCCCGCGAAGACGCGCGACCGGCAAAACCCTTGGACGCAGCGTAGGTCACGATCAAATCATGACCCGAGCGGTACAGCGATGGCGCGGCAGCTTGCATGACGCGCACATTCTGAACCTCCGTGGCCAAGGCCCTTTGTCCTGCGGGGTTTGTCGCGAAGCGGGCAATCCCCTTGGCGGCATTTTCCAGAGCATCCAGGCATGCGGCCCGGCTCTCCGCGTCGTCGGAAAGCCCCTGCCACGATGCATGAAAGGTCAAAAAGAGCTCGTGGGTTGTGGCGAGCCTTTGCGCTTCTGCACTGGCTGCAACCTTGACGTCGTCCAGTGAAACCAGGGGCATGGTTGGTGGTCTAGAATCGCCAGTCCGGGTGACCGGTAGGCCAGAGGGCTTGGTATTGGTGTAAAGCGTCATTGCGCCCCAGCCGGTGATCTGCAGCACGGTCCTGCCGGTATCATACTTGAGGACGCGGCCACCGAGCGATGCGTTCTTTGAATGCAGGACGAAGACCTCGCGTTGGCCGGCGAAGCGCAGAAGATAATAAGGGCCCTCACGGTTGAGCGAAAAGCTGATGTCGTCGCCCGCCTGATAGGTGCCATCGCGGATGGCGCCAAGACGGTCGTTCTGCAGACGTTGCAAAAACACCGACTGGGCTCGGCTCGGTGCAACATTGATGCAGCCGAGAAACAGAGCAGCTGCGAGCACAGCCCATGACTTCGCCATTTGCTTTCGACCCACGACTAGTCCGTTCCCGCGAAGCCGGGCGGCCGCTTCGGCCGCGCCCCCCTGTTTGATCACGCTTATCGGCGCCGAATCGGGCAACAATATGGAGGGCGCGTTGCGGCCGACACGCCGTCTGTTCACAGATCGTCGAAGCGCCCGCCGCGTCCCCTGCCCGCGGCAAAACGCGCCGCACCATCGCGGCCGCGATCTGCGGCAAGGGCCTCGGTGCCATGGCGGAATTCATTGCCCATCGCATCGGCAAAGCCAAGATCCCATTGCTCCCATGCAGAGGCGCGGTCTTCTCGCAGACAGGGCTGTGGCAGATTTGCAAGCTCCGCCGCGAGCCGTTCGGCCTGTTGGCGCGCCTCGCCCTTGCCCACCACCCGGTTGGCCAACCCGAAGGTGAGCGCCTCCTGCGCTCCGACCGGTCGACCGGTGAGAATCATGTCCATGGCACGAGAGTGGCCGATCAGCCGCGGCAGACGCACCGTGCCTCCATCGATCAGAGGCACGCCCCAGCGCCGGCAAAACACACCGAAGACAGCGTCCTCCTCTGCCACGCGCAGATCGCACCAGCAGGCCAGCTCAAGCCCGCCGGCGACGGCGTAGCCTGCCACGGCCGCAATCACGGGCTTGCTCAGTCTCATCCGCGTGGGGCCCATCGGGGCATCGTCGGACAAAGGGCTTCCAGCCGCGTCTGGCGCCTTCAGGCGGTTGCCTTGGCCGGCGGCGATCGCCTTCAGATCTGCCCCCGAGCAGAAGGTACCCCCGGCGCCCCAGAGCACCGCCACCAGCTGCGTCTCATCGTTCTCGAAGGCCAAAAAGGCTTCCGCGAGGGCGCCAGCCGCCGGACCATCCACCGCATTGCGCCGTTGCGGACGGTCCAGGATCACCGTGGTCACACTTCCGTCGATCTCAACGCGTACGTCGTCTGATTTGTGCATCGCGCCGCCTCTGGCTAGCCCGCGGCCAGCCTGCGCCGGCAATAATGAGGGGCGCAAGGCTTGGCATCGTGCCCAAATATTACTAAACCACGGCCGCTCCCCTTCAACCGTTCGCCCAAGGGATTCTGCCCGTGACGCACCCCAACAGCTTCAAGGCCAAGAAGACGCTTACTGTCGGCAACCGGAAATATGTCTATTTCAGTCTCACTGCTGCCGAGAAAAATGGCTTGGCCGGCATTTCCCGGCTGCCCTATTCGCTCAAGGTCCTGCTTGAGAACCTGCTCCGCTACGAAGACGGCAATACCGTAACCGCGGCGGATATCCGCGCTGTGGCGGCATGGCTTACCAAAAAGACCTCGGACCGCGAGATTGCCTTTCGTCCCGCGCGGGTGCTGATGCAGGACCTCACCGGTGTTCCTGCGGTGGTCGATTTGGCGGCGATGCGCGAGGCCATGGCGGATCTGGGCGGAGATCCGCAGAAGATAAACCCCCTTGCTGAGGTCGATCTGGTCATCGACCATTCTGTGATGGTCGACAATTTTGGGACCCGCGATGCTTTTAAAAAGAACGTAGGGATTGAGTTCGAGCGCAATGGCGAACGCTATGCCTTCCTGCGCTGGGGCCAGCAGGCGTTTTCCAACTTCCGCGTGGTGCCACCTGGCACCGGCATCTGCCATCAGGTCAATCTCGAATATCTCGCCCAGACCGTGTGGACGCGCAAGATCAAGACCAGCCGCGGCGTCGAAGAACATGCGTTCCCCGATACATTGGTTGGTACCGATAGCCATACCACCATGGTCAACGGACTGGCCGTTCTGGGCTGGGGCGTCGGTGGCATCGAGGCGGAAGCTGCAATGCTGGGACAGCCGATCTCGATGCTCATTCCCGAGGTTGTCGGCTTCCGCCTGACCGGAAAACTCCGGCCCGGCGTGACCGCGACCGATCTTGTACTCACGGTGACCCAGATGCTGCGTCAGAAGGGCGTGGTTGGGAAGTTTGTCGAGTATTACGGTCCCGGGCTGGATGAGCTGCCGCTGGAAGATCGCGCGACGATTGCCAACATGGCTCCCGAATATGGCGCGACCTGTGGCTTTTTCCCGGTCGATGCCGAGACGCTTCGGTATCTCAAGACAACCGCTCGCAAGCCGGCGCGGATTGCACTGGTGGAGAAGTACGCCAAGGCGCAGGGGCTTTATCGGGGCCCACGCAGCGAAGAGCCCGTCTTTACCACCACCCTGTCACTGGATCTCGATGCGGTTGAGCCCTCTCTTGCCGGGCCGCGGCGACCACAGGACAGGGTTGCTCTCGCTGACGCGGCCGATGAATTCGCTACCGCGATGATGGACGTCTTTCACAAAGAGGATGACGCCAATCGTCGCGTCAAGCTTGCGGGCAGCGAGAAGTCGATTGGCCATGGCGATGTGGTGATAGCCGCGATCACCTCCTGTACCAACACGTCCAATCCGAGCGTGATGATCGGCGCAGGCCTCGTTGCCAAGCGGGCGGTCGAGCGTGGGCTGAAGGTCCAGCCCTGGGTCAAGACCTCGCTCGCCCCTGGAAGCCAGGTGGTCACCGATTATCTCGAGAAGGCTGATGTCGCCAAATATCTCGACAAGCTCGGCTTCAACCTAGTTGGATATGGCTGCACCACCTGCATTGGTAACTCCGGCCCATTGCCGGACGCCGTATCGGACGCGGTCAACACCGGAGACCTCGTCGCGGTATCGGTCCTTTCCGGAAACCGCAATTTCGAGGGCCGCGTTCACCCCTTGGTCCGGGCCAATTATCTGGCCTCCCCCATGCTTGTGGTGGCCTATGCCCTGGCCGGCTCCATGAATATCAATCTGACGACCGACCCCGTTGGCTATGATAGGAACAACGAACCGGTCTATCTCAAGGATATCTGGCCATCCCCCCAGGAAATTGCTGCCGCGATCCGCAAGGCGGTCAAGCCCACAGCCTTTCGCACCCGCTATAGCGATGTCTTCGAAGGCACCGCAGCCTGGCGCAAGGTCAAGGTCAACAAGGGTAACACCTATGGCTGGGATGAGCGCTCGACCTATGTAAAGCGGCCCCCCTATTTTGAGGGCATGACGGCACAACCGGCTCCCGTGCAGGATATCAAGGGAGCCCGGATCCTGGCGCTGTTTGGTGACTCCATCACGACCGACCATATTTCTCCCGCAGGTTCGATCAAGAAGGACAGTCCTGCAGGCCGGTATCTTCTTGAGCACGGCGTGAAGTTCGAGGATTTCAATTCCTATGGCTCACGGCGTGGCAATGACGAAGTCATGGTGCGTGGTACCTTTGCCAACATCCGCATCCGGAACGAAATGATGGGTGGCCGCGAAGGTGGTCTGACACGTCACCAGCCCAGCGGCGAAGAGATGTCAATCTTCGATGCAGCCATGCGCTATCGGGAGGAAGGTGTGCCGGTCGTTGTGATAGGTGGCAAGGAATATGGCACTGGCTCAAGCCGCGACTGGGCAGCGAAGGGCCCCAAACTGCAGGGTGTACGCGCGGTCATTACGGAAAGTTTCGAGCGCATCCATCGCTCCAATCTCATCGGTATGGGCATTGCCCCCTTGGTGTTCGAGCAAGGCAAGGGACGCAAGGATTATGGCCTGACCGGAGCGGAAGTGATCGATATTCCAGGACTGAACGGCGCCCTCAAGCCGCGCAGTTCGATCACTGCGGCGATCCACTACCCTGATGGGAGCAGCCGGGCGCTGCCACTTCTCCTGCGTATCGATACCGCAGACGAGATCGCCTATTTCACCAATGGCGGTATCCTGCAATATGTTCTGCGTGCCCTGAACCGTACGGCGTAACCGCAATTCGGCTCTGCCCGCCGCCATCAGCCTGTCTGCGCTGATGGCGGAGGAGCCATTTGTAGCCCGCAAAAGATTGGCGCCGGTGGCGCTAAAGCAAGCTCTTGCTCGCGCTGCGCACTACAGAGCGATCGGCCGTGTCTGGCCCGGCATTGCCTGCCATCCCGGCCGTGCTTTGCTTTCCCGCCCCTGGTGGAGTGGCACGGCGCGTGCAAATTCCGGTTCCAGGGTTGGTACGCCAAAGTGGAATCCCTGGAAGTAGTCGACGCCAAAGCTCTTCAACAAGGCGCCCTCCTCGTCGGAACTGACCCACTCGGCCACCGTCTTGAGGTGAAAATTTCGTGCGAGGTCGACGAGCGTACGTACGAAAATCTGATTGTCGGGCGAGGTGCACAATCCCTTTACATAGGAACCGTCGATCTTGACCATGTCGACGTGGAGCATCTGCAGATTGCGGAACGAGGTATAACCAGCGCCGAAATCGTCGATGGCAACGGTACAGCCCAGCTCGCGCAGATTGCTGACGAAGCGGGCGCTCTCCTCAAAGTCATTAAGCGCGGCGGTTTCAGTCAGCTCCACGATCATGCGCCAGGCCACGTCGCGGTGGCAGCGTACATAGCCAACAAAGCTTTCGAGCCACGCCGGATCGCGCGCGGATGTGCCAGAGACATTGACCGCCAGACTGACACAAGGTTGGGCCCGCAATTGCGAAATCGTCATTTCCAGCGCGCAGCGATCAACCAGCCTGACCAGGCCCAGCTGTTCGACAGCCGGGATGAAATGTCCGGCACTGAGAACTTCTCCGTCTGTGCGCCGCAGCCGCAGGAGGCACTCATAATGAACAGGCAGATGCTCGCCTGCCGTGACGATCGGCTGATAGGCAAAGACCAGACGCTTCTCCTTGAGGGCTTTTACCACCTCGTCAGCGATCGTCATCAGGCGCAACCGTGCGGTTTCGCGTTGTGACGATTTGGCATATGCGGCAAAGCCGTCGCGACCACCAGCTCGTGCCCGGTCCAGGGCTTCCTCGGCCCGCAACATGGCTTCCTGGCTCGAGGCTGCGGCGTGTGGCAGGAAAACTCCGCCGACTGAAATGGTGACCGCAACCTCACCAGCCTGCGTTGGAATCAGATCGGCACGCACACACGCGCGCAGCCGGTCGGCGACAATCGCAATCTCCCGTTCGCTGCACGTGTTTAAAATGATGCCGAGCTTGTTACCGGCACTGCGTCCAATGATATCGTCAGACCTCAATACTCTGCTGATGCGTTCGCCGACCGCGACGATCACCTCGTCGGCTGCACCAAACCCATAGGCCTCATTGATCATGGCCAGGCGGTCGATGGCCGTAACAAGGTAGGCGCAACTACCGTTTTCGCGCTTGGCGGTATCGATAGTGCGGGCCAGTTCGGTGCGCAGGCTGGTGCGGTTGAGGTGGCCGGTCAGCTCGTCACGGGTGGCAAGATAGTGCAGCCGAGTGGTTTCCCGCCATTTTTCAGTGATGACACGAACGATGCCCGATAACCGCTCTGCCTGTCCGTCAGGACGGGCGATGCGGGCACCACGCATTTCAAAGACCACAGTGCCCAAGGCAGAACTAACCTCGAATTCGAGCTCGAAGGAGCGGTCACTCGGTGCCTTGGTTTCGATCAGACGTGTGAGTTCTGCCTGTGCTTCGGCGCACATCCAGCGGCGCAGCCCGTCGCCGCGGTAAAGCCGGTTGGGATCGGTATGCAAGGACAGAATCTCGCAATCGCCATCCCACACGATGCGATCGTCGTGAAGCGTCCAATCAAATGAGACTTCTCGCGCTGCCGCCACCGATAGGCGCAGCCGGTCAATCTCATGTGCAGCGGCCAAAGCCCGCATACCGTCGACGGGCTTCTTCGGAAGCGTCTGACTAAGCACTACCCACCATCCCAGGCCTTCTTTCTGCGGCCTTTGCGCCGATCATGGTGGGCGCCTGTTAAAAAATCAGAAATTTTGCCCTTGCGGGCCCCTTAGCTCTCCCCATCACTGCGATATTGAGTTAATATAGTGTTATGACAACAGTGCGGCGTATAGGTTCTGTATCGAATTGGGCGCAGCCCAAAGCTGCGCACGCAGCGCGTGTCATAGATAGCGCCTATTTATCAACCAATTTGGACAACTCGCAGTCGCGGCATTGGGAACGTCCTCGCATGCTGTCCCAGAATGGGACAGATGAAAGCGGAGACGTCAAAATCGATGCTGGCTTTCTGGCGCAGTTGCTTGCGCAGGCAGATGCGGGTGATGAGGTAGTGTTGCTTCGCCAGCTCGCGGTGGAGGCTTATGGCGCCACACGCCGCAATGCGCCCCAGCAGCTGAACGCGGTTTATTAGCGCCGGCGCGTTGCCAGCAGGGCGCGGATGGCAAGTAATTTCCCTTCAATCGCACTCAGTCGGGCGTGCCAAGGATCCCCGCTCTCGCGTGGCGTCGAAATGCCAGCCCGATTTGCGACCTCATCGCTCGAGACTGCGAGCAAACTCGCGAGGAGGCGAACCTCTGCCAGTGACAGTTCGCGTTGATCCTTGAAGAGGGCTGCAACGTCTTCGGAATTCAGTCCGAGGGTGCGGCCAAGATCCTCGCGGCTCAGGCCCAGTGTCACCAGCCGCGCATCGAACCAGGCCTGATCAAAAAACAGCGACATGCTATTTGCTGGCTGCGGGCCAGTCGATGGTAGTGGCGCCGAGGATCTGGCCATAGCCCCCTTGCTGCACGATGACGGTGATGCCGTCGCTGTGTCCTGCGTCGATCGCCGCGCGGGGAAGATCAAGGGTCACCTTCTTGCCCTTCCACAGGCCCACAGCTTTGATTCCGGTCACGATGTCCCGATAGGAGAGGGTTCGTCCAGCATTCTCGCCTGCGCCAATCTTGACCGTTGCGGAGGGACGTACCGTCATCATCCAGATCGTTGCCGGCTTTGACGAATTTATTTTGGCACCGCTGACAACCACGTGCACTTCATTGGGAAGCACCGAGAGCCTGATGGGGACATCTGGCAGTTTGGCTTCGCGCGACGCGATCGCCTGATCGATGGCCGCGTCCTTGCTGCCGACAAGGTCCTTGCGGCCGTCAATGATCACTTGCGGGGTATAGACTCCGCCGCGCCCCATGGCTTGGGCGTAGGCCTTTTGGCGGTCGGTGTTGGCTTGCGTCGCCAGCGTGTCCCTCCAGCCCAGCATGTCCCAGTAGGTGATGGGGAGGCTGAGGGCCACAACATCCTTGCGGTTCGCGAGCTGAGCCAGAAATGCGTCTGCCGGTACACAGGAACTGCAGCCCTGGCTGGTATAGAGCTCGATCACGACCGGGCGCCTGGGTGCTGGCGCTGTGGCCAACGCGGGCGTCCAAAGGCCGAGCAAGATCATGGCCATGATCCGCCCCAGCCAGGAGGCGCAGCGGTCGTGGAGGGGCTGGAGGCGGTGAGGGCTCATGTCGGGACAATAGGGAGGACGATTGTCCGCCACCAGTCACTTCGGCTTGATGAAATCGGGCCCAGTGGAAAGCTTTCCGCAGGGGCAACAAAAGCGGTGGAGAGAGGGCTGCACAAGCCCTTGGGGCTCCCTATATCTGGGCATGGTCTCAGGAGGGACGAGGATGTGGCATAATAGTTGGATGTTTGGCGTCCATCACTGGATGTGGGCGTGGGGAATGCCGTTCGGAGGCTTCTGGTTCGTACTGTTTCTGGTGGGGCTCTTTGTGGTGTTGCTCATGCGTTCCCCGCATCGTCATCTGCCTCCGATGCGCTCCTCCGCTCTCGACCTGCTTGAGCAGCGCTACGCCCGCGGTGAGATCGGTCGTGAAGAATATCTTGAGAAAAGGCAGGATCTTTTAAGCTGAGCCGCGCAGCTTATTTGCGCTCGCGGGCGAGCTCGGCCAGCTGACGACGCATGGCCTCGATCTCGCTCTTCAGCTCGCTGATCTCTTCTGAGGCGGGCTGGGACGCAGCTTCGGAAGAATGATTGGAAGGGGTGTGCGCGGTGCCGTCCCGCGGCGGAGGGGCGAACGGAGAAAACATCTTCATCGCCCGTTCGAACATCGCCAGATTCTGCCGGGTTATCGTCTCGAACGCCGATCCGCCACCGCCAAAAGCCTCCGCCAGGCGCTGGCGCATCTGCTCCTGATTCTTGGCAAAACTCTCCATAGATAGATCGAGGTAGCCCGGTACAAAGGCCTGCAGCGAATCGCCATAAAGACGAATTAGCTGACGTAAAAAGCGGATGGGCAGAAGATTCTGTCCCTTGCTTTCTTCTTCGAAGATAATCTGGGTCAGAACCGAACGGGTGATGTCTTCGCCGGTGCGTGCATCACGGACCTCGAACTCAACCCCCGCCTTCACCATCGCGCAGAGATGATCGAGCGTCACATAGCTCGACGTATGGGTGTTGTAGAGCCGACGGTTGGCGTACTTCTTGATGATGACGGATTCGCCCGTCGCGGTCTTTTCATCGCTCACCGGTCTGCCTGCATCATGTGCCTGCCGCGCCGCCAGTCAGCGCTGCCTTGACGTAACAAGAGCATCACAATTCCACGGCTGTCCAGTGGTGTTTGGTCCGGGCGCTGCACCGCACCCTGAGGTTGACCGTTTAAGACATTGATATAAAAGAATAATTCGTGCCAGTTTACCCTCGCTCGCATTCGCGGCATTGTACCGCCGATTTCTGCAATTCACGTAAAAGGATATGCCATGACCGAAGTCGTCATCGTTTCTGCGGCCCGTACCCCGGTCGGCTCCTTTAATGGCGCCCTCGCCAACCTGCCAGCCCATGAGCTGGGTCGGGCGGCGATCATCGCAGCACTGTCCCGTGCCGGGGTTGAGGGCAATGCCGTCGATGAGGTCGTGTTGGGCCAGGTGCTGACCGCGGCGGGTGGACAAAATCCCGGACGGCAGGCTGCGGTTGCGGCAGGTATTCCCTTCGAGACTCCAGCATGGCTGGTCAACCAGCTTTGCGGCTCTGGGCTGCGGGCTGTCGCGCTTGGCTATCAGGCAATCGTCAATGGCGATGCCCGCATCGTGGTTGCTGGTGGCCAGGAAAGCATGAGCCAGGCACCGCACGCTGCCCATCTGCGCAATGGCGTGAAAATGGGGGGCCTCGAGTTTACCGATACCATGCTCAAAGACGGGTTGTGGGACGCATTTCATGGCTACCATATGGGGGTCACTGCCGAGAATGTTGCACGGCAATGGCAGATCACCCGCGAGCAGCAGGATGCATTTGCGGTCGCTTCGCAGAACAAGGCGGAAGCTGCGCGCAAAGCTGGCCGCTTCAATGACGAAATCGTTCCTGTCGTGGTCAAGGAACGCAAAGGCGAGCGCAATGTGGATCGCGACGAGTACATCCGCGATGGCGTAACCTATGACAGCGTGAGTGGGCTGAAACCAGTTTTCCAGAAGGATGGATCGGTAACGGCAGCCAATGCCTCGGGCATCAACGATGGGGCAGCGGCGATGGTGCTGATGACTACGGCCGCGGCGAAGGACCGTGGCCTGAAGCCGCTCGCCCGCATCGCCTCCTGGGCCCATGCCGGTGTTGATCCGGCGATCATGGGCAGCGGACCAATACCGGCCTCGCGGGCGGCACTGAAAAAGGCAGGCTGGACCGTTTCGGATCTGGATCTGATCGAAGCCAATGAAGCGTTTGCAGCACAGGCCTGCGCCGTGAACAAGGACATGGGCTGGGATCCTGCCAAGGTGAATGTCAATGGCGGAGCGATCGCCATCGGTCATCCCATTGGTGCCAGTGGTGCGCGCATCCTGACGACGCTGCTTTTCGAGATGCAGAAACGTGATGCCAGGAAGGGACTGGCGACGTTGTGCATCGGCGGCGGTATGGGGATTGCCATGTGCGTTGAACGCTGAGGAAAGCTAGGGCTGTCTGCGCGCCAGGCCCGACGCGCCTCGTGCACGGAACTTACCCTGACGGCGACGAAAATGCCTCGCGCCCGGCTGCTGCAGCAGGGCCCGAGGCAGGTGGTGCAAAGTCCAAGTAGAGGCTTCAACTCGAACTTGGAGGGAACTGGCGATCGTGAACGGTGGAGGAGGTCAAGATGGCGCGCGTGGCAGTGGTAACGGGGGGAACCCGGGGTATTGGCGAAGCGATTTCTTCTCGCCTTAAGGCGGCGGGATATGTTGTTGCAGCCAATTATTGCGGCAATGACGTGCGTGCGGCTCAGTTTGCGGAGCGCACGGGAATCGCAGTTTATAAGTTCGATGTAGCCGATTTTGCAGCGGTGCAGCGCGCCACGGAGAAGATAAAGGCCGAGCTTGGGCCGGTCGAAATCGTCGTCAACAATGCGGGTATCACGCGTGATGGCACGATGAAGAAAATGAGCCGGGAGGGATGGGATGAAGTGCTCGATACCAATCTCGGTGGCTGTTTCAATATGAGCAAGGCTGTGTGGGACGACATGCTGGTGCGCGGTTTCGGCCGGATCGTCAATATCGGCTCCATCAACGGCCAGGCGGGGCAATACGGCCAAGTCAACTATGCGGCCGCCAAATCTGGCATCCATGGCTTCACCAAGGCACTGGCACAGGAGGGCGCGGCGAAAGGCATCACCGTGAATGCCATTGCTCCAGGCTATATCGACACGGATATGGTTGCGGCCGTCCCGGCCAATGTGCTGGAAAAGATCGTGGCCCGCATTCCGGTGGGACGTCTGGGGAAGGCCGACGAGATCGCACGCGGTGTTCTGTTTCTGGTCGCCGATGATGCCGGGTTCATCACAGGCTCGACATTGTCGATCAATGGCGGCCAGCACATGTACTGAACGGGCGGGACAAGTTCTGCGAACGCCGCTATGACGGGGCCATGGATACACGACGCGTTTCGACACTGACCGTCTCGGACCTCGCCATTGTGCGTGGTGGACGCATTGTGTTCCGGCGGCTGGGCTTTGGCCTGTCTGCCGGAGAAGTGCTGTCCCTGGAAGGACCCAACGGGGCGGGTAAAACCAGCCTTTTGCGGGTGCTGGCGGGGTTTCTTCCGGCTTTTGCCGGCCGCATCGAACTCACCATGTCCGATCACAGCCGCCTCGATGGCGATGAGCAGGCGCGTCGCGTCGGGTGGCTCGGCCATCAAGACGGGATCAAGCCGCAGCTCAGCGTGCTTGAAAATCTCGCCTTTTATGCCCGTCTCTATGGCCAAAGCGGGGCCGATCTGCGCGGCGTTCTGGATCAGGTGGGACTGACGCGGGCGCGTGATCTGCCGGGGCAGTATCTTTCGGCAGGCATGCGCCGGCGTCTGGCGTTGGCCCGCCTTTTAATTAGCCGTCGCCCTGTGTGGCTTCTGGATGAACCTCTGGCCGCCCTCGACGTTCGCGGCAAGGCGATGGTCGGGGACTTTGTTACGGCGCATTGCCGCGACGGGGGGCTGGTGATTGCGGCCACTCATGAAGCGCTTGGCCTTGACTGCGCCCGCCTGGAATTGGGCGCCGCATGAGAGGGTTCCAGGCACTTTTGTATCGCGATCTGCGATTGGCTACCCGTGCGGGAGGCGGGGCTGCCCTGGCACTGGCTTTTTTTGCGGCGGTCGCGGTCTTGGTTCCGCTCGGCATCGGGGCGGACCTGAAACTGCTTGGACGCATCGCAGGAGGCGTGCTGTGGGTGGCGGCCATTCTGGCCGCACTTCTGTCGCTCGACAGGCTGTTTCAGGCCGACTATGAGGATGGCAGTCTCGATCAGATTGCCTTGGCGCCGATGACTCTCGAAACTTCGGCCGCGGCAAAGATTGTTGCGCACTGGTTGACGACGGGACTGCCCCTCACGGTACTCTCGCCCCTGCTCGCTTTGCTGTTTGACCTTCCCCAGGCCGGGTATGTGCCACTCCTCGTCTCACTCGGAATCGGCACTCCGGCGGTCAGCGCCATCGGAGCCATCGGGGCGGGTTTGACCATCAGCATTCGCCGCGGAGGGCTGATCCTGCCGCTTTTGGTGCTCCCGCTCCTCAGCCCGGTGGTCATTTTCGGGGCCGGAGTGGTAAGCGGCGCGCTGAGCGGGCTCGACAATGGCGCTATCTGGCTTCTCTCCGCCTTTTCACTTGCCGCGGTGTGTCTGGCGCCTTTTGCTGCTGCGGCCGCGGTCCGGCTCAATCTCGCCGGATAGCAACGCGTGGGACCATAGGCCGCCTTTTCCTGCGGTCGCGAACAGGGCATCTCAGAACGATGAACATATTCGAGCTGGCAAATCCCAAAAGGTTCATGCGCTTTTCTGCAGCGCTGCTCCCGTGGTTCTGGACCATTGCGGTTCTGTGTCTGGGGGCGGGTCTGTACATCGGCCTGTTCCGCGTGCCGCCGGATTATCAGCAGGGACAGACCGTCAAGATCATGTTCATTCACGTTCCTGCGGCTTGGGTGGGCATGATGGCCTATGCTTCGATGGCGGTTGCAAGCCTGTTCGGACTGGTCAACCGCCATCCGCTTGCCGATGCCGCCGCCAAGGCCGCTGCCCCATTGGGTGCGGTGTTCACGGCGCTGGCGCTGATCACTGGCTCGCTGTGGGGCAAGCCCATGTGGGGTGCCTACTGGGTCTGGGACGCGCGGCTGACGTCCTTTCTGATCCTGTTCTTTCTGTACCTCGGATATATGGCGCTATGGAGTGCGATTGAGGACGAGACCCGCGCCGCACGGGCCTGTGCCATCCTGGCGCTCGTTGGTGCCGTCAATCTGCCGATCATCAAATATTCCGTAGATTGGTGGAATACGCTGCACCAGGGCGAGAGCATCTTTGTAAAGGGCGGTCCGCTGATCGCACCGGTGTTTCTGTGGCCGCTGTTCCTGATGGCTTTCGGATATACTTTTCTCTTTCTGGCCTTGTGGATGGTGCGGATCCGAACCGAAATCCTGGCGCGCAGGGCCCGTACCCTGCAACTGCGGATGGGGACAGCATGAACGTCATGACTTATCTTGAGATGGGAGGCTATGCCGCCTATGTGTGGCCCGCCTACGGAATTAGCCTCCTTGGGATCGTGGGGATGGTCTTTTGGACTTTGCATGCCTTCCGGCAGGTGAGTCGCAAGCTGGCGATCCTAGAAGAAGAGATGAAGGGGGATGGATCATGAGGCGGCTGCTTTACGTGCTGCCGGTGCTCCTTTTTGCGGGCATTGCGTATTTTCTCTTCAGGGGACTGCTTGCTCCGCCGCCGATGGACTTGCCCTCGGTTTTGCTCAACAAGCCGGTGCCGCATGACACCATGCCGCCGCTTGGCGGGAGTGTACCTGGGTTCACGCCAGCAAACCTCGCCGAAGGCCACGTCACGGTGGTGAATTTCTTCGCCTCTTGGTGTGTGCCCTGCCGTCAAGAAGCGCCGGTGTTGCCTCTCATCTCCGCGATCAGGGGCGTGCGTCTTTATGGTGTCGCCTACAAGGATATCCCGGCCCAGACGCGCAAATTCCTTGCCCATAACGGCAATCCGTTCAGTCGGCTGGATGTCGACGAGGCCGGTCGCGTTGGCATTGACTGGGGCATTACGGGTGTTCCGGAGACCTTTGTGGTCAACGGCCAGGGCATCGTCCTGCTTCGCTACCAGGGGCCGCTCACGCCAGGGATCATTCAAAGACAGCTGCTGCCGGTCATCCGCGACGCCCAGGGGGCGTAACGCTTCGCTAACCATGTTGCAGGCATGGTGGCGTCCATGCAGATCAGTGCCGCAAATTTGCTCGCTGCACAGCAGTCCAGTGCTCCGGCCGGTGCCAGTGCCCAGGCCAAGGCGGCTACGCGTTTCGTTCCCGAAGGCTTCGCTGCGCCCAGCGACACGCCGCCCACGCCCCAGCAGCGAGCCACGCCGTCAAGGCCGGCAGCCTTGCCGCGCGGGCTTGGCGGCATGGTGGATGTCGTGGTCTGAAGGCGTCAGGGCAAACGCTTGCGCGAGGAGGTCTTGCGCCGCAACTTGGCTGAGGTTTCAACGCTGCGTTCCTCCGCCGCTGCGGCGATGACGGCCAGCATCTTGACGAAGCGGGGACGCTCGGCAGCGGGCAGTGCCTCCAACAGGGCCTTTTCGGCACGGTCTGCGGCTGCGCGTGCACCGCGCAATGACTTGCGGCCAGCGGCTGTAATCGCAACGGCGTTGGCCCGCTGATCCTCCTCGGTTCGCTGGCGCGAAATGAGGCCCTTGTCCAGCATCCGGCGGACCATCTCAGCAAGCGTCGATCGATCGATACCCGTCATTTCCACGAGAGCAGTTTGGCTGACACCCTCATGGTGCTCGAGCGCAGCGAGGACAGTGAATTGTTGCTTGGTCAGCTCACGTGTGCCGTACTCTCGTGCGTAAAGGTCACCATAAAATTGCTGGCAGAGGCGCATCAGATGAGACGGCGCCTCGGAAAAATCCGGATGGCCGTTCGACTTGCGCTGTGCCTTTGCGATCATCCGCAATCCCCTGCGTCTTCAATTCGCCGGCGCCCCGGCTGTTTTCCAAACGCGAAACGACAGCGGCCATCCCCACAAGAAATCTGGCGTGCTCTCTCGCGCCCCCTTTTGGCGGCCGAACATTAGACGAGAGGACGGGCGAATCACAACAGGCAGCAATACAAAAACTTTTCCGAGCACAAGACTGGCTTGCAGATTGTCCCCAATTGCGCGAGCGTTGGCCATGAGCAAGCAGCCTCCCTCTTTAGTGGCGCCCGGGCCACATTTTGTGCGGCGCGTTCCTGAGGGCGATACACATGAACGCGACGTGTGCGGTCAGTGCGGGCACGTCCATTATGCTAATCCGAAAATTATCGTCGGTGCGGTCGTCTCCTATCGGGATCAAATCCTGCTTTGTCGCCGCGCCATTGCTCCGCGCCATGGCTACTGGACACTACCGGCGGGCTTTCTTGAAGAGCACGAAACGCCCCAGGAGGGCGCGCTGCGGGAGGCGCGCGAAGAGGCCTGCTGCCGGATCGTGATCGATGCACTGCTGGGTGTCTACTCGGTTCCACATATCAGTCAGGTACAGCTTTTCTATCGCGCCCAGCTGGATCCCCCCGAATTCGCGCCGGGTCCTGAAAGTCTCGATACACGGCTCTTTTTATGGCCGGACATACCCTGGGCGGAGCTCGCATTCCCAAGCGTGCGCTGGGCGCTGGAACACTGGCACGCGGTTCAGGGCCGTGACGATTTTGCTCCCTTCACGAACCCGTCTTAGGAGTGTCCTTCTCAATCTGGTGCCGCATCACCAGCGGGGTCTGTGCAATCGCAAATATAAAAATGATGGGCATGATTGCAAAGACCTTGAAATCAACCCAGACAGCTGTCGAAGTATTGCGCCAGACAGCTTCATTGAGGCCTGCAAGAACCAGGAAGAATAATCCCCAACGCCAGGTCAACGCCCTCCATCCCGCGTCATCAAGTTCGAAAGCCTGTGCAAATACCATGCGCAAGAAATGACGTTCGAATTTGAGCCCACCCAACAGAAAAAATCCAAAGAACGCGTAAAGAATTGTTGGTTTCATCTTTATGAAGGCAGCGTCCTTGAAGATCAGGGTCAGGGATCCAAAAATCATTACCAGTACCGCGGTGAATAATGGCATCACCGCGATTTTCCTTTCCCGCCACCAGATTGCGCCAAGGGAAAGAACCGTGGTCACCATGAATGTTGCGGTGGCTACAAAGATCCCCGCAAACTTATAGGCGACGAAAAACAAAATCAGTGGTCCCAGGTCGCTCAAGAGCCGCGCCAAGGGCATCTGTGGGGCAGCAGGGCGCGGAGTTTCAGGCGGTTGTTGGTCGCTCATTTGGCGCCTGTGAGGGCATCAGCGAAGGCTTTGGCGGAAAAGGGCTGTAGATCCTCCGCGGCCTCGCCAATACCGATAAAGTGGACCGGAACGGCAAAGCGGTCTGCCAGGGCCACGAGAATGCCGCCTTTGGCGGTGCCATCGAGCTTGGTCATGATGAGGCCGGTGAGTGGCACCTTGGCTTTGAAGGCTTCAACCTGGGACAGCGCATTCTGTCCGGTGGTGGCGTCGAGGACGAGAAGCACTGCATGCGGTGCGCTGGGGTCGAGTTTTTTAATCACGCGAACGATTTTTTCCAGCTCGGCCATCAGGCCGGTCTTGTTCTGTAACCGACCGGCGGTATCGATCAACACCACGTCTGCGCCCTTTTGCCTGGCCCGCTGGATGGCATCGAATGCCAGTCCGGCTGCGTCAGCGCCGGCGGCACGTGCAACCACTTCGGCACCGGCACGCTCACCCCAGACCTGCAACTGTTCGATCGCGGCAGCGCGAAAGGTGTCGCCGGCCGCCAGGACGACCTCCGCGCCCTCCTCACGTAAGCGCTTGGCAAGCTTGCCGATTGTCGTGGTCTTTCCCGTACCATTGACACCGGCGACAAGGACGACGAAAGGAGCCCGATCGGCGTCGACACGCAGCGGCTTTTCGACCGGAGTGAGGACCTTGGCGATTTCGTCGGCAAGTACGCGACGTAGTTCGGCTTCCGAGATCTCCCGGTCGTAGCGCCCTTTGGCGACCGCTGCGGCAATCCTGGCCGCAAGTCCTGTACCGAGATCGGCTCCGATCAACGCCTCTTCAAGCTCCGCCACCGTCTGTGCATCAAGACGGGTCTTGGTGAAGACGCCGCTCAGACTTTCGCCCAGCGAGCCAGTTGAGCGTGAAAGACCGGTTTTGAGCCGGTCCGCCCAACTGGGAGGCGGGGGGGCTTCTCCAAATGTTCTCACTGCGTGCCTGTCAGATGATCGCGGTTACGGCCAGATATCGTCAGCGTCAGGAAGGTTCCGGGAGTGGCGTCGCCAGCAAAATCGACCGGAGCAAAACAGCGGGTGCGTCCTCTGCCCGCACGCTCGACAAGGATCTCCTGCCGACTGCCCAAAAGCCGCGCAAAATGGCTCGCCTGCATTTTTTCCCCAAGTGTGCGCAGAGCTGCAGCACGCTGCTTGATGACCGGTTTGGCGAGTTGGGGCATGCGGGCAGCCGGCGTTCCTGGCCTGGGGCTGAAGGGGAAGACATGCAGATAAGTCAGCCCGGCATCTTCGACTAGGGCACGGGTGTTGGCAGCCATGTCCTCGCTTTCCGTCGGGAACCCTGCGATCAGGTCGGCGCCAAATACGGCATCAGGTCGAAGCCGACGGACGCGATCGCAAAATGCGATGGTGTGATGGCGCAGGTGACGCCGCTTCATGCGCTTGAGGATCAGATCATCTCCTGCCTGCACTGAGAGATGAAAATGGGGCATCAGGCGATCTTCCTCTGTGATTGCCTGCCAGAGGGTATCGTCAACTTCGATGGCATCGAGCGACGACAGTCTCAATCGGCGCAGATTCGGTATCCGCGCCAACAACTTGCGCACGAGCTGACCGAGCGTCGGTTCTCCCGGCAGGTCGGCACCATATGCTGTCAGATCAACCCCGGTGAGAACGATTTCTGCGAAGCCACCATTCACCAGGCGCTCTGCCTGGAGGATTACCTCACCCATGCCGACGCTGCGTGAGTGGCCGCGGCCAAAGGGTATGACACAGAAGGTGCAGCGGTGATCGCAGCCATTCTGGATCTGAACAAAGGCGCGCGCGCGGTCTTTGAAGCTGTCCACAAATTGCGCCGCAGTTTCGCGGACGCTCATGATGTCATTCACTCGCACCCGTTCCGCGACGCCGAAATCGTAAGAGTCCTGGCGCAGCTTTTCCACATTACCAAGGATGACGTCGACTTCCTGCATCGCCGCGAAGCGCTCCGGCTCGATTTGCGCGGCGCAGCCAGTAACGATGATCTTGGCCTCGGGATGTTCACGTCTGGCCTTGCGGATGGCCTGCTGCGCCTGACGAACTGCTTCTGCTGTTACCGCGCAGGTATTGAAAATGATGGCGCCATCGAGCCCGCGATCTGATGCATGTTGTCGCATCACTTCGCCTTCATAGGTATTGAGACGGCAGCCAAAGCTAACGATCTGGTTGGTGGGGGCGCCCTCGGTCATGACAGGGCCTCAAGCGCAATCTCACCGCAGTAAACAAGGCGCACTGGGCCGCTCATTATGACGTGATCATCCTTGCGCCAATCGATGTGCAGGCGTCCGCCGTCCAGTTCGATATCAAGCTCGCGTTCAGCGAGTGCGGCACACACCGCTGCAACGGCACTGGCGCAGGCCCCGGTGCCGCAAGCCCGGGTTATGCCAACGCCGCGCTCCCAAACCCGCATGCGCAGGTGCGTGCGCGAAATCACCTGCACGAATTCGACATTGGTGCGGGCTGGGAAAAGAGGGTGGTGCTCAATGAGGGGGCCGAGTTCGGTCACTGCTGCCCCCTGTGCATCGTCAACGAACAATATGCAATGCGGATTACCCATAGATACGGCACTTGCCTTCAATCTCTGTCCGGCGACGTCCAGAACCAGGTTTTGCGTGTCGCTCTCCCGGGCAAGGGGAATGTCCCGCCATCCCAGTCGCGGCAGGCCCATGTCGACGGCAATCTCTCCGTCCTCTGCAGCCATGCACAAAAGTCGGCCGCCAGTGGTGTCGAGATGAATGCGTGGCTGTTGCGTCTCGGACAAGAGCAGTGAGCCCACACAGCGCGCCGCATTGCCGCAGCTCTCGACCTCACTGCCATCGGCATTGAAAATGCGCATGGCGGCGTCCGCCTGCGCCGCCCTGTCGATCACAATCACCTGATCGCAACCGATGCCGGTGCGCCGATCGGCAAGGGCACAAACCTGACCCTTCGACAACGTCAGTGGACTGCGCCGGGCGTCAAACACGACGAAATCATTGCCGAGGCCATGCATTTTGAGGAATGCCGTCATGGCCCGGCTTATAGAGGCTCGCCCGGGTTCTCGCTAGGTCTTGACCGGCTTAATTGAAGGGACGACAAGCCCGAGCGGACCTGGCAGTCGCAATGGATATGCTTGACGTGGCAGATGAATGGACCTGGCTGGAAGAAATTCACAGCCAGCGGGCGCTTGACTGGGTGCGTGAACAGAATGCGCGGACACTGGGCGCGCTGACAGGATTGCCCCGCTACCGCGACCACTACGCGCGCGCACTGGCCTTGCTCGATGCGCCCGACCGCATTGCCCTGGCTGATCTTGAGGGTGGCCAAGCTTATAATCTCTGGCAGGATCAGGACCATCCCCGTGGCCTCTGGAGGCGGACCGGAACTACCGAATATGCGCAGGCGTCACCCTCCTGGCAGGTGTTGCTCGATGTGGATGTGCTTGCCATCCGCGAAAAGGAAAACTGGCTGTTCAAAGCGGCCACGCTTGCGCCAGCGCAGAAGCGGGCTTTGCTCAGCCTGTCGCGCGGCGGTAGCGATAGCGTGGTGGTGCGTGAGTTTGATCTCGATGCACGCGTCTTTCTCGAGGCGGGTTTCAATCTGCCTGAAGCCAAAAGCGCAGTGGCCTATCTTGATGACAATACGGTCCTCTTTGCCAGCGATTGCGGCCAGGGTTCCCTAACGCGATCGGGCTATCCGCGCATTGTCAAATTGTGGCGACGAGGCCTTGATCCCGACCATAGCCCGATCGTCTTTGCCGGGACGGAAGAGGATGTTCTGGTCGCACCCCTGGTGTTTCATGCCGTGCGGAGCACGGTAGCAATGATCGTGCGCGCAACCTCTTTCTTTGAGAACGAATATCATCTCATCGATGCCGATCTTGCCACGCACAAGCTGCCACTGCCCGCCTCAGCAGAGCTTGAGGAGCTGTTCAGGGACTGGCTCATCGTCAGGTTGCGTGAGGACTGGCAGCGTGGCCGCACGCTCTATCCGCAAGGGGCGCTCATCGCCGTGCGTCTCACGCCGCAGCACCCCTCGGTGCCGCTTGGTGAGAGTATGCTCCTCGACACGCCTGGCCCACGGGCGGCGGTGGTGGAGGTTCGTGCCAGCGGTGATGCGCTCTATGTCAGCAGGCTCGAAAATGTGCAGGGCCAGATCCTGCGTCTGGACTGCGCACACAATGGTTGGCGCAGCGCGCCCTTGCCCTTGCCAGATGGTGGCTCGCTCCGGATCGTGAGCGCAGACAGGCTCGGCCCGGACGTGCAGGTCCTGTTCGAGTCCTATCTCGTGCCGCCCACGCTCTATGGCCATGACGGAGAGGGTGCCCCTCAGCCCCTGAAATCCCTGCCGGCGCGTTTTGACGCTACCCATC
>JAJZGY010000067.1 GCA_021804785.1 Pseudomonadota bacterium | reverse complement strand
TGAACAGTGCAGAGCTGAACCGCATCGCCAGGGCGATGGTGGCCCGCGGCAAGGGAATCCTCGCGGCCGACGAATCCACAGGCACAATCCAGAAGCGCTTCGATGCCATCGGTGTTGCCAACTCGGAAGACAACCGCCGCGACTATCGTGAACTTCTGTTCCGCTCCGAAGCGGCGATGCGGCAATATATTTCCGGTGTCATCCTGTTCGACGAGACCCTGCGCCAGAAGGCGAAGGATGGCACATCTCTGGTGGAACTGATCGAGCGCGCCGGATCCATTCCCGGCATCAAGGTCGATGCCGGCGCCAAGCCGCTCGCGCTCTGCCCGGGAGAAACCGTCACCGAGGGCCTTGATGGCCTGGGGCCACGGCTGGTCGAGTACCGCAGGCTGGGGGCACGTTTTGCCAAATGGCGCGCGGTCATTGACATCGCCGCAGGGATCCCGAGCACGACGGCCGTCCATGCCAATGCGCACGCCCTGGCCCGTTATGCAGCGCTCTGCCAGGAGCACGACATCGTTCCCATCGTCGAACCTGAAGTCCTGATGGATGGCGATCATGATCTCGCGCGCTGCGCCGAGGTCACCGCGTTCGTACTCAGGCAGACCTTCCAGGAGCTTTATGCGCACCGCGTCATCCTCGAAGGCATGGTGCTAAAGCCCAACATGGTGATCGCCGGCAAGAAATCCGCCAAACAGGGCAATACGGAGGAGGTCGCCGAACGCACACTTGCGGTGCTGAAGCGCTGTGTACCGGCGGCGGTACCCGGGATTGCATTCCTGTCCGGTGGACAGAGCGACCTTGAGGCGACGGCCCATCTCAATGCAATGGTCAAAGGCAGCACCCTCCCGTGGGCCCTTACCTTCTCCTATGGCCGCGCCTTGCAGGCTGCCCCGCAAAAGGCCTGGTCCGGCAAGGCCGACAACACCGCGCGGGCCCAGGCGGCCTTTGCCCATCGGGCCCGCATGAACGGGCTGGCCAGCAAAGGCGAGTGGCGAGCAGAACTAGAAAAAGAGGCGGCTTGAGCAACTGCCGGCTTTATCTCATCACACCACCGGCGTTTGAGCCCAGGGCCTTTGCCGAAACGCTCAAGGCAGCGCTCGACGCCGGCGATGTGGCATGTCTGCAGCTACGGCTCAAAGACGTGGCTGATGACGAGATCCGCCGCGCCTGCACGCAACTGATGCCGATCGCTCATGCCCACGACGTGGCGTTCGTTCTCAATGACCGCCCGGATCTGGCCCGTGAGATGGGCTGCGACGGCGTCCATGTCGGCCAGAACGACATGCGCTATGACGACGCGCGGCGCCTGGTCGGACCAGATCGCATTGTCGGGGTGACCTGCCACAATTCCCGCCATCTCGCGATGGAAGCCGGCGAAGCGGGAGCAGATTATGTGGCGTTTGGAGCATTCTTTCCAACTTCCACCAAAACGGTGCAATTTTATGCCGAGGTGGATCTGCTCAGCTGGTGGTCCGAACTGGTGGAGGTCCCCTGCGTCGCTATTGGCGGCATCACTCTGGCGAACTGTGAGCCACTGATTGCTGCAGGTGCGGATTTTCTTGCGGTGGCAAGCGCAGTTTGGGAGCACACGGACGGACCTGCCGCGGCCGTCAAGGCGTTTAATGCCCACTTTGGCTAGCTGGGGCAGGTCCCCCGACGACACCCTGTTGCCGCCCCCTGACTTTGCACCGCACTTGCGCCTTGTATCCCCTCTGCCGGCAACAGTTTACTTCAGCGCATTGCCCCCGCTATAAGCCAGCGCGCTCTTTGCCCCTCCAACCTTCTGCCTCGCCCCCCAAGGAGGGCTCGTGTGTCATGGCCAAGATCTCAGGCAACGATATCCGACCCGGCACCATGATCGAATACGAGGGCGGCTTGTGGCTTGCGGTCAAGACACAGAAGGTCAAGCCGGGTAAGGGCGGCGCCTACAATCAGGTCGAACTCAAGAACGTGACCACGGGCACCAAATTGAACCAGCGGTTCCGCTCCGACGAGACCGTGGAAGAGATCTGGCTCGAAAAGCGCGACTTTCAGTTCCTGTACGCAGCCGGTGACATGCTCACCTTCATGGACATGGAAAGCTATGATCAGTTCGAGCTCTCTGCTGAGTTCGTTGGCGATCAGGTCCGCTTCCTTCAGGACGGCATGAAGACGCTGGTGACGATGCACGAGGGAAAACCCCTTGGCATCCAGCTGCCCCTGCAGGTCACGCTCAGTGTCGCCGAAGCTGATCCAGTACTGAGGGGAGGAACTGCTGCGCCATCCTACAAGGGCGCGGTGCTCGAAAACGGGCTCAAGATCCAAGTTCCACCCTTCATAGAAGCTGGCGAGAAGATCATCGTCTCGACCGAGGATGGTTCTTACGTGCGCCGCGCAGAGTAGACGAAGCTCATGCCCTATCTTTCTCCCGCACTCAATGTCATGACCTCCGCTGCGCGCAAGGCCGGCCGCCGCCTGATACGAGATTTCGGTGAAGTCGAAAACCTGCAGATCTCGCTCAAGGGGCCCGGTGATTTCGTCAGCGTCGCCGACCAGCGCACCGAGCGCATCCTGGTTGAGGAATTACAGAAAGCACGACCGGGCTATGGCTTTTTGCTCGAGGAATCGGGCGTGATCGAAGGACCCGACAAGACCCATCGCTTCATCATCGACCCGCTCGATGGCACGACCAATTTTCTGCATGGCATTCCCCACTTTGCCATCTCCATCGCACTGGAACGTGAGGGGCAACTGGTCTCGGCAGTTGTCTTCAATCCGATTACGGACGAGATGTTCGTCGCCGAGAAGGGCAGCGGTGCCTATCTCAATGACAAGCGTCTGCGTGTGGCCGCACGCAAGAACATGAACGAGGCCCTGTTCGCAACAGGCATCCCGTTCGTGGGACGCGGCGATCATGATGCCTATCTGCAGGAGCTTTCGGCGGTGATGGGAACGACCCCGGGCGTACGCCGGTTCGGCTCGGCCGCACTCGATCTGGCCTGGCTTGCCGCCGGTCGCTATGACGGCTTCTGGGAACATGGCCTGAAGGCCTGGGACGTTGCCGCGGGCATCCTGCTCGTTCGCGAGGCCCGCGGTACGGTGACGGACCTCAGCGGAGGCAGCGCCATGCTCGAAAGCGGCGATATTCTGGCCAGTAATGAGAACCTGCACCCCCAGATGCTGCGCCTGCTCAAGGGTGTGGGCCCAGGAACGCGGCCACTGTCCCACGGTTGAGCCCTTGGCGCGCAGCGCCTAAAGTGCAGCGTCGCAGACGCGCCAGGCTGGGCACATGACCGAGATCTCCTTCCGCCGGCTTGCCCGGACAAGCTTCATTGTTGCCGTCGCGGCTGCGGCCCTCGGCTGGCAAGCGGCATCCGTCGCGCAGGTCCAGATGTATCCCGGCGAAGATGTCACCGTGAACCCTTGGGCGGTTCCCAAGCCGTTCTCAGAACACAAACTGCCTCCGGTGCATCTGCATCCACCGCGCGCAGTCAAACCAGTCCGCAGCAGGAGCAAGCGCACCAGACCGCTCTCGACCACCCATGTGCTGAAACGCCAGGCGCCAAAGGGCGCCAAAATGACTGCGGCAAGGGTACATGCGCCCGCCTCTGGCCGGCATCAGGCGCATCCCGTTCCGCCCAATGCCACCGCCATTCCCTTTTCTTTTGGCACGACACATGTGTCTGCCACAGCGCCCATGGCCGCGAGCCCTGGAGCACCTCCCGCACCGTCTTCCTTGCACCCTGCCGCTCCCGCCGCTGCGACGCCCCCTATCGCCGTGCCCAAAGGTCTCTCCAAGCAGGCCTCGGTGCTCTTCAACCGCAACTCGTTCGCGCTTTCGGACAACACCACCGCGACACTGAATGATCTGGCCTTCAGCCTGAAGACTGCGCTGGCGAGCGGCGCCAGCCGGGTCGAACTGGTGGGCTATGGGGGCAATCCCGGGAGTACCTCATCGTCAGCACGACGGCTGAGCCTCGAGCGGGCGCTGGCCGTCCGCCAGGCGCTGATCGCAGATGGTGTGCCGGCCGAGCGGATCGACGTGCAAGCGCTCGGCGGCGTGCCTGCCAATGATCACGGCGCCACGGATCGCGTCGACATCTTCATCCAGTCCTGATCAGGGGCCGGGGTGATGGGCTGTGTATTCAGCCATATCGATCTGCCGTGCCTCGCGGCCGATATAGGCAAAGATCGCGATGAACACAGCAGCCGTGGCGGCCACCAGTGAGAGTGCCGCTCCGTAACTGCCGTAGACGCCCTCCAGTTGGGCCTGCATGGTGGCATTGTACGAGGCGAGAAAATTGCCCAGTTGATAAACGGTACCAGGAAAGGTGCCGCGCGCTTCGGGCGGCGACAATTCGTTGAGATGGGCGGGGATGATGCCCCAGCAGCCCTGCACCATGAACTGCATGGCGAACGCGGCGGCCCCCAGCAAGTAGACAGAGCTCGAAAAGGCCCAGAAGGGGAGGATCGGCAGCGCGAGCAGTGCTCCAAGGATGAGGGCCCGCCGCCGACCAATGCGTTGCGACAAAGCGCCGAAGAACAGTCCGCCCAGGATGGCACCGCCCGCCGCAATGAAGTTGATCGCGCTGATCAACCCGGGGCGCATGCCTTTGTCGACCTTGAGCATTGTCGGATAAAGATCCTGCGTACCATGACTGAAGAGGTTCATCGCCATCATGAACAGCATGGCGTAAAGCGCGAGCCGCCAGTGCTCGCGCAGCAGCGCAAGGGTACGGATGCGCCGTCCCTGACCGCGGCGGAAGCCCGGGGCCTCTCTCACATAGCGTCGGATGAAGAGAACAAGCAGCGCTGGCAGGATGCCGACCATGAACATGCCGCGCCAGCCAAGATAGGGATAAAGAAGACCATAGACCGCCGATGCGAGCAGCAGGCCGCTCGGATAGCCTGCCTGCAACAGACCGGAAACGATTCCGCGAGCCTCCTTTGGCACGCTTTCCATGGTCAGTGACGCACCAACACCCCATTCTCCACCCATCGCAATTCCGAAGAGCGCGCGGATGACAAGAAACGTCCACAGATTGGGTGCAAAGGCCGTGGCGAAGCCCAGAATTGCATAGCAGGCGACATCCACCATCAGCACCGGCCGGCGCCCATAGTGATCGGCGAGACGGCCAAACAGAAAGGCCCCCACCGGGCGCAGTGCCAGGGTCAGGGTAATCGCCCAGGTGATGGCAGAGACCGAACAGTTGAACGACCTGGCAATGTCCGTGACCAGAAAGATCAGCAGAAAGAAGTCGAAAGCATCAAGCGTCCAGCCAAGATAGGCGGCAATGACCGCATTGCGCTGCTCTCTCGTTGCGCCCCGAAGCATATTGCCCAGCATGGTTGCCCGCCACCTGATATCCCCCGCAAAGGCTAGGGGGCGCGCCCTTATGGCGCAATGGCAGGGGACCAAAATTACCGCGCAGCAGCTCAGTCCACCAGTGTGGCCTCAGTCTTGCTGCGTAGCTCGTCGAGCGCAATGCCGGGCGCCAGTTCGACGAGTTTCAGCCCGCCGGCGACGACATCGAAGACGGCAAGATTGGTGATGATGCGCTGTACGCAATGAACCCCCGTCAGCGGCAATGTGCAGCGTCGCAGCAGCTTGGTGTTACCGGCTTTGTCGGTATGGTCCATGGTCACGACGCAACGCTTGACCCCTGCCACCAGATCCATTGCCCCGCCCATGCCCTTTACGAGCTTTCCGGGGACCATCCAGTTGGCAAGATCGCCGGTCTCGCTGACTTCCATGGCACCCAGAATGGACAGATCAATGTGTCCACCGCGAATCATCGCGAAGCTTTCAGCAGACGAGAAGAACGAGGTTTGCGGCAGTGCGGTAACCGTCTGCTTGCCGGCGTTGATGAGATCAGCATCGATTTCGTCTTCGTGCGGGAATGGGCCCATGCCCAGCATGCCGTTTTCGCTCTGCAGCGTCACATGCATGCCCGCGGGAATGTAGTTCGCGACGAGCGTCGGAATCCCAATGCCGAGATTGACATAGAAGCCGTCGCGCAATTCCTGAGCCGCGCGTTTGGCCATATCGTCTCTGGTCCAGGCCATACCTGATCTCCTGAATGACCCCAATGGGGCCTCAAGCGCGCGTTGTGCGCTTCTCGATGCGCTTCTCGTAATCACGCCCTGCCAAAATGCGCTGCACAAAAATCCCTGGCGTATGGATGTGATCAGGATCGAGTGTACCAACCGGCACCAGCTGCTCGACCTCAGCCACCGTTACCTTTCCGGCGGTGGCCATCATCGGATTGAAATTGCGCGCAGTCTTGCGATAGACGAGGTTGCCCTCCTCGTCACCCTTCCAGGCCTTGACGATTGCGAGGTCGGCTCTCAGCCCACGTTCCAGAACATAGGTTTCGCCATCAAAGACCTTGAGTTCCTTTCCGTCTGCGATCAGCGTACCGACACCGGTTTTGGTATAAAACCCCGGGATACCGGCACCGCCTGCACGAATGCGTTCGGCCAGCGTGCCCTGCGGATTGAATTCGAGTTCAAGCTCACCCGACAAATACTGACGCTCAAAGGTTGCGTTCTCACCCACATATGAGCTGATCATTTTCTTGATCTGTCGGGTGGCCAGCAGAAGGCCAAGGCCAAAATCGTCCACACCGGCATTGTTGGAAATGACAGTCAGGTCCTTGACCTTGCTGTCACGCAACGCGGCGATGAGTTTTTCCGGTATGCCGCAAAGTCCGAAACCGCCCGACATGACAGTCATGCCATCGAACAAAAGACCTTCGAGCGCCGATTTTGCGTCTATATAGACTTTTTGCATGAGCATGTTCCGACGCGTCTGGTGCAGGCTTATCGCAATCAGGAAGGCGAGCGCAAGGCCAGGCTAAAGCCCAATGCGTGCTCGGAAATCGGCAGTGCTGTTGGTCCGCGGAAACGGTTCCGCGGGCACCGCACAGCGCAAGAAGTGGCACAGTGGTTCCCAGCCTTCGGCAACATCATAGGTCAGGAGGCGGTCCGGCCCGAGAGCAGCCGCCACGGCGCGGTTATGGGCCTCGTAGACCGCAATGACATGGTCCTTGTCGAAGCGGTCGTCGAACACCTTCGCAAGGAGCACGCGCGCCATGCGCTGCTGCAAGCCACGTGCGCCCTCAGCCGGCCCGGAATGGAGGATGCCTTCGAAAATGGTCTGGGAGATGCTCGCGTACCAGGCCTCGCTGTTCCTCCGGGTCAAAATCAGCTTGGCGTGGGGAAATTGCTGCGCCAATTCGCGCCAGAAATGGCAGACCGGCCAGTCCACACCGGCACGGTAACCGGCAAGAAACTGGTTCCATGCCGGCGGCTCCCCGAGCAGCGCCTGCAGCCAGATCTCCGAATGCTGCGGCTGCTGAAATACTTCGAGCATGTGATAGCAGGGGGCATATCCCAATGTTTCGAGTGCTGTGCGCAGCGACAATGTCCCCGTACGTCCGAACCCCGCGCCAATAACCTCCACCCGCACCATCCTCCGTGAACTGCCGATCCACTGTGACCCAGTCCCCTGGCGCAGGCAACTCCGCAACATGCGCCCACAGGCCCCCGGCCTTGATCCCTGAGTTCTGCAATTCGCACGGCCCATACCAGGGAGCCAAGGGGCTAGTCCTTCGGCACGACCTCGCTCAGGCGGTCCACCTGACGCAGCTTGGGGAAGCCCCACATCCAGAGCGCTGCGACCACAAGCGTCCCGACACCGCCGACAACCACGGCAGGTACAGTGCCCCACCAGCTGGCCGTGAGCCCGGACTCGAATTCACCGAGTTCGTTTGAGGCACCGATGAACAGCATGTTGACGGCGCTGACGCGACCACGCATGGCATCGGGCGTTGCCATCTGGATCAGGGAGGTGCGGATAAAGACACTCACCATATCCGCGCCGCCGAGCACAAAGAGCGCAGCAAGAGAAAGATAAAAGCTGGTCGACAGCCCAAAGAGAATGGTCGCGAGGCCAAACACTGCAACCGCGGCAAACATTGCCTTGCCGGCAAGTCGCTGCAGCGGCCAGCGACCAAAACCGATGGCCATCAGCGCCGCGCCAAGAGCCGGGGCGCTGCGCAGCATGCCAAGTCCAAGGGGACCGACATGCAGGATATCACGCGCATAGGCCGGTAGCAGCGCAACAGCACCTCCCAACAGGACCGCAAAGAGGTCGAGGGATATCGCACCCAGAACGACCGGTCGTGAGCGGACAAAGCGTACCCCTTCTGTGACCCGCTCATAGGCGCTGATTTGGCGATTGTGCTGGGTTGACCGGCGCCGGCCGCCAAGGCTTGTAACCCCCAAGGCCGCGGCGCTGAAACAGAGTACACAGGTGCCATAGGCCGCGACCGGACCCACGACATAGAGAATGCCACCAAGGGCGGGTCCGGCAATCACGGCGGTCTGGAACACCGATGAGCTCCAGCCAATGGCTTTGGGAAGGCGCTCGAACGGTACCAGAAAAGGTAGCAGCGAGGAGCCGGCGGGACCTGCAAATCCGCGACCGGCGCCCAGCAGGACGAGGACCAGATAGAAGGGCTCGGTGCGGGCGATCTTCATGTCACTGAGCAGCACGAACAAAATCGCACAGCCGGCACTCACAGCCAGACTGAGCGCATAGATGTGGCGTTGGTCCCTGCGATCAACGATGTCGCCGGCGGGCAGGGTCAGAAGAAACATCGGTATGAACTGGCTGAGACCGACGAGGCCAAGCGCAAGCGGAGTACGGGCGATGGCATAGATCTGCCAGCCCACCGCAACCGAGAGGATCTGTGCCGCCGCCGCCGAAAGAAAGCGAACCCCCAGGAAGACGTAAAAATCCCTGTCGCGATACACAAAGGGGTCCGCCCCGCGCCAAGGCGCGGATCCTGGTGACGGCGCTGCGTCATCCTTTGCCATCAGGCCCCGGTACTTTGGGTGCGTGCCAGGACACGGCGATAGAGGGCAAAGGTGCCACGCACATAAGCCTTGGCCGTGAACGCGTTTTCAAAGCTGCGCGTACCGCCCTCCACGAGGCGCTCTGCTAGGTCCGGCGCATTCAGAATAAGTCTTATCGCTGCGGCCAGGGCTGCCGGATTATCGATGGGTACCATCAGACCGTTCTCGCCATCGCGCACGAAGGCACGCGGTCCTTGGGCCGCCGCCACAATGAGTGGCCGGCGCGCCGACCAGGCTTCCGCCATCACCGTGCCAAACGGTTCGAAGCGCGAAGGCATGACGCAGATATTGCAGGCTGAGAGAAGGCCCGCCCTGTCTTCCTGCCAACCCAGAAAGCGTACCCGTGCATCAAGCCCGAGCGTGTGCGCAAGCTCCTCATACTCCTTTCGATTGGGGCCTTCCCCAGCGATCCACAAAAAGGCTCCGTCAACCTCCTTCAGCGCGTAGAGCAGGGTGTCAATGCCCTTCTTGGGATGAAGGCGCGCCAGCACGAGCAGCAAGGCAACATCATCAGGCGTATCGAAGCGGGCACGGCTGACGGGCGAAACAGGGCCCTCCTGGAGCGTGGAAAACGTGTGGACACGGGCGATGTGACTCTCGTCAACTCCGCCATCACGCAAATGTCGCTCCAAATCCGGTGTGATCGCGATGAAGTCATCGCAGGCGCGAAAATCCGTCATCTGGCGATAGCCACCAAACCAACCGATATTGGCGCAGCCGGTCTGCCGGCGCGCAAAATGCCCGGCGCGTCCGGTCCAGTACTGGGCGATCTGCGGACAAAAGCTCCGATGCACGCGTTCCAGAGCCCGATGCGTCGGCCACGGCCAGAGTGGCCGGAATCCGGCCGTCGTCACGCCGATACCGAGCTCCTTCAGTCGCGCGATCTGCCGGGAAGGGACATTGGGCCGAATTGCAACATGCTGGCGGAGGCCGGCCAGGTGCAGCGCTTCAACCGCGTCAAAGAAAAAGGTTTCGATACCACCAACACCCGCGCCAGACATGACCTGGAGGACCTTGATCGGAGGCGCCTCATCTGCAAGACACATTAAAGAGACCCCAAGGTCGGGAACGTAAAAGCCGTAAACGACATTTCGATACAGGCTACTTCTTTCAATCGCCCCAATTTTTGGCGATTACCTTGCTTAAGGATTGCGGCTGTAGCAATAGCCGCGATGGGGGGACATGACGGACACGACAGAAAAACCGAGATTACCGTCCAAAGCCATCTTCTTGGAGCGTCTGCGTGCCAGATTCTCCCAGCCGTGCCCCACGCCTCTGATTTTGTTTGGCAACCAGAAATCGGGGGGCACTGCCATCGCGGGCCTGCTCGCAGCGGCAACCGGGCTCCGCGCAACCCTCGATCTGACTGGCACCAAGGCACCCTATTTTTCCCAGCTTATGAAGGGCAAAGTCAGCCTTCCGACCTTCATTCGCCGCAATGCCTTCAGCTTTTCTGCCCCCATCATCAAGGATGGAAGCCTGACCTTTGTCGGCGCGCCCCTGATGGACCACTTCGAGCTCAAGCGCGCCGTCTTCATCATCCGCGATCCCTTGGATAATATTCGCAGCATTCTCGACCGACTAGAATTGCCCGGACATCTGCCAAGCCTCGATATCGGTACGCTCAAGATCAATCGAACCTGGAAGTCTATTCTCTCGGGCGAGGACATAGGCCTGCCCAAGGGCCATTACATCGAAACCCTGGCTCGGCGCTGGCTTGCCGCCACCGAGTTCTATGAACGCGAACGCCACCGGCTGACACTGGTGCGCTATGACCGGTTTTGCGCCGACAAACGGGGAACCATCCTGTGGCTGGCACACACATTCAATCTCAGCGCCTGCCATGACGTAACGAGGTTGCTTGATCATCCATTCCAGCGCCGCGGCACACCCACAGGCGACTGGGAAGGCTTCTTCGGGCGCGACAACATGGAGCGGATATCCCAGATCTGCGGCCCCGTCGCGCTGCGTCTTGGCTATTATCCGCCAACCCTTGTGGAGGCATCGCCATCGGTGGCCCAGCAGAAGCAAGTTCGGCTAAAGCGGATCGCAGCCTCGTGATCCTGATCTGGCATTGTCCGATGTAGCGGACATCAATTTTGCCGACCTGAGCGCCACGCCTTTCCCGGCAACACTGCAAAAACTTCAACTGGCCCGCTTCCGGCGTCGCACCTCGATACCATCGGTTCCCGAAAGTCGGATGGTGATGACCGTCTTGCCCCGGCCTACCCGAAATCTGGTTGCGTCAAACCCGGGCTCGCTCAGAAGTGGCCGCGCATTATTGGAAAACCCATAAGGCTCAAGAGGCAGACCGAGTAGATCGGTATCAAACTTACCATTGCGATTGATGTCCTGGAACATCTTGATGGCATAAAGCCCAGGCTTGACGTGGCTAAAAGTAAAAGTCGTGCTCGCAAACCTGGCCGGTACATTGCGCGAGGCTAGAGGATGGCCGTTGTCATGATAATCGGCGCGATCAAACAGCGCCGCTGAAATAATCCCGCCCTTGGGCGAGACATGGTCGACATGGACCACGATCTCGCCTGCACGGCAGGATGACACAGCGATGCCCCAAACCAGCATCACGGCCAAAGCGTATCTGAGCACCATGCCTTCCCCCTCGATCCGGCGCGCGCATTCCGCCATGCCGGAAGCAGCGAGGCAACCATTTGCTGCTCAATCGGAGCGCTTCACCGCCGACGCAAGGCCCTCAACCTGCCCATGCGCGTGGAGGGCTGCTCTTCGTTCCGCGTGCGGCCACCGTCCGCTCGCCATGCCCGGAAACGAAGGCCACGAGCCTTCCCGTGGCGGCCATCTGAGGTTGCGCTCAGCGGCTCCCGAGAGGGACGGGGTCATGGGCGGCACGCTCCTCCAGGGTTGTGAGATCGGTCCGCGTGCGCGGCAAGACCTGGGGAGATGTCTGCTGGATGAACGCGATGAGTTGTTCACGCACGGAGCAGCGCAGGTCCCAGGATTTGAAACTGTCTGCGGAGCTCATCAGTGCCCGCAGCTGGATCACATTGGCCTCAGCACACGCAGCCGCGTCGCCGCCTTGCGCGCCAGCAGGTTGTCCGTAACGTCAGGTCGAAACGACACCATATAACGCACAATGGCGATGTCGGCGCCCACGTAAATCGCATAACCAACAAGGAGGATGAAACTTGCCAGAAGCAGCGGACGGGCCACATCAAGAACTGGAGTGGACAGCGGCATAAGTGACAACGCTGTTCCAGCCGCGAACAAAAGCACGGCCCAGCGCACCAGGCCCCGGATGCGGACAAACACCTGCTGCAGCAGCGGATGCCAGCCCTTTGACCAGTGGCTCGCGCCCCACACAATCGCCATCTGCAGCACAAAGCCCATGATAAGGATCGCGATACCGACGAGCACCGCGCCAGCCCAGGGCGGCGCAAAGGTCACAAGACGGGCCATGAGCGCCGTTACTTGCTGCAAATTCAGACATTCCTCCGTCCAGCAGGTCACGCCGGCCGGAGCACCGACGGCCGGTCCTTTGGCCAACGCCGCAGAGGGAGAGTGGTTTCGATATATTTAACGCAAAAGGACCGGCACGGCGCATCCACGCCCGCCGGCCCTTGAGCTGAACCAGAATTGATCAGACGGCTTCTTTGAGTTCCTTGGCCGCCCGGAACGCGACTTTCTTGCTGGCTTTGATCTTGATCTGCTCGCCGGTGGCGGGATTGCGGCCCATACGGGCTGCGCGCTTGCGAACCTGCAAGATGCCAAGTCCGTTGAGACGAACTCGTACGCCCTTCTTGAGCTGCTTGGTGATGATGTCGGCCATATCGTCAAGCAAAGCGTTCGCCGCCTTGTTCGACATTTCATGCTTTTCCGCGAGCTGAGCACCGAGCTGGCGGGTCGTCATGGTCTCCGTCTTCGCCTTGGCGCCGGCGGCGGCCTTCTTGGCAGGAGCTTTGCTTGCAGTCTTGGCGGCTTTGGCCATGGGTTAGTCCTTCCCCGAATCAATCAATGAGGCCGAGTTTACTGCTTTTTTTGCGCGCGTTAATCAGCGGGATGCCACAAAATGCCCATTTGCGTGGCCTTTTCGTAAGGGACCTGGGGACATCATCCGGGCCGGGCGTATAAAACCCCGTAAAATCGGGGATTGCAGCCGCCCCGGCCGGCGGCCTGGCGCGGCAGAAAATCTGCGCGGGAGGGTAATTTGCCTGCGCAAACTGCCAAAGCCCTCCGGTGTCACCGGCAGGACTGTGGACAAAAGCAGGCAGGACCATACCGTCCCCCCACTGCCCGGAGCGGCCGGAAGTACAGGGTACGCAAGCGCGTTGGATTAAGCCTTGGCAGATTCCTTGGCAGCGATTTCGCTGGCGCGCTCACCACGTTCGGCAATGCGCGCCGCCTTACCGCGACGACCGCGCAGATAGTAAAGTTTAGCCCTCTCGACCTTGCC
>JAJZGY010000161.1 GCA_021804785.1 Pseudomonadota bacterium | reverse complement strand
TGTGCATCGCTTCGTCGCCAACGAACTGATCCCGCTGGAACCCGCCGTGCTTGCGCGCGAAGCCAGCGGCAAGGGGCTCGGCATCGGCCTGGAAGAACACACGCGCATTGATGAGATATCGCGCAAACTCGGACTTTGGGGGCTTGACGCACCGGTCGATGTCGGCGGCACTGATCTTCCCGCGGTCTCGCTCGTCGGCGTGAACGAGGAAATGGGGCGTACCATCACGCCCTACACGCTGCCACCGGATTCGCCCAACCTGCGCATGCTGATGGCCACGGTCACCGAGCGCCAGCGCGAAGCCTATCTTGCCCCCTATGTAGCCGGCAAAACGATCTCGGCAATCGCGATTTCCGAGCCCGGCGCAGGATCAGATCCTGCTGCCATGATCACGCGCGCAGAACGCGATGGCGAGGACTTTGTGCTGAACGGCCGCAAAATCTGGACCAGTCGCGCGGCCGAAGCGGACTTCACCATCGTCATGGCTGTGACGGACAAGGAAAAGCGCGCCCGGGGTGGCATCTCGGCCTTCCTCGTCGACAGGGACACACCGGGCTTCAATGTGCTGCGCCGTATTCCCATGATTGGCGGCGCCCACACCTATGAAGTGGCTCTCGAGGATTGTCGCGTCGAAGGCTGGAAGCTGCTGGGACGCGAGGGCCAGGGCTTTGCCCCCATGCAGCTCCGCCTTGGCACCCGCCGCATCCAGATGGCGGCCTGGTCCATCGGCATGGCGAGCCGGGCGCTCGACATGATGTGCGAATTCGCGCCCCAGCGCGTGACCTTCGGTCAGCCCCTCTCCGAACGCCAGGCGATCCAGTGGTGGGTGGCCGATGCCGCGACCCGCATCCATGCGGCGCGGCTGATGACCTATGACTGCGCCTGGAAACTCGATCAGGGTCGCGACGTCCGGCTCGAAATCTCGATGATCAAGTCCTATGCCACCGAAATGGCCTGGGACGTGGTCGATCATGCCATGCAATGCTTCGGCGCCATGGGCATGACCAAGGAGTTGCCGCTGCATTTGATGGCCTCGCGGCTGCGCACCATGCGGATCTTCGACGGGCCCACCGAGGTGCACAAATGGGTGGTGGCACGTAATCTTCTGGGCACAAGGCGGTAAGGATGATACAGGAACGTGATGGCGAGATTTCCATTCGCCTGGAGGGCGCGGTGGCGATCGTTGCCTTGAACCGGCCACCCCACAACCATGTCACCGTCGAGCTGATGCGTGAACTGGCTGATGTTCTCGCAGATATCGACGCCGAGCCTGCGCTGCGCGCCACGGTTTTGGCCGCCACGGGCAGGAGCTTCTGCGCGGGAGCGGACTTTTCGGCTCCGGCACCCACCGGCGGCTCGCCAAAGGGCGGCATCAACGAGCTTTATGAGGAAGCAGTGCGGCTGTTTGCGGCCAAGAAACCCATCGTCGCCGCCGTACAGGGCGCGGCCATCGGGGCCGGGCTCGGCCTTGCTCTCGTCGCCGATTTCCGTGTCGCAGCACCAGAGGCGCGGTTTTCCGCCAACTTCGTCAAGCTCGGCTTTCATCCGGGCTTTGGCATCAGCCATACCCTGCCGCGTGTGATCGGTCTGCAGAAGGCTACGCTGATGTGCCTGACCGGACGGCGCATCAAGCCGGACGAAGCGCTGTCCTGGGGCCTTGTCGACGAGGTTGTGCCAGCAGACCAGTTACGCACTGCGGCACTGGCTCTGGCGTGCGAGCTTGGCGAAAACGCCCCGCTCGCCGTGCAGTCCACCCGCGCCACGTTGCGCGAAGGTTTGGCCGCCGCGGTCAGGGCGCAGACCGACAAGGAATTCATCGAACAGGCGAGACTGCGCCAGACCAAGGACTTTGCCGAAGGTATCCGCGCCGTCGCCGAACGGCGGCCTGGCAATTTCACGGGGACATAACAAAGGAGGAAGCCATGCCCTATCTCGATCGTGGCGGCGTTAAGCTTTATTACGAAACCCATGGCGAGGGGCCCGCGCTTCTTCTGACGCATGGTTATTCAGCAACGTCACAGATGTGGGCCGGCCAGATCGCCCCTCTGTCCAGGTCATTCAGGCTCATCTTGTGGGACATGCGCGGCCATGGCCGCTCCGATTATCCCGAAGACGTTGCCGCGTATTCCGAAGCCGCAACCGTGGCGGACATGGCCGCCCTGCTCGACACCGAAGGTGCCGAAAGCGCGATCATCGGCGGGCTCTCGCTGGGCGGATATATGAGCCTCGCTTTCCATCTGGCGCATCCGACCCGCACACGGGCGCTGCTCATCATCGACACTGGACCTGGTTACAAAAACGATGACGCGCGTGAAGGCTGGAACGAGACTGCCCTGAGGACAGCCGAACGCTTCGCGCGCGAGGGACTGGCCCCCATCTCCGCATCCACCGCCGAGCGCCGTACCGCCACCCATCGTAACGCCAAGGGACTGGCCCTTGCTGGCCGTGGCATGCTCACGCAAAAGGATGCGCGGGTCATCCACTCACTGCCGGACATCACAGTGCCAGCACTCGTGGTCGTGGGCGCAAATGACACGCCCTTCCTGAAGGCCGCTGATTATATGGCGGCCAAGATTGCTGGCGCGCAGAAGGTCGTGATCCCTGACGCAGGCCATGCAGCCAACATCGATCAGCCAGAGATCTTCAACACGGCAATCCTGACGTTTCTCGACCAGCATGTGGAGCGGAGCTAGAGGAGGTCTCCGCACATTCGGGGGGGCAAGGCCGATTGGCCGCGGTGCCAGACTTTGTGCGGCCCCCAAGATGGTCCGGACGCCGATGCCATAAACGCAAGGCAGCGAAGTGGTGACGCCGCCTTTAAGAACGCGCGCGCTGTCTGAGGCTAAGCCAACAGCCCTGCCATCGCCACTTTGTCTGACACAGCATGTCGCTCCTCAAGCCGATGGATAACATCGCAGAACTGGGTGACTGAAAGAGCTGATTTGCAAAACAGGGATTCAATCCCGCTTCCTGGCAGGTCCCGATTTTTTGGGCTTGCGCTTGCCCGTCTTGTCACCTGGCCTGCCCCGCGGATTTGCGCTTGGTGCCGTGTTTTGCGTCCTTGGCGCTCTGGAAGGCTTATGCGGCGCCGCGGCGCCAGATGGTAAGCCCTCCGGATGAGGGGCATCGCCGCGCAGCAGGTCGATACGTACCCCCGTCTTCTTCTGCCTGGCCGCAACCTTGGCGGCAAACGCGTCAGCGACCTCACGTCTCACTTCAAAGCGGGAGTCGCGATCAAAGATGCGAATCTGGCCAACATCCTTCTTGGTGATGCCTCCTTGCGCGCAGATTTCGGGCAGCAGCCATTTGGGATCGGCATTGCGCTCACGTCCGACATTG
>JAJZGY010000066.1 GCA_021804785.1 Pseudomonadota bacterium | reverse complement strand
GAACGCGCCCACCCTGAATGATCAGAGCCGCCCCCCATGATCCGTATTGCCCTTTTGTCCGGTATTCTTGCGCGAACCAGCGTGACACGCCCGGCGAGGACCAGTTGTGCCAGTGCCGCGCGCGGGCAGCGACCCGCGTGTGCAGCAGTTCAGGCCTCGATCTCATGCTGCGGACGTCCTGATCGGTGACCTCTAAGGGCCAGGGCAATGCCCACAGGTGATCGCGGCGGCGTGGAGCGTCATGGCGAGCGATCATTGGTTCTTTTTGAAGCTGGCCGCGCCCAGGCTGTCGGGGCCCGAAATCTCCTCCGGTGCGCCACCGCAGGACGTAAGGCACTCATGCAATTATGATATTGCCATTGTCCGCCGGCCTCTCAAGCCCAACGCTGTCTGGCCAGCGGAATTGTCCTGGACGAGTGCGCGCTGCCGGTCACCTGCCAGAGCGGTCGGCAGACCGCATGCGCGGCCTTGGAGCGGCTGGAGGCCGCGAATGGCCATGATCCGGTTCGGCTGAGCCGGAACGGATCGCTCAGGAAACGGCGCGATGACCAAGCTTGCGCGCGATGCCCGCAATTGCCCCATCACCCAGAGCGTAGCGTCGATCGCGGAGCAGGTCCGTATCTGCTGCGAAGTGGCGGCGCGAAAAGAGGCTCCCCCGAAACGGTGTTCCCCATAGTGGTTGCGCTGCGGCCCTGTTAATCGGATAACGCGGTGGTTTTCGCTTCTGCCGCGCGCCACAGGAAGTCTACGATGAATTTCAAGACGGCCATTCGCACCATCCCCGACTATCCCAAGAAGGGGATCATGTTTCGTGACATCACGACGCTGCTCGGCAATGCGCGGGCCTTTCGCGCTGCGGTCGACGCGCTGGTGCAGCCCTATGCGGGGGTCAAGCTCGATGCCATCGCCGGCATTGAAGCCCGCGGCTTCATTCTGGGCGGTGCGGTCGCCCATCAACTCTCGGTCGGCTTCGTGCCGGTACGCAAGAAAGGCAAGCTGCCCCATACGGTGATCGGGCAGGATTATGATCTCGAATATGGCAAGGACCGCGTCGAGATCCATGCCGATGCCGTCAGGAAGGGAGAGAAGGTAATCGTCATCGATGACCTGATCGCCACAGGCGGCACGGCGTTTGCCGCGATCAAGCTTCTGGAGCGGGCAGGCGCACATGTCATGGGCTGCGCCTTCGTCATCGATCTGCCGGAACTGGGTGGTGCCGACAAGATCAGGGCCCTCGGCAAGGAGGTGGTCTCGCTGGTGGCGTTCGAGGGCCATTAGCGAGGCATTGCGGCCTTCCGCTCCTCCGCTCCGGCGACGGCTGGGCGGGGTATCATCCTTCCCCGCGTAACAAAAGATCGTCCGTACCGCTCACGCGACGCTCCAAACTATACAAATCCGTCGGTTTGGGCCGTGCGACAAACTTTTTGCTTTCGAGCCGGGCCCGGAGCCTGTAGCCAATTGGCTTCATGCGCTTATTGATCGTGGAAGACAACGTGAGGCTGGCCGCACTGATGGCCAGACTGGTTGGCGAGAACGGCTACGCGACGGATATTGCTGCGAGCGTGGAAGAGGCACATGTCGCGATTGAACTCGCCGACTATGATGTCATCCTGCTTGATCTGTCGCTACCCGATGGTGATGGCAGGGATATCCTGAATGCCCTGCGCCAGCGCCAGTCACACGCCTTTGTGCTGGTGGTCACCGCGCGTGGCGATGTCGTCAGCCGGGTCAGCGCCCTCAATGCCGGCGCCGACGATTATATCGTAAAGCCGTTCTCCGACGAGGAGCTGATCGCCCGTATCCGGGCGGTGCGCCGGCGTGCGCGCGAAATCAAGGATGAGGTTCTGGCTGCAGGCAATGTCCGCCTCGACACTGGTTCCTTGACCCTGAGCATTGCCGGGCGCACCGTGGCGATGCCCCGCCGGGAGCTCAGCGTGCTCATGGCGCTGCTCCATCAGCCCGGGCGTGTCCTCAGCAAGGAGCGGCTCGAGCGCGCCATTTATACGCTGGACACCGAAGTGACGGCCAATGCGGTGGAAGCTGCGGTCTCGCGCCTGCGCCGCCGCCTCAGTCAGGAAGGAGCAAGTGTGGATCTCGTTGCGATGCGTGGCATCGGCTATATTCTGACCGAACGCCCATGATGGTGGCCAAAGGAGCGGCCCTGCCGCTGTCGCGCATTCTGGCGATCCGTATGGCGGCGGTGTCGCTCACCCTGTCGCTCCTGCTCACAGCAGGGTTTGTCATCTACTTCGTCACCAACACGGCGCGTTTGCGTGAGGCCATACTCCGCAGGAACGTTGATGCCATCGCGGCGGCGCTCGCTGCCGGCGTCAATCCGGCCACGCTTCCCCTCTACCGCAATCATCCAGGTGCCTATGGCTTTCGCGTCTTTGACCGGCGTGCTTTGGCCACCCGTCACATCCTGGCCCAGGCATACACGCGCTTTCTTCCCCCGGTTCAGCATCTGGACACCAGGGCTGGCGGTGACGGCGACAAGGATGAGGATGCCTTTGAGGTTGGCAGCGACCTTTTCGACGGCTTTCAACGCTTTTCACCCAAGGGTGTCCATCTTCCTGGCGACCATGTTGTCTCGCTCCTCATCCATCGCGTGGTGCTTCCGGGGCACAAATACTGGATCCAGGCGGACATGATCGGGGACCCGGCTTGGGTTGGTCTTGATGTCATTGCCGCCCAGCTGTTCAAACACATTTTCTTTCCTCTCCTGTTGATTGTGCCCGCACTTACGCTGGCGATGTTCCTGGCGACGCGCGATGCCTTGCGACCTTTGCGGCGGCTTTCTCTTGAAGCCAACGAGATTGCCAGCGCGGTGGCGCGGGGGCAGCCGCTGACGCCGGTCTCAAACCGGGATATGGCCCGTGAATTTGCCGAGGTGGCTGCGGCCACAAACGTCATGCTGGCGCAACTGGAAAACTCACTGCAGCTGCAAAAGCAGTTTGCGTCCGATGCCGCTCATGAACTGCGTACGCCTCTTGCCGTATTGCTGCTCGAGGTCGCACAGCTTCCTCCAAGCGCTGCACGCGATCGCATCAAGGACGACCTTGAGGAATTGGGCCGTCTCGTGGCTGAGCTCCTGCGTTTTGCTCAGGCCGAGGACGTCCTCAGCCGTGAGCGCACTGAAGTTGATTTGGTTGCTGCTGCCCGAAAGGTGTGTGAGGAGGCGGTACCCCAGGCCATCACCACCCGTCACATGATCGAGTTCAGCGCGGCCATCCAGCCTCTGATTGTCGCTGGGAACGCCACCTTGATCGAAATCGCCATCCGCAATCTCGTCGAAAACGCCATCAAATATTCTCCTGCCGGCACCACGGTCTTTGTGAGCGTCGAGGAGGGACCCCGGGTGATCATCGAGGATCAGGGTCCCGGAATAGCCGAAGGACAGCAGGAGGTGGCCTTCGATCGCTACTGGCGGGCCGACCAGAGGCAGAGCACTGGTGCAGGGGTGGGATTGGCGCTGACGCGGAGGATTGCCCAGCTCCATGATGGCCAGGTTCTCATCGAATCCCGCCCGCGCGGCGGCACCCGGATGGTTCTGAGCTTTGTGCGTGGTCCGAAACGTCGCGTGCAGGTAAATGCAAGCATTGATTATAAAGGATTTGCGACAGGTTTAAGTCAAAGTTGAGGCTTGGCTGTGACCATTCAGGAACCAATGACTGTGAATACCAATAAGTAAGCTTCGCTGTCAGCGTGCCGTCAGCGCCTGCCACTATTTTGGTTCGCATGCGGATGATGTGAAAACGGTTTGATCCGCATCCAACCAACCACAGTAACGCGATGACAGGGGCGCGGTCGGCGGTATGCCGGTGCCTCTTTCGCTCGCGGTGCGAACGGAGCGGCAGGCTTTGATGAATTGTCGATACGAGCCCCACAGCGGCGATCAATATCCCTTTGCGCTGGACGAATCTGTCATCGGATCGCAGTGGCCGCGCCAGCGCGGAGGAAAATCCCGTCCCCGTGTCTTCCTTTATTCGCACGATACCTATGGCCTCGGCCATCTGCGCCGCAATCTGGCCATCGCCGAGCATATGCTGGGGCGGAACCGGCAGTTTGGAGTGCGTCTCCTCACCGGTTCTCCGGTGATCAAGGACTGGTCTCTTCCTCCGGGACTTGATGTCACCGCCCTGCCGCCAGTGGTCAAGACGGGTGTCGAGACCTATCGGCCGCGCAATTCCCAGCTGCCCTTCGGACTGATCAAGGCCTATCGCGAAGCGCTGATCTTGAAAGCGGTAATCGCCGAGGCTCCCGATGTACTCCTCGTCGATCATGCACCCGCTGGCATGAACGCAGAGCTTCTGGCCACGCTCGCCTTCATTCGCCGCGAGATGCCATCCACCCATGTGGTGCTTGGTCTGCGCGACATTCTGGATGCACCGCAAACGGTACGGGAGATCTGGAGTGAACAATCGATCATTCCTCTGATCGAGAATCTCTATGACCAGGTCATCGTCTATGGCTGCCGCTCGCTCTTCGATGTCGTCGCAAATTACGGCCTGCCGTCCTCAATCGCGTCAAAGCTGAGCTATAGCGGCTATGTCGCGCGCAGACCTCACCTTGCGGCACCGCGCGCAAAGCTGGCTCCCCGAACAGTCCTGGTCACCGCCGGTGGTGGCGAGGATGGCTTCTTTCTCATGGAAGCCTATCTCGATGCACTCAGCCATCTGCCGGAGGGCGCGGTGCGTTCGAAGATCGTGACCGGCCCTTTGATGTCGCCGGCGCAGCGCCAATTGCTGGATGCCCGCGCCCGTGCCAATGGCGCTATCGAGATCATCACGGTGACGACGGATCTGCCCACCATGCTCGATGACGCCGATCTCATCGTCTCCATGGGAGGCTATAACACCAGCGTCGAGATCATCGGCAGTGGCAAGCCGGCGATCCTTGTCCCGCGGGCCGCGCCACGGGCCGAGCAGAAGCTGCGGGCGCAGATGTTGGCAGGTCTGGGTTATGTGTGGATGGTCGAGCCCAAGGAGGGGCTGCCGCAGCGCCTTGGTGCGCAGATTGCGGACTTCCTCAACGGCGCTCGTCCCCGTCTGGGCAGCGAGCGGCTTGATCTTGATGGCGCCCGGCGGGTTGGCGATCTCCTCGAAGAGCTCGTCTGCGGCGCTCACCCGGCCTTGGAGGCAGCCCAATGAGCACGACGTCGTCTGCCCCCATTGCCTACATCATGAAGCGCTATCCGCGTCTTTCGGAGACCTTCATTCTCAACGAGATTGCGGTGATGGAGGGTCTTGGCGCCGCGCTCGAGCTCTTTTCGCTGTTACCGCCCGAGCCACCGCCACATCACCCGCTGGTGCGCGAGATCAAGGCCGGGCTCCATCATTTGCCGCTTTTGGCGGGGGCCAAGGTGATGACGCTTCTGCGCGCCCATGGCCGCTCCATCGTTGCCCATCCGCTTCGCTATGGCGACGCGCTTGGACGGGCACTTCTCGCCTCACTGCAGTCACGCCGACCGCTTGGCGTGTGGAAGCAGTTTGTGCGGGCAGGATTCGTGGCTGATCGCTGTCGGGCGCGGGGTGTCGGGCTTATTCATGCCCATTTTGCCAACGCCCCGGCTGCCGTGGCCGCCTTTGCAAGCGTGATGTCCGGCATTCCCTTCAGTTTCACAGCCCACGCCAAGGACCTCTATCTGACCCCGCAGCGGGTGCTGCGCCGCCGCGTGCGTGACGCCCGCTTTATCACCACCTGCACCGGCTACAATGTCGACTATCTGAAGGGATTTTTGCCGCCTTGCGATCACGACAAGGTTCATCTCGTCTATCACGGGATCGATCTTCACCGCTTCGCAATGCGTGCCGCAGAACGCACGCGCGCCGGCGGGGTCCCGCTCATTCTTTCGGTCGGCCGGCTTGTTCCCAAGAAGGGCTTTTCCGATCTCATCGCCGCCTGTGCGCGCTTGCGTGAGAAAGGCATCGGCTTTCAATGCGCGATTGTGGGTGAGGGGCCTTTGCGGGCGGAGCTTTCCGCTGAGATTGCGCGACACGGGCTGGAGCATCATGTGCGCCTTTTAGGCTCCATGACCCACGCCGATCTCGCCAGATTCTATCATGAAGCCGATATCTTCGCGCTCGCGCCCCAGATTATTGCCAATGGCGACCGTGATGGTATTCCGAACGTGATTGTCGAGGCCATGGCAAGCGGTGTGCCGGTGGTATCGACGGCGGTGTCCGGCATCCCTGAAGTTGTGCGCAATGCCGTCACCGGCCTGCTTGTTCCCTCCGAATCTCCCGCTTTACTGGCGGAGGCCCTGTGCCAGCTGATCGGCAATCCCAGCATTGGTGTGCGCATGGCAAAGGCCGCCCGTGCTCTGCTTGAGACGGAGCTCGACTGCCTTGAGACCACCAAGCGACTGAAGGAGCTGATGCTTGACTGCGCGTGTGGTGATGATCATCAAGGCCAGATGACCGCGACAGCCGCGCTGCGCGCGCACGCGCTTCCGGTCACGGCGGCGGAGTAGGGCCTGGCGATGAAGATCCTCTATCTCAATGCCGATCGCGGCATCCCTGTGCTGGGAGACAAGGGTGCTTCTGTACATGTGCGCGAGTTCGTCACTGCGCTGGCCAGCGCTGGACATGAGGTCGTACTTGTTTGCGCCAGCTTGGGCGAAGGCAATGCTCCGCCTCCAGGACAGCTCCTCATGCTTGCCCCGGAGGCCAGCGATGCGGAGCTTCTGACGGAATGCGAGGCGGCAGGCTTGCCCGGGTCTGCGCTCAGTGAACGGCTGACCCGCCGGGAGCTTGCCCGTCTTGCCTATGATCGCACGCTCGTGCCACGGGTGCGCGAAGCACTCAGCCGCATCGGCTTTGTCCCTGACATCGTCTACGAACGCCAGGCGCTCTTTCATGCCGCGGGCGCCACGCTGGCACGGGAGCTCGGCGTTCCCCGTCTCCTCGAAGTCAATGCACCTTTGGTCCTGGAACAGGAACGCTTCCGCGGACTCTTTCTGAAGACGCTGGCGCTTCACGCCGAGCAGCTTTCGTTCCGCGGTGCCGGTGCCATCTTCGCTGTGTCGCAGGAGGTTGCGGCCTATATCAGCGGTACCGGGATTTCGCCGACATTGATTCATACTGTGCCCAATGGCGTTGATCTTGACCGTTTTCGCCCGAGCGCAGACGGGCTTGCTGTGCGCGCCCGTCACGGGCTTGGTGCAGACCGCGTGATCGGCTTCATCGGCAGCTTCAAGCCCTGGCATGGGGTGGGCTTTCTTGCCGATGCCTTTGCCCTCATGGCGCAGAAGACCGAGGGGATACGCCTGCTCTGTGTGGGCGAAGGACCGGAACTGGAGAACACCCGTGCCGCCATTGCGGCTTACGGACTGGAGGCGCGGGCCACGTTCGTCGGACGCATTCCCCACGCTGAGATTCCCGCCTATCTGGGGGCTATGGATGTGAGCCTTGCCCCCTATCTGCCGGACCCTGACTTCTATTTCTCGCCGCTCAAGGTGGTAGAATCACTGGCCTGTGGCACTCCCGTGATCGCGGCAGGTCTGGGTCAGCTCGCGCATCTCGTGGATCATGGCCGCACGGGTTTTCTCTTTGCCCCGGGTGAGGCGCCCGATCTGGTCGCCCGCGTGCTTGAGCTTCTGGACGACAAGGAGCGGCACGGTGCGATGCGGCTGGCGGCGCGGGCCCGGGCGGAGCAGGATTTTGGCTGGAACCGCGTGGTGGAGCGGATGAGCGTCGAGGCCCAGCGCCTCGTTGCCCGCAAGTGCGCCGCATGACCGCAGAGCAGGCACAGACCCGGAGCCTCAGGCAGGAGCGCTGGCTCCTGCGCTATGTCACGCCGCAATGGGCGGCTCTCAGTCTTGGTAGCCTGGCCATGGTGCTGCGCGCCGGGGTTCTGGCGCTGGTGCCCTGGCCGCTCAAATTCATTATCGACAGTGTCATCGGGCATAAGCCGATTCCCTCTTATCTCGCCGCCCTGCTCCCAAGCGCTCAAACCCACAGGATCGGGCTTTTGGGCGCGCTCTGTGTCGCGACGCTCATCCTTGGTCTTGCTGATGCGTTGCTTAATTATGTGGGCAGCCGGCTTTATCTCGATGCCGGCCAGCGTCTTGTCTATGCCCTGCGCACCGAGCTCTTCGCGCATCTGCAGCGTTTGTCGCTCGATTTCCACCGCCGCCATCGTGGCGGTGATCTGATGTCGCGGCTCAGCGGTGATGTGCAGAAGATCCAGGATCTGATCACTGCGGTGGGCGGCGATCTCATCCAGCATGCCCTTGTCATCGTCATTATCGCGGCGATCATGTTCCGCGTGGACTGGCGCTATGCGCTCGTGGTCCTTGGCACCATCCCGCTGCTTTTCATCATCATCCGCATCTATACGAAGCTCCTGCGCAAGGCGATCCGGCAGGTACGCCGTCACGAGGGAGATCTTTGGAGCATTGCCCAGGAGGCATTTGGCAGTGTGCAGCTGATCCAGGCCTATGGCCGCGAGCCCTATGAAGAAAGCCGTTTTGCAGCGGGGGCAAAGAAGATCTTTGATGCCAGTGCGGGGGCCAATGATCTGCAGGCCCAGTTTTCGCCGGTGCTGACGCTTGCGGTGGCGGCGGCCACGGCACTGATTGCCTGGTACGGCGCTGTGCGGGTACTTGATGGGCGCATCACCGCCGGAGAGCTGATCGTCTTTTTGACCTATTTCAGGTCTCTGACCGCACCCACGCGGCGCATTGCCAAAACCGTGCGCATCATCGGGCGGGCTTCGGTCGCAGTCGAACGCATTGCGGATTATCTTTTTGAGAGCTCCACCATCAAGGAGCCTGCCCATGCGCTTCTGCCCCAAAGCGTCACCGGACGTATCGACTTTGAAGCCGTCAGCTTTGGTTATCTGCCCGGGCCTAACATTCTTGAGGATGTCACGCTCCAGCTGGTACCGGGTAAACGCGTGGCGCTGGTCGGGCCGACGGGGGCGGGCAAAAGCACCATCGCAAGCCTGATTTCCCGCTTCTATGATCCGGTGAAGGGACGGGTTCTGCTTGATGGGCGGGACTTGCGTACCTTGCAGATCGCCTTCGTGCGCCGGCAGGTGGCACTGGTGCTTCAGGATCCGGTGATCTTTCATGCCACGGTGTGGGAGAACATCTCCTATGGTCGCGAGGGTGCGGGCCGAGCCGACGCCATCCGTGCAGCGGTCGCGGTCGGCGTCGATGAGATCATCCGCCGCCTGCCTGGTGGCTACGATTATGTCATCAGCGAACGTGGCCAGACACTGTCCGGCGGTCAGCGCCAATGCATCTCGATCGCCCGGGCGATGCTGAGCGCTGCGCCCATTGTCATCCTCGATGAGCCGAGCAGCAGTCTTGATGCCGAAACCGAACATCGGCTGATGGAGGCGATCGACCGGCTGACAGCCAATCGCACTGCGCTCATCATCGCCCATCGCCTCAGAACAGTGATTGCCGCTGACGAGATCCTCGTCCTCGAAGAAGGTCGGATCGTGGAACGGGGACGCCATCACCGTCTGATTGAGGAGGGGGGCGTCTATGCCCGTTTGTGGACCAAGCTTTCGGGTGAGGCCGATGATGCGTCCCTCCCGATCCACATGCTCTCACACCGGCTTGAAGGGGAAGCTGCTGAATGAAACCTGTCCGCGATGTTGTCGAGGCGCGCACGGCACGGCCCACGCGCGCCTATTTCTCCTGTCTGTTACTCTCCGCTGCTATGGGCGGACTGCTCCTGGGCGCGTCACGGGCCGAGGCTGGCGCTTATATTCCGGTGGCCGGCAGCGGGGATGTCTCTGCGATGGTGCGCTACGCCTTCGGTGACCAAGCCTTTTCGCCAACTTCTTTTTCGAGTTCGACCTCTCCCAGCTCGAAGGAGGAAAAAACCCAGTTGCGCGTCACCGGTGAACAGGGACTTGGGAACGGTTTCTCACTGACCTATGACCTGCGCTACGGCTTTCTCTACCGCTCCAAGACCAAACACGGGCACACGACCGACAACACCAATGACGGTCTTCAGGACGAGGAGGTGGGGCTTGATTATGGTCTGACGCAGACAGATGCGTTCTCGGATGCGTTGGGGCTCTCGCTCATCATTCCGGGCAGCTCGGCGGTCAAGATACCTGGTTTGGACAGCGGGCAGTATGCGCTCGAGCCTGACTATATGATCGGCTTCAAACCCGGCTTCTGGGATATCACCGGACTTTGGTATGCGGGCTCGCGTGTCTTCACTGATGGTGGCATTGCCCAGTTCAGGACGGAACTCGAGATTGAGGCGCCGGTTTTCCCCCATCTCGATCTCTCAGGAAAGGTGTTCTATGTGCGCAGCGCGCAGCTGAGCGGCTACAACAGCCTCAGGGATTCGGGTGAGCTCTACAATCTTCTGCGTCTGGGCGTCGAAGCCAGATACAAGATGGATGACGGTCTTGAGCCCTTTGTTGCGTACGAGGACTATGTCGCCGGCAAGGGCGGTCACGCTGATCAGCGCTTTACCCTCGGCATCAAGATCAGCTTCTGACGGTCTATGGCGGGAGGCTTAATTGGGCGTCCCATGTTCTGTGGTGGTGAAGCGGATACCACCAGTGCGAAGCACGCGCCTTCTTGATCATCACGCCCAGTAACCAGGATCACGCACGCATCGCCGCCATCCGTTCGGACGCCCTGCGCCAGCTCACGACCGATCTCACGTGCCGGTTTCACACCATCGGCATCGAGGCCCTGAACGTGCGCGGCATGATGGCGAACCGGCATTTGGCGCGGTCGATTGCCGATTTGAGCTTTTCCGAGTTTCGTCGGCAGCTGGAGTGCAAGGCGGCGATGCGTGGTAGGCAAGTCGTGGTGGCGGATTGCTTCTACGCCAGCAGCAAGACGTGTTCGGCGTGCGGGCGCAAGCTCGATGCGTTGCCGCTTTCCGTGTGTGAGTGGACGTGTCCGGCCAGTGGTGCGATCCACGACCGCGACTTGAACGCGGCAGTAAATCTGAAAAACATGGCGGTGCGTTCGACGGTGTCAGCCTGTGGAGAGGAAGGCTCTGGCCTTCGTCGCAAGACGAAGACGAAACCGGCCTCAACGGAGCAGGAAGTCAGCTTTGTCCCTGTTGAGCTAGAAATGAGCAAATCTGATGGAACGGTGGCGCTGGTGCTGAAGGAGCCGGTCAGCCCCGAAGCCGGGGAATCTTCATTCGCCATAAGCAGGGAGTTTTCATCCACCACTTGGACCTGCTTTATTCCAGTTCGACTTCGATTAGACCTTGCGCGCAAGGTCAGCGCCCAACGCCTTATGGCGTGCGGTTTGCCTGTTCCACGTGTGTGGTCTGAGGGGCGAGTCCCGGTGCGCCGAGGGCTTCGAAGAGTGCAGCGGTATCTGTGAGCTGGCGGGCGCGTGCGCGGGCAAGTCCAAGTTCAGCGCGCGCGGTCTGACGCTCGGCATCAATGACGTCGAGGATGCCGGTATATCCGACGCTGTAGCTCTGGCGCGCCAGATTGCGCGAGGCGATGGAAATGCGCGTTGCCTTGCGCTGGGCGCGTAGCTCTGCGGCATCATTGGCGAGGGCTTCGAGCCGGTCTGAGACCTGGGCAAAGGCGTGAAGGATGGTCGCGTGATAGCGGGCGAGGGCCACCTTGTAGGCGTCAATGGCGGCGCGACGCTTGGCCGACAGCTGGCCGCCGTCAAACACGGGCTGGCTGAGATTGGCAGCGAGGCTCCAGGCGGCGGCGACACTGTTGAAGAGCCCGCCCGGCGTCAGCGCTTCCTGCATGACATTGGCGGTCAGATCGATCTGGGGATAGAGGTTGGCGGTGGCCACCCCGATTGCCGCGCTGGCAGCATGGAGCTGGGCTCTGGCAGCGAGAATGTCCGGGCGGTGCCGGGCGAGTGCGGACGGAACACTGAGGCGCAGGCTGCGTGGCAGGCTGAAATCCTTGAGGCGGAACGTGGGTGCGGTGAACTCGGACGGGGCCTGGCCGAGGAGAATGGCCAGGCCATGGCGGGCAGAGCTTTCTTCCTGCAGGAGAGGTGGCACGAGCGTGCGGTCGATGGCCAGCTGGCTTTCCACGCTGAGAAGCTCTGTACGATTGGCAGAGCCGGCCTTGCGCGCAATCTTGACGAGTTCAACGTCGCGGCGGTCGCTGGCGATGATCTGATCCAGAGTGTGTAGCTGCGTTTTCGTTGCCGCTAGGGCAAGGCTTTGTGCTGTCACCTCGGCGGCGACAGCGAGGTCCGCCGCAGCAAGTTCAAAGGCGCGGTAGCGGGCAAGGGCCTTCTGCTCTTCCAGCTGACGGCGCTGGCCGCCGAAGAGATCGAGCGGAAACTGGAGGCTGGGTCCTACCGAATAATAGGTAAAGGGTGGGATATTGAAGTTGGCCGGACCAAAGAGCGCGGCCCCGTATTTCTGGCGCCCCATGGTGGCGCTGAGGGCAAGCCCGGGGAGCATGGCGCCCTGGGCCTCGCTCACCGCTTCGGAGGCTTCGGCAAGGCGGGCACGTGCTGCGGCGATGCTGGGGTTGGCTTGCAGCGCCGTGGTGATGAGGGTGTTGAGCTTGGGATTTCTGAATGTCGTCCACCAGTTTTTGACGATGCTGCGGGTGGTGTCGGGGCCCAGGCTCTTCGGCAATGGCCGGTCGGCCGTGCCCAGATAGGCCGTCGGCTGCGGGCCCTGGGGCGGCGCGAATTTGGGCCCCACGGTGCAGGCACACAGAAGGCTAAAACTTAAGAGCGAGAACAGAGTACGCAGCGTCATTCCAGCACCGTACCATGTTCGGGCAGCACAATTTCGGCGCGCCGGATCAGGAGCAGGAAAGGCATGGTGATGAGGGTCATCATCATCATCAGCCGGAAGTCATCGATATAGCCGATCATGGTTGCCTGATTGGTGATGAGGTGGTTGAGGGCGACAAGGCCGCGGGTGCTCGAGAGGTCGACATGCGAGGCGAGGACGGCCGGATCATTCCCCCGTGTATAGGGGGTGATGTGCTGGACGAGGGCCGCGTGCACGCGGTCGGTATTGCGGGTCAGAAGGAACATCACCACCGAAATGCCGATCGAACTGCCGATATTGCGCAGGAGATTGAAGAACGACGTGCCCTCGTTGCGCAGGCTTGCAGGCAGGGTGCTGAAGGCCACGGTGGACAGGGGAACATAGACAAAGCCCATGCCGACGCCCTGGGTGATACCCGACCAGACCACGGGCCAGGGGCCCATGAGAAGCGAGAACTGCGTCATCTGCCACAGCGAATAGGCGGTGACGCTAAGGCCGAAGACCATGATGAGGCGCACATCGATGCGTCCGATGAGCCGGCCGACGAGATACATTGCAAGGAGGGTGCCGAAGCCCCGCGGCGCGGTCACAAGCCCGGTGAGGACGACGGGATATTGCAGCTGGTCCTGCAGCATCGGCGGCAGGAGGGCCAGGGTGGCGAAGAGCACGACGCCGATCAGGAAGATGAAGACGCTGGAGGCGACGAAATTGCGATCCTTGAAGAGTTCGGGACGGATGAAGGGTTCGGCACTGGAGAACATATGGATGAGGAAGAGATAGATGCCGAGGCCGGCGATCACCGCTTCGGTGATGATTTCCGGTGAGGCGAACCAGTCCTTGAGCTGGCCGCGATCGAGC
>JAJZGY010000065.1 GCA_021804785.1 Pseudomonadota bacterium | reverse complement strand
TGGACGATGCCGCACCGCTGGCGGCGTCATATGCTTTTGGCCCAGCAAAAAGTCACCCCTTTGCTGATGGCAACAAGCGCAGTGCATTTATGGCAGTGGGCTTATTCCTGGGTCTCATTGGCTGGGAATTGGACACTGGCCCGGCTGAGGCCATTCAGGCGGTGGTGGCTCTGGCCAGAAGCGAGATCGGCGAGCAGGAATTTGCGGCCTGGCTCAGGCTCCCCATCAAGAATGTTCAGGCTTAAGCCTCCCGCGTCGGTGTCCCACGAAGGCGTGGCTCCAGACTGCGTGCTGATCCATCGTGACGGGAAGCTCTGCCGATGCCTGCCAGCATGGGCCCGACTGACCATAGCCCATGAGCCACGCCCTTCTGGGTCTGACAGTCCCCATGGCGCGGCGATCAGGATGAGACGGATGCGGTCAATGGCCGAAAGAGTGAACAATACCCGGGCGTAGGGGCACGCGCGTGGCCGCCAATTCGGGCGCACAAGCGGTGCGGCCGACCTTGTCTTTGCCGTCCACTTCCGCTACACCTCCGCGCTTTCCGAGCCCATCGCCGCTGGCCATTGGGCTAACTTCTGGAAAATCAAGGACTTAGCGACATGCGCGAGACGCTCGAACTCAAAGCCGAACCCCGTTCCGGCACCGGCAAAGGCCCGGCCTACCGGACCCGCCAGAAAGGCTTCATCCCGGCCATCGTCTATGGCGGCAAGGATGCCCCCTTGGCGGTGATGCTCGCCAGCCGCGAGCTTGAGCGTCAGGTTGGCGCCGGCAATTTCCTTACCTCACTCTATATGCTTGAGGTGGACGGCAAGAAGACCCGCGTCATTCCCCGCGATGTGCAGCTCGACCCGGTGACCGACAGGCCGGTGCATGTGGACTTCATGCGTCTGGAAGCGGGCACCACCATCACCCTCGCCATCCCGGTTCATTTCAAGGGAGGCGATGTCTCTCCCGGCATCAAGCGCGGCGGCACCCTCAACATCGTCCGTCACGAGATCGAACTGGTCTGCCCCGTGGACAATATCCCCGAATTCCTCGAGGCCGATCTTTCGGCGATGGATATCAACGATACGCTGCATATCTCGGCGATCAAGCTTCCCGAAGGCGTGCGTCCGACCATTGCCCGCGACTTCACCGTGGCCTCCGTTGTTGCCCCCTCGGCAATGCGTGAAGAGCTGAGCAAGAGCGAGGCTGCACCTGCCGTCGAGGGTGCTGCGCCGGTTGCAACGCCTGAGAAGAAGTAGGCGGCCGGATCGTCGTCTGCTTGCCTTTTGGCTGACTGCGCGGGCTTTCAAGAGACGCCGCAGGGGCGCGTGTCTTCTGGATAGCCTGTCGAAAAGATGAGGACGATGGCGCGTGAGGTCGACACCCCGATTCTGATTGCAGGTCTCGGCAACCCGGGCCGCGAATACGCCCGCAACCGCCATAATGTCGGCTTCATGGCGATCGACCGCATCCATGAACGCTATGCATTTGCCCCCTTCAAGACGCGCTTTCGTGGCGAGGTCGCCGAAGGCAGCCTCAGTGGCCGCAAGACCTTTCTGCTCAAACCCATGACCTTCATGAATGACAGCGGCATCGCGGTCGGCGCCTTTGCAAAGTTTTACAAGCTGCCCCTGAACGCCATCATCGTCATTCACGACGATCTTGATCTGGTCGGAGGCAAGATGCGGGTCAAAACCGGCGGCGGCGATGGCGGTCACAATGGCCTGCGCTCGATTACCTCCGCCCTTGGAGCAGGCTATCGGCGCCTGCGCATCGGCATCGGTCATCCCGGCACCAAGGAGCGGGTTTATGGCTATGTGCTCGGCGATTTCACCCGCGCCGACGAAGACTGGCTCACGCCCCTGCTTGCAGCGATCAGCGAGGCTCTCCCCAAGCTCGCTGCCGACGATGATGCCGGCTTCATGAACAAGGTCACCGTTCTCTTAGCCCCACCAAAACCTGCGGCCCCAGGCCCCCTGCACCCAAAGGACGATTAGGCATGGGATTTAAATGCGGCATTGTCGGACTTCCCAACGTCGGCAAGTCCACGCTCTTCAACGCCCTCACCGAGACCGCCGCGGCCCAGGCCGCCAATTATCCCTTCTGCACCATCGAGCCCAATGTCGGCGATGTGGCCGTACCGGATCCGCGGCTTGAGGCACTGGCGCGGATCGCCCAATCCAAGGAGATCATTCCCACCCGCATCACCTTTGTCGATATCGCCGGGCTGGTCCGCGGCGCCTCCAAAGGTGAGGGGCTCGGCAATCAGTTTCTCGCCAATATTCGTGAGGTCGACGCCATCGTCCATGTGCTGCGCTGCTTCGAGGACAGCGACATCACCCATGTCGAGGGCAGGATCGACCCGGTCGGGGATGCGGAGACCGTCGAAACCGAACTCATGCTCTGTGACCTCGACAGTCTTGAGCGGCGCATCATTCCTCTCGAGAAGAAAGCCAAGGCCGGTGACAAGCTCGCCCAGGAGCAGTTTGCGTTGATGGCCAAGGCCGCCACACTCCTGCGCGCGGGCAAGCCTGCCCGCCTCGCGGAGCTTGCCGCCGAAGAACGTGAGCCCTATCGCCAGCTTGGCCTCCTCACCCAGAAGCCGGTGCTGTACGTCTGTAATGTCGAGGAGAGCGCCGCGGCAGCCGGCAATGATTTTTCCGCCTCGGTTGCGGCCAAGGCCGCCGCCGAAGGCGCCGCCAGCATCGTTATCTCGGCGCGCATCGAGGAGGAACTGGCACAGCTGCCGGCCTCCGAGCGCGCCGAATTCCTCGCCAGCCTCGGCCTTGAGGAGCCGGGCCTCAATCGCCTCATCCGCGCCGGCTACGGCCTTCTGGGCCTCATCACCTTCTTCACCGCCGGCCCCAAGGAAACCCGGGCGTGGACCGTCGCCAAAGGCGCCCGCGCGCCCCAGGCTGCTGGCGTCATCCACAGCGATTTCGAACATGGCTTCATCCGCGCCGAGACCATCGCCTATGCCGACTATATCGCCCACAATGGCGAAGCCGGGGCCCGCGACGTGGGCAAATTCCGGCTCGAAGGCAAGGACTATGTGGTCGCCGATGGTGATGTGATGCATTTCCGCTTCAATGCGTAAGAGGCGCGCGAGCCCCTGCGCTCTGACATCCGAGATGAGGCAAGCTCATTTGCCACCTCCTCTTGCTTGCGTGAAGTTACGTCAACAAATTTGACATTGATGTTGCTCCTCGCGGAAATCGGATGTTAGGCTCGTGCGTCGCTGACCACGACGACAGCATTCGGCGCCACGCCCAATGACATAAGAAAGCGTCCGTCTGTTCCCCGTACGCCATGGATTCTGCCGGGCTATTGTTGATACCGCCGCCACCAAGCAGATCATCGGAGCAGACAACTTTCGCGATGCGTGGAAAGCTACGGCGCAGACGTAACAGGAGGTGTGATGATGCCCCGTGTGAAACAAGTGCCGCGCGGCAAGGTGACCGATAAGACCATCCTGCGCTACTACGACCTTCTGTTTGGTCCTGACCGCGATCCAGTCAAGGACCCCGGCACCGCGACTGGTACGCCTGGCAATTGGTGGACCGTTTTTGCCCTTGTGCCCGATATTTTTGACCATGCGGTACGTGGATTTGGACTTTACCGTAACCCGGAACGCAAGCTCGATCCTGTATTGCGCGAACTCGCGCAGACCCGCGCTGGATGGGCAGTGGGGAGCCAGTTTGTCTATTCCCAACATTGCAAGTCGCTGCGCGGCCTCCATGTCCCGGAGGAAAAAATCGCGGGCGTCCAGGAATGGCAGACAGCCGACTGTTTCAATGAGAAGGAACGTGCTGTTCTTGCCTATGCCGACTATCTTGTGCAGGCACGCGGTCGCGTTCCGGACGGCGTGTTTGAAAAGCTTAAGCACCTCTTTTCCGACGAGGAAATTATGGAGCTCACCTACATAACTTGTCTTTACGACATGCACGCGGTTATGAGCCGGGCCCTGAAGCTCGAATTTGACGACCGTCCAGATCCCATCACGGAAGTCAGCGCACCAGAAGAGTTTAGCGCACGTGACTTCCTGGACACGGGGCGAAAGCAATAAGCCAACGGAGTGCTATTCAGGACCCATCGCCAGAGCGCGCATTTGGCTCTCCCGCGATAGGCTAAAAGGAGCTCGCCGACAAACAACACCCTGGTTGGGCCTTGCGCGTTCTTGAGCGAAGGGCGAACCCCTCGTCAAGACCTCGGCTCCGCATTCATACCAACTGCGGCCATCCGGCCCGGTCTGCGCAACTGCCGCAAGCGGCCCGCGTTTTGATCCGCCGATGCGTCGACGGGGCAATGTTCGCGCCTTACGACGGCACCAAAGATGGCCTCCTGAACATCCTGGCCGGCAGCGCCCGGGAGCATGTCGCCCGCAAAAGCACTGCCCATTGAGAGGTACCCTGTCATATTGTAAACTAAGTTGACACTATGATCGCCCTGCCACAAGCTTGCTCCCGCAACGATCCGGAGGAACGCTGATGGCGGTCAAACAGGCGAGGCAGGATTTCGAGTGGCGTGGCGTCAATCACATCGCCATGGTGTGCAAGGACATGGCGAAGACGGTCGAGTTCTATCGCGACATCCTGGGAATGCCACTGGTCAAGACGCTCGATCTGCCGCGTGGCATGGGACAGCACTTCTTCTTCGATATCGGCAAGGGCGACAGTCTCGCGTTTTTCTGGTTTCCCGACTCCCCTGAGGGGCAGGCCGGCATCTCGGCGCCAAAGAACCTTCCCGGGAGCGGCTCTTTCGTGAGCGCCAACGGCTCTATGAACCATCTCGCTTTCGATGTTCCGCCGGAAAAGTTCGAGGACTATCATGCAAAGCTGAAGGCGCGCGGCGTCGCCGTCTCGTCGATCCGCAATCACGACAATTCGGTCTCCCAGATCAGTAACGAGATGAGCCCAGAGGTTTATATCCGCTCGTTCTACTTCTTCGATCCGGATGGTGCCTGTCTCGAAGTCGCGTGCTGGACCGGGGCATTAAAGCCTTCAGACGTGGCCCATGAACCCATGACGGCCGAGGGCGTCAAAGCCAAGGGGGTCGTATTCGAACGGGCCTAGCGAGGAGACATCATAACGCGAGGCGTTTGGATTGGATCCGCGAAATTTCGCTGAAAAGGCGGAAGCTTTTCAGCCTTCATCGGAAGCGTCATGTGGTTGCTATTGCCGGTGGCGCTGATGGAAAATCGGTGCGGCCACGTGGCTCGGATCCCGCCATCAGTTTCCGAATTCCCATCCGTTGCGCCTCAGGTCGGCGGGACAGCCCTGCTACGGATACGAAATGAAGTTGTAGGGCCAGAGGAGAGCGTCGCAGTCTTGCGTGATGCCTGGATGCACCCAAGAGACGTCGGTTATATGGTCAAGGAGAGCTTTGCTTACTTCACTGACCAGCTAACGGATATGACCGTCAGCGGCGCCGAAAATGTCTATTCTATAGAAGTTGCAAGCGTGATCTATCAATACCCAGCAGTGACCGAATGGCCCATTATCGCCGTCCCCGATGATCGCTGGAGCGAGTGGGTTCATGCCATCGTCACATTGAAGCCCGGCGCCACACTCACCCTGGAGCAGTTGAGGGTGCATTGCCGCGCACATATAGCTAGGTGGCAATGTCCAAGCAGCCTTCAAATTGCATCAAGCGCGCTGCTGCGAGGCACAGCCGGAAAACAAATCCGAAGGCCGACCAGCGAGCGCCGATTTGGGCAGGCCGGGAGCGCAAGGTTTGACGGAAGATGCCCGCCGCGGATCATGTTGAATAACCGGAAAGCTCGGACTACTCATTACCTTACGCCCTCGTGGAACATCAATGAGGCCACATGCACAGCCCTGATTACTTAATCGTGCCTCTACTGGAGGCATTTTACTGGTTCGACGAAGGTCTCCAAAACTACCTGCGTCAGCAAGGATGGTCCGAAGTGACCCGTCCACAGTCAATGATCATGGTAAATGTGATAATGGGCGTTACCAAGCCCTCCGAAATCGCGCGCCGCCTAGGAATCAGTCGGCAGGCCGTTCATGCCACCATTGAACAGATGGTCGCGATGGACCTCCTAACCCTCGACCACGATCCGACAGATAGGCGTGCGAAGGTAGTCGGAATTAGCAAGCGCGGACGTCGACGTCGGCAGGATGCACAAACCGCTATGAAGCATCTGACCAAGGAATTGGCCCGGCGTATTGGCGCGCAAAATATTCAAAACCTTAGAGCCGCTTTTGCGGAAAACTGGGGCGCCCCTTTAACAGAGTTCCCAAAGCCGGCACAAAAAGCGAGATCCTGAACGGCCTTACGGTTGGCGCGACGCCGCCAGCATCCGTTCGCCGAACATGTTCGACCATTGCGCCGGCGTCAAGGTCATACGCGCAGCACCATAGCTGTTCGGGGCATTGACGTCACTGGTGCCGATGCCTGCAGCCACAGCAGGACGCATTGCAATCAGATCCCACCAACGTTTGATGTTCGCGAACTGGGTAATATCAATCCCAATCAATCCCACTGCCCTAATCCAGGGCCAGCATGCGATATCTGCAATCGAATAATCCTCCGCGAGATATTCGACCTCGTCCAAGCGACTGTCCAGGACGTGAAGCAGGCGGCGAGCCTCGTTCATGTAACGCTCTGTCGGATAAGCAAGCCTCTCGGGCGCATAGCGCACGAAATGGTGCGCCTGGCCATGCATGGGCCCGAGTCCCGCCATCTGCCACATCAACCACTGCACAGCAAGTGAACGCTGGCGCAGGTCTCGACCCATTAGCAAACCTGACTTCTCGGAGAGATAAATGAGAATTGCACCGGTCTCGAAGACCGCAAACGGCTCGCCGTTGTCACTGGGTGCGTTGTCCACAATTGCTGGCAATCTATTGTTGGGATTAACGCGCCGAAATTCGGGCGTAAGATGTTCCCCATCGAGAATATTGTAGGCTATCTTCCGATAAGGAAGGCCCATCTCCTCTAAAGCAATCGAGATTTTGTGCCCGTTTGGTGTACCAACGAAATGAAGATCGATCATGCTGGAATGACCTATTCGATCAGGAAAAGCGCTGCAACCGCTTGACGAAATAGTATCGACCCCGGCAGTGTAGTCAACCAAATTTACGATTATACGTTAAAGCGCTGCATGTATCGTGTCTTGCCATAACGGCTAAGCATCCAGCGGGAAAAGCCAGGGGGCAGGAAATGGAAAGCTGGGAGATTGCGGCGGAAAATCTGGAGTTCCCGGAAGGTCCAGTAGCGCTTAGCGATGGTACACTTCTTGTCGTGGAAATACGTCGCCAGACACTCACTCGTATTCACGCCAACGGGCGAGCTGAAGTTCTGTGCGAAACCAAAGGTGGGCCCAATGGCCTTGCGATTGGTCCAGACGGTGCGGTCTACATCTGCAATAATGGGGGCTTTGAGTGGCATGAGGCCGGAGGAATATTCATTCCTGGGCACCAGCCTGCCGACTATGTGACGGGATCAATCCAGCGCTTCGACCTCAAAACCGGCCAGCTCACTACGCTCTACACCGCTTGCGATGGGCACAACCTCCGTGGTCCCAATGATCTTGTGTTCGACGATCAAGGCGGCTTCTGGTTTACCGATCATGGCAAATCACGCCCGGAATCCCGCGATCATGGCGCCCTTTATTATGCCCATATCGACGGCTCACATATCTCACAGGCACGCTCTGACCTGACCTCCCCCAACGGCATTGGCTTATCCCCGGATCAGAACACACTCTACTGGGCAGATACCATCACGGGCCGGCTGTGGGCGATGCCGATCGAGCGTCCTGGCGTGCTAAAGCCGCCTCCCGTTCCGTGGGCTCCCGGAACGGTCGTTGCAACCCTGCCCGGTCACCAGCTGCTGGATAGCCTGAAGGTTGAAGCAGGAGGAAAAATCTGCGTCGGCACCCTGCTCAATGGCGGCATTACGGTTTTCGACCCAAATGGACAAACCGAGCATGTTCCGCTTCCCGAGCTTGCCATCACCAATCTGTGCTTTGGCGGCAAGGACATGCGCGATGTGTGGGTGACCGGCTCCAGCCTGGGACGGCTCTACAAAGGCCACTGGCCCCGTCCTGGACTGAAGCTTGCGTTTAACGCCTGAATTCATACAGCACTGAGGATTCTGCCGATGGCACGACTGGAAGGGAAGGTAGCGCTGATCACCGGCGCCGCCAGCGGCATTGGACTTGAGACGGCAAGGCTGTGCGCCGCCGAAGGTGCAGCGGTGGTTCTTGCCGACATCCAAGATGGAGCTGGCGCCTACGCTGCGTCGCAGATCGTTGACAGTGGAAAAAGGGCGATGTTTCTGCACGTCGATGTTGCTGATGAGTTCAGCTGGAGTGCTGCGATTGCCGCAACTGCAGAGGCGTTTGGCCGTTTGGATGTACTTGTCAACAACGCGGGCATGGTGATTGCAGGGGATATCACGGAGCTCTCGCTTGCGGACTGGCGGCGTCAACAGGCAGTCAATCTCGACGGCGTTTTTCTTGGCATCAAGCATGCCCTTCCTTTGATGCGAAAGGGCGGAGGCGGCTCCATCGTTAATATTTCATCCACCGCCGCCATCGTAGGTACAACCAATCTTGTCTCCTATTCCGCGGCCAAAGGCGGAGTAAGAGCTTTGACCAAGTCCGTGGCCCTGCAATGCGCAGCGGCCAAGGACAATATTCGCTGCAATTCCGTCCATCCGGGCATCATTCGTACCCCGATCTACGACACCCTCGAAGGCATGCCTCAGCATGGACCTGAGGGCAACAATTCGAAATTCATCGGCCGCGATCCGGAAGCCCTTGGTGCCCTTGTCACACCTTTAGGAATAGCAGGGACGCCCTATGACGTGGCCGCAGGCATACTCTATCTTGCGAGCGATGAGTCACGCTATGTGACCGGTACAGAACTTATCATCGATGGTGGACTCGTCGCGCGCTGACATTGGCGGCGGCTATCTCGCTCCAGCAATTTCCCGGGCTCGGGCAAATGCCCGTCCAAACGCTGCGGCGCCGCCAGGCTGACCAACCAGCTTGAAGGTCACCTTGGCGATCTTCCAGGTATCCCCTCGGCGTGCCATCTCATGCCTATAAATTCCGCAGGCAAAAGCATTGAGCTCCTCGTCACCTATGCTCAAGAAGTGCGCTGCGTCGACATAGCTTTGTACCGTTGCGCGATCCACTGTTGTCGTGCACAGAAAGTTTGTCACTTTATGCAGCGTGCCATCAAAGCCGGAAAGCGCGGTACAGCGCTTTACCCAGTCGTCCGCACTGAGAATAGCGTTGATCGACCCCATTGAGCCATAATCAATATGAATTTCATCCAAAAAGAGTGAGCGAAATCCCGCCCAATCGCGCGCATCTAGCGCGGTAGCGTAGCGGATCACAAGCTCGATTGCCGCACGCTCGTCACGCGCCTGATTACAATTTCCTGACATTTTTCCTCCTCATTTTGTCCGGTACTATAGAGCGAGAACCATTTCACTAATATACTTCACCTCTTCAGCGAGATGTCCTCTTCACCTGTCCAAGGAAACCTGCCGCCATGAAGTCTGAGGAAATTATCGCCATCGGCGACCGCTTTTTTAATGCTATTGAGGATGGTCGCATTGAAGACTTGCGTGAGATCTACGCCGCTGAAGCACGAATATGGCACAACATCGATCTTACCAACAAAACCGTTGACGAAAGCCTTCCGCGCACCGCCCGCTTTGTGACCAGGACCACAAACCTTCGCTACGAAAAGCGACGCTATGAGGTGTTTCCGGACGGCTTTGCGCTGCAGTGTGTAATTTCCGGAACCAGACCTAGTGGTGAAAGGCTAACACTGCCGTCCGCCATATTCTGCCGCGTTCACAATGGCAGAATCACGCGGCTGGAAGAATACTTTGATTCTGCGGCCCTCAGACCATGGCTGGAGTGAAGAACCGCACGCGGGCCTGTTAGGCTGAGCCCGCGTGCGATCCCAGGGGTACACCGCTCAAAAGTGATAGGTTGCTTCGATTGCGACGCTGCGGGTGGGTTCCAGCCATTTAATCGAGCGCGGATTGTTCGTAATCGGAAAGGGCAGATCGAAGGCAAAGCTGACGGTCTTTTGGTCCGTAAGATTTTTACCAACAATGGCAACGTCCCAGACATCAGAAACGTCACCCAGCTGAAGGCGGGCATCAAGCTTGATATAGCCCTTCTGTAGACCATAGATGGGGCTTTGCTCGTCGGAATCAAAGTACTTGGAGCGATAGTGACCTGCGACGTAGGCATCAAGCTTGAGGTCATTGGAGACCGGCTGGGTATAGTGCCCTTCAAGTGTGCCAGTCCATTTGGACGAATAGCTCAGCGGATGGCCCGCTATATTATTGGCCGCCACACTTGCCGGGTTCAGCGGATTACACTGACTGAGCGGCTCTGTCGCCAGGCAACTTGCTCCTGGAAAGCTGTCGTATCTGGCATCTGTGTAGGCAAGATTTCCCTGGAAATCCAGATTATCGGTCGGCGCCCATTCGGCCATCGCTTCCATGCCTTTGGACGAAGCGCTCGCTGCGTTTCCGGTTATAAAATTCTGGACTGCCGCATTGAAGATTGAAACCTGAAGGTCCTGGAACATGGTGTCATAGAGGGAGACGTTCAGGAGCGCACGACCGCCATCCAGCGTAGATTTGAAGCCGACCTCATAATTGGTCGAATGCTCTGGGGAAAAGCCGAAAGTTGCATTGGTCGTACCAAATGTATTGGAGACAAAGCCCCCCGACTTTGATCCTTGACCATAAGTTGCATAGAACATCACATTTGTATTGGCATCGTATTGCAGCGTTACAGAAGGATCCACACCTCCCTCACTCAGCCGGCCAAAAACTGTTCCCGGCGGTGTCACTGGCTGCAATCCTAATCCCGCGTCCGTGAACGCGGCATAAGTCGCGCGTTTGCTGTTCTCGGTATACCGCAGGCTTCCTAAAATCCGCAGGTCATTGGCAAGGTGATAAGTCGCCTGACCAAAGAAGGATACAGTCGAACTGCGCTGCTTGAAGCTGCTGTGCTGCAGCCCAGCAATCAAGCCACCCAAAATGGCGTATTGCAGCCGTTCTTCCACATAGTAGGTGCTATAGTCGACATAGGCTCCGACCACATACTCGAGCTTTTGTCCCGTTGGAGAGAGCAGCCGCACTTCCTCGGAACCCTGACCGAAGTGCTCCGGAAACCCGTTGGCGATAGTGTTCTGCGTTACCCCGCCTCCTGGAATATTCTGGTCAAAACTGTTGAAGTTGGAGCCATGATAGGTCGAATAGCCACTGATCGAGGTTAGCGTATAACCATGAAAGCTATAGTTCGCCGTCGCTGACGCGGACATCGCCGTGTTGCGGTTGGATTCGGGGAAGCCACCATAGGACAAGGCGGTATAGCGATAAGTGGGAGGAGGAGCCTGCTGCGTGAGGGGATCGGACACCGTGATGCCGCCCGTCTGGTCAAAATTGGAATATTCAAGTTTTGTCGTAATGTTGAAGTTGCTGGTCGGTACATAATTTAGCGTCAAGCGCGCCAGCGCTTCGCGATTGTGGGGGTCTTCCTTGCCCGTGTGGTCGTTGTGGATATAACCCGTCTGGTCGAGATATTTGGCAGCAAGGCGCATTCCGATGGTGCTGGTGATCGGGCCGGAAATATATCCGTAAGTCTCGTTACCCTTCATGTCGAAGTTATAGGACGAGGTGAGGGAGGCCTCCCAGTTGGGTGTCGGACCATTGGTGATGATGCTGATGGCGCCGGCTGGAGTGTTCTTGCCAAATAGCGCTCCTTGCGGTCCGCGCAGGACTTCAACCCGCTTGACATCAAAAAAAGGTTCTTCGAATTGCTTTGAGCGTCCCGCGTAGATGCCATCTTCGTAAAGGCTAACCGATTGATCAAAGGAGAAATTCGCGGGTGCCGAACCAAAGCCACGGATATAGATGACGTCATCGCCCGCTGTCTGTTCGACATAGACGTTGGGCACGCTGTCCATAAGCCCGCTAATGCCATCGGTTTGAAAACGGTCCAGGTCGCGCCCAGACACAACGGTCATGGAAATTGGTACCTTTTGCACGTTCTGGGTGCGCTTTTCTGCCGTAACAGTGACAGTTTCGATGCCGCCGGCACTATCCTTCGCGTATGCCGTCAGACTTGCTGTACATACCAGTGCGACGGCAATTGCCGAGCTGGCAAGCAAACTCACGCTAATTTTAGTCATGCGCCCTCCCCCGTGCGGTTGTGCTGCGGCGGAAGTGCAGATTCCGCTCGTTTCAGGGCGGGGACGCTGTCAATTTAATTGACATATGTCAACGACAGCCGAACGCTTTTGTGCCGCGAAATTTTTTCGTAGGCGCGTTGAATTTTTTCCGGGACTGACGAGTGGCGAGCTTGCTGCCGCAACCTGTGCGACCGACGAAGGCGCATGACTTGCAAGCCTGCGCCTGGTCCTGACAACCGCGAGCACGCTGGCTACTGATCCGCAGCCGTGACCCAGCACAGGCTTGCTTGCGAACCTGTCAGGTCGACAGAAGTCGACTATTGTCTTTCCCATCGCACAGCATTGCGCAGCTTCGCACGCAAGGACATCACGGAATTGTCGGGCAACCGGATTGTGGCGAGCCCTAGAAGCCCTGCTGTCCGCTCCGCATTCATGCAACAGTACAAAGCAACACCTCGTGACGAACATGCCGTTGATTCGCGGAGCCGGAGGCATTCTTCGTCAAAGTTTGCATTTTTGCGATCGACAGATAACCATGATCGAACAGGCTTGGGGCGAGATCCGGGATGGTTCCGGGCAAACAGCCCGCCCGATGTCCGTCGCTCGCCATGGCGTAGGTCACGGGAAAAGTAACATCCAGATTCCTTGTGCCTGCCAGCCCCGCACGGAGCTCCACTATTTTGGTAGCGACCAAGCGAATTTGTGAGCACGCTGCCGGTAGGGACCACGACCAGATATTTTTGCAGCTCCAATGCCTGATAGCGGCCCCGACCACCCGGACGCCGGACAGTTTCGGCCACTGTTCAACAGCAAGCTGCTGGCGAAGATCCAGTTATTTTCCGCGGCGACGAGACTTTCAGCCTTGGTAGAAGGGCCACGCTGCTGGTCGCTCCGCTGTGCGTCCTTACCAGCGCTGCACGGACGCAAAACGCTTCAGGTTCCCCGTCAATCAGGCGGCTAGCGACGCGGCCATGCGACACCATGAGGTCAGCAATGAAGCGCGCTTTCGTCAGACAGTCCAGGATCCGCAAGCGAAATGCCATCACATGCACCGCTCGGCGCACTTTATTTGCGGAGCGCCGTTTGGCGTAATCCCGCCCGCATAGAGCATAACGCACATGGTGACTTGCCTGTCCGTCCATTGGGCCAAGGCTCGGCACCTGCCAGAATCGCCATTGCAGTGCCTGAGCGTGCTTGGCCAGTTCGTCAGACAGAAAATGGCCACCTGTGCGAGAAGGCAAATGCATATCGCGCCACCTTTAAAACAGTAGTCGATACGCTGCCGTCGCCGGGAGGCCCTTCCACAATCGCGAGAAGCATGTGATTGTGGTTGACCGTGCCAAAGGCGGCTCAGGAAGACCCCCTCACATATGCCATATTGACTGACTTGCTAGGGATTAGCGACTTTCTCCAGCAAAACGGAGATCAGTCGACAGCTCGA
>JAJZGY010000064.1 GCA_021804785.1 Pseudomonadota bacterium | reverse complement strand
GTGAAATCCCGCACTACAACCCTCCATAGCGATTGCCATTCTTCCGAGGATTACAAGGAAGACGAGGGCTGAAGATCGCTTTGCCTCTGCGCGATCACTGCCGAGGCAACAAGAGAGTCGGACGTGAGGCACCCATCATCATCCCCTCTGGCGCCGAGGATGCGCACGGCGCTGTTGATGCCACACCACTTTGGCACATGGTCCCAAGGGCCAGTGGTCGGGCACAGACGATGCTGTCCGATACCATTGCTGTGGGGATGTTGGTTCACCGGCCTGACGAGGCCGTACTGGGAAGCTTCAGTCCCGGGAGAACGAGCCGGTTGAGTGGACTTTGGCGGCCAGTTTTGTCCGAGGAGGCCTCATGGATGGACACTTCTCAAGAAGTGCAGCCCGTTCACGCGCGATTGCCTGATTGCTGCGGCGTTGAACGTACTTCGCCTAGACGCAGATGGCAGGCCTCAACGCCGGGCAAAGACCGCGGCACCGCTGAGGAGTATTGCGGGCATGGCGTAGACGGCATCCTTGGCCAGTCCCAGATGGACGAGGACTGCGGTCAGAGCGACGACCGCGGTGACAAAGCCAAGATTATAGAGATCGCCAAACAGGGTTTTGAAGAACGCTTTCATGACGTGGCCTCACGTGGTGCGCGCCGGCGCAGTGCCGCAGCAATGCCAAGCCCGCCCAGAAGATAGAAGGTAAATAAGGCAAGGAGGCTGAGATCGCCGTCCGGCCAGGCGCCCGGACTAAGCGCTTCCAGCGTCCAGAAGCTTCCGAAGCTGACGATCATCGCTCCCACGACGAATTTGATGGCATTTTCAGGCACCCGCCGTAACGGCGCGCGCACCACCGCGCCTGCCAGTATCACCACGAGGAGCGCGGCAAGCGCACCGGCCACCGCTGACCAGGGTGTCTGACTTTTGACACCAAGCGCGACGACGATGAGCCAGACTTCAAGGCCTTCAAGCATCACCCCCTTGAAGGCGATGAGCCAGGCGGCATGGCGATCACCACGGGAGAGTTCCTCGCGGGTGTGTGCAAACTCTTCGTCTTCGTTATGCAGTGCCTTGAGGCCGGCGCTGCGGGCGATGGCCTTGGCCAGCCAGCGCAGACCGAAAAGAAGAAGCAGCACGCCGATCACCAGCTCGAGCTCATTCATGCTAACGCCAAGCCTGAGGACGCCACCGGTGACCAGCGTCATCGCCGCGAGGGTTCCGAGGGCCGCTGCCGCCGCGCCCATGGCCCGTGGCCAGCCTATGCTGAGACTGACCGCAAGTACGATCGTGAAGGCTTCGACCCACTCCACCGAAGCGGCGAGGAATGTTGGTATGAACACCGACCATTCAGTCATGATGAAAGCGTATCTCCGTCAGCAGGGAAAACGAGGACATGGTCCGCAGTGATGGCAAGCTGCGCGTGTTGCGGTGGCTTGACCTGTTCGCGCGAACAGAGTTTGGCATCACTTCCGGCGATGCGCCAATAGGCGCGGTACGCACCCGCCTCGAAGGCGCAAAACTGCAGTTCGGCGGCGATGCCGTGTTGAGCCAGGCGGACGCCCTCAGGCCGCACATAGACGATGCCGGTCTGCCCGGGAGCAACGGCATGGATGCGGGCGGGCACGAAGCTGCCATTGATGCGAACACCGCGCTCGCCATCATTGCATTCCACGGCCGCGGTAAAGCCACCGGTGGCGCCGGTGAAGCGCGCCACCCTGGCGCTGGCGGGTTCGGCATATAATGCGTCTGGCGTTGCCGTCTGGGTGAGCACCCCATGCTCGAGAACGGCAATGCGGTCAGCGAGCCGCCAGGCATCGAGTGGATCATGGCTGACAAAGAGCACCGCAGTGCCGGCTTCGCGGGCGAGGGCTCGGATATCGACCCGCATCCGTTCGCGAATGTCACTGTCGAGACTGGAAAGTGCCTCGTCACACAGGAGCAGATCAGGATTGGCGGCAAGCGCGCGGGCAATTCCCACACGCTGCTGCTGGCCGCCCGAGAGTTCATGCGGGCGCTTGTTGGCGTAGTGTTCGAGGCCCATGCGTTCCAGCAGTTCGTGTGCGCGCACCCGGCGCAACGGTGCGGAGCCCCTTGCCGCAGCCTCGACATTCTGCAGGCAAGTAAAATGCGGCCATAGCGCGTAGTCCTGGAACACCATACCAAGCCCGCGACGTTCGGCGGGAACGTAGGTGACGGAGCGAGGTTCATCGACGATCTGATCGCGCAAGGTGAGACAGCCGCTGTCCGCGCGCTCGAGCCCTGCGATCAGACGCAAAAGCGTGGTTTTGCCTGATCCCGAGCCTCCGATCAGAACCACAAACTCTCCGGCATCCATGCTGAGTGATACGTCCTTGAGCACGAGATGGCGGGCAAAGCGCTTGCTCAGCTGATGGGTACGCAGCAGGCTCATGCTGGTTCTCCAGCCAGTGGGACGCGGGCGAGAAGCCGGAGCAGGCCGCTCGCCGTGCCGACGATGACAAGGACGCTGAGAATGGCCAGGAGCGCGAGGCGGGCTTCGTCAGTATAGTCAAGGCTCTGGTTGAGCCACATCAGTGCAACGGCCACTGGGGCCCGTCCGGCCGGATAGAGCAGTTCTGAAATCGGCAGTTCGAAAAACACCTGGATGAACGCCATGGTCCAGCCCCAGCTCAGCGCCGGAGCCAGCAGCGGTCCTTCGACATCAAGCAGCCTAGTGGCAAGCGGCAGGGCATGGAGGCGCGCCGCTTCCGACAGGTTGCGATGGAGATGCTCGATCGGTGCCTGCAAAAAGCGCAGGAGCATGGGCAGCTGCACCGCGACATAAGCGAGGATGAGAAGGAAAGGCGTGCCATAAAGTGCAAGGCCACCGCTGTTGAAGGCGATCAGATAGGCGGCACCAAGAACGATGCCGGGCAAGGCCATATTGGCCAGTGAAAGGGCGCCGATCAGCTGGCCAAAGCGACCCTTTCCGCGGCGCTGGTGCAGGAGTACCGGGGCGGCAATCCCGAGCGCGAGGCTCGCAGCCAAGATGCCATAGAGCGCGGAATAAAGGACGCTGTTCCAGGCCACGGGCAGGGATTCGGCAGTGGCTTGCGGGCTGAACGCGGCAAGCAGCAAGGCCGCGATGGGCACAGCAAGGCCAAGGATGATGAGGGCACCAAGACCCGTCCAGGCCAGTCCCGCTTCGCCCCGGCTGGGTGGCGGACAGAGATGTTTGCGGCGTCGGCCATGGACCAGGGCCCCGCCGAACCGCGCGGCAGCATAGAGTTGGATAGCCACGGCAATGAGGGCAAGACCCACCAGCTGCCAGCTGAGCAGCGCGGCGCCATTGAAGTTGACAGGTGTGGTCGCGAGCCGTTCATAGATCGCGTAGGTGACGATGGGCAGGTGGATCTGGGCGCCGAGCGTTGCCGGAATCCCGAATTCCTGAATGCTTTCGACGAAGACGACGGCAAAGGCCGCGGTGGCTGCCGGCAGCAGCAATTGCAGCAGGGTGAGGCTGCGCAGGATGGGGCTGCGGATGAGCAGGCGTGCCGCATCGTCGAGTTCAGCGCCGATGGCGCGCCAGCTGGTGCGCGCGGCGAGAGCGGCGAACGGCATTCCCTTGAGGGCGAGCAGAAAGATGATGCCAAACTGGCTATAAAAGGCTGCGGCAAGGGCGCTGTGGGCAAGCACCGTGCGGCTGAAGACGATCTGCCAGCCTGCGGTCATGAGATAGCTGGGAAGCACAAAGAGCAGCCACAGGCTGATCATCAGCACGCGCGCAGGACGCCATCTTCGCCGCTCCATGATCCAGGCGGCCGGAATGGCGCAGAGGATTGCAAGAGCAGACGCGAGGAGGCTGAGCCGGACGCTGTTGCTGAGTGCGATCAGGCTCACGCCGTTCAGCTGCGACAAGCCCTGATGGCCAGCGCCGCCCAAGAGTGGCAGGAGTAGGAAACGCAGGCTGGGATAAACCGTCAGCATGGCCAGAAGGCCAATGAACAGGAAACCAAACAAGGCCCTGAGGTGATTCTTTGTCCGGGCTTTCACTTGTTCATCACCTGGGCGCTGAACCAGGCATTGATCTGGCTTTCACGTGGACCCCACACTTGAGGATCCAGATGAACCACATGCAGTGCGGCGAGGCTGGGCAGATGGTGAAGGGGCGTGATGCCTTTGATCAGGGGCCAGTAATAGCCATCGGCATTGCCCTTCATCATGCGCAGTTTCTGGATTTTGGGGCTTGAGGCGAAGCGGATGAAGCGGGCCACCGCGCGCGATGTGCGCGCAGACAATCCCTTGGCCACCACGATGACGCTGGGCAAAGCGAAGCTCGGGTTGGGAACCACTACGCGCAAGGAGGGGTCACGGGCCGCCACAAACCAGGCCGCGGAGGACTGGGTGAGGGCGAGTTTGATCTCGCCACTGCGCAGCGCCGCCAGCGTGTTGGCATTCTTGGTATAATCGCGCAGTCCTGCACCGATGAGCTGGGTCACGAAACTCCGGCCTTTTGGCCAACCACCGGCCTGGGCCAGCATGGCGGCCAGAATGGGATAGGTCGGCCCCGAAATCGCCGGGTTGTTCATGCCGACGGCCCCTGCGAGAGCGGGGTTGAGGAGGTCCTGCCACCGGCTTGGAGCCGTTGCGAACGCAGCGGGGTGGTAGGTGAAGACCCCGGCCAGCGTCAGTCCGGTCGGGGTATAGCTGCCATCGGCGGGAACAAGGGAGTGGCCCAGTGCAGTGAAGGGCAGGCTGGGCACGCTGTGGCGCTCGAGAAGGCCGGAGGCGTCGAGCGCGGCGGCGGCCATGTCGCCGTCGAACCACGCCAAAGTCCAGGCTGGGTGATGTCCTTCGGCCGAGATTTTGGCCAGCAGCGCGCCGGTGGACAGATCGATGACATGGACGGGGATGCCGGTTTGCCGGGTGAAGGCTGCGGCAACCTGTGGGCCATAGTCGACGGCGCTGTAAAGCACGAGGCCGGATTGCTGGCGTGGCCAGAGGAGGGCGAGCGCGCCGCCGATGATGGCAAACAGCAGCACCGCGATCGCAAGAAGTCGCGCCATGATCCCTCGTCCCGATTGTCAGGGGGAACCTGAACCGCCGACATCACATTTTTATGACGGAGGGCGCTGTCCGTCGACCTGAGGTGCAAGATGGTTACGAGCTTCGCCTCGCTACGAGCGTTGCGGGCCCGGGCGGGGGCCGCCGCCGCGTGGGCACGCCCTTGCAGCCTCGCAGGTCCATCGTGAGCTAAGGAATCAGCGGCCGTTGTTCTGGGGTGCAGTCCGGATCACAAAGCCCGCAGCCTTGAGGGTGTTGCGGATCTCATCGGCATGGGCTGCATCGCGGGCCTCTATGGTCATGCCGAGGTCGGCAAGCTTGGCGCTCATATCGGTGATCATGCGGTTGTGACTGACCTCGAGGATATTGCCACCCGCTTCGCCAACCAGGGTTGCTATTCTCGCCAGAAGGCCAGGACGATCTTCGATTTCCACGACGACGGAAAGAATGCGGCCTTCGCGCGACAACTCTCGCAGGATGACATTGGAAAGCAAGCGCATGTCGATATTGCCGCCCGACAGCACTATCCCGATCTTGCGTCCTGCGAACAGCGCCTTGTTGGCGACGACCGCGGCATAGGCAGCGGCCCCTGCGCCTTCAACGACGGTCTTCTCGATCTCAAGAAGACTTGCGATCGCCCGCTCGATTTCGTCTTCGCGCACGAGGAGCACGTCCTTGACCAGCGCCGCAACGATGCGCCGTGTGATTGCGCCCGGCTCCTTGACGGCAATGCCTTCGGCGATGGTCTGGCCCGAACAGGGCAGCTCCTTGCGGTTCACGACGTCATACATCGAGGGATAAAGCTGGGCCTGCACGCCATAAATGTCGATGGCAGGCCTGACGGCCTTCGCCGCCGTGGCAATCCCGGAAATCAGGCCGCCGCCCCCGATGGGAACGACAAGCACGTCGAGATCGGGAAAGTCCTCGAGGAACTCAAGGCCGACGGTGCCCTGACCGGCGATGATACGCACATCATCATAAGGGTGGACGAGGATGAGCTTTTCCTCCTCGACGAAGCGCAGCGTGCGCTGAAACGACTGGCTCAGCGTCGCGCCTTCGAGCACGACGCGGGCACCGAAGTCCTTGGTGTGCTTGACCTTGTTGAAGGGAGTGGATTCCGGCATCACAATCGTGGCGGGAATGCCCAGCCGGCCGGCATGATAGGCAACACCCTGGGCATGATTGCCCGCACTCATGGCGACGACACCGCGCTGGCGTTCCTCGGCGCTGAGCGACAACAGCTTGTTGAGAGCGCCGCGCTCCTTGAACGAGGCGGTGAACTGGAGGTTCTCGAACTTCAGATAGATCTCGCAGCCGGCGATCTTCGAGAGGGTGCGGGAGTGATGGGCAGGGGTTCGTTCCACCGCGTCCGCGATCCTCGCCGCTGCGGCGCGTATGTCAGCGATGCTGATGCTGGGAAGATCACTGTGCGCGCCTGCGCTCGCCAGGTCGGCCAACTCAAACCTCCACCCGTTCGGCGCTCGGGCTGGTAGCAGCGGAGGGATTTGAACCCCCGACCAAGGGATTATGATTCCCCTGCTCTACCACTGAGCTACGCTGCCGCACTGCCAGCCAAGGCGGGGGTATGTAAGGGTGGGGTCCGGCCCTGTCAAGGCAAGCGGGCGAGGGGACAAAGCCGCATTGCAGCGCATTTGTTGTGCGCTTGCGCGCGTTCTCAGGCCGCAGCGCGCATGGGCTCGGTCGTCACGATCGTGCCGCCACCAAGAACGCGGGTGCCGTCATAGAACACGCAGGCCTGACCGGGTGCGACCGCATCCTCCGCGGTCAGGAGTTCGACCACCGCACCGCCGTCGGGCTCTGGTGTGACCCTTGCGGGAACAGAGGGGCGCATGGAACGGACCTTGACCTGGCAGGAGAGCGTGGCGGTGGGGTGTTGCAGCCAGTTGACCTGGCGCAGCTTGATGCGACGGCTGGCCAGGGCCGTGCGCGGACCGACCACGACGCGGGCGTGCGCCGCATCAAGTGCGATCACAAAATAGGCTTCATGGTTGCCGCTGAGGCCCAGCCCCTTTCGCTGGCCAACCGTAAAATGAATGATGCCGTCATGGCGGCCGAGCACGGTGCCGTTCAGATCGACAATGTCGCCGGGCCTCACGGCCTCCGGCTTCAGCTTCTCAACCACCGCGGCGTAATTGCCGCTTGGCACGAAGCAGATGTCCTGGCTGTCCGGTTTGGCTGCGGTGATGAGGCCGAGTTCCTGCGCCATCTCGCGCACTGCGCTCTTCTCGACCGTACCCAAAGGAAAGCGCAAGAAGGCGAGCTGTTCCGGGGTGGTTTTGTAAAGAAAATAACTCTGGTCACGGGCGGGATCGGCACCGCAATGCAGCTCAGGTCCTGTCATCCCATCGCGGCGCAAGACATAATGGCCAGTGGCCAGAGCTGAGGCACCGAGGTCTTTGGCGGTGGCAAGCAGATCACGGAACTTGATCCGATCATTGCAAGCAACACAGGGAATGGGGGTTTCGCCACGCGCATAGGCCGCGGCAAATTCCTCCATGACCTCTGCCTTAAAGCGTGACTCATAGTCGAGCACATAATGGGCAATGCCAAGTGCCTCGGCCACGCGGCGCGCGTCATAGATGTCCTGTCCGGCGCAGCAGGCGCCTTTTTTCTGCACCGCCCTGCCGTGATCATAAAGCTGCAAGGTGACACCAATGACCTCGTAGCCGGCGCGCGCCAGGAGCGCGGCGGTCACCGAGGAATCCACGCCCCCCGACATCGCCGTGACGATGCGCGTGGGCTGGGCAGGTGGGGGCAAGGCGTAGCGTTCAAGAGCCGTCATGGGGCCGCCATATAGGAGCCTTGTCTGCGGCCGGCAAGGCTTGGCTGTTCTGGCGGCCGGTGACGCAGCAGGGTGACCAACTGAGGTTAACGCGTTTTGTGATTGACGGAGGAGCGGAGACGCTGGCTGCGCGGGCCGAGGCCTGATTCTGTGGAATTCTGCCCATTCGGGAGGGTTCGATGGAAGACTTGTCAGCCTTTACAGCCAAGCCGCAATTTGCGGTTCTCTTCGGAGAGCACTTCATGAAGGCCTTCGTGGCGTGATGTTTAATCGCCTACCCATACTCAAAAATCCTGATAATGCCCGATGTCCTGCAGCACCCGCAGCACATGGACGGGTTTGATGTCGATCACCTTCATCCGGCCCAGAGTCGGATAGGCGAATTCCAGCAGCCATTTCTTCTTGATCATCGTGGGCACGGCCAAATTCTCCCGCCGCCGGCGCTCGATGTACTCCAGGGCGCCATCCTTGAAGGTGTCGACGGGTAGCCGCTCTTCCGCGACAGGCTGGCGCCGCTCCACGGCCGGGTCTTTCCCCATCCCGCAAAAGGGACTTGGCCAAGTCGCGCCGCGAGGGGTCCTCCGACAATGTGACCTCAGGATATGGCCTCAACGATAGCTGCCGCTGCCTGCCGCCGAACTGATGGACGAGCTGCCACAGCTTCGCTCCGCTGGGCAGTACCGGGAACTGAAGGTCCTGTCCGTCAGCCAGTTTCCTGCGGCTGGCGCTGGTTTCCCGGCCCGGCATTTGGCGTCTGTAAGCGTCATGATTTTCTCCTCGTTCGAAGAGACGTCACCCCGGACTGGCCGGGGCCCGGTACCTCATCTAAATACCCAGAAAATACCCAGAAGCTAGGTGGGCATCCCAGAGCATCGGCGGTTGCCGGCGGGCGTTAAAAAGCCATGTTTTACTGGGCTTTCGGCTCTCGGCGAGTGGTCGCGAATGTTGACGAGAGAGCAAGTGGTGCCCAGAAGAACGCCACCGTCCCAGCCCGTTTGCTGGAACCTGTTGTCGCGCATGGCCAGACGATGAGGCTCAAGCGCGGCGCCTAGTGCCCGGCGTGGCCCATCATAGTCTGGCACCTGCTTCACGATGGTGAGGAGGTTTGCGATTCGTCGACTGCGCTCTTCAACCACGGTGCCAATCCAAAGGGGAGTTGTGCCAGTTCCAGACTGCGCCAATTCCACATTGGATTGCCAAAGGCGCAGCACGAGGCGTTTGTTCAAGACGTCGCCCGCGACAGGGTGCACCATGACGAGCCTCTCCTGGTGCCCACTTTCAAGGTGGGGCAGAACCGGCAGGTTCATGACCGCAGCATGCGGCAGCAGCCAGGCAAAGCCGGACTGGAGTGACCAGGAAACAGGTGAAACCCAGCCACGCGCAGATAATTTTCGCATTAGGCTACTGAGGTTTCCGGCCCACTGAAACGTCATTGGTTCCTCAAACCCGCCAATCAGGTCGATGCGGTGCGCGGGAAGTGTCCGCCAACCCTCACTCCACCAGCGGGCACTCGTCATAGTTCTGCTCTGGCTACGCAGCGCGTAGCGTTCCATGTCGATGGCATGCGCCTGCCCAACATGGAGTGTGCCGACGATCAGGAGGCTCGCCACCAGGGTTGCACTGAGGCCGGCAGCACCGACAGGTGGACGAGGTCGCCGCAGATAGGCGATGGCAAGCAGACTGGCCCATGCGAGGCCGAAGGCTAGCCCGGCGAGCACATCCGAGAGCCAGTGCGCACCAAGGTAGATGCGGGAAAAGGCAATGGCTGCAACCAGAAGGCCTGCGCCAGTGGCAATGGCAAGCTGCCATTGTCGCGGTGTTTCCCACGCTGCGACGATGGCCAGAAAGCCATAAAGCGCCATGCTGACCGCAGTGTGTCCGCTGGGAAAGGAGAAGCTGGTTGCGGCCAGGCCAACGGAATGGGGTCGCGCGTGTTGCAGCGTGAATTTGAGCAAGCTTGTAAACAGGCTTGCCACAGCGACAGCGGCAGTTTCGTAAATGATACCGCGCCAATTGCGTCGCCAGGCCAGCCACAGCAGCGTGGCAAGCACTACGGCGATGACCACCGTCGGATCGCCCAGCTCGGTGATCGCAACCATGATCTTGTCGGCCCAGCCGGTTCTCAGCTCCTGCAACAGCTGGAACACTGCCAGATCGGCCCGTACCAGGGGATCTCCTGCGAGCACGTCCTGAACTACTCCCATGAACACCCAAAGGCTGCCAACCAGAAGCGCGCCAAGAACGGCAAGTCCTGGCAATTCTTTGCGGGTGGGGTCGAGAACCGACGAAAGCTGGCGGCCAAGCCAGCTGTTGTGGCTTTGCGCCCATCTGCGCAGTGGCTCCCGGAGGGCGGCGAGCAGTGCAGGCAGACGCCTTACCACCGCGCGGATGACCCAGATAATTCCAGTGAAGAACACGATCAGCACGATCACAAAGATCATGAGGCGGCCAGCCACCGCGCCAACGAGGACCAGGGATGCTCCTACCGCGGCGCCGGCGAGCACGTGCGTCAGTCCCCAAACGAGGGCTGAAAGTAGATTGAGAAGATAGAAACGCGTGGGCGACATCGCGAGGGTGCCCGCGATCAGGGGTACGATGGCGCGAACGCCCGGGGTGAAGCGGGCAATGAAGATGCTTTTGCCACCGTGGAGCTGGAAAAACTCTTCCCCGCGCGCGGTCAGCGCCGGATAGCGGGAGAGCGGCCAGGTTTCGATAATTGAGCGGTGATAATGACGACCAAGCCAATAGGAGATGCCATCGCCTGCAATCGCTCCCATCGTCGTGACCACAAGCAGGGGTACTATCCGCACAGCCCCTGTCGCCGCCAGTGCACTAATGCTAAGGACGATGGTTTCGCCTGGAAAGATCACGCCGATGACAGGCAGGGCTTCGGCGAGTGCTGCAACAAGTACCAAGCCATAGGCAAATGCTTGATGCGCGCGTACGAAATCAATGATTGTCGCGACGAACATGCCCGCGCGGTTTCCTCGCCGCAGCGGCCAGTGCTGCTCCAGACGTGCATCCTTCTCGGCCGCCCTGGCAACTTATAAGTCTCTTATGACGGCGGCAAGCCAGAGCATTGCCGCAGCGTCTCGCGGAGAGACGATCAGTAGCGGCGCCAGCGGGCAGGCGCGCAGTCCCGACATCCCGAAGCGCTACTGGAAAGGCGTCCTGTGGTCGGCGTCCTGCTTCGCCGCGTCCTGCGGCGGCGCTCCGATCTCCAGCGTGCGGCAATACATCAAACAGCAGCAGACGCCACACTGAACCCGAGGACGGCTACGCCGTCCGCGCCATCCTTCCCCGTCCTGGACGGCGGGCTTGTGGCGCACCGGGTCAGATCAGCTCCAGGATGTCTTCATCCTCACATCGAATTCACAAAATTGCTTACCAGCGATAGGCAAATACCGGTTAGGAAAATTGCTGGCACTTGGGTCAAATCGCGTTGCGGGACAAGGCGTTCCGGTCACTTATTAGACCCAGAATGCCGCCTTGTCGTCTACATGTCCCTGTACGCGCCGGTCTTGCAGTGGTACGACCTTTGTCGTAGTATAAGCATACGACAAAAGTAGTAATTGTGCCGGACATGGAATCAGAGCCCCCGTTTCGCCTGCCGTCAGATGAGCTGGAATACGCTGTCCTGAGCGAACTTTGGCATCTGGGCAGCGCCTCGGTCCGACAGCTGCATGAGCGGCTGGGCGTGCCTGAAGGTCTTGTCTATACCACGACCGCAAAAGTGGTGGACCGCTTGCGCGAGAAGGGCCTGATCCGGCGCCGCCGCAAGGGAAATGCATTTCTTTACCAGCCGCGCGTCGCCCGCGAGGCGGTAGAGAGCGCCCGCGCACGCAATCTCGTAACCCGGCTGCTGGGGCCGGCACCGCGTACCGCAGTGGCGACACTCGTCGAAGCGGTTGACGCTGTTGATCCGGATCTGCTTGACGCGCTTGAACAGGCGGTCGCGGCACGCAGGAGATTCAAACATGGAACGTGAATGGCTTCTGCTTATGCTCATCATGTTGCTGGGTGGGGTGGTGCTGCACTCTGTGGCATGGCTTCCCTGCGCACGCCCCGACGGTCAAAGTGGCCGCGCGCTGGAGCGACGGGCCTGGTTCAGGCTGTGGTCTCCTGTTGTGCCTGTACTGGTGATTGCCGCCTGGCTTGGCGGCTGGGCTATGACCCAATTTGATCCTGTGCGTGACCGACTAGGGGTGTTAACGCTCTATGGCTTGTGGCTGCCATTTGCTTTTATTTTTGCGCGTGCAGTGGGCCGTGCCGCTTGGGCGTTGCTGCGCCCGGCGCCAGACAGTGGGGTATCAACCATCGGCCTGTTTCAGCCACAGACCTTGTTCTCTCCATTTCTGGCCAGGCAACTCGATGACAAGCTGATCCGCGCGGCCTTGGCCCATGAGCATGCCCATGCTCGTCACCGTGATCCGCTGAGGATCTGGCTCGCCCAACTCATCACCGATCTGCAGTGGCCATGGCCATCGGCGCAGCGGCGCTTTACCAACTGGCTGGTTGCGCTCGAACTTGCGCGCGATGAAGAAGCCCGCGAAAACGGTGCCGACGGCACAGATCTGGCCGCCGCGATCATGGCGTCTATCCGCTTTGTGCACCAGCTGCCAGTGAAGGAGCGGGTCTTTAGGAGTGGCACTCTTTTTGCCCATGCCGGACTTTTTGGTGACGGGCGTGTGCTGCGCGAACGGGTAACCCGTCTGCTCGCGCCACTATCACAAGGCGAACAGGCTGCAGCGGCTCCGGTTCTGTCGTTCCAGTTTGCGGCTCTACTCCTTGTCCCTGTTCTCGTTCTCGCAGCTCTTGTCGGCGCCTGGTGTGGCGCACCCGTGCTGCGGGCTTTACTCGCTCTCACCACATGATGAAGTCGCTACTGTTACAAGCGGCTGTGCTCGCAGCTTGCGCCCTGATTGGTGGGCAGGTGGCGGCTGCGTCAACCCACCATGTTGTGGGGGATGGGCAAACGAGGGTGGCGCTCAGTGTGTCTGTTCGCGTCCAGCGAGTGCGGGAAAATTTTTCGACATATGGCGAGGTTGGGCCGATCGCGGTCAACACCGTGTCCGCGGTGGAGGCTGGCGTCGTCGAGCGGCTGGTTCTTCCGGGCGAGAATGTTAAGGCCGGTCAGGAACTCGCGATCATCGGGGGTATAGAAGCTCAAAGCTTGATCGCTAGAGATCGCAGCGCACTGCGTGCTGCTGCGATCAGACTCTCTGCGGACAGGCTCAAACAGAAAGCCCATCTCGTCACCCGTCAACAGGTTGCGATGGCTGAGGCTGCCTATCAGGCAGCGCGTGGCCAGCTGAAAGTGGCAGCTGCTACACTGATATTGCGCGCTCCTGCTGGTGGTGAGGTGCTGGTGGTTGATGTCAGCGACGGGGAGCGGGTTGTTGCCGGTCAACGACTCCTCACTTTGCAGACGGGCCGGCTGTGGCTGAAGGCCACCTATTATGGAAAGGAAGGCCTTGCCATTCATCCAGGCATGATCGGGCGGTTTGAGCCAGTGTCAGGTGTGCCGATTGCAGTGCGGGTGCAAACCATCGCTCGCGCGCTTTCAGCCGATGGTGGTGAAGCGCTTATTCTTGCACCAGTGTTGGCGCGCAACCAAGTCCTGGATACGCACGCGCTCTTGCAGAGTGGCATGTGGGGCAAGATAAAACTAGATGGGCCGGTGCAGCACATGGTTGCAGTGCCGAGCCGAGCCCTTATCCTTGACCGTGGGCGATGGTGGGTCATGGTCCTTACGTCAAAGGGCGAACATCGGCAGCAAGTTCTACCTGGGCCCACACGCGGCTGGATGACGCTAATTGCGCAGGGTCTTGTACCGGGCACAAGG
>JAJZGY010000012.1 GCA_021804785.1 Pseudomonadota bacterium | reverse complement strand
AGGGTTTGCCCGCGTGTTGCATCGCTGCGCGGCAATTGTACGAAGTTTAAGACAAACTGTCGGAAGTCTGTCCTTCGGCTGCGTGCCTCAGTCTTCGCCGAACCGCGCGGCGATCAACGCCAGGATGGCGGTCATCGCGTCTTCGGCATCGGGACCTTCGGCGCAGAGCTCAATCTGACTGCCGACCCCCGCGCCCATCATCATCAGCCCCATGATCGAGCGTGCATCAACGCTGGTGCCGTCTTTACTCACGGTGATTTGAGACTTGAAACGTGCTGCGGCTTCCACAAGCTTGGCGGACGCGCGCGCATGCAGGCCACGCTTGTTGATGATCGTCGCCACCGACCTAATTGGCAGCCCGTCCGCCATGGTCAGGTTCCGCCGACGAGATCTGCCGAACCGGCGCGCATATATTTGCGTCCCGCTTCGATCGCCTGTTTTACCGCAGCTTCAAGCGGCAGGCGGGAGCGTACATTGCAAAGTTTGATCAGGCTGGGAAGATTGGCACCTGCCAGAACCTCGATCTTGCCCTTTTCCAGCAGCGTCAGCGCAAGATTGCAGGGCGTCCCACCATACATGTCGGTGGCGATCACGGTGCCGTCGCCGGTATCGACAGCCTTGGCGGCCGCAGCGATTTCACGTCGCCGGCGTTCCATATCGTCTTCAGGACCAATGCAGACGGCGCGCAGATGGGTTTGCGGGCCCACCACATGCTCGACCGCGGAAATGATTTCCTGGGCCAGGCGGCCATGGGTAACAATGACAATGCCAATCATGATCGGTGCTATGTGTGAGGCGGCGGGCACGATAACAAGGTATGGGCGAGATGGAACCCCTCACCTGGGTCTGATGTGAGACTTAGTTGCCCATGCCGGGGATCTGACCAAGCTGAGCTGCAGCCAGGACGATCCTGGCTGGCGCTGACACGCTGAAGGCATTGAGGCGGAGGACGGGGGGCGCGGAGGCTCCTTCAAGACCCAGGGGCAGGGGCCAGCGCTCGGGTTCCGGCAAGCGGTCCGCCTCGTGACCCAGAATTGCAGCCAGTCGGATTGGTGCCCTGGAGGCGGTGGGCAGAGGTACGATTCCCAGCCCACGAACCTCGATCAGTCCGTGCAAGGAGGGGGGAGCCCGCCCTAACAAGACCCCGTCCTCAACCCAAAGCAGTGTCCGATCATCCGCTACGAGCAGTGCCCCCATGGCAATCAGGCGCAAGGCGAGATCGGACTTGCCGCTGCCGCTTTCGCCAAGCAGCAGTACGCCTGTATCCGACGGGGCGCCAAGCCTTGGGCCGGCCTGGGCGAGAAGAACGCAGCTGGCATGCAGGTTCATTTCAGCCATGGTCGAGCGGCAGCTCAACGATAAAGCGGGCACCGGCGGGCCGTTCGGGGCTCGGCCCGACGCGGTTTTCGGCCCAGATCCGTCCGCCGGCGCCCTCGACAATCTGGCGCGCGATAGAAAGTCCAAGGCCGGAATTCTGCCCGAAGTCGCTTTCGCGCGGGCGTTCGGTGTAGAAGCGCTGAAACACGGTCTCAAGATTGTCGGGAGGGATGCCCGGACCCTCATCGAGCACGGCGATGCGCACCAGGCGGTGGCGACGCTGCGCCTCAACCCGAACCGTGCCGCCATCCGGGCTGAAGGAGATGGCGTTGTCGATCAGGTTGCGAAAGATCTGCCCGAGCCGCTCACTGCGGCCGGAGACGATCGCCTTGCCCTCCAGGTCCAGGCCGAGCTCCAGCTTGACGGATCGCGGCAGTCCGGTGAGCCGATAGACTTCGGTGATGGTTGTCAGAAGATCGGCAATGTCGACGGGTTCAGACGGCTCGCGCGACAACTCCGCGTCCAGACGCGACGCCTGGCTGATGTCGGTGATCAGCCGATCTATGCGTTTGATGTCGTTGGTGACAATACTGATCAGGCGGTTGCGGTTGATTGGATCCTCGGTACGCACCAGCATGTCGATGGCGGTCTTCAGCGAGGTCAGCGGATTTTTGAGTTCATGGGCAACATCGGCAGCAAAGCTCTCGATGGCATCGATGCGATCATAGAGGGCGCGGGTCATCGCCGACAGGGCGTCGGCAAGCGCTCCGATCTCATCATGGCGCTCGGCCATGCGCGGCAGGGCTTCGCGTCCGGACTGACCCTTGCGAACCCGCTCGGCGGCGGCGGCCAAACGATTGATCGGCTCGGCGAGAAAGCGTGCAAGATAGATCGACGAAAACAGCATGATCGCAAAGCCGACGAGGAACACCTCGAGCAGCTTTTCACGCTCGGCGCGCAGAACCCCGTCAATGTCGCCGCCCTCGGTTGAGACCAGCAGAACACCGTAGATGGCGCGGAAGCGCTGGATGGGGACGGCAACCGACAGCACCAGGCGATCCTGCTCGTCGACCCGTTCCTTGGTCCCGACTCGCCCGCGCAGTGCGGTATCAACCTCCGAATAGACCCGGCCGTTGGTCCCTGCCTCAAAATAGGGATCGAGTCGCTCGAACGGTCGAACTCCCATAAGGCCATTATAAAGGCGTTTGATCTCCTGCCAGATGTTGTTCCAGAAGCCAGGTGCGGGCAGGGGATAGGTCTGCACCACATTGCGGGCGAGCAAAAAGCGGGTGTCCGCTTCCAGACTGCCCTGCGAATTGTAAAGACGTGCACGCAGATTGGTGGGCGCGATCAGCTGGCGCAACAGAGGTTTGGCTTCGCCTACTCGGATCGAGCGATTGGCGTCATCGGTGGTGTATTCAGCGAGGGTCGAAGCTACGATTTCAGCCTCGTGCGTGATCCCAGCCAGCCGTTCGTCGACCAGCCCCTCCTGGGTCGATTGTACAAAAATTACCCCGCCGAGAAGAAAGAGGAGCAGGATCGCGTTCATGGAAAGGATACGTCGGGTCAGCGCTGACATGCGCTGGCGCGAACGCTTCTGTCGTGGCCGCAGCATCGGCGTCGGTGGCGCCAAGGGCCGAAACAGGCGTTGCTCACTCATGGGCTGCGGCACAGTCATGGCCGGCTCGTAATCAGCTTTCCTTGTATCGGTAGCCGACTCCATAAAGGGTTTCGATGGCGTCGAAATCGTCGTCGACGGCCTTGAACTTCTTGCGCAGACGCTTGATGTGGCTGTCGATGGTACGGTCATCGACATACACCTGGTCGTCATAGGCCGCGTCCATCAGATTGTCTCGGCTTTTGACGAAGCCCGGCCGCTGGGTAAGACACTGCAGGATGAGGAACTCGGTGACGGTCAGGCGTACCGGCTTGCCGTCCCAAGTGCATTCATGACGCTGGGGATCCAGAACCAGCTTGCCGCGGACCATGGCTTCTTTTTTTGCCTCGCCGGGACTGGTCTGGGCACCTGGTTTGTGCCCTTCCGCCCGTCGCAGAACCGCCCGGACCCGCTCGAGCAACAGGCGCTGGGAGAATGGCTTGCGAATATAATCATCAGCGCCTGCGTTCAGTCCCATCAACTCGTCGATTTCCTCGTCCTTTGAGGTCAGAAAAATGACCGGTAGATCGGAGATCTGTTTGAGACGGCGTAGCAGTTCCAAGCCATCCATCCTCGGCATCTTGATATCGAGGATGGCAAGATCCGGAGGATTGGCGGTGAGCGCGGTCAGGGCTGATGCGCCGTCGCCAAAGCTACGCACATGATAGCCTTCCTGCTCCAGAAGCATGCTAACCGAAGCGATGATGTTCTTGTCGTCGTCGACGAGCGCGATCGTTGCCATAACTTTGTCCTCTCGGTTCGCCCAGAATACGAAAGCTGAACCGCAAACGAAATAACCTCGCGACAGCCACCCTGATCCCCACCTCCGGGCAGCGTTCAGGCTAGTTGCGATGCAGACCCAAAGGCTGCTGCAAGCGGCGATGGCCCTGCCGACTGCTGCAGCAGATGGGAGGCTAGCGCTACGCCCATGGGGTGAGTGCGGGCGAGGTCAGCCGCTGCTAGACAAACGCGACCTTCAGGATCTCGTAGCTACGCGAACCACCAGGGGCAGCCACCTCAACCGTATCCCCCTTGCTCTTGCCAATCAGTGCCCTTGCGATGGGGGAGGAGATTGAAATGCGGCCCTGCTTGGCGTCGGCTTCCATGTCGCCGACAATCTGATAGTGGCGCTCCTCATCGGTATCCACATCAATCAAGGTTACTGTGGCGCCAAACTTGACCGAAGTTCCCGAAAGTTTGGAGACATCGATAACATCGGCGCGCCCGATCATGTCCTCCAGTTCGATCACCCGACCCTCGATAAAGGCCTGACGTTCCTTGGCGGCGTGATATTCGGCGTTTTCCGACAGGTCACCATGCGCGCGGGCCTCGGCGATAGCCCTGATGACTTCGGGCCGCTCGACCGACTTCAGATGGTTAATTTCAGCTTCAAGGGCCCTGTAGCCCGCGGCCGTCATGGGTAAGCGTTCCATCAACGTGTCGTCCTGATACTGGTAAAGCCATCCCTCGGGGACACCGTGCCCACGCCCGGCAATCCTGGAAAGCCTTGCAATTTCTGTTAACCCTTTGTTTCGCTTGAAGTCCTTAAGACGCGTCCCGCAGCGGTCGAAAGGAAATAATAGGTCCGCCCGGCCGCGACTTCAAGCTCTGGGCCACCATTTGGCTGCCTTATGGCAAGATGGCGCTGGCGAGGCCGGGCGCCATCCGCCTTGGCGCCAGCGTGCGCGGGGCGTTACCCGAGGGCCTGCAGACGCCTGCGAAAGAGCATTAGCGAGCCGGCGAACAGGGTCACCCCGATTACCGCAGGCGCGAGCAGCTGGGGCCACACCACGCTCAAGCCGGCGCCACGGTACAGAACAGCCTGCGCCAGCGCGACAAAATGCGTCGTCGGTGCAGTTTCCATGAGCGTACGAACGATTCCTCGCATGCTCTCACCTGGTGTCATGCCTCCGGACAGCATCTCCAGAGGCAGAATGACGAGTATCAGCAGCAGACCAAACTGTGGCATTGAGCGGCCGACGATGGCAAGCCGGATCCCCATCGCGGTCGTGGCAAAGAGGCTCAGTGCGGCGCCAGTGAGGAACAACAGAAGCGATCCTGCGATCGGCACCGAAAGAATGTGCTCGACGACGACGACAAGCGAAAGCACAGCGGCCAACAGCACCACTATTGCCGTGGCCCAGACCTTGCTCGCCATGATCTCGAAGGAGTTCCTCGCGATTGACTGCGCCAAGATCAGGCGCCGGGGCCGGAACGTTCCGCTTGATCCATCAGCTCCTGCGTCGATGGCGGAGATTTTGCGCGCATGCTCAAGCCCTGCAGTCGCAGACGCAATTCCTCAGGCGTAACTTTGCAGAGAGCTGACATCGAGAGTGCCTTCACGCAGGGCTGCAATCGCCTGGGTTACGGCAGCCGCGCCGGCAACTGTCGTGTAGTAAGGTATCTTCATCTGCAAGGTGGTACGGCGCAGCGATAGCGAGTCGGAAAGGGACTGGCTGCCTTCGGTGGTGTTGAACACGAGCTGGACTTCGCCGTTCTTGATGGCGTCGACGATATGAGGTCGACCCTCAAGCACCTTGTTGACCCGACGGACCGCGATGTTCTGCTCCTCAAGATAGGTTGCAGTGCCGCGGGTTGCGACGAGTTCAAAGCCCATGGCGACAAGCTGACGTGCCGGAGCGACAACCAGTTCCTTGTCGGCATCTTTGACAGAGATGAAGGCGGTTCCGGAGAGAGGTAATTTCAGACCGGCGCCAATCTGACTCTTGGCGAATGCACGTCCAAAACTGACATCAAGACCCATCACCTCACCGGTGGAGCGCATCTCCGGCCCAAGAATGGTGTCTACACCTGGAAAGCGGTTGAAGGGCATCACCGCTTCCTTGACGGCGATGTGATGATGACGGGCAGGTTTCAGAGCGAAGTCGGCAAGCTTCTCGCCCGCCATTACCCGGGCTGCAATGGCCGCGATCGGTATTCCAACGGCTTTGGCCACGAAGGGTACCGTCCGGCTGGCTCGCGGATTGACTTCGAGAACATAAATCTCCGAATTCTGCACCGCATACTGCACGTTCATCAGGCCCTTGACCTCCAGGGCACGGGCAAGGGCGATGGTCTGTTGCTCTATATCCTTGATTGTGGACTGTGGCAGCGAATGTGGTGGCAGGGCGCAGGCCGAATCGCCCGAATGGACGCCCGCCTCCTCGATATGCTCCATGATCCCGGCCACAAACACCGCGCCTGTGCCATCGGCGATCGCGTCAACGTCGATCTCGATGGCATGATGAAGGAAGGCATCGATCAAGACCGGATGGTCACCGGATATCTTGAACAGCTCACCCGAAGACAACTGGACTTTCATCGAGGTTTCGTTGGGCACGACCACCATACCCCGGCCACCCAGCACGTAAGAGGGCCGCAGCATGACCGGATAGCCAATTTTGGCCGCGGCTGCGATCGCTTCGTCTGCGGTCATGGCGGTAGCGTTGCGCGGCTGCTTGAGACCAAGGCGCTCCAACAGACGCTGAAAATGCTTGCGATCCTCCGCCAGATCAATCGAGGTAGCAGAGGTGCCAAGCAAGGGCACACCTTCCTCCACCAAGCGATGGGCTAGCTTGAGCGGGGTCTGTCCGCCGAATTGTACGATCACCCCGGCCACCCGCCCGTTCTTGGATTCGGTGCGGACCACTTCAAGCACATCCTCCGCAGTCAGGGGCTCGAAGTAGAGGCGATCGGAGGTGTCGTAATCGGTGGAGACGGTTTCAGGATTACAGTTGAGCATGATGGTTTCATAACCCTGCGCCGACAACGAAAACGCAGCATGGCAGCAGCAATAATCGAATTCGATACCCTGGCCGATGCGGTTCGGCCCCCCCCCAAGTATGATGATCTTGGTCTTTGCCGTGGGATTGCTTTCGCACTCGCTGGCACCCGACACTGGTGCCTCATAGGTCGAGTACATGTAAGGGGTCAGAGCTTCGAATTCCGCGGCGCAGGTATCAATCCGCTTGAACACCGGATGGATGTTAAGTTCAGCGCGCAGCGCCGCGATGTCGCTCTCTTCTACGCCCGCCAGCTTGGCCAGCCTTGCATCGCAGAAGCCCATCGCTTTCAGCGCGCGCAGGCCCTTCGCGTCCTGGGGAAGGCCTTGGCGGCGAACATTTTCCTCAGCCTGAACGATGCCTTCGATCTGGCCGAGAAACCAGGGATCATACTGCGTGATGTCGTGTACATCGCTGACCGAAAAGCCCTGCCTCAGGGCTTGAGCCGCGTAGCGCAGCCGATCTGGTGTCGCACGGGCGAGTGCCGCCCGCATCGCATCTGCGTCGTCCTGCAGATCGATCTCGTCCAGTCCGGTCAGGCCGGTTTCAAGCGAGCGCAAGGCCTTTTGCAGCGACTCCTGGAAGGTGCGCCCGATCGCCATCGCCTCGCCCACCGACTTCATGGAGGTGGTCAGCAGGGGTTCGGCACCGGGGAATTTCTCAAAGGTGAAGCGCGGAATTTTGGTGACAACATAATCGATGCTGGGCTCAAAGCTCGCCGGTGTTGCCTTGGTGATATCGTTGTCCAGTTCGTCGAGCGTATAGCCGACCGCAAGTCTGGCCGCGACCTTGGCGATGGGAAAGCCGGTGGCCTTGGAGGCTAGTGCCGATGACCGCGACACCCGCGGGTTCATCTCGATCACCACCATGTGTCCGTCCGCCGGGTTGACCGCAAACTGCACGTTGGAGCCCCCAGTCTCAACACCGATTTCGCGCAACACCGCCAGCGATGCCGAACGCATGCGCTGATATTCCTTGTCGGTCAGTGTCAGAGCGGGAGCGACGGTCATGGAATCGCCAGTGTGCACGCCCATAGGATCAACATTCTCGATCGAACAGACGATGATGGCGTTGTCGGCGCGATCACGTATGACCTCCATTTCATACTCTTTCCAGCCGAGCACCGATTCTTCGATCAGCACTTCATTGGTTGGTGAGGCATCCAGGCCGCGCTCAACGATTTCGAAGAATTCCTCGCGGTTGAAGGCAATGCCTCCGCCGGTGCCGCCAAGGGTAAAGGACGGGCGAACCACTGCCGGCAGGCCGACATCATCAAGAGCCTGCAGTGCATGGGCAAAGGCTTCCGGTGACAACTCCATGACCGGATTGTTTTCGGTGTCGTAAAGAAAATTTCCGTCGCGGTCCTTCTTGTGCCGCAGATATCCCTTGAGCGTGCGACCACGTGGTACTTCCAGACCGATGCGGATCATGGCCTGACGGAACAGCTCGCGATCTTCGGCCTTGTCAATGGCTTCAGCCGACGCACCGATGAGCTCCACATTGTACTTTTCAAGCACGCCGCGCTTGCGCAGGGATAGCGCAGTATTGAGTGCAGTCTGCCCTCCCATGGTCGGCAACAGCGCAAAAACGCGTCCGGGCGGCACATGTTCACGCTCTTTGGCGATGATCTTTTCGACAAATTCCGGCGTGATGGGCTCGATATAGGTGGCGTCGGCCAGCTGCGGATCGGTCATGATTGTGGCTGGATTGGAATTGACCAGGACCACCCGGTAGCCTTCAGCTCTCAAGGCCTTGCAGGCCTGAGCGCCGGAATAGTCGAACTCGCATGCCTGGCCAATAACGATGGGTCCGGCTCCGATGATGAGCACGGTGTGTATATCGTGGCGTTTGGGCATAGCATTCTCGCGCGTGCGCCTACTTGCGCGCGCGACGCTGCGCTTTGGGCGGGTCGAATTATAGGTTAGGTGGACCGTCTATCTCGGATAGGCGGACAGAGCAACCCTTGGTGGCGGAGAATCCGTACTGCCCAACAACTTCGTTCGCGGTTCCCGTGATGGGCTGGTGCTCTGCGCAATTCTGATGGTCAGAAGCTCGGGGCGGGGCCAGCCGCAAGATCTTCCCAGGGCCGGCCATGGCGGGCGTTCCGTGGCATCTCTTTGGGGTCTAGCTGCGCCAGCGCAAGGTGCGCTCCGCCACGGGATTGACGAACGGCTCACCGGTCGCGACGTGTTCGCTCCAGGATTTTTTGATGCGGTGATACCAGATGGCAGGCTGGTCGGCGTCCTGGATCAGCATCAGCCGAGGATTGAACTTCAGCCCTTCCTTCTGCAGTTCCACCATCCGGCGGTCGTCGCCAAGAAAGGTCGGCCCGATGGCCATGAAGAACGGCTTGATGAAGCCTAGCCATGCCGGCCAGTACTGGATCTGGGTGACCTGCGTGCTGTGCGCATCAATGGGCGTGCACACGGTCAATCCGACCACGTCGAGCGGGCGCCCCAGCAGGTGTCCCTTCACGATCTCAAAGCGGGTCGACGGCAGTTCGAAGGTGATCTCGGTGGACACCTCTGCGCCCAGCAGACGATAGGCGGGCTTGCTGGGGGCGTGGCGTTTCATAACGAAGCCATTGGGCAGCGGGCCATAGGCCTTTTCCTTCAGTCTTGGCCTGACCCGCCACCACCAGCGGCCGTGAACGAAGGGGGCATGGGCCGGGTCCATCAGGCCGATGACGGCATGGTCGATGGGGCATTGGAAGGTCTGGCTTTCAAACCAGCGCGGGCGGGCGTTGGCGAGCGGCACTTTGGGCGGCAACTGGGTCGGCGCCATTGTCTCATGGCCTTCTGCGGCCATGTAAATCCAGATCAGTCCGTCCTGCTCGCACACCGGAAAGGTTCGGACCTTGATCCGGCTGGGGTCTAAGTCCTGGGCGTCGGTGAGCGAGGGGATGTGGGTACACACGCCATCGGTGCCGAACTGCCAGCCATGATAAGGGCATTGAACGCCGTTGGACGTGGCCCGGCCAGCGGACAACGGCACACCGCGATGGGGACAGATGTCACGCATGGCGAAGAGCGTTCCGGCGTGGGTGCGGCCGATCAACACCGGCTCGCCCAGGAGAAGTTTGTGCCAGAGGCTACCGCGAGCCAACTTCCGGCCAAAACCCGCCATGTACCAAAGGTTGCGTAAAGGCGCCTCGTCGCTGCTCATCTGCGGGCCCTGGGGTCAATCCCTGCCCGACTAGCGCGCGCCGCCGCATTTGTCACCTTCCGTGTGTGGCCGGCGCCGTGTGGGCTTTGAGCAGATTGTCCAAGGGGGTGGTCAGCTGGGCCGCCTTGTAGGCGGGAATTTCAAAGGCCCAGGCGCCGGCGATCTTATTGATTTTGCGAGCTTTGAGCGTGGCGATCTTGTTGGCGGGCTTGGCCTGCGCGGCGAGCGCCACCCAGCTGCTGCCGTCCTGCGCGGCAATGCGGGCGTTTATAGTGAGGCCGTCAAAGGTGGTGGTTTCGGTCTGGGTGGCGTGGCTGAAATCGACGGTTTGAATCGGGACCGCTTGGTCGAAGGAAAAGTCTACCAGCCCAAAGGCCGGGCCATTGGGCGCGGTGGGATAGGCGAGGGTGCGGCCTTTCGGCAGTCCGCTCAGGCTGAAATTCGGGTCTGAGGGTTCTGTCCGTGCCACCGTATAGGACGGACCATGATTGGGCTTGACGGTGACCGATTTGATTTCTGAACGCGCCAGATCGAGCACGTCCTTGTTCATCCAGTCGGCAGGATTGGCATCTGGCTGAAATACGCTGCGGGCGAGCCAGCTCTGGTTGCTCGTCGGGGTGCGAACGAACAGGCCGAGCTGTCCCAGCTCGCCCAGCGTCTTGGTCTTTCCCGCGATCAAAGCTGCGATGACGTGTCCCTTGTCATCGTAAAGCGTGACTTTTACGCCGTGCCCCTTCGGCGGAGCGTCGAGATCGAGATATTTCAGCCATTCGGGTCGCGCGGTTTCCGGGGCCAACGCCTCAAGACCGGCCATGCCATAAATGGTCTTGCGGACAAGATCATAATTGGCAGGAAAACCATGCTCAGCCGGTAGGATCCAGCCGCGATCAGGAACGAAATCGATCGCCACAGTCCCGTATTCCTTTGAGGTAATGCGGATGCTGGCGATGTGCCGGTCCCTGTCGGCAAGTCCGGGAAAAAATGTATGCGGCTTGTATTTTGGCGCCATCAAGGCGGCCTGATGGTCAAGTGCCAGCACCGCAAGAATCGAGCTGAGCGCGGCCACGATCGCCAGCACCAGAAGATTGCGCCGTCGCCGGTCGTGAAGGATCGCTGCTGCCAGGGACATTGCGGCCTCCGTCACAGGTTCACGGCGCGGGCGCGGCGTCGCCGCCGCAACCAGGCCAGAGCGAGCGCAAACAGCGCCACCAGAATAGGCACGAAGGCGATATTGAGGAACGCAAGGATGCTGCCCAGCTGATCGACACTCTTACGCAGGTTCAACTGCACTTTGCGCAGCTGAAGGCGGGTATCGATCAGCTCACGTTTGAAGTTCTCGATCTGGCGCTGTTGCCTGGCCGAAAGCTGCACGGCTCCGCCAGCAGCAGCGGTGCCTCCGCTTTCGAGGGTTCTCAGCTTGTGCTCGGTATCGGACAATTTTTGCTGCAGATCATTCGCCTGTTGCTGGAATTCTGCCTGAGCTTCGGCCTGCAATTCCTTGACGACTGTAAACGGACGGGTGGACACAGCGCGGGTACGCAGCGAGATCAGAGCATTCGATCCGGTGAGATTCTCCACCGCATTGAGGATGAAGGCGCCATTGTCGGCGAAAGGCTCGGCAATGGTTTTTCCGCCATAGCTCTGATCCAGGCGTACCCAGAAGCGGTCGTCGAAGATATCGGTATCGGCGACGACGATCAGATTGACGCTCTTGGCGGACTTGATCTGGCCCTTGGCGGGAACACCCGTCGGTGGCCCATTGGGAAAGGCGGTATGGGCGGGGCCAGAAATGCGGGCCGCGATTACAAAGGGTTTGCCCACCGGATGGATGGCGTTGAGCAGATCCTGCGGCGCGGTCAGTTGCAGGCGAGTGGTCGAGATCAGGCTGGCGTCGTCCGAGGAGCTGATCAGTGGGATGAAACGGGTGGTGGCCCCCTTGACCGGGTAGAGCGCGCCGACCGTCGCCAGGTTGAGATCGGACAGATTGGCCGTAACCTGGTCCTTGCGGTTCATCTGCGCTCTGCCGATCCTGAGCCAGGTGGGATAGAGCACGATGGGATCGTGGGGATTGTCCTGCACTTCCACCTGCTGGGCCAGACGGCCGTCCAGAACCACCTTGTTGGGGTTGAACCCGATGCCCCAGGCTTTGAACAGCTGCGGCAGGTTCGAGGAGGCTGGGGCGACCGGCTGACCACCATCACCGGAGGCCAGCGCCAGATCTGAACGCGGATCGACAAAGACCAGTGCATGTCCGCCTCGCAGCACGAACTGGTCAATAGCATAACGTTGTATTGCGTTCAGTTTGTTGGGCTGGACAATCATCAGTACGCGGATGCCCTTGGGAAGGGTCTTGAAGTCGGCAGGTATCATCCGCGTCTTGTAATTCTGTGCCAGCTGCTCCCAGGCCACATAAGGTTGCGCCTGTCCCTGCAGGGCGGCCATCATGCCGCCAGCCCCGACATTGAGGGGCAGCGACGACAACACCCCGATGACCGGTTTTTGCGGCTGCGACAGCCGGTAGATCAGCGAGGTGATGTCATATTCGAGAAACGGCTCCCGCTTCAGGCTGAAGAAGGGAATCGTCTGAGTACCATCGATGGTGTTGGTACCCACAAGGCCGAAATAGACGACATGGCCATCATCGGTCTGGGCGCCGGTCAATCCGGCTGCGTTGGCCTGATCCTCGGCTCTGGTATAGGGCGCCGGATCCAGCTCCTCGACAATGACTTTGCCGTTAGACAGCGCAGCATAACGCTGCAGCAGATCGCGCACGCGCGCCGCATAGGCATTGATCTGCGCGTAATCGGCGGCGGCCTTCTTGGAGTAATAAAATTTGAGAGTGATAGGTTCTTTCAGGTTGCGCAGGATCTCTTTGGTGCCCTTGGAGATCGTATAGAGGCCGTTTTGTGTGAGATCGATCTGCTCGGTGGTCAGGCTGGCATCAGCGGCAATGTTGATGGCTACAAAGATGACTGCCGCCAGGATGAGGGCGGTGATCGCATAGACGCGCCGGGACAGCGGCTTGGTCATGGGTCAGCTCGCCTTCTTCAGGTCGATCAATACGATGTTGATCGCCAGAAACAGGGCGATCAGCGAGACGAAGAAAATGATGTCACGAAGGTCGATCACGCCGGTCGAAATAGCCCCGAAATGCGTGAGGAAGCTGAATGATGAGATCGCTGTCACGATCGGTAGTGGTGCGATGACGCGGACAAAGTCGAGCACGAGGGGCGCGCCAGAGACCGTAAACAGAAAGCAGACCACCACCGAAACCACAAAGGCAATCACCTGATTGCTGGTGGCCGCTGAAATCGCCGCGCCGATTGCAAGATAGCCACCGGCCATCAGGAAGCTGCCGACATAACCGGCAAGGATTACACCATTGTCCGGATTGCCGAGATAATTAACCGTGAGCCAGATGGGGAAGGTAAGCACGAGTGCCACGCCGGTAAACGCCCAAGCCGCCAGATATTTGCCGATCACGCTCGCCCATACCGGGATAGGCAGTGTGAGCAGCAGTTCAATGGTGCCGCTGCGGCGTTCTTCGGACCACAGGCGCATTGCTATGGCCGGCACGAGAAAGAGATAAAGCCAGGGATGATAGGCGAAGAAGACGGACAGATCGGCAACGCCATTCTGATAGAAATTGCCGATGTAGAACGTGAAAGCACCCATGGCGAACAGGAAGATCACGATGAACACATAGGCCAGGGGCGTTGCGAAATAGGCCACAAATTCGCGCTTGAAGATCGGCCACAATCCGCTCATGGGTTTGCCCCGCTTGCCTGGGCACGCGCACGCGCCGCATCATGGGTGGTGACGGCTCGAAATACATCTTCCAGCCGACCTGGTTCGGCATAAAGCTCCCGTACATCCCAGTGTTCCGCCATGACCAGCGCGCTGACATCTTCTATGAGCAGAGCGCCCTGCCGGGGAAAGGCGGTCAGCATCGTCAGCCCGTCGGGCCGCGCGCTCTGCTCGACCGAAACCACATCGTTCATCGATTTGAGGCGGGCCCAGGCAAGCTCGGCTTGCACGGTCGGCAACAGCAGGCTGACGGCATTGTGATGGCGCGAGCGGGTCAGAAGCTCGTACGGTGTCCCGTCGGCAACGATGCGTCCGCGGTCAATGATCACGGCGCGGGTGCAGATGGCTTCAACTTCTTCCAAAAGATGGGTCGAGACGATAATGGCCTTTTTCGGAGCCATGTCGCGGATCAGCCGCCGCACTGCGTGTTTCTGGTTGGGATCAAGCCCGTCAGTTGGCTCATCCATGATCAGCACTGGCGGATCATGCAAGATAGCCTGCGCCAGACCAACGCGACGCTTGAAGCCCTTGGACAGGGTCTCGATAGGTTGCTCGAGCACCGGATCAAGTTCGGTGTTGGCAATGGCCCGCTCGATGTGGCTCTTGGCGGTGGCACCATAAAAACCACGAACCTCGGCGATGAAGTTCAGGAAACTGCGCGGGGTCATGTCGCCATAGGCTGGTGCACCCTCGGGCAGATACCCGATCTGGCGCTGTGCGGCGATGGTCTGGCTCTCGATGTCCTGGCCGCAAATCCGCACCCGACCGGAGCTTGCTGACAGATAGCCCGTGATCATCTTCATGGTGGTGGATTTGCCAGCGCCGTTAGGCCCTAGAAATCCCAATACCTCGCCACGCCCGACGCGCAGGTCGATACCGGCGACGGCCGCAAGCGGGCCAAACTGCTTTGTCAATCCTTCGACTTCGATCATCTGCACACGAGGATTTGCCCGTTCGTGAGGCACTGGCGCCAAGCGCGACTACCTAGCTTGACGCTAGCCGTCTAGAAAAAAACACCGCGCATCGCAAGCTAACAAAGGTTACGCTTCAGTCATCACATCAAGGTAGCGCCTTTGGCCGCCAGATGCGTGTGAACCTCAACGGCAATGGGTGGCTTGGGCTGCGCCACAATAGCCCAGGCTGGCACCTTTGGGATGGAGGTAGCAGTGATTGAGCCTGTGCCACTGATCCGGGCCACCATCGTTGGCATTGTGCTGCAGCTTGCCATGTACGTCACGGGACATTTTATTCCGTGGCTGGCGCAGCACCTCTTTTTCTTCGGCGGCATGATGATCTCTGCGACCTCTGCCTACATTTACGCCGTAGTGACGGGTCATGGCTGGTTCGCGAGTGCGACAGCAGGTGCCATCGCCGGAGGTGTCTGCGGCTTTGTTGGCATTGGCTTTTCCGCTGCCATTGGGGACCTCTATGCGAGTTTTATCGCGACCGGAACCACCATCGCGGTTCTGGTTGGCGCTGTCGGGGGGGTGTTCGGGCAGATGGCCGCCAACCTGCGCGCCATGGGTTATTAAATCGCCGCAAGGATCGGCTCTGGGGTGCGCTGGGATGAGGGATGAGGGAGAGGGATGTCGGCCGGCCGGCGCTAAGCCTGGTTCGGGGGCTGGGGGGCGTTAATCGTTCCAGGGGATCAGTGCGACCAGCCGACGTGGGGGAACATGTCCCCCGAACTAGGCGGGGTGATGGTGCAATCGTGACCATTTGATGGCGTGGGTTGTCCACAGTCGCCCGCGCAAATGCCCCGCGCCCTCTCTGCCACTGGCCCGGGAGGCTCTGCTAGGATCGGGTCATGGCGTCCGACTCACCCAAGATCCGCCGGCTTGACGAGGGCACGGTAAACCGTATCGCGGCTGGCGAGGTCATCGAGCGACCGGCCAGTGCGGTCAAGGAACTGGTCGAAAACGCTCTTGATGCCGGCGCCCGACGCATCGAGATCGCGGTCGCCGAAGGCGGTGCCGGCCTGATTCTCGTGGAGGATGATGGCGTAGGCATGGCCGCCGATGAGCTCACACTGGCGGTGGAGCGGCATGCCACCTCCAAACTGCCCCGTCGTGATGGCGCCGATGATCTAACGCAGATTTCCACGATGGGATTTCGCGGTGAGGCTTTACCCTCGATAGGTGCGGTTGCCCGTCTTGTTGTGGCCAGTCGCACGGCGGCGAGCGAGGCCCATGCGATTGCGCTCGCTGGAGGGCAGCGGCAAGGACCTTATCCGATCGGCTTTCGCGCCAGCGGCCAAAGCGGCACCAGGGTCGAAGTCCGCGATCTGTTCTTTGCCACGCCGGCGCGGCTCAAATTTCTCAAATCAACGCGCAGCGAAGATCTGGCGACACTCGATGTCATCAAGCGCCTTGCCATGGCCCGGCCTTCGACGGCGTTCACCCTCACCCTCGATGGACGCAAGGGCCTGGATGTCCCGGCGCTGGAAGACCCTCTGGCCCGTCTCACACATATTATGGGGCAGGATTTTGCCGAAAATGCCGTGGCGATTGATGCGGTGCGCGAGGCGGTTCATATCGAAGGCTATGCCGGTCTTCCAACCTATAACCGCGCCAATGCCATGGCCCAATTTCTCTTCGTCAATGGCCGTCCGGTCCGTGACAAGCTTCTGATCGGCGCGGTGCGCGGGGCTTATGCGGACTTTCTGGCGCGCGACCGTCATCCGGCACTTGCTTTGTTCCTTTCCTGTGATCCGGCATTTGTCGACGTCAATGTGCATCCGGCCAAGACCGAAGTGCGCTTTCGTGATGCAGGTCTGGTACGCGGGCTGATCGTGTCGGCGTTGAAACACGCTCTGGATCGCGCCGGTCACCGCGCCGCTACCACCGTTGCCGGTGCCGCACTCGCGGCCTTTCGTCCACATCCAGCCCCCTTTCACGCGTCTGTTCCCGTTGCGCCCTCTGCCACAGCACTGCAAGCGGATATGTTGTGGCAGGCGCCACCGGCCTTGCCAGCCGCGCCGACGTCGTCTTTGGGTGAATTCAACCGGTACCCCCTCGGGCTCGCTCGCGCCCAGCTTCATGAAACCTATGTGGTGGCGCAGACGCAGGACGGCATCGTCATCGTTGACCAGCATGCGGCCCATGAGCGCCTGGTTTACGAACGCATGAAGCGGGCAATGACCCAGGGGGGGATTGCATCGCAGCCCTTGCTCATCCCCGAAGTGGTTAATCTCGATCCGGCAGATGTGACGCGGCTTTGTTCAAAGGCTGGCGAATTTGCTGAACTGGGCCTCATCCTGGAAGCCTTCGGTCCGGATGCGGTCTTGGTGCGGCAAACGCCAGCCATGCTGGGTAAACTTGATATCGCCGGGCTCATCCGCGATCTGGCCGATGAGCTTGCAGAAAATGCGCATGCACTCACGCTCAAGGAGCGGCTGGAGGAGGTTGCGGGGACACTTGCCTGCCACATGTCAGTGCGCGCGGGCAGGCGGCTTTCGGCCGAGGAAATGAATGCACTCTTGCGGGAAATGGAAGCCACGCCTCATAGTGGCCAGTGCAATCACGGTCGTCCCACCTATGTCGAGCTCAAGCTCGCTGACATTGAGCGCCTGTTTGGGCGGCGCTGAGGTGATTTTGCTGCGCGAGACCACTGGTTCCATTTCATCCGCGATGGTGGTTTGCGATCATGGCTTATTTTCGTAACCGCGCCGTCAACCTGCTCAATTTGCACTATGCCATCCACTCCCTGGCACTGACCGGCAGCGGTGCATTCTATACCGTCTTTCTGCTGAAGGCCGGACTGCCATTGCCAGCGGTGCTGGTCTCGCTTGCGACCGTTCTTTTGGGGCGCTTCTTGATGCGCCCGCTGCTCCTGCCGCTGGCGCTGCGCTTTGGTCTGAAGCCCATTCTGATCGCAGGCACCATGGTCTCGGCGTTGCAGTATCCGGTACTGGCCACAGTGCATGGCATCGGACCAAACCTCTATCTTCTGATCGGGGTATCTGCGGTCGGCGACAGCCTTTATTGGACGAGCTATCACGCCGTTTTTGCCTCACTTGGTGACGCCCATCATCGCGGCCAGCAGGTCGGTGTGCGTGAAGCCATGGCGGCATTGATCGGCATTGCGGCGCCCCTGCTCGCGGGCTGGGCGCTGACACAGTTTGGGCCCAAAATTGCCTTTGGAGCGACGGCCTTCGTGCTTTTCAGTGCGGCCGCGCCCCTGTTGTGGACGCCGAATATCAGGGTGAAACGCCAGGCGCCGGCGGCGCTGCGAGCCGCCCTACCAGGGGTTCTCCTCTTTGTCTGCGATGGCTGGATTGCCTGTGGGCTTTATTTTGGCTGGCAGCTGGCACTGTTCGTGTCGCTTGGCGAAAATTTCCAGAGCTATGGCGGGGCAATGGCGGTGGCGGCACTGGCAGGAGCCGTTGGGGGACTTGTACTGGGCCGTTTGATCGATGATGGCCATGGCCGGCGCGCGGCCTTTATCGCGCTCTGCGTTCTGGCAACGGTCACCCTGGTGCGGGCGGCCAGCATCGGCGATGCGACCTTTGCGGTCATTGCCAACGCGCTCGGGGCGCTGGTCAGCTGCCTTTACGTTCCCACGCTGATGACCGTGGTTTACAACAAATCCCAGTCCTCGCCCTGCGTCGCACGCTTTCACATTGCCACAGAAGGGGGCTGGGACCTTGGCGGCAGCACCGCGCTCATTACCGCGGCGGTGCTCGTGCATGCCGGCGAAGGGTTAAGGACAGTCATTCTGCTCTCGCTGCCAGGGGTCATTGCCGCTTTCGTGCTGCTGTACCACCATTACCGTGCGAAAGACCCCACAACGCCCGTGCCCCCGGTAACACCGCTGACGGAGACTGTGGATCAGGGCGTTGCTTAAGCAGTTTGGGGGACAACACGCAGGATCAGGATTTTGCTTTCGCCATATCTGCGTGCCTCGAGAAGCGCATATCCCGGCGGCAAAGCGACGTCGTCGTCCACTGCTGCCTCGCAGATGGCCAATGCCCCGGAACGCAGCCAGTCACCTTCCGACAGTGCTCGCAGCGCCGGCGCAAGCAAGCCCCGTCGATAGGGCGGGTCGAGCATGGCGAGCCCGAAGGGGCCGCAGGCAGACGTATCTCTGGGTCCGAGCGCAGTGCCATCCCGCCGCCAGATTTTGGTGATCCCGGAAAGTCCCAGTGCCTCGATGTTCTGGCGGATGAGGGCTATGGCGGCCGCGGCGTCTTCGACGAAGAGGCAAAAGCCGGCGCCGCGCGATATGGCCTCAAATCCCATCGCACCGGTGCCGGCAAACATATCGACGACAGCCGCGCCCTCAAGCGTAAAATCGGCACCGATCTCGCCATGCGCGAGAATATTGAACACGGCCTGACGCAGCTTGTCCGAGGTCGGTCGGGTGCGCTGATCCCGAGGGGTATGCAAGGTACGGCCCCTGAAACGTCCTGCGGTGATGCGCATCAGGGCTCGTCGCCTAGCTGCAGCAACAGCTTGCCGGTATTACCACCTGTAAAAAGCAGTCTCAGCGCGTCGGGAGCTTGTTCCAGACCACGCACGATGGTGACATCGTATTTGATCTGCCCACTTTCCACCCAGCCGCTCATCTCGTTCCAGAATTCCTTCATGCGCCGCATGTAGTCGGAAACGATGAAGCCTTCCAGATGGGCCCGCTTCATGAGTAACTGGGCAAAATTATAGGGACCAGGTACCGGGTTTTTGGCGTTGTAGCTCGCGATCAGTCCGCACAGAACGATGCGGGCCCTCAGATTGATGCGCGCCAGGATATCATCGAGGATGGTGCCGCCGACATTCTCAAAATCAATATCGATACCACGCGGGCAGGCCGCATTGAGCTCCTGCGCAAAGCTTGCGCTTCGATAGTTGAGGCAGGCATCGAAGCCAAAGTCCTCAACCACGTGGCGGCATTTTTGGTCGGAGCCGGCGATGCCAACGACGTGGCAACCCTTGAGCTTGCCGAGTTGCCCGACAATGGAGCCGACGGCGCCGGCCGCTGCCGATACCACGAGCGTTTCGCCTGCCTGCGGTTTGCCGATATCGAGGAGGCCAAAATAGGCGGTGGCCCCGGTCATGCCCATAACGCTCATATAGGCGGGCAGGGGCAGGTTTGCCTGCGCCGGCAGCTTCTGTGCGACATGGGCCAGCGCATACTCCTGCCATCCGCCGATGCCCGAAACGATATCGCCGGGCTTGAACCCTGGATGGCATGAGCGCTCGACCACGCCCAAGGTCCCGCCGCGCATCACTTCGCCGATATTGACCGGCGGCATGTACTGGTCCTGATCGCTCATCCAGATGCGGTTCGTGGGATCGAGTGACAGGTAGATCGTGCGCGCCAGAAATTCGCCCTCTGCAGGTTCGGGGATGGGCGCCTCGCGCAGTTCAAGATCACCGGCGGCAATATCGCCAACGGGACGACGGGCCAAAATCCATTGGCGGTTCATAGCAGGCATGTGGCACTCCTGTGTGTGAGCTCTGGACCAAAGCCTCTAGCCGAGGCCGGAGGGGTTTGCCGAGGGCTGCGCGATGGCGCTGGCGAGTCGTGGCGGCCCGGGTTATAGCAAACCATGGCGCGCCGTCTTGCTTTGTTGCTGCTGTTGTTTTTTGCCCTGGCTCCTCTTGGGGCAATGGCCGGAGCGCCCGACGTCCGCGTCCGGTTGGTCAGCGAAACCACCAGCGTGGCACCTGGAGGCCGGCTCAGTGTCGCCTTTGAACAGGATATCCCCAGAGGCTGGCACACCTATTGGCGCAATCCTGGTGCAGCGGGAACCCCCACCACCCTCTCCTGGAGCTTGCCCAAAGGCTGGAGCGCCGGCCCCCTCTTGTGGCCCTATCCGGAACGCCTGGCGACAGGTCCGCTAATTGATTACGGCTACGAGCACAAGGTCTGGCTCCTGACCGACCTCGTGGCTCCGCGCGGGGTGCGCCCGGGCACCCTGGTCACGCTCAATGCCGATGCCCAGTGGCTCGTCTGTAAAGAGATCTGTATCCCCCAGTCAGCCAGACTGACACTTCCGGTCGCCATCAGTGCGGCACCATCGGCGCCCTATGCGACTATCGCTGCTAAATTCGCGGCCGCCCGCGCCAGACTGCCGATACCCTCGCCCTACCAGGTCCGCTATGGTCGGCATGGCACGCAGCTCATCCTCTTTGTCGCCTCCAAGGAGCTCGCTGCGGCCCGACCCACCAGCGCTCTTTATGCGCCCTTCAGTGGCGGGCAGATTGACCCCACGGTCGTACAGCACCTGCGGCGCCTGCGCGGCGGCATCGCACTTGAGCTGGAGGCCCGCCCCCACCAGCACGGACCACTGAAGGGCGTGCTCGAATTGCGCGATGCGGAAGGTACGATCACGGCGCTTACCGTAGATGCACCAGAAGGGGCCGTACCCAAAGTCGATTTTGCCCGACGGGCAACGCAGAGCCTGATCTTTGTGCTCCTGCTGGCGCTTGGCGGCGGACTTGTCCTCAATCTGATGCCCTGCGTGCTGCCGGTTCTGGCCATCAAAATCCTCGCGATCGCCGAGAGTGCACAGCATCATCGCGCGCGCGTCGCAGCCCAGGGGCTTGCCTATGGCGCCGGCGTCCTTCTGGGCTTCGTCGGCCTGGGAACCGGGGCGGTGTTTCTGCGTGCCGGCGGCATCGCGGTCGGCTGGGGCTTTCAGTTGCAGCAGCCCCTCTTTGTCGCGGTGTTTGCCTTGCTCCTGTTTACAGTGGGGCTGAATTTTTCAGGTGTGGTCGAGCTGGGCAGGAATTTTGGTGGTGGCGGGCGTTTGACCAACCGCGCCGATGCGTGGGGTTCGTTCTTCACTGGTTTGCTTGCGGTTGCCGTATCGGCCCCCTGCACAGCGCCGTTCATGGCTGCGGCGCTTGGCTACGCGCTGTCACAAAGTGCTGCGGTGGCCATTCTCGTCTTCACCGCACTTGGCATCGGCTTTGCCGCGCCCTTTGTATTGCTCGCGCTGATGCCACGCTGGCGCCGTTGGCTGCCCCGACCGGGTGTCTGGATGGTGCGCCTGCGTGAAGCATTGGCCTTTCCGATGTATGGCGCGAGCGCCTGGCTACTTTGGGTGCTGAGCGCGGAGGCTGGAAGCACTGCATTGATCGCCAGTCTGGGGGCGATGATCGGTGTAGGTTTTGCCGCATGGGCCTATAAAGTAAGCCGACCGGCCGGTGAATTCTGGCGGCGTGCCGGTGGGCTCGCAAGCGCACTCGCGGTGGCGGCGTCGTTGAGCGCGCTTGGCCTTGTCGCTCAAGACGCGCGGGCGACGGGAGCAGTAAAAGCTGTCATTGCCACCGGACTTAATGCGCAACCCTACACAGCGCAAAGGCTCGCGCAACTGCGTGAGGCCGGTCGGCCGGTTTTTGTTGATGCCACTGCCGCGTGGTGCATTACGTGCATGGTCAATGAAAAACTGGCCCTGCAGGCACCGTCCGTCCAGCAGGCGTTCAAACGCCACCATGTCGTCTATCTGGTCGCCGACTGGACGAGCCGTAATGCCCAGATCACATCACTGCTGCGAGCCCACGGGCGGGCCGGTGTTCCGCTTTACCTCTATTATGCTCCCGGTGCTGCGCGGGCGAAGGTGCTGCCGCAGATCCTGACCCCAGACGACCTGTTGCAGCTGCTGGGCCCACCCGCGCAGCCTGGTTGAGCTATTTCTTGCCCATGCCGTTCAATTCCTGCTCAGCCTTGGCAGCGATCGCCTGGGCACCGTGAAGGTTCCTGTCGCTCAGGCCTTTTTGCAGGAGCAGCGCCACGTCTTCGAGGCGCTGCTTCATCGCCGCGCTCGTTGCATCGCTGATCGCGCCATTGCCCTCATTTTTGCACGGGTCAAGGGCGGCGCTGTCAAAGCCTTTGCCGGTGGGACCGGCGAGGCAATTGAGGGCATGATGCATGTGGGCATGCACCATCTTCAGGGTGCTGGATTTGGCGGACAATCCGGCATGGACGGCGGCGGTGTGGATTTCCGTGGCCAGATTTCCGGCCGCCAAGGCCGGTGCTGCGGACAGTCCTGCAACCAGCATGGCGGCTCCGAAATAACGCATGAATTCGTGCTTCATGATGCTTCCTCCTCGAATGCGCAGCGTTGAATTGGTTCAACTCCGTCGCTTACGTCTGATCACCGTCTGGGGATCGCTCAAAGATCCAGTTCGTCTGAGAAAAAATCAAATACGCTGGCCTTTAGCAGGCCATGGGCGATGGCGGAAAAATGATCGCAGCCCGGCAGCTGGCGGGCTTTTGCGCCGGGGATCTGTGCGGCAAGTTCCTCTGGATCACCAGCCAGCGCATCGCGCGCCCCGGCGATGATCAGGCAGGGCGCGGTGATCTGTGCCAGAGCCTGCAGGGTCAAAGGCTCAGACGGGCTGCGGCTGAAGGCGGCAAGCGCTTTGCAATCGGCGCCCTGCTCATCGGCAAACTGTCGGAAGCTTCGCAGCATCGGCTCGCCGATACTGTCGGGATTGCTTGCCTCCATCGCTTCGGCCATGGCGCCTGGTGCCTCCTGGGGTGCAAGCAGCCGTCCACCCACGCCGGCGGCCACAACATGGTCGACGCGCGCTGCAAAACGACTTGCCAGCATCAAGGCCAGTCGCGCGCCCATCGAATAGCCGAGGATATCGGCGCGGGCGATGTCGAGGTGGTCGAGGAGCCCGATGAGATCTGCCAGGAGTGCCTGTGAGCCATAGGCAGACGGATCATGGGCTTTGCTGCTATCACCATGGCCGCGCAGGTCTGGCGCGATCAGCCGGTAGCCCTTGCGTTCAAACGCTCCGTACCAGCCCAGGCGCTGCCACATCTCGTTGCGGCTGGTGGCAAAGCCGTGGATCAGCAGCACCGGTCTGCCAGAGGCCGGGCCAAGGTTGTCGAAGCCAAGCGTAAAACCGTCGCGGACAAAGACTGCCATCTGCTTGGCGTAGCCTATGGGGCTTATGGACGCAACGGAGAGCGCGCCGGCCTGGTAGCGTGGCGAGGTCCGCAAGGGGGCCCCCGTCAGCGCATCATTACCATTCTGTCATCACTGTGGCGGTACAAGGAGCGCGGATCGGGGCCCCGCTGGCAGCGGGACCATCTTCCGCCAGCAGGGGCTGCCGCGTAGCGCTGGCGATGCCTTGCACTTTTCCCCATGTGGGAGTGACGTCCAGGCCATCCACTGGCCCTCGGCGCGGCTGATAGGTCACAGCTTGAGGAAATTGTGCCGAGCCGCTGGCCCGCGTAAACCGAATTCTCTTTAACATGAACAAGCATATCCGCGCCGCGTCGCTGGGCCCCCGAGGAGGTGGCATGATCGCGTTTTTGAAATGGCTCGGTCACATCGTGACTGGAACATTGAATGGGCTTGTGATGCTTGCGCTTGGCATCGGCATCGTCGTCGCCGGAGTGTTGATCGCCGGTCTGGTCGAGGGGGACGGACTTCCCGGCAACATGGTGCTGACCATGAACCTGAGCGGCAACCTGCCGGATTCTCGGCCGCAGACACCCTGGTTTGCACCTTCACAGCTGACGGTCATGAAAGCCATCATGGCCCTGGATCGGGCGGGGCGCGACCATCGTGTCAAAGGCCTGTTCCTCAAGCTCGGCAGTGGTGGACTTTCGGTGCCAGAAGCCGAGGAATTGTCTGCGGCCATTGCCCGCTTCCGTCGGGAGGGAAAATTCGTGATCGCTGACGCCCAGGGCTTCTTGTCGACGGGGCTCGGGGATTATCTTCTCGCCACCAGCGCCAATCAGATCTGGATGCAGCCACAAAGCCCGTTCGAACCGGCTGGCACCTCCGCTGGCGCCATCTTTTTGCGCGGTCTGTTCGACAAGATTGATGCCGTTCCACAGATGGTCAAACGCGCCCAGTTCAAGAGCGCTGCCGACGAGTTCATGAAGAAGGATTACACCGCCGCAGATCGCTTGCAGACCACGGCGCTGTTGCAGAGCTGGTATGACAGTGCCACTGGGGCTGCAGCGCAGGCCCGTGGCATCTCCAGGGCCAAACTGATCGCGGTGATGGATGCGAGCCCGACTTTTGCTCAAGACGTGAAGAAGGCGGGGCTGATCGATCGCATCGGCTATGACAGCGACGCGCTTCAGGCGGCGCTTGAGCGTGCCGGTAGCGGGGGCAGGCCGGTCAAACTCGCCCGTTATGCGGTGGCTACGGCGCCCGGCTCTTCCTTTGGCAGCGGCAGCCGTGTGGCCCTGATCGAAGGCGATGGCGATATCGTCGATGGCAGCGCCCATCCCAGCCTTCTCAGTGCAACCTCGGTGATTGCCGGAGACAGCTTTTCCAAGGCCATCCTGGCTGCGGCCGACGAGAAGTCGATCAAGGCCATCATTCTGCGCATTGATTCGCCAGGCGGCTCGGTTTTGGCCTCCGATCAGATCCTGCATGCGGTGCGTGTTGCCCAGGCCAAGGGCAAACCTGTCGTGGTCAGCATGGGCGCCGTTGCGGCCTCTGGCGGCTATTATATTTCGAGTTCGGCCAACCGCATCGTGGCGGAGCCTGGCACTATCACAGGCTCGATTGGCGTGCTCACGGGCAAGGTCAGTTTCGGCAAGTCGCTGGCGCTCATTGGGGTGGGCGCGGACGAAATCGGAGTGGGCAAGAACGCACTCGCCGATTCCTCTTTGACCCCCTACAGCAAGGCGCAACTTGCCGCGCTGAACAAGCAGGCGGATATCATCTATCTTGCCTTCAAGCAGAAAGTGGCAGAAGGCCGCAAAATGCCTCTGGCCAAAGTCGACGCCATTGCCAAAGGCCGGGTGTGGTCGGGCATTGATGCCAAGTCCCATGATCTCGTCGATGCGCTGGGTGGATTCTGGACTGCAGTGGCCGAAGCCAAGCAGCTCGCACACATTCCGGCTGACCAGCGTGTGGTGTTTGCGCGCTTCCCTCGCAGTCAGGGCTTTTTTGATCAGCTGGGCTCGATCTTTGGTGATGGCGAAACCGGCCTGAAGGCCATGCAGGGGCTGGTTGATCTGGCGCAGACGCCCTTACTGCGCGCTGCGGTGGGGGCTCTCAGCATCGCCCCCGCGGGCGGGGTCGAAATGCGGGCGGCCAATCTGCCACTGCCTACAAGTAGCCTTGCACCACAGTAACGGATCAAAAGCTGCTGCGCGCCTCTCGGCACCAGACGCGATGGAGGGTGGGGGCGGCGATGCCGCCACCCTTCAAAGATCCTCCCCCTTGGGCTATGCCTTGGTCATGAACCAATCTGTCGAACAGCTGCTGGTGCGGGCGCGGGAACTGAGCCGCACCGGCCCCCTCGATGAGGCTATTGCGGCCTATGAACGCCTGCTTGAGGCTGCTCCCGAGCTTGCCAACAGCTGGTACAATCTGGGACGCCTGCGCGCCCATGCCGGGCGCCATGAGGCGGCGCTGGCCGCTTATGGTGAGGCCCTGACGCGTGGCGCGGAGGCGCCGGAGCAGATTTTCCTCAATCGTGCGCTCATTTTCAGCGATGGCCTGAGCCGTTTCGAGTTGGCGGAGGCGGAGCTCATTTCTGCTCTGCAGGTCAATTCCGAATATCTTCCAGCGCTGATCAACCTCGGCAATCTGGCCGAAGATCGTGGTGACCGTGAGCAGGCGCGGCGCTACTACACACGGGCGCTTTCGCTGCGACCCTGGTTTTTCGAGGCATTGGCCCGCTACGCCAATCTGCATGAGCCTCGGGGCGTCAATGATCCGGTAATCGATCGGTTGCGCCGGGCTCTTGCCATGCCCAATGCCGATCCCCTGGAACGGGCAAGTCTTGGCTTCGCGCTCGCCCGACTTCTGGATGCGGTTGGCGAATATGGCGAGGCCTTTGCCTGCGCCCGAGCTGCCAACGCCGCCAGCCGTCAGGCCCTGCGCCAGGGCGGATTCGACGTCAGCTATGATCGGGCCGCTCAGGAGGCGCGCATCGCAGCCCTGATTGCATTTTTTACACCTGCGCGCCTGGCCCAATTGCGTTCGGAACTGAAGATCGGGACGTCTGCGTCACCGCAGCCGATCTTCATCTGTGGTATGTTTCGTTCGGGCTCGACTTTGTGTGAGCAGGTACTGGCCAGTCATCCCGCTGTTACCATGGGTGGTGAGCTGGGATTGCTCCCCGATCTCATCGCCCGCTTGCTTCCCGACTATCCTCAGGCCTTGGACAGCGCTGGCTTGGGAACGCTTGCCAGGGCCTATCAGGACGGTCTTGCTGCAGCCTTTCCACAGGCCGGGCAGGTCAGCGACAAGCGGACCGAGAACTTTCTGCACATCGGCCTGATCAAGCTGTTGTTTCCCGAAGCACGGATCATCCACACCGAAAGAGATCCGCTCGATATCGCGCTTTCGATCTTTTTTCTGCATGTGGATCACCGGGTACCTTATGCCCATGATTTGGCTGATATCGTACACTATTACACGCAGTACCGGCGTCTGATGGCGCACTGGCAGGAGCTTTTCGGCTCCGAGCTCTATGGCTTTGATTACGCCAAATTTGTCACCGCGCAACGGACCGCGACTGAAGATCTCTTGGCTTATTGCGGTCTACCGTGGGACGAGGCCTGCATGGACTTTCATGCCGCCGCAAACGTGGTGCGCACGGCCAGCGTCTGGCAGGTTCGCAAGCCGCTTTACCGCAGCTCCTTGGGGCGCGCGCAGCACTATGAAGAGCAGCTCGCTCCTCTGCGCCCGCTCCTGACGAGGACGGCCTGATTATTTCATTTTGGCGCGCGGATCGTAGCTGGTGCGCCAGCTCTCGACGAAACGCTTGAGTGCGGCGTCCGGGGCGTCGGGTAGGGTGATGACGAGACGCACGTAAAGGTCTCCCACCTGGTTGCCGCCGCCAGCGCCCTTGCCCTTCAGGCGCAGGACCGCGCCGCTGTTGGAGCCGGCGGGAACCTTGAGGGCTATCGGTCCGGTCAGGCTTGGTACCGTCACGGTGGCCCCAAGCACAGCTTCGTGAAGGGTGATCGGCAGATCCATGCGCAGATTGTTGCCGTCGCGACTGAGATAGGGATGGGACGCGATGCTGATGGTAGCCAGCACGTCACCCGGAGGCCCGCCATTGGGGCCAGGCCCGCCCTGACCGCGCAGGCGGATCTGCTGGCCTTCCTTGATCCCTGCCGGGATCCTGACATCGATCTCCCGTCCATCCGGGAGGGCCAGCCGCCTGGTTCCCCCACGCGCAGCCTCATCGAAGCTGACTGTCATGGCGAAGGCAAAATCCTCACCACGGCGGGGTTGAGCTGTGCGCCGACCGGCGCGGCCGCCGAAGAGATCGGCGAAAATTTCTTCCGGATTGAAGCCACCTGTACCGCCTGGCCCCCCGGATTCGAAATGGAAATCGCGGTTCCCGAAGGGGTTGCCCTCAAAGCCTTGCGCGCGCGGATCAAAGCCACGGGGATTGCCGGAGGCATCAATTTCCCCACGGTCGAATTTGGCCCGTTTCTCCTTGTCCCCGATAATCTCGTAGGCACCGGAAATCTCCTGAAACCGCTTGGCAGTCTTCTCGTCGCCGCCACGGGTGTCGGGATGATATTTCTTGGCCAGGCTGCGAAAGGCCTTCTTGATTTCCGCCTCACTGGCGCCTTTGGCCACACCCAGAACCTCATAGGGATCGCGCATGTCTCCTCTCGCCGCCGCCTCAGGCGACGTTCTCATCAAGATTGCGTCCCCTATATAGGGAGACAGTTGCCGTCCCGTGAAGGGGCCTTCTGCCGGGACGAGCATTGGCCAGCCGCTATGGCGGGCTCAGGTGGCGGACAAAAAAGGCGGCAGTGGCCCGATCGGCGTGTAGCCAGGAGTGCCAGCGCAGAAAGACGTGGATCTCATTGGGGATGATGAGCTCGTCATAGGGCACATGGTGGGCGGCCAGGCGATTCGCCAGATCGATGCTCTGCAGGAAGCGTACATTGTGATCGTCGTCGCCCTGGATGAGAAGGACGGGGGATCGCCATTGCCCGATGCTCGCATCGGGCGAAGATTGAAAGGCAACCTTCAGCGCCGCGTCATAGTCACCCTTCTCATATCCCAAGGGTCGCTTCAGATAGTCCTGCATATCGAGTGACCAGTCGTGCACGCCATGCATGTCTACACCGGCCTTGAAGATGTCGGAGTTGCGGGCCAGGGCGAGCGCAGTCAGGTAGCCGCCATAGGAGCCGCCCCAGATCCCAATCCGGGTGGCATCGACATCGCTGCGCTGTTGCAGATATTTCGCAGCAGCGAGCACGTCCTGATATTCGCTGGCACCAGCAAGACCTGCGTGCGGGGGATAATGGAATGCGTGCCCATAGCCGATGCTGAGCCGGTAATTGACGCTCAGAACCTTGTAGCCCCGCGCCGCCAGATACTGGTTCAGCGCGTAGCTGTTGGCGTAATAATCCATCGGATGCCATCCCAGCAGCATCTGTCGCGATGGCCCGCCATGAACGAATACGATCCCCGGCGTCCTTGCCCCAGTGGGATCTGCGTCAAAGAGCTGGCCTTCGATGAGGGTACCATCGGCCGCACGGAAATGGACCTCACGGGGCACAACGAGATGAGCCCGCAGAAACGCGGCCGGTACCTTTCCTGCGGGCAGCAGCCTTGTCGCACCTCCATCAAGTGACAGGCGTGCCACCGCAGGCGGTGTCCTGGCACCAGCGGTAATGAAGACAACGTCGTGCCATCCCGCCATTACCGGTGACCATTGCAGGCGGCGACCTTCGGTCAGCGCGATGGGAGCACCACCCTCGAGGCCGACGCGAAAGAGGTGGCGTCGGTCGTCATCGCTGGCTGTGGTTCCAGTATTGGCGTCATAAACGAGCGTGCGACGGTTGCGGCTCATCACAATGTCCTCGACCCGAAAGGGACCGCTCGTCAGCCGCTGTGGTGATCCGCCGTCGGCGCTGATCACATAAAGGTGGCGCCAGTTGTCGAGATCGCTCAGAAAGACGAGGCGATTGCCCGCGGCCCAGTGCAGGTTGACGTTACCGTCAGTCTGCGGATAGGAGCCCAAAAGCGTGTCGGGTGAGCGCCAGATGCACCGCGCCTTGGTGGTGGCGACGTTTCCGACCCACAGCGCAAAGGGATGTGGCACACGCCTGAGGATCGGCTCAGGCGCCCCGCCGCGCCCTGGCCGGCGTACAAAGGCAATGCGCCGTCCATGCGGGGACCAGCGTGGCGCGCTGTCCCGATTGGTCGATGGCGACAGGTAGGAAAGACGCCGGTTGATCAGATCATAGATGGCGATGAAGCTGTGATCGTCGTGATCGCGTGCCGATACGAATGCGAGCTTCGTGCCATCGGGAGAGAAGGTTAGGGCGCGCGGATGACCACGATCGAACAGAAGCTGATGGGGCTTAGTCATTCCGGTGAGCGTCGCCGTCCACACCTGGTGTGCATGGACATAGACAAGCTGATCGCGCGCAGACAGGGCCGGATGATCGCCCTCGGCGAGTTTGACAGGGGCTTTACCCCGCAGCGAAGCCCGCCAGATCGCCACCTGTTGCCTCACAGGTGAATTCGATGGATCCGGCGGTACTTTGACCGTCCAGTTGGCATCATGATCGCCACCGCGCACATAGACGAGGTAGCGGCCGTCGGCTGAGAAGGTGAGCTGTGTCAGCTCCTGACCCGTGTCGTGGCGGTAGAAGGTAATCGGATGCGGAACAAAGTCGGGACCTTGTGCCAGCCAGATGTTGCGCACGCCTTTGACCACGCGCACGAAGGCAACTTCGTTCGCGCGCGGTGCCGACACTAGTTCAGACACGAAAGGATAGGAGAGTATATCCGTCAGGGAAAATCCCGCCCCATGAAGCGGCGGACGGGCCCGGGCAGCCAGTGGCAAAAGGGTTGAAATGCAGAGGCTTCGCAATATCACACGTGCGCGTCGCATGGTCAGTCCCTTTGCTGTCCGGATCGGGCTCGGTTGCTCGCCGCTGACTGCGCAGCGACCCGTCCGCCAGCAGAGACCGGGTCGCACGAAGCAATCAGCTGCGCTTCAGAAGCGCAGTCGCCGTCTTGAGTTGCGCGCAGTAAGCATTGATGGCCGCAGCCGCTTGGATAGCCGAGGCGTGAGCGTCGCTCCAGCGGCCCTCTTCGATCGCTTCGCGCACCCCTGGCAGCGTCTTGGCCCCGTAACCGGTATAGCGTCCGGGAGCTGAGACCAGGTTTTTGTACCAGGCACGTCCGATCAGCCCCTTGGGATCGGACAGCGTCTCATCGATGCGGAACATGATCGTGAACAGCCGGGCACGGGCCGCTGTCGACAGATGCGTGCCCTTGGCCGCGAAGGCGGCATCATAGGCTTTTGCCGCGCGATCAAGATGCGCGGCCGCGCTCTCGAGGGGTGTGAGATCGATGTGGGGCACGGCCTTGAGCGCTGGCGGATTGCCATGGGTACGGGTCGGATCGGCGGCAAGAGTGAACACGTTATCGCGGAGCATCGCCGCCTGTCGCAGGGCTGCCTTGCGGCGTGTCTTTTCTTCCTTGCGGATATCCTTGACGAAGAAGTCGACTGCCTTGGCCAAATCCGAAGGATGTTGCGGCGGCAGCGTGCTGTCCGCAGCAGCAAGCACCAGGTGGCCGATGGTTTTGGCAAGCACGGTGCCATAGACGAAGTCCGGATCGCCAAAGCGCATCTGATGGGCGAAGGTGTCGTAGCGCGAGTGATAGACACCATCGGTGTGGCCTTCACCGCCATAGCCGATATTGAGCGCAGCAATACCAAGGTGATCGTAAAAGCCGCCATAATCGGAGCCAGAGCCCAACGGCCCAAGTGGTGCATTATCCTTCGGATTGGCGGCCAGGCGGGCGGCAAACTTGGCCTGCGCACCCGCCGTAGGGGTAAGGGCGCGCACCCGCAGGGCGGCCCGGCGCCTTGCTTCGACGGAAACCTTGGTCTCCGGATCAGTCACCTTGGAATCGAGGTGATCGGCAAACGCGGTCCAGTCCTGGCTGCCGCTGATATAGAGGATGCCACGGGCATTGGTGTCCGAATTGATATAGACGAGGGTATGCTCGCGAAGAGCCGCAGCATGGGTCTCCGTCCATTCGACCGAACCCAGAAGCCCTGGCTCCTCGCCATCCCAGCTGGTGTAGATGATGGTACGCTTGGGCCGCCAGCCACTCTTGACCAGCTCACCAATGGCCTTGGCCTCATTGAGCAGCGCGACCTGCCCTGAGAGAGGATCGGCAGCGCCCTCGACCCAGCCGTCATGATGATTGCCGCGGATCACCCACTGGTTGGGGTATTCGCTGCCCTTGATCTTGGCGATGACGTCATAGATCGGCTTCAGACTCCAATCTGACTTGACGAGAAGATGCACCGCAACTTTGGATGGTCCGACCCGGTAGGTCAGTGGGAGCGCCCCACGCCAGCCCGCCGGCACGACATCGCCGGTCATCAGCGCCAGAAAGTGTTCGGCATCGGCGTAGGATATCGGAATTGCCGGGATCTTGAGGATGGCCGGCGAAGCTTTGATGGGAATGCGCTTGGCTCCCGGAACCGCGCCATAGCCAGGGGTCAAAGGATCACCGTTCATGACTGAGGTGTCTTCGACCGAGCCGCGCTGAATTCCGAAAGACGGCCGCTGCGGTCCCTTGGGATAGACGCTGTCGGTGGCATAGCCATCATCGGCCGGGTCCGAATAGATGATGCAGCCCAGCGCGCCATGCTGCTGGGCCAACAGCACCTTGAGCCCGCGCCAGCCATGGCCATAGCGCGCGATCACGATCTTGCCCTTGACGCTGATACCCATGCGCGCCAGCGCATCATAATCGGCTTTCATGCCATAGTTCACATAGACGATGGGCGCGGTGACATCGCCATCACCCTGATAGGCCAGGTAGGCTGGCAGCGCAGGTTCAGTCTCGCTGGCCGATCCGTCACCGGGGATCGCCGGCTCCTGAAGTGTCGCATGGAAGGGGTGAGGTCCCAGGATCTCGAGCTTTTCCTTGAGCGGCGTAGGGTAGAGGACGTCGAAGACCTCAATGTTCGCATCCCACCCGAACTTCTTGAATTCACCCAGTTCCCACAGGGCATTGGCCTTGTCGTGAGGTGAACCTACCTGGTTGGGGTTCGAGGCCATTTGTTTGTCCCAGGCCTGCTGCAGCGGCGCGCTGATCATGGCATCGAAGCGTGCGAACAGCGCTGTCTGGGTCAGGGTGGAACTGGCGGGCGCCGCCGACAGTCCCGGCAGACTCACAATGGCACAACCGGCCGCTGCGCCCAGAAGGCGGGTCAGAGACGGAAAGCGGTTTTTCATGTTCATGCCCCCACATGATTTTGCGTCAAGCCTAGTCCAGCCTGAGCCAGGCAGAGATGTCACGAAACGGTGATTGCGGCAAACCCTGACACGTGATCAAAGGCCGCTACCGGGCCGCCTCCGTGGCGGGCAGGTTCTCCCGCCCGATGCGCCCGTGCTATAGGCAGGATGAACCGTCGCCGCGCGGAGGCGGGCAGTAAGATTGGTGGCGAACTTTGAGTACAACGCGTGAGTTTGGTGATGCAGACGGCATTGCCGCAGCAGATGAACCGCTTGACCTGTTTCATGCCTGGCTCCAGGAAGCCGGCAAAACCGAGCCCAACGATCCCAATGCCATGGCGGTGGCCAGCGTTGATGCCAATGGCCTGCCCAATGTCCGCATGGTTCTGCTCAAACACGCAGATCCTGACGGATTTGTTTTCTATACCAATCTGGAAAGTGCCAAAGGACAGGAACTGCAGGCACAGCCGCGGGCCGCATTGTGCTTCCATTGGCGCACGCTGCGGCGTCAGGTGCGGGTACGCGGGCAGGTGAGTCTGGTCAGCGCTGCGGAGGCGGACGCCTATTTTGCCACCCGACCCAAGGATAGTCAGATCGGAGCCTGGGCGTCGGCGCAGTCACGCACCATGGAAGGGCGCTTCGTGTTCGAGCGGGAGATTGCCCGCTATGCAGCAAAATTCGCGCTCACCAAGGTGCCGCGCCCACCCCACTGGTCGGGATTTCGCGTGACTCCATGCGAAATAGAGTTCTGGCGCGATCGTCCTTTCCGCCTGCATGACCGGCTTGTCTATCGCCGTGATACGCCGGGTGAGGCGTGGCGCACGGAGCGCCTATTCCCATGACGACCGAAGGCACGTTGATGCAGCGTACCGCCTGGGCGGCGATCATCGTCGCTCTGGTACTTGTACTGATCAAACTCGCGGCCTACCTCGTCAGTGATTCGATCGCCATGCTGGCCTCACTGGCCGATTCTGCTGTCGATGTATTTGCCTCCGCGATCAATCTGATCGCAATCCGTCAGGCGTTGATGCCAGCCGATGCCGAGCATCGCTTTGGTCACGGCAAGGCTGAGCCACTGGCCGGTCTGATGCAGGCGGCCTTCATTGCCGGCTCGGTGGCGTTTTTGGCGATCGAATCGGTCAGCCGTCTGCTTGAGCCGCACGCTATTATTGCACCCGACATCGCCCTGGGTGCAGTCGGGGTGTCGATCGTGCTGCTGCTCATCTTGCTGGTGGCCCAGGAAATCACGGTCAGGCGTACGGGCTCCATCGCCATCCGCGCGGATCGCATGCATTATGTCGGCGATCTCCTCAGTAACCTCGGGGTGGTGCTGGGTGTGGTGCTGTCGAGCCGCTTTGGCTGGCAGAAAGCAGATCCGGTGGTTGGACTGATTATCTCGCTTCTGCTCGCGCTGAGTGCCGCGCATGTATTTCGGCAGTCCTATGATCAGCTGATGGACCGCGAATTGCCCGATGACGAGAGGGACCGCATTCGGCAGATTGTGATGCGTCACAAGGATGTGACCGATTTGCATGATCTGCGCACCCGCATGGCTGGGGTTCACACCTTCATTCAGTTGCACGTCGAGCTCGATCCGGCCATGAGCCTGACCCGTGCCCACGCCGTGAGCGATGCCGTCGAAGCCGACCTGATGGAGGCGTTCCCGCGGGCCGAAGTGATCATCCATCAAGATCCCGCTGGCCTTGAGCCGACGCCATCCGAAGCCTGACGGCGGCCATCCGGCGGGACGCTGGCTCCGTCAACGCGCAGGGCGCGCAGGACTAGACAGCTCTGGGCATAATAGCTTCTAACAGCCTCCTTTTTGGGAACCGTGCCACGATGGCCCCGCCGCTCCTGCTTCTTGGCGATATTCATGTGCGCTTTGGCGCCACCCAGCTGCTTGCCGGTGCGGACCTGCAGCTCGGAGCGCAGGAGCGTCTGGCGCTCGTGGGACGCAATGGTTCAGGCAAGTCGACACTGCTGAGAATCGCGGCTGGCCTGATCGAAGCAGATCGGGGCAGCCGCTTTGCCCAGCCTGGCGCGACCATCCGCTATCTCGGACAGGAGCCATCGCTCGCCGGCTTTTCCACCGTCGAGGACTATGTGACCGACGGACTTGCTCCGGGCGATGATGTGACGCGTGCCTTTAGCCTGATGGGCAAGCTTGGGCTCAGCACCGAACAGGTGCCAGAGCAGCTGTCGGGAGGAGAAGCGCGCCGTGCCGCCTTGGTGCGGGTGCTTGCTGCCGATCCGGACATCCTGTTGCTCGATGAACCGACCAATCATCTGGACCTTGCGGCCATAGAATGGCTGGAGGCGCATCTGCGCAATTGCCGTTCAGCCTTGGTTCTGATCAGCCATGACCGCCGCTTTCTGCAGACGCTCTCCAGGGCCACGCTGTGGCTCGACCGCGGTACGACACGCCGTCTGGACCAGGGTTTTGCGGCGTTCGAAGACTGGCGTGACCGGGTCTTGGAGGAAGAAGAGCTCGCCCAACACAAGCTTACGCGCAAGATCGCCGCCGAAGAACACTGGATGCGCTACGGGGTCACCGCGCGGCGCAAGCGCAATGTACGGCGCGTGGCCGAACTAGCGTCGCTGCGTGAGTCCCGGCGCGCTGCCGTGCAAGCGGTGGGCTCGGTGCGCCTCGAGGCGGTCGAAGCCTCCGGCAGTGGTTCGGTTATTGTGGATGCTCGCCATCTCAGCAAGACCTATGACGGGCGCAGCGTGGTGAAGGATGTCAGTCTGCGCATTCTGCGTCGTGACCGCATCGGCATCATTGGCCGCAACGGCAGTGGTAAGACCACGCTGATCCGCCTTTTGACCAAGCAGATCACGGCTGATGGGGGCGAGGTTCGCCTGGGTACCAGTCTCGCCATGGCGGTTCTGGATCAGACCCGCCAGGATCTTGATCCAAATGCGAGCCTGGCGGACGTTCTGACCGGTGGTCATGGTGAGCATGTGGCGGTCGGTGACCAGATGCGTCACGTCATCTCCTATATGCAGGACTTTCTGTTTGCACCCGAGCAGGCGCGCCAGCCAGTGCGGGTATTGTCCGGCGGCGAGCGCGCCCGCCTTCTCATTGCCCGGGCCCTTGCCAGGCCGTCGAACTTCCTGGTGCTCGACGAACCCACCAATGATCTTGATCTGGAGACGCTCGATCTCTTGGAGGACATGCTCGCGAGCTATCCGGGCACGGTTCTTGTGGTCAGTCATGACCGCGACTTTCTTGATCGCGTGGCGACGGCAACGCTGGTGGCTGAAGGAGATGGCCGCTTCACGGAATATGCTGGTGGCTACAGCGACATGCTGGTCCAGCGCGGGTACGGGCTAAGCGCGACTGCTGAGAGCCCGGCGCGCCCGCAAAAATCTGCCGCCAGCAAACCGCGCAGCGTCCCAGCCAGGCTCAGCTTTAAGGACAAGCACGCCCTTGCAACCCTACCCGATCGCATCGCGAACCTGGAGCGCGAAATCGCGGCTTTGCAGGATGAACTGGCCGATGGAGGGCTTTATGCGCGAGACAGTCAACGCTTTTCCGTCGCCAGCACGGCGCTTGCCAGTCTTGAGGCGGAGCGCGACGCGGCCGAAGAACGCTGGCTTGAGCTGGAGCTGCTGCGCGAGGAGCTTGAAGGCTGAGTTTGTCGTCTGCACCGGGCATGAGGAACACAGTGAGAAAATCTTGAGTCAGGTTCATGTCAAGGCACTGGCCAGGCTGGGTCTTGATCCTTATGCTGACTGCTGCGATCGCGCCCCGGGTTTTCATGGCGAATGAGATTGTGAACAGTTTCCTGCTCATTTACGCGGGGCTCTTTCCGATCGTCAATCCGATCGGCTGCGCCCCGATTTTTTTGGGCATGACGCAATTCTCCACCGAAGCGCAGCGGCGCGTGCTTGCTCGCGGTGTGGCCTTCAATTCGTTCTTTCTGCTGTTTGGAGCCCTCTTCGTCGGGTCATACATTCTCGAATTCTTTGGCATCGATCTTGCGGTCATGCGGATTGCCGGCGGCCTTGTTGTCACGGCCTTTGCCTGGCGGCTGCTCAATGCCGAATTGCGCCCGTCTCACCAGGATGCCGAAACGGCGCATGGCGAGGTGGAAAATATCGATGCCTTCTACCCTCTCAGCATGCCGCTGACAGTCGGGCCGGGGGCGATTTCTGTGGCTGTCACGCTCGGCAGCCAGCGGCCCAAGGTGGTGGGTCTTGCCCAACTGGCCATTCTCGGCAGCACTGCCATCGTCAGCCTCATGGCCATGGCGTTGACGATTTACCTTGTCTATAGCTCCGCTGATGCCATCACCGCCCGGCTCGGCAAAGCGGGGACGGCGGTGGTCACACGTCTTTCCGCCTTCATCATGCTGTGCATTGGCATCCAGATCATCTGGAATGGCTGGGCACACCTTCCCCATGGCGGGTGAAGATGGCGAAGGCACCGATGCCAAATGGCATTCGGCGCGTCTTGCGCGCGCTCGGCCCAGGGCTGATCACCGGTGCTGCGGACGATGATCCGAGCGGCATCGCCACCTATTCCCAGGCCGGCGCACAGTTTGGGTATGGCCTTGCCTGGACCTTGCTCCTGACCCTGCCGTTCATGGTTGCGATCCAGATTATCAGTGCCTTCATTGGCTGGCAGTCGCGCCGTGGTCTGACCGCCAATATTGCGCGGCATCAGCCTAAAAGCGTGATGCTGACGCTGGTGGCGCTACTGGCGGTTGCCAACACCATCAACATTGCTGCGGACCTCGCGGCAATGGCCGATGCACTGCGGCTGGTGGTGGCGGGACCGGCGCTCGTCTATGCGGCCGGCTTTGGTCTGCTCTGCCTCGTTGCCCAGGTGTTTGTCGCTTATCATCGCTATGCGGGCTACCTCAAGTTTCTGACGCTGGTTCTGTTCGTCTATGTCGGGGCAGCCTTCAGCGTGCATGTGCCATTTGGTCATGTGGTGCTGCTCACGCTGTGGCCGCACATCGCATTCAGGCGTGATTACATGCTGACGGTGGTGGCAGTGTTCGGCACCACCATCAGTCCCTACCTGTTCTACTGGCAGGCTTCGCAGGAGGCCGAGGAGTCGCGGCTCAGCTTCAGCCGAGATCTTGCCAGCTACCGCATCGGCAAAAAGCAGGCTTTTCGCAGCATCGTCTTTGATACCTGGGTGGGGATGATCGTCTCCAATCTCATTTCCTGGTTTATCCTCGTGACCACCGCCGCCACCTTGCACGCCAGCGGGATCGTGAATATCCAGACAGCGGCGCAGGCCGCCGAAGCGCTGCGGCCTATCGCCGGTGATCTCACTTTCGGGCTCTTTGCCGCTGGCATCATTGGTACGGGGCTGCTTGCGGTTCCGGTCCTGGCCGGATCTGCGGCCTATGCGGTGGCGGAAGGCATTCGTCTGCACGGCAGCCTCGAATTGCCGGCGGGCAAGGCAAAGGGATTTTATGCCATTATCGCAGCTGCGACCTTCGGTGGCCTTCTGCTCGTTGCGATTGGCCTTGATCCGATCAAGATGCTGTTTTGGGCCGCGGTGATCAACGGTGTGGTGTCGGTGCCAATCATTATTGCAACCATGTTGACGGCGACCGCACGCCACCGCAAGCCACCCTACAAGGCGGCACTGACCCTGCCACGCTGGCTGGTGGTACTGGGTTGGCTTGCGGCCGTGCTGATGGGGGTTTCGGTGCTTGGGATGATCTGGCAGAGCTGGGGCTGAACACGCTCTTCGTTACAGCCCCAGTGCCAGAGCCTCAGTCCATGGTCACAACAACTTTTCCCTTGGCCTTGCGATCGGCGAGCATGCGGATTGCCTGGCCACCACGCGCCAGCTCGAAGCGCGCACTGATGTGCGGATGAAGTTTACCCTCACGCACCCAGCGCGAGATTTCTGCCAGATGCTCCTGGTTGCGTTTGGGGTTGCGCGCGGTGAAGGCACCCCAGAAAACGCCCATGATGTCGCAGCTTTTGAGCAGCGTAAGGTTGAGCGGAATGCGCGGGATTGCACCGGCGGCAAAGCCGATTACCAGATAGCGTCCCTCCCAGGCCATGGCGCGTACGGCCGGTTCGGCATAATCGCCACCCACCGGATCGTAGAGCACATCGGCGCCCTTGCCATCGGTCAGTTGCTTGATGGTCTCGGACAGCTCCTTCTGCTGGTTACGGTCAAGGCTGCCGGCAGGGTAGACGAAGCCCCGGTCAGCGCCATGGGCAATGGCAAGATCCACTTTTTCCTGGTTTGAAGCACCGGCGATGACCGTCGCCCCCATGACCTTGCCCAGTTCGACAGCGGCCAGACCAACACCGCCTGCGGCGCCCAGCACCACCAGGTTTTCACCTGGCCTCAGCTTGGCCCGATCCTTCAATGCATAGTGTGAGGTGCCATAGGTCAGGACGAGCGCGGAGCCAGTGGCAAAATCCATGTCATCGGGCATGGGGATACACTTGGCCGCATCCGCGAGCACCTGTTCCGCCATGCCGCCCCAGCCACAGGAGGCGATCACACGATCCCCGACCCGCGGACGCTCCACGCCCGCTCCGACCGCTTTGACGACCCCGGCAATTTCAGCGCCGGGGGCAAAGGGCAGGGGCGGCTTGAACTGATACTTGTCCTCGATGATCAGAACGTCGGGAAAGTTGACGCCGCAGGCCTTCACCGCGATGACAACCTGCCCCTTGCCGGCCACCAGATCCGGTACCTCTTCCAGTACCAGGTTTTCCGGTGGGCCGAATGCTTTGCATAACAGTGATTTCATGAACCTCTCCGCGTGAGCAATGCCATAGCTTGTCAGCTTAGGGGAGTGTGCCGGCAGGTGGCAATTGCTGCCTCGCAAGTGAACGAAGATGGCGCAAAGGAATTATCGATCGTGGAGGGCAGGCTCACCGCGTGAAAGGAACCGATGAGATGAAGTTCAACCTCGTTTTGACACTTCTAGCTGGCGGCCTGGCACTCGCCCTGGCAGGGGACGCGGCAGCGCGGGCCCCGCACGATGCCCCTCTCACGCACAGGGAGGCGCGCTGCCTTGAGATCGGCCGGGTTTACAGCTGGAACTTCCACCGAGCCAACCGCACCCTGGTGCTTGAGAGCGACATGCAGCGCAAGTTTCAGGTCCATTTCATGGGGTACTGTCCCAATTTCAGCTTTGCCCAGGCGATCGCGCTGCGCTCACCCGACGGCACCGCGCTCAGCTGTCTCAATACCGGCGATGTGATCAGCTACCGCGATAACGGCATGGTTCAGCACTGCTATATTCGCAGCGTGGCGGCGTTGGGCGAGCAACGCCATTAATTGGCGTAAACAGCGTTTGTGTGTTGGTCACAGGCGCGCAAGGTCAAGGCTGGCCAGTAGCGGCGCTGCCCGGCACTCACCTACCACCATGTCCCTGGTATTCAGGATTGGGGTGCGGGCAAGACGCAGTGCAGCCGCATCCGCAGTAAGCAGGCCAAGGCGCTCGAGCAGATAGGCCATGGTGGATTCCGAGGCGCGGGTGGCCCCGTCATCGATCTTGAGGGCGACTGCCAGCTGTTTGTGGGGAATGATCGCGGCAAAGACGCCTTCGGCACCAGTTTTGACAGCGGCGCGTCCCGCTGCTGCACGCATCAGGATTGCGCAGGCTCTTCCGGTACCGGAGACGAGTTCGGGATAGGTCATCATCGCTTTGAGGATGCGCAGCATCGCTGCCCCTCGCGCCGGGCTCTGACGAGTGGGGGCGGTAAAGCAGGCAAGGGCGCGCGCGAAGGCAGTAAGTGGCAGGGCAAAATTGGGTGCCGCGCAGCCATCGACGCCCCACGGCAGGGAGCCGTCGAGCCCTCCCAATTCGGCAATCACCGCATGCACGGCGCGCTGCACCGGATGCTCTAAAGCCACATAGCCCGCCGTAGGGGCACCCAGATGCTTTGCCAGAGTTAAAAAGCCGGTGTGCTTGCCGGAGCAATTATTATGGATGGCCGTAGGGTCTTCGTGGGCGCAGAGCATCGCTGTGCGTGTCGGCTCGTCGCGCACCGGATGTGGTCCACAGGCAAGATCGGCAACGGAAAGTCCCAGACGAGCAAGCCAGGCGCCCACCCGCTGCGTGTGCATAGGCTCTCCGGAATGGGAGGCGCAGGCCAGAGCCACGTCCTCATCGCTGAGGCCGAAGGCAGCAGCAGCGCCTGATTCGAGCAGCGGAAGCGCCTGCAGCGGCTTGAGCGAGGACCTGGGATAAACGGGGTGATCAACATTGCCCACCGCCAGCATGATCGTGCCGCTGGCATCTGCGATGGCAATCGCTCCGCGGTGACTGCTTTCAACAAGCTGGCCGCGGGTAATCTCGATCAGAACGGGATTGGCGGTACCCATGGGCGTTCTATACTTGTCATCGGGTGGAAACGCGATAGCGTTTGCGCCGGTCTGGCAGCGACGCTTTGCCCGGGCGTTGGCGGGCGCCACCCCCGCCGCTGGAACAGGATGAGCCCGGCATGCGCGGATATTTTGGCGTTGGTATTGATGGGGTCTCCAAGGCCATGAATGTGGGCAATCTGCAGCGCATTGCCCATGCCTTCGGGGCGAGTTTCTTTTTCACTATCAACGCCCAGCTGCGCATGCGGGAGGTGGAAAGTTCCGATACATCCCATGCTGCCGGGCAGATGCCGGTCTACCGCTACGCCAGCGCGGCGGATCTGTTTTTGCCTGTGGGCTGCACCCTTGTCGGGGTGGAGATCACCGACGAGGCCATCGATCTGCCACGGTTTCGTCACCCGGCGCGGGCCGCCTATGTTTTTGGCTCCGAACGCCTGTCCTTGTCAGGCCCCTTGCTGGAAGCCTGCGACTTTGTTGTGAAAATTCCGACCCGCTTTTCGATCAATGTGGGCATGGCGGGCGGCATCGTGCTTTACGACCGGCTGATGAGCTCGGGACGCTACCAGCGCCCGGTGAAGGTTGGTGGAACACCAGACCTGCTGCCGCCAGCCCATGAATGGGGCCGTCCGCTGGCGCGCATCGCCCGCGCGCAGGGGAGATAGGCGCGCGCAGGGGCGCTATGCAAGGGATGCATAAAGGAGGTGTGGCAGAGCGCTTTTCGTTACCCCGCGCATCTGTATAGTGCCCGCGGTTAGAACAAAGAATCAGCATGGATCCGGCACTCGAAGTTTCGCATCTACGAAAGATCTATCGCGGTGGCACGGTCGCCGTCGACGACCTGTCATTGGACATTGCGCCAGGGGACTTCTTTGGCTTTCTGGGGCCAAATGGGGCGGGTAAGTCGACAACAATCCACTGTATCTGTGGCATTGCGACCCCGAGCTCGGGAACGATCAAGATTTTTGGTGTTGACGCGGTGAAGGATTATCGCGCCGCACGCCGTCTGGTTGGGCTCAGCCCCCAGGAATTCAATGTCGATGAATTTGCCACCGTCAGCCAGATCCTCGACTTTGTCGGCGGATATTTTGGGCTCAATGCCCATCAGCGCAAGGTCCGAGCCGAACTCCTCATCGAAAAATTCGATCTCAGCCAGCATGCCAAAAAGCGCTTTCGTCAACTTTCGGGTGGACTGAAGCGCCGGGCCGTTCTCGCGCGCGCTTTGATGCACGATCCCAAGCTTCTCATCCTCGATGAACCCACTGCCGGGGTCGATGTCGAGCTGCGTCTCGATCTTTGGCGGTATCTGCAGGAGCTGAATGCCGAGGGCAAGACCATCGTACTCACCTCCCATTATCTGGAGGAGATCGAACGGCTGTGCCGCACGATCGCGATCGTCAATCATGGCCGGATTGTCCGTAATGCGCCCAAGCGTGACTTCATTGGTGAAGCCGGCGGGGTTGAGGAAGCCTATCTGAAGGCGACCGGAGCCAAGCCTGATCACCTGGCTGCGGCGGCGGGAGCGTGAACATGGAAGCTGTGAAGCCGGAGTCCATGCCGCCTTTCAATGGCGTCAACTGGATCGGTCTTTTCACCATCATTCGCCGCGAGGCCAAGCGGCTCATGCGCGTGCCGATCCAGGCGTTTGTCGCGCCCTGGATTTCCGCGCTCCTCTTCATTTTCATCTTTGGATACGTTGTCGGCAGTCGCATCGCGCTGATTGCCGGTCATCGCTACATCGAGTTCGTTCTTCCCGGCATCGTGATGCTGAATGTCGTCAATGCCTCTTTCCTGCAATCATCGAGTCAGGTGTATTTCGCGCGCTTCATGCGCTATGTGGAAGAAACACTGGTCGCACCTCTGACCTATGCCGAGATGATTGCAGGCGTCATTGCCGTGGTGATCGCCCGCGCGCTGATCACCGCGGTCGGAATCCTGTTGTTTGCGTTGATCTTTGGGGCCACGCGGATCTCGGACTTTGGCGCCTTCGTGTTCTGGATCATAATGGTGTCCATCGTGTTCGGCCTGGCCGGCCAGATCGTCGGGTTGTGGGCGGAAAATTTTGAGCAGCTGACGATCCTGAATATCTTCTTCATCACCCCGCTTTCGTTCATTGGCGGGGTCTTCAACACGGTTTCGATGTTGCCGCCATGGCTGCGCTGGATGGCCTGGGCCAATCCGTTCTTCTATTTCATAAACGGCCTGCGCCAGTCGATGATCGGCTTCACCGAAGCGCCGTCGGGGCTTGGCGCTTTGGTCACCATCGTGCTCGCTGCCGTACTCTTTTTCACAGTTTGGCGACTTTATGCCCGCGGCTATGGTCTTCGTGAATAATCCCCTGGGCTGAACACTGCGGGCAGAGGGTGGGGTTGTTGGAGCAGGTTCGGCGTTTGCGGCAGGCCGCTGTCGGTTTTGACCGGGCTCCTGATTGGCTGCAGAGGGGGGGCTTGCGGACGACGGAGATTGACTTCAGTCACTGCCCAAACCTAGAACCCATAAGGGCTGGCAGGAGACAGGGTATGCCTGACGCATCTGTGGCGGTGATTGGAGCCGGCGATTACATCGGTGCTGCGATCTGCCGCCGCTTCGCGCGTGAAGGTTATGTCGTTTTTGCCGGGCGGCGTGATGTGTCCAAGCTGGCGCCGCTGAGGGACGCCATCAGAGAAGAGGGTGGGCGTTGCGAGGCCGCGGCTCTTGACGCACGCAAGGAAGATGATGTTTGCGCCTTCCTGGCTGCTGCGGAAGACGCGGCGCCGATTGCCGCCTGCATTTTTAATGTTGGCGGCAATGTGCGCTTGCCGCTTGCACAAACCAGCGAACGGGTGTTCCGCAAGGTTTGGGAAATGGGCTGCTATGCCGGCTTTCTGTGTGGGCGGGAGGCGGCCAAATGGATGCGTCCACGTGGCCAAGGATCGATTTTCTTTACCGGTGCTACCGCTTCGCTGCGTGGCAGCAGCGGCTACGCGGCCTTTGCCGCAGCCAAATTTGGCCTGCGTGGTGTGGCCCAGGCCATGGCCCGTGAGCTCGGTCCTGAGGGCATCCATGTCGCCCATCTGGTGATCGATGCCGGAGTCGATACCGCTTTTGTGCGCGAACGTATCCGCGCGACCGGAGGCGACGCGGCCCTGGCTGGACTGCAACCTGATCAATTGATGCGGCCGCAAAGGGTGGCAGAGGTCTACTGGCAGCTTCATACCCAGCCGCGCGATGCTTGGACCTTCGAACTTGATCTGCGGCCTTATATGGAACCCTGGTAATGGTGGATGTCGCGTTCTACTACGATTTTGGCAGTCCCAATGCCTATCTCGTGCATTGTGTCCTGCCTGCACTTGAGGCCCGCACCGGAGTTGGGGTGACCTATGTGCCCGTTCTGCTTGGTGGTCTCTTCAAGTTGACCGGTAATCAGGCGCCCGGGACCGCCTTTGCCCACATCAAGGGCAAACTTGCCTATGAGCAGCTGGAGTTCAATCGCTTTTGCCTGCGCCATGGTATTGCGTTCCAGATGAATCCGTACTTTCCGGTCAACACGCTCAACCTGATGCGTGGTGCGATCGCAGCACAGCAGCTGGGATGCGGCGAGGATTACATCCGGTCCATATTCATCGCCATGTGGCAGGAGCCGCGCAATATGGCCGATCCGGAAATCTTCTCAGCAACGCTCAAGACTGCCCGACTCCCAGCCGATGCGATCCTGACGGCAATCAGCGGGAGCGAGGTGAAGGCGCAATTGCAGCGCAACACCGAAGCGGCAGCCCAGCTCGGGATGTTTGGCAGTCCGAGCTTGATGGTGGGAAATGAGCTCTTCTTCGGCAAGGAGCGCCTGGGCCAGGTGGAGGAGGAAATCAACCGTCAGCTGCGTACGTCCTGACCGTCGGGGATGCGCACGCGTTGCGATTGCTCAACAACTTACTGATAAAATTTCCGCGCTTTGCATGGACTTTTGTCGGCTGGTCATTATTCTCCGCCCGCTCATCACGCCAAACCGTCCTGAAATTGCTGCAATTTTAGGGCTTCACGGGGCCTTGGCCCAGGAGGATGATCCCTGAGATGTTCGGCATTCGTACCCGCTTTGAGTATCTGGCCCTCGGCGCTGCCGTAGCCTTGAGCCTTGTCCCGCTCGCTCCCGCCTCCGCTGCCCCAACCCCGCTTGGTGTGTATCAGAACTGGTCCGCCTATGAGACGGGAACGGGCAGTGGCAAAACCTGTTATGCCCTCTCCCGGCCGGTCCGGGAGGAACCCACCCTGGGCGATCGGGGCAAGCCCTATTTCCTCGTGAGCGACTGGCCGCAGCGAAAGGCCAAGGCGGAGACCGAGGTGGTGCCCGGCTATCCCTACAAGCATGGCGCCACGGTAACGGTCAAAGTGGGCCCACAAAGCTACAGCTTCTTCACCCGCAATGATGGCGGCAGCGGCGCGGCCTGGGTCGAGGTCAAGGCAGACGAAAAGCGCCTGGTGGCAGCCATGCGCCGTGGTTCTCAAATGACCGTCGAGGGAATTTCGGAACGCGGGACGACGACCACTGACACCTATTCCCTCGCGGGGGTTTCGGCGGCGCTCGACAGGATCGATCGGGCCTGCCACATGTAGGGTAGGGGGCCGCGCATCAGTGGTATCAGGCGCCCTTCGCTTGGGGCGCGACAGCGGGCCCTCTGTCCACTATATAGCGCCCATGACCACGACCAATCTCATCGGCCTCGCCCCGGACGGGCTCAAACAGGCGTTGCTCGGCACCGGAACCGGTGTGAAGCAGCTCCCCATGCGGACCCGTCAGCTGTGGAACTGGATCTACGTCCACGGCGCCGTTGACTTTTCGGCCATGTCCAATTTGGCCAAGGACTTCCGGGCGGACATGGCCACGCATTTCAGTCTGGCCCGGCCGAAGATCGTCAGCGAGCAGGTCTCTGAGGACGGGACGTGCAAATGGCTGTTGCGCGCCGGCGGAGAGGAATTTGAAACCGTATTCATACCGGATGCCGATCGCGGCACGCTGTGCGTGTCTTCGCAGGTCGGCTGCACCCTAAACTGCCGCTTTTGCCATACTGGTACCCAGGCCCTGGTGCGCAATCTGACACCGGCCGAAATCGTCGGGCAGATCATGGTCGCGCGGGACCGGCTCGGTGACTGGCCATCCACCGGCCCGAACCGTCGCATCACCAACATCGTCATGATGGGCATGGGTGAGCCGCTCTATAATTTCGAGAATGTTAAACAGGCACTTCTGATTGCCCAAGATGGCGACGGTCTGGCCCTCTCCAGGCGCCGCATCACCCTCTCCACTGCGGGGGTCGTGCCGATGATTGCGCGCGCGGGCGCCGAAATCGGCTGTGCGCTTGCTATCTCCCTGCACGCTGTCCGCGATGATATTCGCGATGAGATCGTACCCTTGAATCGCAAATACAAGATTGCCGAGCTGCTCGACGCCTGCCGTACCTATCCCGGACTATCCAATGCACGGCGCATTACCTTCGAGTATGTCATGTTGAAGGGGGTCAATGACAGCCTTGCGGAGGCGCGCGAACTGGTGGCCCTGATCAAGGGCATGCCCGCCAAAATCAACCTCATTCCCTTCAATCCCTGGCCCAACTCGCCTTACGCCTGTTCGGACTGGGAGCAGATTGAACGCTTTGCCGAGATCGTTAATCGCGCGGGCTACGCAAGTCCTGTGCGCACGCCTCGTGGTCGTGACATCATGGCAGCATGCGGTCAGCTCAAGAGCGAGAGCCTGAAGTTGAAGGTCAAGGATCGCGCCCGCCAGGCGGAGCTGAAGCTGGCCCCCTTGGATTTGTGAATGGCTGGCGAATCGTCGGAGTTATCTTTTCGGCGCTCAGCATCAGGTCAGGATGTTCCGCCTGCCTGTCAAGGCATGGGGGGCGATTTCGGGAGCTCGTAGTATGACATCGGTTTGTCGCGGGCTATAGTCGCCCGCCTGGTTATGGAGACTGTGTGTGAAGGACGTCAAAAAAGTCGTGCTCGCTTATTCGGGCGGGCTGGATACCTCAGTGATCCTCAAATGGCTGCAAACCGCCTATGGTGCAGAAGTCGTTACCTTCACGGCCGATCTCGGGCAGGGTGAGGAACTGGAGCCGGCGCGCAAGAAGGCCGAGCTGCTCGGCATCAAACCCGAGAACATCTTCATCGAGGATGTGCGCGAGGAATTCGTCCGCGACTACGTCTTCCCCATGTTCCGCGCCAATGCTCTGTACGAAGGCGTCTATCTGCTTGGTACTTCGATCGCCAGACCGCTCATCGCCAAGAAGCAAATCGAAATTGCGGAGAAGGTCGGTGCCGATGCAGTTGCCCATGGCGCCACCGGTAAAGGCAATGACCAGGTTCGTTTCGAGTTGGGCTATTACGCGCTCAAACCTGACGTGAAGGTCATTGCGCCTTGGCGGGAATGGGATCTGACCAGTCGCACCAAGCTCATCGAGTTCGCCGAGCAGAACCAGATTCCAATCCCAAGAGACAAAAGAGGCGAGGCACCGTTTTCGGTTGATGCCAACCTTCTGCACTCCTCCTCGGAAGGCAAGGTGTTGGAGGATCCGGCCGTCGAACCGCCCTCCATCGTCTACCAGCGTACGATCTCGCCCGAGGATGCGCCGGACAAACCGACCGTGGTCGAGATCGGCTTCGAGAAGGGTGATGCCGTCTTCATCGATGGCGTGAAGCTGTCGCCGGCGACGCTGCTTGCCAAGCTCAACGAACTCGGCAAGGCCAATGGCATCGGCCGCATTGATCTGGTCGAGAACCGCTTCGTCGGCATGAAGTCGCGCGGCGTCTACGAGACGCCCGGCGGCACAATCCTCCTCGCCGCCCATCGCGCGATGGAATCGATTACGCTCGACCGCGGCGCTGCGCATCTGAAGGACGAACTGATGCCGCGCTATGCCGAGCTGATCTACAACGGCTTCTGGTTCGCGCCCGAGCGCGAGATGCTGCAGGCCGCCATCGACAAGAGCCAGGAATGCGTGGCGGGTACGGTGCGGCTCAAGCTCTACAAGGGCAATGTCATTACCATCGGCCGCTCGTCCACCTATTCGCTCTATTCGGAGAGTCTCGTCACCTTCGAGGATGACCGTGGCGCCTATGACCAAAAAGATGCCCAGGGCTTTATCAAGCTGAACGCGCTGCGTCTTAGGACCCTGGCCATGCGTCGGCGGAGGGCAGGCGCGTGAATAACGCACAGCAGATCGAATACTGGAACGGGATCGCGGGTGAGCGCTGGGCGAGCTTTCAGCCGCAGCTCGATGCGGCTATGGCCGAGATCACTCCTCAGGTCCTCAGCTTTGCTGCACCGGCAGCGGGCGAGCGGGTGCTGGATGTGGGGTGTGGCTGTGGCAC
>JAJZGY010000063.1 GCA_021804785.1 Pseudomonadota bacterium | reverse complement strand
GGCGTGTGTGGACGCCCCCCGGAATGCAAGCATTTTCTGCGATAGGTGCGGTGCATGTGGTCAGGTGCAGTCGTGTGTCCGGCCTCAAAGTGCGGCCTTGATGCACGCCGCGGGCCTGTATGGAGATGCGCAGATCGGATCCGGTTCGCTTACCCGAGCTTGAGTGCTCGTCGCCAATTACTGGTTTTCCCGACCTCGTCTCTTTGACCGTTTGCCCTTACCTTTCGCTCGACCTGCTCACATTCCTGACGGCCGGCTGCTGACGCTTATCGCGCCAGGGCCGGTTCCCGATACTCTTGACCATTGGTGATCAGCGCCCAGATCGTCCGTGCCATCTTATTGGCCAGGGCCACGGCTACGAGCATACGATGCTTGCAGGACAGCATCCGCTGCAGCCAGCTGCCTTCAGAAGCCCCCTTGCGTACGGCCCAGCGGACGACCGCCATGGCCCCGCTGATGAGCAGGCGGCGTAGATCTCGCTGTCCCATTTTGGACACCGCCCCAAGCCGTTCCTTACCACCGCTGGAGTGCTGGCGCGGTATGAGGCCGAGCCAGGCGGAAAAGTCCCGTCCGCTACGAAACGTCTCCATCGACGGCGCGAACGCATGCACCGCTGCGGCGCAGATCGGTCCAACGCCGGGAATGCTCATGAGGCGACGGCTGGTGTCATCCTGCCGCGTCAGGGCATGGATCTTATCATCGAGGGCGGCAATTCTGGCTTTGAAACCCGCAATCTGCTCCAGCAGGTCACGGCTGAGAGCAACGACAGCATCCGGCAATTGGTCAGCTGCCTGCTCCAGCTCGCGATGAAGGCGTTCAACATTCACGATACCGACAGGAGCGATAATTCCAAACTCGGAGAGATGGCCACGCAAGGCGTTGATGGTTTGCGTGCGTTGCCGTACATAGAGATCGCGGGTACGGAACACCATCCCGAGCGCCTGCTTGTCCGCGCTCTTGACGGCCACGAAACGCATCGTGGCCCGAGTGGCAGCCTCGGCAATTGCCTCGGCATCCGCGGCATCATTCTTCTGCCTTTTGACAAACGGCTTGACATAGACAGGCGGCACCAATTTTACCTGATGGCCTAATGCTGCAATCTCCCGAGCCCAGAAGTGAGAGCCGCCACAGGCTTCCATCGCCACGATCGTGGGACGTTGGGCGGCGAAAAAGGTCAACAGCTTGTCCCGAGACAGCTTTTTGCGGAACACAACCTCACCGTTCGCCGCAGCGCCGTGAACCTGAAATACATTCTTCGCCAGATCTAGACCAATTATGCTAACCTCGTTCATGGACGTTCCCTCCAAATGTGGTTCTCAACACCACCACTTTGGCACATCGATGCCGTCGAGGGGGCGTCCACCCCATCGCTTATGGTTGCCGGCTCGGCGTTAGCGTGTGCAGCGCGCCGATCATACGCCAGCGGCGGTTTTCGATTTCGGCGAGCCAGCCGCTGTGCAGGCCAAGATGATCGCTGGCAGAGAATTTGGCGGCAGGTCCGCCGAGGACCGGATCACGCCAGGGCGGCAGAGACACCAGCACATCGGCAAAATGCAGCGGCGTGGGATTCATGCCGGTGTGGAGGAGCGCGACCGAAAATAAGTTGGCATCGAGATAGGCCTGCAGGGCTTCAGGTGTTGCAACGGCATGGAACCGTCGTGCGTAGCGATGTGCCCACGCGGCGATTTGCGGGGCGTCGCCATTCGGATAGGGGATCGGAGTGGCGGCAAAGGCGTAGAGCCCGTCGGCATCACGTCCGCCAAGTGTTGCGGCTTCCGGCATGTAGCAGGCGGGGCAGAAAAATACCGGACGCCAGGATGCGCGGTGAGCCTCATGCAGGGCGAGCATGGCTTCCTGTGGCACGCTGCCCAGAACGACCAGCTCTGCCCCAGCCCGGCGCAACTGTATCAGGGGGGTACGCAGATTGCCGCTCCCTTCCTTGTATGGCACGGCAGCGACCAGGGGTTGACCGCGCCGCGCCAATTCGCGGCTTACGCCTGTAAGGACGGCCTGTCCGAGCGAATCTTCGCTGTACAAGACGCCAACCTTGAGATCCCCGCGCTCGTTGAGCAGCGCCTTCAGCCCGATCTCGGCCTGCGCCGCGACCGGTACTTCGAGCGAAAACACCAGACGGCGTGGACGGGTGTAGTCAGCATGGGCAGGCACGAAGGCAAAAAGGTCCAAGATGCCATGGTCCAGGATCAGGGGCATGCTGGCGACCACCGGTGGCGTGCCATTGGCACACAAAAGCGCAAAAATGCCATGATGTATCAGCGCCTGCGCCGCAGTCCGGGCCTTTTGCGGACTGAAGGCGCTATCCTTGACGAGAAGCACGATCTTGCGGCCGTTGACGCCACCTCTGGCGTTGATTTCGCTGAATGCGAGCTTGAGCCCGTTCTCGATGGCCCGGCCCTGGGCGGCGAGCGGACCTGAGAGGTCGAGGATGGTGCCGACGTCGATATGGGTACGATGTACACCGGGGGCCGGCACGACCGCGAGTGCTGAAGCCTGCGCGCGTGATTGTACGAACATGGCGCTGGCGATAATCGCCAGCGCCAGGGGCGAACACCTCATGCCTTCGCCGAGGGGCGGGCGCCGATGCGGCTAAACCATGACCCCAGATTCTTGAATTCCGGATTAAGTGGCTGACCGACGTGGTTACCGAAATCCACGAAGCAGTAAAGCAGGATGTCGGCAAGCGAGAGGCGCGCACCACAGATGAATTGGCGACCATCCGAGAGCTGGCCATCAAGCCATTTCAGGCGGTCCTGGGCCATCGCCTTCAGACCGTTGGCGGCTTCTGGTGCAGTGAAGATGCGATGCTTGAAAAGCTCAAGGCCCTGACTGAAGCGAAAACCATTGGCCATTGGTTCGCAGATGTTGAGATCAATGCGCCGCGTCCACATACGCGTTTGTGCCCGCTCTTCGGCGGTGCGGCCGATCAGCGACGGATCAGGAAATTTCTCTTCGAGATATTCGCAGATTACCGTGATTTCCGAGATGTACTGGCCATCATCGGTTTCCAGACTGGGCATCTGGCCGGCGGGATTGCGCTTGAGGTGCGGCTCCTGCCGGTTTTCTCCCTTCATCAGGTCGACTTCGTGCGTGGGCACGGTAATGCCTTTTTCCGCAATGAACATGCGCACGACTTTGGGATTTGGTCCGACGGAGTTGTACAGCTTCATCTTGGCGTGTCCTTCCTGGATATGCGATCTTGTGAGCCTATGTAGACGCGACGCCTTCGTCAAAGGGGGTGCTTGGGGAGCGTGTAATGGTCGAAAGGGTAATAAGGGTCAGTGTCATTCAAGCCGGATCAGTGGCCTTTGACACTGCAGCAACCCTTGACAGGTTTGAACGGTTTGCGGTGGAAGCCGCGCAGACCTCCCGCCTGGCAGTTTTTCCCGAAGCCTTTGTGGGCGGCTATCCCAAGGGATTGGATTTTGGCGCCCGTGTTGGCACGCGCAGCGAGGCCGGGCGCGACTGGTTTGCACGCTATTATGACGGTGCCGTGCGCCTGGATGGTCCGCAGGTGGAAAGAATGTGCAAAGTGGCCAAGCGGCTGGCCTTGGCCATGGTGGTCGGCATTATCGAACAGGCCAGGGGCACGCTTTATTGCACCGTGCTGTTTATTACGGAGGACGGCCGGTTGGTGAACCTGCACCGCAAACTTATGCCGACGGCAATGGAACGGCTGATCTGGGGCATGGGTGATGGCGCTACGACACAGGTGGTGGAGATGGCCGGGGCGCGCGTGGGAGCGGCGATCTGCTGGGAGAACTACATGCCGCTCTATCGCACGTGGCTTTATGCCCAGGGGGTAGAGCTTTACTGCGCGCCGACCGTCGACGACCGTCCGCAATGGCAGACAAGCATGCGCCACATCGCCTATGAGGGGCGCTGCTTCGTACTGTCGGCGTGCCAGTATGCGACCGATGCCGACTATCCGCCGGATTACCCCTTGAGGGGAGGTGCCGAGGCCCTGATCAAGGGCGGTAGCCTGATCGTCTCGCCTTTCGGCGAAGTTCTCGCAGGCCCGCTCGGTGCCCAGGAAGGGGTACTGACGGCTGAACTGGAGCTGCGGCAGATCGTGCGCGGTAAATTCGATCTTGACGTTACCGGACATTACGCGCGGTCGGACGTCTTTGAACTGACGGTTAATACGGCGCCGTCACTTTGTGACGAGGCTGCAACATAGTCGTAATCGCTTCCGGGTATGGTCCAACTACCGCCACAAAGTGTCGGTAGCCTGTAAAGAGTTTCACGAGCACTCCATCAGGATGCGGTTTCTGTGATGCGAAAATCGCAAGCGAACCATTATCTACTGCTGATCGCAGGCTGGACCTGTCTTGCGACAGGATTGCTGATTCTGCCGGTTCCAGTGCCCATGCCTGTTCCTGTGGCCGCGGTTCTCCTGGTGGGGGGTGTAGCCATACTTACGAGCCAGTCGAGAGGTTTTCGCAATGCGCTGCGCTTTGCGCGCTTCCGCCATGCTTGGCTGTCGCGTCTGCTCGACCTGTTTTCACAGCGCGCTCCCGCACGGCTGCAGCGGGTCATGTATCGCACCCGTCCGGACCTTGTGGTGCGCCTGGAGCGCATTCGGGCTGCACGTGTTATATTTTGAGTTATGACTCTCGCATTTGACCGTAATTTTGCTGCGCCCGTAGGCGAGCCCATCCAGGTCAGCGCCATGATTACCCGGGTCCTGGCAGCCAATCCGGGCGCGTTCACCTTTCGTGGGACCGGAACTTATATCATCGGACGCGGCCGCGAGGTGGCGCTGATTGATCCAGGTCCCGCCGATGCAGCCCACATAGAAGCCCTGAAACGGGCTTTGGCAGGCCGGCGCCTGACCCATATTCTGATTACCCACACGCATAATGACCATTCGCCGGCGGCTGCGCCGCTCAAGGCCTGGTCGGGGGCGAAGACCTATGGTTTTGGCCCCCATGGTTCCGGGCAGGACAGCGCCATCAAGCTCGAAGAAGGTGGCGATCGGGATTTTGTTCCCGACATCCGGGTTAAGGACGGCGAGCTGATCGAAGCCGACGGTTTCAGTTTTGAATGCGTCTTTACTCCCGGACATACATCAAATCACATGTGTTTTGCTCTTGGCGCTGAAGGGGCGCTGTTCACGGGTGATCACGTCATGGGGTGGTCGACCACCGTGGTGACCCCACCGGACGGCAATATGGCTCAATATATGGCATCTCTGCGCAAGCTGATCGCCCGCAAGGACCAGATATTGTGGCCAACCCATGGCGGACCGGTGTCGTCGCCAGCGTCTTTTCTTGCTGCCTATCTGGCACATCGGCTCGAGCGCGAGGCGCAAATCCTGTCGGCTCTGGAACGCGGCCAGGATACCATCCCCAAAATGGTTGCGGAGATTTACGCCGCGGTGGACCGCAGCCTGCACCCCGCCGCTGCCCGCTCGGTCGAGGCACATCTCATTCAGCTCGAAGCGGAGGGTCGTGTCCTGCGCCGTGGACAGCACTACCAGCTGGTCTAGCGCCGTGCCCAAAATTTGTCGCGTTACGGCGTTTAGGTTTACCCCTACATGACGTCAGCCGCCCTGATTCGTTCAAAAGGAGACATAGCCCATGATGGCTTCGGACCTGCGCCGTTTGAAAGTCTGTGCTGCCGCAATTGCGGGCGCGCTTTTCGTGGCCACTACGCCGTCATTGGCGCAGGATAGCACTTCGGGCACGGCGGTGAGCCAGCCAACCCAGCTACCGTCACCGGGGACCAGGAGCGCCTCCGGTCAGGGCTCAAATGCCCAGGCGGTAGAGGGCTACAACACGACGCCGCCATCAAGCTATACCGACAGTACAGCGGCCGGTGGGGCAGCACATGCGGAGAGTCATCGTGGTGACACCTTCAGCCAGAATGAAATCGTCCGGGCCGCGACCGGATTTTTTGGCGATACCAGCGAGGCGGTCGCCAAGGCGGTACAACGGGTGTTTTCAGAAAATGGTCTGCCCGACGCTTACATCAAGGGGGAAGAAGGCTCAGGCGCCTTCATCGTGGGTCTGCGCTATGGCAAGGGCTGGCTGATGCGCAAGGGCTATGCCCCGGTCAAGGTTTACTGGCAGGGGCCCAGTGTCGGCTTTGACTTCGGCGCTAACGCCTCCAAGACCTTCATGCTGATCTATAATCTTCACCACCGTGACCAGCTCTATTCCCGCTTTCCCGGTGTGTCGGGCAGCTTTTACTTCGTGGCCGGGATCGGCGTGAATTACATGCGCTCCGGTAACATCACGATCGCACCGATGCGCACGGGGGTGGGACTGCGCGCCGGTGTCAATGCCGGCTATCTGACCTTCACCCGGCATGAGACCATCAATCCGTTCTGAGGCTTAGGATCAGGCACGGTCTTGCAGCGCTGCGGGCCGTGCCAAAAGAGTCAGGCCGTTGCTTCTTTTTCGCTGTGGCCGCCCTGGGTGCCGGCAGGCGCGGGCAGATAGAGCAGCAGCGCCGATGCGACGTAGATAGAGGAGAAGGTGCCGACGACGATGCCGAACAGGATCGCGCCGGTGAAATCGAACAGTTCCGGCCCGCCGAAGATGAGCAGTGGGACGATGGAGATCGCAGTCGCACCACTGGTTAGGATGGTCCGGGTCAGCATCTGGTTGGTCGACAGGTTGATCAGATCGCCGAGGTTCATGCGCTTGAACTTGCGCCGGTTTTCCCGAATACGGTCGAAGACAACGACCGTGTCGTTGATCGAGTAGCCTGCAAGTGTCAGCAGGGCCGCGATCGAGTTCAGCGAAAAATCCCAATGCAGCAACGAGAACAGGCCTGCGGTGACAAGCACGTCATGGCCGGTGGCAACGACAGCGCCGACGCCATACTGCCATTCGAAGCGCATGGCGACGTAGATGGCAATGGCGATAACCGCAAGGATGGTGGCAACGACACCGGCATGAAACAGCTCACCAGACACTTTGGGGCCGATCACCTGGGCGCTGCGTGGCATGAAACTCGGGCCCAGCTTGTGTTTGATCAGGGACTGAATGGTTTCGCCGGACTGATGGGGCTTGGGCTTGACGCGAATAAGGACGCAGGAATTGACCGGCGTATTGCAGGCGCCAGAGCCGATATATTGGATCTGCGCATCCGGAAACCCGAGGCTGTAAATTTCGCTGCGGATGGTGCCGATGTTGATGCTTTGAACGGATTTGACCTGGAGCTGTACGCCCCCCGTAAAATCGATACCAAGATTAAAGCCCTGGAGGCTGATCGAGATGATGGTGGCCAGAAGCAGCAGACCATCGATGGCGAAAGCGATGTAGCGCACGCCTACGAAGTTGATCTTGGTATTGTCGGGCAGAAAACGTAGCAGGGGCATTGTGGAAATTCGGGTTGCGGGCCGGGCGGTTGTGCCCAACCAGGCTAAGGCGGCGGTGAGACATAGCCCGCGACGGCCACAGGGGCAAGGCTGACGGCTCGGGAGCCGCCCATCTCTATCGCCCGGCAGAGCCAAAGCCGCGCCCATGATCAGCCATCGCCTGAACGGGGGCGAGTGCCGTGGTGGAATGCTGGGGCTCAGTTGCCGCGATTTTCCGCCGCCTGCCGCAGATCTTTGCCCGAGCGCTCCGTGGGATAGGGTCTTCCCGGCGCATAGGCCTGCCAGAGCAGATGGTTGAAGGCCATGGCATTGATCTTGTCGGCCTGGAGCCAGTCATAGCCCTCAGTTCTGGATGCCCACCAGGCGGCGTTGGGCCCACGTCGGGCCTGTTTGGGGTGACGTGGCCGGGGGACGGGAAGGCTGGTGCGATAGAGCAGCGCTGAGGGCGCGGCCGCGAAGCTCCAGTGTTTCTGGTTCAGGTCGAACACCGCGCTCATCGGCCGCTGATGTGCATCAAATACGCTCATCGGCTTTATGCCGAGCAGATCCTCGATCGTGCGCAGCATGTTGACCGTCGTGTAACGCTGCGACACCACTTTGCCCTGCTTGACGTAGGGACCGACCACAAAGGCTGTGGACCGGTGGGCGTCGACATGGTCTGGGCCATCCTGTGCGTCATCCTCAACGATGAAGATCAGGGTAGAGCCCGCATAGGGCGAGTGCGCGACTTTGGCGATGAGCTTGCCTACCGCGTAATCATTGTCGGCAACCTCGCGGGCCGGCGTGTTCACGCCGTCGATCGCTTGCTGGAAGCTGCCCATGTGGTCTTCCATCAGGCGCACGAGTTCCAGTTGGGGCAGGTTGTGATGGGCAACATAGCTGTCAAACTCACGAGCCCATTCGCGTTCCCGCCAGAAGTCGGGAAACCTGGTGTCGAAGCCGCGGAAATAGGGATCGGTGCAGGTCTGAAGCGAGCTTTCCGACGGAAAGGCCACGCGCAGATGATGGGCATAGGGGTTGCGCTCAAGGGCGACGGGATATTTTTTGGAGGCATACCGAAACAGGTCCAGGTGGAAGCCGTAATTGCGCAAGCTCACATGCGCGCGCAGTGCGGCATCCCACAGATGCCCTTTTCCGATTTGCCCCTCGTTGCCATCAGGACTCGCAACATCGCCAGTGCCGGGCAGCAGGTCTGGATCGTTCGGGGTTGCGGGATTGAAGGTGCGCCGTTGCCACAGTGATGCGACACCTACATTGACGTTGCGGTTCTGTCCTTCGACATCGTAATTCGATATCCGCCCTGCATATTGTACCGGGATCTCTTTGACTCCGACATCGGTTTCGCGGGCGTCGGTTGACCATGGCCAGCCTTCTCCGGAAACCTCGCCGCTGTCTTCGAAATTATCGAGATCGACGAATTGGCGGGCCAGGGCATGCTGGTTGGGAGTTACGCGCTGGCCGAATAGTGTAAGAGCGGGATCCGAATTACCGCGACCAAGATCGCCGAGGATCTGGTCATAGGTGCGGTTCTCCTTGATGATATAGATGACATGCTTGATGTGCTCGCGCAGGGCGGCCATGAGCCGATCATCGGCCGGATTGCTCCTGAACCCCAGATCATCATTAGCGGCTACGGTGTCAGTCAGCTGCCCGAGGTCACGCCGTCCTGGTATCGGAAGGGTCAAAAAGCCGGCATGACTGAGCTGTAGAATGTAATGGCCCTTCCCGCGACAGAGAAAGGCTTTCATCGGCACGTAATTGTTGTGCGTGCAGCCCTGCGGATTGGGGCCGGGGTCACTGCGTCCATTGACGACGTAGAGCATGCCACCGGCTGTGCTGACGGAATTGGGATACCAGCCCGTGGGCACCAGACCAGAGACCTGGCCAAGTCCTTTGGCATTCAGCCTGATAATGGCCACGGCATTCAAGCCGCCATCGGTCACGAAGAGCTGGTGACCGTGCGGTGAAAGAGCAAGACTGTTGGGCGCGGCGCCACCGAAATGACTCCTGCCGGCGATCAGGCCCGGGGGAGCTTCGGCATTGATGGTACCGATCACGCGGTTTCGCAGGGTATCAATGACCGAGACGATATCCGCATTGTCGCTGGTGACGTAGAGCAGGGTCCTGGTGCGGTTAAGCAGCATGCGGTTGGGTACGCCCTGCACCTTGATACGGGTGATCAATCTCGGTGCACCCGCGATGTCGACAACATCGACTTCACGATCGCGCTGCGCCGACACATAGGCGGTGCGTCCCCTGATCTGGACCCATAGTGGGTATTCGCCGCCGGGCATGCCATGCATCCGGGGATTTTCCTTGCCCGGCCGCAGATCGAGTTCGCCGATCTTTTGGCGCGTGGCGACATTGACGATGCTGATGCTGTCATTGTTGTAGTTGGCGACGACGAGAAGGCGTCCGTCGGCCGTCACGTCGAGGCCGGCGGCAACGGGCTTGAAGCGGTCACCGGGGTTTTGCGGGACGGCGTTGGTCATCAGATGCCCAAGCGCAATGGGCGGACCAGCTTCCTGCCAGTGGCCAGCCTTGCGTGCGAACACGTGAATATCGTCATCCGCCCCCCCGGAGACGTAGAAGTGCCGATCGTCAGGAGCAAACACGATGCCGGAAAAGGAATTGGGAACGGTCAGTACTTGGAGCTTCCGGGGAGTTCGCGAGGAGATGTCGTAAACAAAAATATATTCACTCAGGTGCAGTGGCTTCGTTCCGCTTGCATCCGCCATCTCGTTGAACCCGCTCGTCAGGATCAGCAGGGTCTTTTGGTCATGGCTGACGACTGTGGTCACTGCCATACCGGCACGGAAATCGCGGGCATCCTTCCAGTCGGGATTGAGGCTCTGAAAGATGGCGCCAGAGGCCGCGGTCGGCGTGAGACGCTGGCCGGTGGGCAGCAGCGTTGCGCCATTGCCGGCAGCCGCCTGGCCGATGGTTGAGGCGAAGGCGGCAAGCACCGCTGCGCCGACAAAAAGAACCGATCTGTTCATGAGCTTGCTCCCTTGGCGCTCCTTTTAGCGCATGGACGGTGACGGAACGGCGACGGCGACCGCCTCGAGCAGCTTGACACCAGTTCAGGATTTCAGGCGGCGGGCGGGAACGGGAGAGAGACAGACATCGAGGATGGGACGGGGCTGGTGTACATAAAACTGCGGCGCCGGATTGATGCGGGCCGCTTTCCAGCGGGCGAAGGCTTTGGAGGTATCTCGCAGCACTTCATAATGGGGACGCTGTGAAACTGGCAGTTGCGAGGCCATGCGCATCCACACAATGGGGTCACGCTTGGCGCGATCGGCAATGACGCCGTGATCGACATTGGGGTCCCCGCGGTGCAGCTTCTGCAGATATTTCATACCGGCGATCACCCGCCCGAAGGCGGACAGATTGCGGTCGAGCCGGCGTGGCGCTTCACCGATGACGATATAGAACTCGGTGGTCGCCGAATTTGGCGCGTTATCGCGGGCAAAGGCAAAGGTACCGGGGCAGTTTAGGATCCATTCGCGCCCCGCCTTGGGGTTACGGCCCACCGGAAAACCTCTTACCCAGCCAACCTCGGGGGCGTAGAGATCGGGCGATCGGGTAGGAACGAACGGAGCATGGATGGCCGCGATCGGGGCGTCGAACTCGGCCTTGAGGGGGGGCCAGCGCGACAGCAGCTTGGCTGATTTGGGATGGTCTCTGGTGGCCGCGGTACCTTCTCCGATCCCGCCCTGGGCGACAAAGCCGTCGATGACCCGATAGAAGCTGAGGCCGTCATAGAAGTGGGCCTCTGTGAGCGTGCGGACCCGGGCGACATGCAAAGGTGCGAACTCCGGTAGAAGTTCAATGGCAACCTGGCCATAGCGGGTCTGGATCAGGAGTAGGTCCTTGGCCGGTACCTTGCGCCAGCTGGACTGCCCGTGGGCCAGGGCTCCAGCGGCTGCGCCAAGGCCAAGGGCGAACGCGATTGCAACAGCTCGAGCCAAAACGCGCATGGCTTCCTCCCGGGATCATGCGGAATGGGATTGCGCCCGCCCGCCGAAACGCTATCAAGGCACACTATAGCGCGAAGCACGATGAGCACCGACCCCAAGAACGCAACTTCCACCGACGGCCCCATGACCGCGAAGGTGGAGAACTCTGGCGAGCCACAGCCTCAGCAACGCTCGGCCGCAGCCCTGCCGACCCTTTTGGCGGTGATGTTCATCAACCTGCTGGGTTTTGGCATCGTGGTGCCGCTGCTGCCCTTTTACGCCAAATCGTTTCATGCGACGGCCTGGCAGATCGCCCTGGTGTTTTCCGCCTATGCGATCGGGTCCTTTTTTGGTGAACCCTTCTGGGGCCGGCTGTCCGACCGCAAGGGTCGCAAACCTATCCTGATCTCGACGGTGAGCGGTAATCTCGCCTGCTACACGGCAATGGCTCTCGCCCCCAATATTTATATTGCCTTTTTTGTCCGCATCCTTGGCGGGCTGATGAGCGGCAATGGCTCGGTTATTCAGGGCTATATCGCTGACGTTACCCCGCCCGAAGACCGGGCCGGCCGTCTCAGCCTTCTCGGTGCCGCCTATAATGTCGGGCTCATTGTCGGGCCGGCTCTGGGCGGGCTCCTCGCACGCCCTCAGCTCGGTCATACTGGGTTTGAGGCGCCCTTGTTCACCTGCGCAGGGCTTTCGGCCATCTGCGTCGTGATGCTGGTGCTGTTCGTTCGCGAAAGCCGTATGCCCGAAGCGCCTGACCCGGTGCAGAAGCCCAATCGCTGGGCGGTCGCAGGCAAGGCGGCGAGCCATCCCCTGATCCGCCGTGCCATGCTCGTCACCCTGGTCGCGGGCTGCGCCTTCACCGGGGTGGAATCCATTTTTGGCTTGTGGACCCAGGCCCGCTTTGGCTGGGGCCCGCGGCAGGTCGGCAGTGCCTACGCTGTGGTCGGGATCGTTGCAGCCTTTTGCCAGATCGTCCTGATCGGCCCGGCCTCACGGCGCTTTGGCGAGGCCCGCGTTCTGGCCTTCGGCATGGCGCTCACGGCCGTGTGCTATATCGGCCAGACATATTCGGTCGGAGCCATTACCACAATTCCGCTACTTGCGGTTGCCGCCTTCGGTCAGTCGATCGCCTGGCCGAATGTTGCAGCGATCATCTCGCGCAATGCCGAGTGGCAGCACCAGGGCCAATATCTCGGGCTCAACAATGCGATGGGGGCTCTTGCCCGGGTTGTTGGTCCTTTTGCTCTTGGCATTGGCTTCACGGCCATGGGCGTCGACGCGCCTTTCTATATGGCGGGCCTGTTCGTTGCGCCGGCCGTATGGCTGGCATGGAGCGTGCGCCGCAGGCGCTGAACCTCTCGGTATCGGTCTGCGACCTTTGACAGGCCCCTCATTCTGGCTTCAGTTTCAGGTCTGACAAACAGGGAAGGATGCGATGGCTACGATCGAGACAGGAACTGGAGATCTTCTTGCCGTTCTTGAGGACGGAGTTCTGACCCTCACGCTCAATCGGCCTGAGGCGCGCAATGCCCTCAGCGCGGCCATGAACGCTGCGCTCGCCGAGCAGCTTGCCCGCGCCGAGCTTGATGAAAACGTCAAGTGCATCGTGCTGACTGGAGCCGGCAAGGGCTTTTGTGCCGGCGGCGATGTGAAAGGCATGGCGAACCGTAGCGCCAGCGACCGGCCCGTCGATGAAGCCATTCACCGCCAGCGCGTCAATCAGCGCGCCACTGCCGGCAAGCTCTATACGTTGCCGAAGCCGACGCTTGCCGCTTTGCCTGGAGCTGCGGCGGGCGCTGGTCTGTCGCTGGCTCTGTCCTGCGATCTTCGCATCATGGCCAAAGGCGCGGTGATGACCACCGCATTCGCGCGGGTGGGATTTTCAGGCGATTATGGTGGCACCTATTTTCTCAGCAAGCTGGTGGGAACCGCCAAGGCGCGAGAGCTCTATTATCTTTCCGAGCGGATCGACGCGGAGGAAGCGCTCAGACTCGGGCTCGTCAACTGGGTCTGTGAGGCGGACGCGCTGGCAGAAAAGACACGGCAGATCGCCCGCCGGCTTGCGGCTGGGCCATCCATCGCCTACCGCTACATGAAGGAGAATCTCAATCGTGCCCTTGGCGGAGATCTGAATGACTGCCTGGATCTGGAAGCGACCCATCACGTGCGCTGCGCCCAGACCGAAGATCACAAGGAAGCGGCGAGGGCCTTTGTCGAAAAGCGCGAGCCTGTGTTCCGCGGCCGCTAGATGATAGCTGGCTCACACTGTTTTCGACCTCGATCCTCGCGTTTGCGTGATTAGCTTGGTGCGGCGCTGCGATAGGATCCTCTGTACATGGAGCCAGCGGCCTGTCCCTCACCTAGCCCGCATTTCTCACACTGCCAATTGCAGGTGCCGGAACTGCAGGTGGCAGGTGGCAGATTTGAGGTGTTTGAGGGCTGATTTGGCGGTCAGGGTAGGCTGAGCGGCTTGCTGGACGGGCTTTT
>JAJZGY010000160.1 GCA_021804785.1 Pseudomonadota bacterium | reverse complement strand
AGCGACGTTACGGATGGGATGAGGTTCAAAAGCGTGCATCGCAGGATCGTGTGATGGCAAGTGACGGCCACCGTCAATAACCTCATCTTCTCGAGTTCCATAATGAAAACTGAACGTCGTGCATTAGCATTGCGATATCACTGCGATAACACTGCACGATGTTGCCTGACAGTACCGGCGCTGATATGGTGCCCGTGAAAATCAGCCTGCTCCAATAACATTTGGGCTGATGCTCGCCGTAATTGTGCGGACCTGCGAACCAACCCTTTCTGTCGGCTGGTTGCGGGTTTTTAGACCGCCGTGCAGCTGAGGTCACGGCGCTTGATCTGAACATGAGTTGTACACGGGCTCTACGCCGACGTCTGCCAGAGTTGGGCTCAAGCACGGCTTAGCATGCAAGGGATGCCGTACGGGTGGCCAGAGGGCCGGACCTGATTTGCATCAACACATCTGTCACGATCGAGATATTTTATACCACGTAGACTTGACCAAGAGGATTGCGCGCTCGAGAAAGATGAACAGCGGGGGGCCAGGTGCGCTGTGCGCGAAAGGAATGCCGATGTCCTTGGAGCTGAAATCACACGCTCCCAATGGCGCCGAAGCGGCGCCATCCCAGGAGCAGATCGCCCGTCGCAGCTACCAGATTTGGGAACAGGAGGGCCGTCCCGAGGGCCGGTCCGTGGCGCATTGGCGCCAGGCCATAGCCGAACTGCAGTCGGAGATGCTCCGGCGCAGCCCGGCCGAACGGCGCGTGGGAACGCGTGAGCTCTGCTTCTGGGACATTTTTGGCTGAGGCCCTCTGAGCAAGATGGCTACGGCATTGCCTGGTGCAAATATTTGCCCATGGCCCACCCGCGCGCGGTCACAGCAGCATGGCATCAGCGGTCCGACAGCGGTCCCGGCCCCCGCTCCGGTGGTTGATCGCCGTTCCAGAAAGGCTGACGCTGGCCTGTCGAACCCGATGGCTTGCTGTGCTAAGCCCGACCGTCGCTCGTGCCAAAGTGGACCAGTTGTCATTTTGTCATATTCTGGGCTGGATCATTCTGGCGATCGCCATCGGCGGTGGCCTCTATACGGTCGCGGCCGTGGCCCTGTTAACACGCCTGATGGCCCCAAGGCTGAACACCCCAAAGTCCTCGCATCCGACCGCCAGCGTCCTAAAGCCCCTTTATGGTACAGAGGCGGGGCTTGAAGCCGCCCTTTTGAGCACGCTGGAGCAGGACTACCCAGCGCCGGTCCAGTTCGTTTTTGGCGTACACGCGGCTGATGACCCGGCCTGCCGCATCGTCGAGCAACTCAGGAAATCCCACCCCGAACACGATATTGCGCTCGTCTGCGATCCGGCGCGCCATGGCAGCAACGCCAAGGTGTCCAATCTGATCAACATGATGACGGCCGCGAAACACGACATCATCGTGGTCGCGGACAGCGATATTGCCGTGCCGGGTGACTGGCTCAGTCAGGTGGTGGCTGCGCTTGCTGAGCCAGGAGTTGGCATTGTCAGCTGCCTTTACGCGGGCGAGGGCCGCAGTGGCGCATGGTCACGTCTGGCAGCGATGGCGGTGAGCTACAATTTTCTGCCCAACGCTGCCGCGGGAATTGGCTTTGGCCTAGCCACCCCCTGCTTCGGTTCCACCATGGCGCTCAACCGGCAGATTCTAAGCAGTATCGGCGGCTTTGAGCGCTTCGCCAATCTGCTCGCAGACGATTATGAGCTGGGTCAGGCGGTACGGATGCAGGGCCTGCGTATCGCCTATCCGCCCCTCATTCTGCGCCATTTCAGCGGTGAGACAGGGTTTGACGAGCTGCTTGCCCATGAACTGCGCTGGGCCAGAACGATCCGCACCATCGATCCGCGCGGGCATTGGGGGAGCTTTGTCACCCACGCCCTGCCCCTCGGGCTGATAGGTGCGGTGTTGGCCGGCTTTACCCCTAGCGTATTTGCGGGATTTACAACTATTCTGGCCGCCCGGCTTTTCCTCAAGGCCCGGATAGACCATATAGTCGGAATTCAAGCTGGTCCCGCGTGGGCACTGCCTCTGCGCGACATGCTATCTTTTGCCCTGTTCCTTGGCTCGCTGTCCGGCTCGGCAGTGCGCTGGCGGGGCGCCCGTCTGCGCGTGGGGCGCGATGGGGCAATGTCCTGATCTCGTTCTAAGGTGGTTCATGTTGCGCACGCTTTTCCTTCAGGCCCCTTCCTTTGACGGTTTCGATGGCGGTGCAGGCTCTCGCTATCAAGCCAAACGCGAAATCAAATCCTTTTGGTTTCCGACCTGGCTGGCCCAGCCCGCCGCTCTGGTGGAAGGCTCCAAGTTAATTGATGCGCCGCCTGCCGGCATTGGCCTCAGCGAAGTTGTGGCCCAGGCCAATGACTTCGACCATGTGGTCGTTCACACGTCGGTCCCCTCATTCAAATCCGACGTCAAGGTGATCGAGGCGCTCAAGGCCGCCAACCCCAAACTTCTCGTCGGGATGATCGGCGCCAAGGTAGCGGTCAATGCCGAAGGTAGTCTCAGGGAAGGTCCCGCCGTCGATTACGTGGCGCGCAACGAATTCGATTTCACCATTAAGGATGTTGCCGACGGCATGGCGCTGGCGGACATCAAGGGCATTTCCTACCGCACGCGCGGTGGGGCCATCGTACACAACGACGATCGGCCGATGATCGAGAACATGGATGCGCTGCCCTTCGTGACCCCTGTCTATCAGCGTGACCTGCGGATCGAAGACTACTTCATCGGATACCTCAAACATCCCTATATTTCCATTTATACCGGTCGCGGCTGCAAGTCGCGCTGCACGTTCTGCCTCTGGCCCCAGACCGTGGGAGGACATCGTTATCGCACCCGCAGCGTCGAGCACGTGATCGAAGAGATCAAATACGCGAAGGCAGCGTTTCCCCAGGTCAAGGAATTCTTCTTCGACGACGACACCTTCACCGATGACGCTCCACGCGCAGAGGCCATTGCCAAGGAACTTGGCAAGCTTGGCGTTACCTGGTCATGCAATGCCAAAGCCAACGTGCCGCGAACGACGCTGGAAAAGCTCAAGGACGGTGGCTTGCGGCTGTTGCTGGTCGGTTATGAAAGCGGCAATCAGCAGATCCTCCACAACATCAAGAAGGGTATGCGCATCGAAGTCGCCGAACGCTTCACCAAGGACTGTCATGATCTGGGGATCACAATTCACGGCACCTTTATCCTTGGTCTTCCGGGCGAAACCACCGATACCATTCGCGAGACCGTCGAGTTCGCCAAGCGCATCAATCCACACACCATTCAGGTCTCGCTGGCCGCACCTTATCCAGGTACCTATCTCTACAATCAGGCCGTACAGAATGGCTGGCTTGATGCCGCCAATGCCGAACTGGTGGATGAGCATGGCATTCAGATCGCGCCGCTGCATTATCCGCACCTCAGCCACAAGCAGATTTTTGACTCGCTGGAAGACTTCTACAGACAGTTCTATTTCCGGCCGACCAAA
>JAJZGY010000011.1 GCA_021804785.1 Pseudomonadota bacterium | reverse complement strand
TAGCGCTTCGTAGCGAAGCTTGATGGCAGCCACATCGATCACGACTCAGATCTACAAAGGTTCGCCCCCAAAGGGAATCCCCCAACCGCCAACTTCCGATTCAGAAATTTATCGACAGCTCCTTAGGTAAAGTGTTACCCGCCATTGAGTGCGGTAAAGCGTTTGCCGTCGAGTTCAAAGGCCACAGTGAGCAGATCACCGGCATCGGGCGGGGTAACGTCGGTTCTTCGCACACGTTCGATGATTTTCGAGTTCGGGAATAGCGAGACATAGAACTCGGCGGCTTCTTCAGCCTGATTATCAAACCAAAGGAAGGGAGTGATAGCCGGGATTACAAAAAATCCTTCCTAAGTGTGGTGTGCGGTCAATCTGAGCCAGGCACACCCAGCAGCGGCAAGATGATACACTTGCTGTCACCCGCGATCGCAAGGAAGTCCTCGATCTATGCCTGCTGATCGGCCGCGTCCCTAACCCGAAGAGTGGTAAAGCCACAGCCCTCGGCGAAAGCCGGAAGTGCAGCATCCTCGGCAACCGAAACCTTGCCATCGGTTCTGCGTACGCGCTTGCCCTGCGAGGCTGGCAGCGATGCACCGGTCATGAGAAGTCGCCCTGCCTTGGTTTCGCGTTCAGCAAGCCTCTGCATCTGCGTCACCTGCGCGGAATCGCCCGGAGCCTTCAGACCACTGGCAGAGCAGAGGAGTGAGAGGTAGCGCATGCATTCTTCACCTCCTGCGACTTGACAATAAGGTTGATATCAACATATTATGACAGAGTCAAAGCCGGATGCATGAATCTCGTGCGACAAAGAATATATGACCAGTCACGACGCGTTACCCTTCGAAACTACTCTGCATGTGAAGGAGCATTGCCTGTGTCTGGCAGCGCAGCGTGCCGCGCGGGCGCTGGCACGCAGGTTCGATGCGGCATTCGCCCCGTTTGATCTGACGAACGGTCAATTCTCGCTTCTGATGGCGCTGAACCGGCCGCAGCCTCCGCTGATGCGCGACATAGCCAGCCTGCTCGCGATGGACCGCACCACGTTGACGGCCATGCTGAAGCCGCTTGTGCGACGCAAGCTTGCCGAGGTGCATGTGGACGAAACCGACCGTCGGGGACGACGGGTGATGATCACCCATTCGGGACGCGTCCTCCTGGCCAAGGCATACCCCGTGTGGGCGCGCACGCTTGAGGAAATCGAACGTGGCGTCCGCGATCCCCGGAGATTGCGCGAAGCATTGTGGAGCATCGCATGAAGCCTCTTCTTCATGACATTCTCTCACAGGACCCGCCACTTCATGCAGTGTTTCAACCGGCTGTGACAGGAGGCTGAGATGGCGCGCAGCGCAAAATCAAAGACAAAACCCAGTACCACAAGGACGAGCGGCAAGGGCCAAACACTGCTGCTGGTCGCGACGCGCAAAGGCGCCTGGCTCTTTCAGGCCGACGCGGCGCGGCGCAAGTGGCGAACGGATGGCCCGCACTTCTTGGGCCATATCATCAATCACCTCGTGCTGGACCCACGCGGAGGGGGCACCATGCTCGCGGCCGCCTCGACCGGGCATCTCGGGCCCACTATATTTCGTTCCACCGATCTGGGCAGGCACTGGAAGGAAGCCAGGCGGCCACCAGCCTTCGTCAATCCACCAAACCGAGCGGGCCGCAGTGTCAAAAACACGTTCTGGCTTACTGCTGGCCACGTCAGCGAGCCTGGTGTCTGGTACGCCGGCACCTCACCGCAGGGCCTGTTCCGCAGCGAGGATCATGGTGACACCTGGGAGCCTCTCCACTCTGTCAATGACAATCCGGATTTTCAGGCGATCTGGGGTGACGACCAGGGGGGGACACCCGACGGACCAACAATCCACTCCATCAACATTGATCCACGCGATGCGCGGCATCTTTATTTCGGCATGTCGAGCGGTGGTGTGCATGAATCAACTGATGGCGGCTGCAGCTGGACGCCGCTGCTCGCGGGCATGGAGGTCGTCGACGGCCTCGATGTGGCAAACATAGCCTTCCATGACCCGCATTGCGTACGGCTCTGCCCCTCGAACCCCGACCGGCTCTATCAGCAAAATCACTGTGGGATCTACCGTCTCGACCGGCCAGGAAAGCGTTGGGAACGCATCGGCAGGAACATGCCGAAGAAGATCGGTGATATCGGCTTTCCGATTGTGGTGCATCCGTATGATGACAAGACCGCCTGGGTGTTTCCCATGGACGGCACCTCCGTTTGGCCGCGTACCAGCCCGGATGGAAAGCCCGCCGTTTATATGACCACCAACGCCGGCAGAACATGGCGACGGCAGTCCGAGGGACTGCCGGAGGCCCAAGGCTGGTGGACGGTGAAGCGGCAGGCGATGACCAGCGACGATTCCGATCCTGTGGGCCTTTACTTTGGGACCACAGGCGGCGAGCTCTGGATGAGCCGTGATGAAGGCGGGCATTGGCAGAACCTGGCCCGGCACCTGCCAGAAATTTATGCGGTCGAGTTTGCAAGGATGGCTTAAGCTCCTTGACGACACAAACCCGCTCCTTTCGAAGGAAATCGTCGTTTTGAACGTCGCGCAAATCCGGGAAAGCGGACCACCTGTCAGGCACTTGACGTCAGCACGATGGTCACCGGGCAATGGTCTTGCCCTCGCCCTCGGGCGCCGCGCTCACTATGGCCCACAGCGCCGCTCAACAGCAGAGAGCCTCAGGATGGTGCAATGAAAATCAGCATGGCCAGCCCGCTTCACTCCTACACGGGCGCTAGCACGCTTGAAGCCCATGGCTCAAACCTCGCCGAGCTGCTCGAAGATCTCGAGCGTCGCTTTCCAGGGATTCGCTTTCGCATGATCGATGAGCAGGATCGCATACGTCGGCATCTGCGCGTCTTCGTCAATGATGCGCAGGTCTTCGACCTCGTTCATCCACTGCGGCCAGACGATGAAGTCCATATTGTCCAGGCACTCAGCGGCGGCTAACGCATCGCCGGTAGATTGAGCCGCGCCTCAAGACCGCCCAAGGTGCTGGTCGCCAGTTCAACGCTGCCGCCGTAAAGCCGGGAAATGTCACGCACTATGGCAAGCCCAAGGCCGCTGCCGGGGACGCTTTCGTCGAGGCGCTCGCCACGTTCGCCAACCCGCATGCGCTCTTCTTCGGTCAGGCCAGGCCCGTCATCGCCGATTGCGATGACGAGTTTTCCGCTGCCCTGCATCACCGCCCGCACGCGGACCTCACTGCGAGCCCATTTGCAGGCATTATCCATGAGATTTCCGGCCATTTCCTCAAGGTCCTGGCGTTCACCACGAAAGCCCAGATCAGCCGGACAAGTGACAGCAATCTGGATACCGTGGTCACCGTGAATGCGCCGCAATACCCGGCTCAGATCGTCGAGAACCGGGGCAACCGGTGTAGATACGCCGAGGACTGCCTGTGCTCCCGCGGCGCGCGCTCGCATCAGATGATGATCGATATGCCGGCGCATGACCTCGACCTGGCGCATCATGGCATCGGCAAGCTGGCCGGGATTGGCGGCAGCTTCACTCGTGAGGACCGAGAGCGGGGTCTTCAGGGCATGGGCAAGATTTGAGGCGTGGGTACGGGCGCGGCCAACCACTTCGGCAGAATGCTCAATGAGCCCATTCATTTCCTCCGCCAGCGGCATCAGCTCGGCAGGAAAGCGCCCTTCCAGACGCCGCGCCTTGCCGTCACGGATACGTGCTAAGGCAACGGAAAGCCTGCGGAGCGGCTTCAGACCAACGCGCACCTGGATAAAGACGGCGCCAATGAGGCCTGCGGCCAAAAGTGCAAATGCCTCAAACATCATGCGATTGAATTGCGTTATGTCTCCTTCCAGGTCCCCCAGATCACCCGCGACCACGAAGACGAATGCCCGTGGCGGCTCCTTTATGGTCTCCCCCGGAAAAATTACACGCTGCTCGGCGATGCGCACGGCGCGGCCATAAGGACCAATGCTGTTGCCGTAAAGGATCGCATCCGCCTTGTGCCGGTGGGCAGGCATCGCGCTGGGCTCTATGGTGCGATCGAACAGCGAACGGGAGATCCGCGCTTTTCCAAGGTCAAGTCTCCCGGAGATGTCTGGTACAATCTCCCAATATGATCCGGAATAGATGCGCTCAAAGCGCGGATCGTTGAAGCGTCCCTGCAATGTGACCTGACCGCTCGGTGTCAGCGCCGCTGCGGCGATCATGCTCCCGAGATCGGCAGCGAGCCGTTCATCAAACTCGTCCTGCACTGCGGCCCGAAACACGCCTGACAGGATCAGACCTCCGACTACAAAGCCCAGAATTGTCCAAACTGCCGCAGCTGCAATGAGACGTGAGGCCAGTGAATTGAACTGCAGACGCGGCAGGACATGACCGCTAAGGCTGTTCCGCAGAGATCCGAGCACGCACTCTTTACCGCCTGGCGCCGTCATGTCCTACTCCGCGGCTGCAAGTCCTGTCGGAAGAATGATCCATAGGCCTTTTCATTGTGGCTGGGGCGCGCCCGGATCGTCCAGACAATAGCCCAGACCGCGTATGGTTTGGATGGTATCCGACCCGAGCTTTTTGCGCAGCCGGCCAACAAAAACCTCGATGGTATTCGAGTCGCGGTCAAAATCCTGATCATAGAGGTGTTCAATGAGTTCGCTGCGGCTGACGACCCGTCCCTTGTGATGGGCCAAATAGGACAGCAGCCGGTATTCCAGGCTTGTCAGCTTGATCACCGTGCCATCATAGCTGACCCTGCTGGTGCGGGTATCAACGCGCAGCTTACCGATTTCGATTTCGGCTGATGCATGCCCGGCCGACCGGCGCAGCACGGCCCGAAGTCGCGCCAGCAGCTCCTCGGTGTGGAAGGGCTTGGCCAGATAATCATCCGCGCCGGCATCAAAGCCCGCGACCTTGTCGCTCCAGCGGTCACGTGCGGTCAGGATCAAGACCGGCATCGTGCGGCCGGCCTTGCGCCATTTTTCGAGGACCGTAACACCGTCCATCTTCGGCAGCCCTAGATCGAGCACCACCGCGTCATAGGGTTCGGTGTCGCCAAGAAAATGTGCCTCCTCGCCATCGGCGGCACTGTCGACTGCATAGCCGGCATCTGCGAGCGCCTTCACCAGAAGGCGCTGCAGATCACGATCATCCTCCACAACCAAGATGCGCATGGGTTATTCCAGTAGGGGTCAGCGATGATGCCTGCTTTGTGGCCGCAGGTCATGGCCGGGATGGTCGCCCGGGGGCATGGTGCGCGGGCCCCGGACCCTACCAAGGACTGCCCCACTGCGCGCGTCGGTATCGTACCAGACCATGTGGCCTTGCGGCGTCATCCATTTGAGCCGGTAGTGCATGCGTCCATCCTGGCCGCGGTACGGACCCTCCGCGTCATAAAACGTACCCGGATGTGCCTGGCGGAACCCCTGCAGCATTTTGTCGAGCCGTGGCGCCGAGGCAGGCGCCGGGCCATGACCCTGGGCCAAAGTCGCAACGGGTAACGACACCAGGACGCAAAGAAGGATGGTGGACCGGCGCATGATGCCTTCTAACGGGCTCTGCCTGAATGGCTGATGAACAGCCGCAGATCGAAGGAGCGCCCTTGATAGGCCTATATGCGAGTTCCCCCGAGGATCGCCCCATCCCTTGCCGCGCAGAGCCTCCACGTGGACGCACGCGGCCGGGATTAGGCCGCAGCCGGCGACAAAGCTGCCCGCCCGCGGCGCCGCAGATATTCCCCTTCGTTGACACCCAGGATCCGGCTCGTCAGCTGCGCAGCAAATTCCAGTGCATCCTCGGCCCCAGGACCCTCTTCCTGGCTCACACCGCGCAAAACGCGCAGCAATTCCTCATTGTAGGTGCACAGCTCGCGAATGGTTTCCTCTTCCGTGGCGTCAAGTACCGCCGAGACTGAGACCGCTGCCGCAAAGGGGCGGCAGCCGACAATCAGATCCGCATAGCGAATTGCGCGCTCCCGCTTTTCGTCAGATGCCGGACGGGCGAGGTCCGGAACCCGCGGACCGCCATTGAAGCTTGCCCGGTGAGTGGGCAGGGCACCAAGGATTTCGCGGCTGCTGCGCCCAATCAGTGCATCAAGACATTCGGCTGCCGTGGCACGCGCCTTGATGAGGCGCTGGCCCCATTTGCCATAGCGCCGCACTTCAACTTCCTTGACCAAACCTATCGAGAGCTCGGCAAAGCCGGCAATGGCTATGCTGAGTGCGTCAGGGTCAAATTGCGGATGGCGGGCGCTGCATATGACCGACAGATAGTCTTCCATCTCTTCCAGCAGGAGCTCGCCGACAAGTCCCATGTCAGTCGCCGAGATCAGGGTATCGCCCTGTTGGCGCGCGACAAAGCGTGGCAGGCGCAAGGCTTCCCAGGGTCGGGCAAGGCGATGCATGGTAATGATCGCGACATAGGGAGCGGCATCCGGCACCCTGGCGACAACGCGCTCATAAAGAACGCGCAGTTCGAGCAGAATGGGCTCGCTCAGATTCGGCAAGCCGCGTGGGATCAGCTTTTGCAGTTCGATGGCTTCCGGTCCGATGGAAAGCAACCGAACCATCTCCTCGACATCGGCCAGAATGGCTTCCCCGCCGAGCTGGGCTCTGGCCCGCGCCCGACCAGCGTTATCGATAAGTGCAGTTGACATGGCGGCAGCTGCCGCCAGCCAGAACCCGCTCGCACGTGTCAGAGCACCGGCTTCATCATGTGTCGTGAGGGCGGTCCGGCAGTCGCGCACATAGGCGGCAGTCGCCTCAGGCAACAATGTCAGCTCAAGCCAGTTCCAGACCGGCACAATGCTTTCACGTGAGATCTCACCCGGTCTCTTTGTCTTGCGCTGACCGCTGACAAAAAGATCCTCGAAGGGATTGCAGAACAACCGGCGAGGCGATGCAACCCGCGCACCCTGAGCGCCACGCAGTTGTGGCCGCAGGCCCTGCAGGATTATCTCGTGGGGCAGCGCCTGTCCGCCTGTGAGCCTGTCGACCTCGACGGCCTTCGCCAGCCGCCGCGCCACCGGCACAGGCAGGGTCGACAGAAGCCGCTGGAGATTTTGCACCTTTTGGGGTGCCATCATGACTGCAGTCTTCCATGGCCCCGCTGACCCCCATGGCCGCGGCCCTGCCACCCATACTGGTTAGCCTAGCTTCAGTTAACATGGCGTTGAGCAGGGTGGACATGGTCACAATTGCAGTGCTGGTCTATCCTGAAGACGGGCCCAAGGCCCGGGCATGTGCCAAGCGTGGGGCAGGACGTGCGACCAAGCGACTTCAGACGCTGGCGAAGGGACTTAAAGCTGTCCCAGCAGGAGGCCGCCGATGCCCTGGGGCTAAAACGGCGGGTGGTCCAGTATTATGAAAAGGGCGAACGCGACGGCGAACCGGTCGAGATTCCCAAGGCCGTACGTCTCGCCTGCTACGCCCTCGCCCAAGGCATTTATGACTACCACGGCCCGCGCGATTAGCTCGGGTTAATGGGCATGGTGATGCAGGATCGCCTCATTGAGCCCCGTATCGTAGGCAAGACCGGCCGGGGTCAGGACAATCTGGCGCGGCCACTCGGCCCGGGCCATGCCCTTACGCTCCAGGGCATGCCAGACTTTCTCGTTGAACAGCCCTGTCGCATCCTTCCCGGCAACCGTGGCATCGCCAAGGTGAAAGTGATCCCCATGGGCATCGGGAAAAACATGGATGGTCACCTCTCCGTCTCCAGGCCCTGCCAGTGCGGCCTGAGGAAGACGGGCCAGCGCCTGCAGGAGGGTCAGTGTGCGCAGCTGCAAAGGATTCAGTTTGAGGGGATTGGTGCGTGGCGGCATATCGTTCTCCAGTTCAATGCGTATAGTCGCCAATGCGGCCATACTTCAAGGAGGCACCCCTTATGGAGGCGTTGCTGAAAGACATCCGGGTCATCGACTTCGGGCGCTACATTGCCGGGCCCTATTGTTCGGCCCTGCTCGCGGATTTCGGAGCCGAGGTCATCCGCGTGGAAAAGAAGGACGGCCGTGAGGACCGCACGCTCATACCGCTCGCCCGCAATGAGGATGGCAGCCCGCGAGAAGGCGCCATGTTTCTGCAGATGAATCGCGGCAAGAAGAGTCTCACGCTCGATCCCATGCATGAGCGTGGTCGCGAGGTCGTGCGCCGCCTGATCCGCAGTGCCGACGTTGTCGTAGCCAATCTTCCCGGCGAAACCCTGACCGCCATGGGCCTCGACTGGTCCACAGTGCATGCGCTCAATCCGCGCGCCATCCTCGCTGCCACCTCCGCCTTCGGACTGGATGGACCCTATGCGCGGCGCGTCGGCTTTGATGGGGTAACCCAAGCCATGAGTGGTGCCGCATATTACGCAGGCTGGCCAGATCAACCGGTGCGTGCCGCCGCACCCTATGTCGATTTTGGTACCGCCTCCTTGATGGCCTTTGGGGTGATGGCGGCCTTGCGCGCGCGCGAGCAGACCGGCGAGGGCCAGCTTGTCGAGGGTGCATTGCTGCGTACTGCGATGACCTACTTCTCCACCATGCTGATCGAAGAAGATGCGCTTCATTGTGGCCGGACCCCGACCCTCAATCGAAGTCAGACGTCCGCACCATCCGACATCTACCGGGCAAAGGATGGCTGGCTCACCGTCGCGGTCAACGGTGACCCCCTGTTCCGTAGGGTGTGCAAGCTAATCGGTGCGATTGAATGGCTATCGGATCCGAGCTTTGCGAGCGATGCGGATCGCGGCGCACATAGTGAGATCATCAGTGAACGGATTAGTTCCTGGTGTGCCCTCAAAACCCGCGACGAGGCCATCGCCGCCTTTGAGGGCGCCAGGGTGCCTGCCGGCCCAGTCTACACCATGGCCGAAGCACTGGCAGATCCACACGTCAGAGCCTGCGAACTCTTCCGACCGGTCGATTTTCCGGGGCTGCCTCCAGCTGTGGTCGCAGACACCCCTGTGCGGCTGCATGGTACCCCGGGTCAAGTGCGCGGACGCCCGCCAATGCTGGGAGAACATAGCGATGCGGTGCTGGGAGAACTTGGCTATACGGAGGACGAGATTTCCCAGCTTCGCAGCGCAGGCGTTGTCTGAGATAGGCGCTCTGCCATGTCTGCGCGACGGCAGCGGCGAGCCTCGCAGGCCAGATTATCCCGTCTCAGCCCTAACGGCGAGGACGGCGGGTAAACTCAAGACTGACCTTAAGACCTGGCCGGTTATCGGCGAGCACGAAACGCGCCTCATGCAGGCGAGCGACGGCCGCCACCAGGGACAATCCCAGTCCCGTACCCGGCGAGTTGCGGCTTTGCTCAAGCCGTACAAAGCGTTCAGTAACCCGCTTATGTTCCGAGGCCGGAATGCCAGGACCGTTGTCGGCAACCGAAAGTACGACCACGCCGCTACGGTCTTCTAGGTGGACATCAATCTTGCCACCTTCCGGAGTATATTTGATCGCATTGTCGACCAGATTGGCGAGGGCCTGACTGATCAGCGTTCGGTTCGCTTCCAATGTCAGGGGTTCACCTAGTTCTACGGTAAGTTCAATTCCCTTCTCCTCTGCCACCGGTGCATAGAGTTCGGCGACGCCCTCCACCACGCTGGACAGATCAACCAGCGTCATGGCCTCGCGTACCACACCCGCTTCAGCCTGAGCGATGAGCAGAAGCGCATTGAAGGTCGCGATAAGATGATCGGTCTCTGCGATCGCTGCGTCAATTTGCGCGGCTGTATGGGTGTCTGGATCCAGACGTGTTGCTGCAGCCTCGAGGCGGTTGCGCAAACGATTCAGGGGCGAGCGCAGATCGTGGGCAACCGAGTCCGTTACTTCACGCATCCCCTTCATCAGCTGTTCGATGCGATCGAGCATGGAATTCAGATTAGACGCCACAAGGTCAAATTCATCGTGCGCCCGTGACACCGGAACTCGCCGCGTCAAATCTCCGGCCATGATCACCTTGCTCGTAGAGTTGATCACATCGAGACGGCGCAGCAGGTCACTGCTAAGAAGTACACCTCCTCCAAGGGCCAGTAGCAGTAGCAGCCCCACCGACCATGGCAATGCCGTGGTAAAAAGGCGCTCGCTTTCATACTGCTCATGAATATCCCGAGCTACCAACAGATGCAGCCCGCCAGTCAGATTGAAGACAAAGCCCCGGGCATGGCGGGTCACTCCATCACGGTCATAGGTGAAATTCTGATAATCGCCTTCGCGTGGATCGATCCGCGGCCAACCATCTAGATTTCCGGCGATTCTCCGGAACCGATGATCGGTCAGCACATAAAGCATCTGACCGCCACGCACCGAACGCACATTGAGCGCGTTGATCAGTCCAACAAGTCCCAGCTCCTGATATTGCCCCTCAAGAGCCGAGAGCTCTGCCGCAATGATGGAATCGGTTTCCGAATTAAGGGCGCGCCTGGTGTTCCAGTAGGTAAATGCAAGGATTGCCGTCGTGGAGATGGCAAAGAGGGCGACGTAAAGCAGCACGATGCGGAAGGCGACCGTGCGGAGGAGGCCGATGCGCCGTGTCAGCGGACGGGTCTGCACCTCGTAGGAGGAATGATCTGCGTCCCGCCCTGCGCTGCCCGAGCGTTCCTCCACGACAGCAACTCAGCCTCGCGCCCGGATCATGTAACCGGCACCACGAACGGTGTGCAGCAGAGGCACGTCAAACCCCTTGTCGATCTTGGCGCGCAGACGGGAGATGTGCACGTCTATGACGTTGGTCTGGGGATCAAAATGATATTCCCACACACTCTCGAGCAGCATGGTGCGCGTCACCACTTGCCCAGCATGCCGCATGAGATATTCCAGGAGACGAAACTCGCGCGGTTGCAGGTCAATATCGACATCGCCCCGTCGCGCGGTCCTGGTCAGAAGATCGAGTTCAAGATCCCCAACCTGCAGCAGCGTCTTGACTGCCCCGGGTTGACGGCGGCGCATCAGGGCATCAACTCGCGCCAGCAGCTCGACAAAGGCGTAAGGCTTGGTGAGGTAATCGTCGCCACCAGCCTTCAATCCCTTGACACGGTCATCAACATCCGACAGTGCAGACAGGAACAGTACCGGCGTGACGTTGGAATGTTCACGCAACTCTTCCACCATCTTCAGACCATCCATGCGGGGCAGCATGCGATCGATGATGGCAACATCATAGGGCCGCGAAAGGGCCAAGGTCAGACCAAGTTCACCGTCCGCCGCATCGTCGACGACATGGCCCGCTTCCTTTAGGCCATTGACAAGGTAACGCTGAGCTTCCAGATCGTCTTCCACTACAAGAATACGCATGACCACCTCATCCTCTTTCGAAAACTAGCATTTCCGACTTTCCCCGGGAGCGCCGGGATTGAGCGACTTCACAGATCGATTTCATGCCCTTGCGCCACGCCCACCCCTCAACTCTTTTGGTTGATAGTGAGCGCGACGAAGCGTTCGCCTGCCCGCGTCATCAGTAAAGCCAGGACGCTTTTGCGCCCAAGCTCTCTGGCGTGGGTGATTGCCTGCTGCACCTGCGTGGGCGTGCGTACCTTGTGTTCACCGATAGAGACGATGACGTCTCCAGGCTCGACCCCTTTGTCCGCCGCATCACCATTGGGATTGACCTTGGTGATGACAACGCCATCAGCCCTGGCATCCAGATTAAAATGGCGCCGCAGTAGCGGTGTGACCTCGGCAAGGCCAAGTCCAATCGCTGTCAGGGTCGGTTTTATCGTGGTATCCGGCTTCGTGTAGCGCGCCAGGACCTGGGGCTGGCGTAAGGCAATGCGCGCCGTGAGGCGTTGGACATGTTCACCTCGCAGAATGGTGAAATGGGCAAGCTGTCCGGCCGAAATGTCCGCTATCTGCTGCGTCAAGTCGCGGCTGTCACGTAGCGATGCGCCATTGAGTGCCAGCACCACGTCGCCCTGGCGAAATCCGGCCTGCTCCGCTGGGCTGTGGGGCAGTACCCTGGCAACAATCGCTCCGGTGAGATTTGGCTTGCCGATGCTGGCGGCCATTTCGGGCGTGAAGTCCTGGATCTCGACGCCAAGCCAGCCACGTGAGACTTTGCCATGTGCCTTTAGCTGCGCCACGATGGCATGAATGGTTGAGGAGGGAATTGCAAATCCTATGCCGACGCTGCCTCCACTAGGCGAGTAAATCATCGTATTCATGCCGATTACCCTGCCCTCGATATCAAAGGCCGGCCCCCCGGAGTTTCCGCGATTGATCGGAGCATCAATCTGGATGTAATCGGTGTATTCACCGCTGCCAATCGTGCGCCCGAGGCTTGAAACGATTCCCGCAGTGACGGTGTTAGAGAGACCAAAGGGATCGCCCACCGCGATCACCCAATCACCCACCCGCACATTGCGATCATTGGCAAACTGCACGGCAGGCAGGGGCTTGCTCGCATTGATCTTGAGCAGCGCAATGTCAGTCGCCGGATCGGTACCGAGCAGTTTGGCAACAAATTTGCGACCATCCTTGAGCTTAACCGTGATCTTGCGGGCGTTGGCAACCACATGATTGTTGGTAACGATGTCACCCGCCGAGTCGATGATGAAGCCAGAGCCCATCGCAATGGGGTGCTGCGGATGCGGCATGCTGCGGAAGAACTTGCGCAAGGGGGCAGGCAGGCTCTGTGCTGAAAATTGAGGCTCGGATTTGACCTTTTCGTCGACCGTGACCGTCACGACGCTTGGCGCAACGCGCTCAACGAGATCCGCGAAACTGAAGGGTGCGCCTCCGTCCCAAAAGTGGGGCAGGGGCCGTCTGGATATGTTGTCGGCGAGCTGCTGAGCGCTGGCGGGGTGAGCGTCACTACCCTTGTGGAGCCGTTTGACGTCAGCCCATGCGTTTGGAGCGAAGGCTGTGAGCCCGGCCGCCACGCAGAGGAAGAGCAGCCCCGCAAGAACGGAACTCAGGCGATAGCTATTCCCTAAAGATACTGTAGCCCGCTGGGCCAGCATGCCCTTCACACATTCCGGCGCCGCGCGCTGGGCCTCATCCTGACGATTGATCATCAACCTCTCCTGCGGGAGTTGATCTGGCCCGCAGGCTGCAATCACATCCCAGCCTGTCCATATCGCGATGAACTTAACTGATTATGTATGTTAGATTACGTATACATTACAACCGAATGCCGGGAGGATCCAATCACATTCCCAACAGCGGCACCTATGGTGCGGCGCCCTGTACCCGTCTGCGGGCTTTCAGGACCACAGCCCCGGCGACCCCCGCAGCGACCAGAAGTATGAAGGCCGGCCCAAACCACAGAGCGTAGGTCTGAGGCATCAGCGGCGGCTTCATGAGAATGAAGTCGCCGTAGCGGGATACAAGATACGCCGTGATCTGGCGGTTCGATTGCCCTTCCAGGATTCGCTTGCGAATCAGCCGACGCAAATCTGCCGCCAAAGGCGCATTGGATTCATTGAGGCTCTCACCCTGGCACACCACACAGCGAAACTGCTTTTGCAGGGCAACCGCGCGGGCCTCGAGCACGGGATTGGCCAGGTGTTCTGGTCCATCGCGGTCCTCGATTTGTGGCGGCAAATGGGGATTGGCCAGCGCCGGAGCGGCCAGCACCGAAAACAGGGCAAGCGCCAGCGCTGCGATCCATCGCCTCATTCCGCCGGCACTCCCTGGGCTTCGGTCATCGCAACCGTCGCGCGCCTCCGCAGCCGCGTAGCCAGGCTCGCAAGTCCACCCAATGCCATGAAACCGCCACCGAACCAGATCCACGGCGCCAGAGGATTTTCATAGGCCCGCAAAGTCCAGCGCCCACCGCTGCGCGGATCACCAAGAGCGAGATAAAGGTCCGACAATCCCGTGGTTCTGATGGCGGTGTCGGAGGTTGCTACCCTCTGAAGCGGAAAGTTGCGCTGTTCCGGTCCCATCGTCGCGATGTGGCTCCCCCCCCTGCTAACATCCACAATCGCTCGCTCTGCCACGAAATTGTCTCCCCTGACCCGCTCGACACGTTTGAGCGTCAAGGTATATCCGCCGACCTTCATCGACTGGCCCGGACCAAGCACCTCAAGGGCGCTCACCCGCCATACCGTGGTCCCCGTGATCCCGATCAGCGTCACGCCAAGTCCAAAATGTGCCAGAACAGATGCCCACCGCGCCAATGGCAGCGCGCGGATAGGCCGGGCCTTCACAAGATCCAGCACACTTGAGCACATGACCCAAACGGCGAGCGCAAAAGCTCCCGCTGCCGCCACCGAGCGCGGCGCCACCATCACCAGCACTACGACAAAGGCAACACCGGCCATCGCCATCGCTGGCAAGAGGGTACGCACAGCTTCACGCAAATTGCCCCGGCGCCAGCCCAGACGCGGACCAAATGGTAGCAATGCCATCATGGCCACAAAGATGGGCGCAAAGGTAATGGCGTAATAAGGCGGCCCCACACTGATCTTGGCGCCATTGTAGGCTTGCAATGCCAGGGGGTAGAGCGTTCCAATGAATACCGTCGCAGTTGCCGCGACCAGGAAGACATTGTTGATGAGCAGCGTGGTGTCCCGGCTTGCCGCTTCAAATTCCGCACCACCCTCCATTTGCGGCGCACGCCAGGCAAAGAGAGCCAATGCCCCACCGATTGCCAGCACCAGCATCATGAGAATGTAGGAACCGCGTTCCGGATCGGTGGCAAATGAATGAACCGAGGACAGGATTCCTGAACGTACCAAGAAAGTGCCGATCAGGCTGAGCGAAAACCCTCCGATCGCCAGCAGCAAAGTCCAGGTCTTGAAAGCTCCGGTGCGCTCGGTGGCAAGCGCCGAATGCAGCAGTGCAGTAGCCAGGAGCCACGGCATCAAGGCCGCATTTTCCACCGGATCCCAGAACCAGAAGCCACCCCATCCCAGTTCATAATAAGCCCACCAGCTTCCCAACGTGATGCCCAGGGTCAGTGCAATCCACGCGGCCAGCATGAACGGCCGCGCCGCCCTTGCCCAAGCCGCGTCCGCGAGCTTGGTAATCAGTGCTGCAGCCGCATAGGAAAACGTGGCCGACAGGCCCACATAGCCGATGTACAGCATGGGCGGATGCAGGGCGAGGCCGGGATCCTGCAGGAGGGGATTGAGGCCATTGCCCTGAAACGGCGGTGGATCAAGGCGAAGGAAGGGATTTGAGGTGAAAAGGGTGAAGACGGCAAACGCCAGAGCGAGCAGCCCCTGAACGCCAAGAGCGGCACTGGTCAGCCGCTCTCCCCCACGCTGCAGCACGGTCATGGCCGCAGTAAAAATGCCGAGGACCAGCAGCCACAGCAGCATGGAACCTTCGTGATCGCCCCAAACACCGGTAATTTTGTAGAGCAACGGCTTATTCACCGCCGAGTTCTGCGCAATGTTCAAGAGAGAAAAATCATTGGTCACGGCGGCGTAAGTCAGACAGCCGAAAGCCAGCGCGATAAAAACAAAGAAACCCAGCGCCGCTCCCGAGGCCATCGCGCGAGCGCGCACGGCATTGGGACGTGCCCCAACAAGGCCAGAGATTGACTGCACCAGTGCGAGCGCCATGCTGAGCGTCAGCGCCAGTTGTCCAAGTTCACCTGTCATAAGCCAGCCTTTGCCTTGATCATACCGTTGGGATCGGCATACGCGCGCCAGCGCCCGGTCTTCTTCAGCGCGGCTTCCACTTCTGGCGGCATATAACGTGCATCGTGTTTGGCCAGGACCTGGCTGGCAATGAAGGTACCGCTGTCATTGAGCTTGCCAATGGCGACGATGCCCTGACCCTGACGGAACAGATCCGGAAGCACACCATCAAAGTTTACCGGAACCGTCGCCTTGCCATCGGTCACCTTGAACGTGACCGCTGCACCCTTGCCGTGGATGACGCTGCCGCGGGCGACAAGCCCGCCAATACGAAAGTCCACGCCAGGTCGCACATGCTCCTTCTGGATTTCGCTCGGACTGTAAAAGTACAGCACGTTGGGACCGAGGGCATTCAGAACCAGCCACGTGCCACCGCTGGCAGCGACCAGAAGCGCCACCGCGAAAGCCAGGCGACGGCGTTTTTTGACATTCATAAGCGGAACCTCTCGCTGGCCACGCAACTCTTGGCAAGTATAGGATCTAATACCGCCGCTCTCCAAGCGGACCAAGGTCGCAGTCATGACCGCAAGATGACAAGAGGCAGGGGACTTGCGTCTTGACCCCCGGGCCTGTCGCCCCTATGTGGGGCCGGGACATTTCCCCTTCAGGAGGGGCGTGCATGACTGTGCAGCCCGTGCATGGCGAGCCGATCTTGGCCTTCGCCTCGATCAGGGATATCATTGCTCAGGCCCCGGTTGAACCAGTCTATGTGCTGTACCCGGAAAAGTTCCGCATTGCGGCCCGGCGCTTCCTGGACAGTTTTCCTGGCGACGCGCTTTATGCGGTGAAGGCCAACCCCGCCCCCCAGGTTCTTGACCTGGTCTGGGCCGCAGGGATCCGCCACTTCGATACGGCCTCACTGCGTGAAGTCGAGCTGATCAAAGCGCGCTTTCCTGACGCTCATTGTCATTTTATGGCTCCTGTGCGTCTGCCCGGTGCGGCAAGAGATGCCTTTCATCGCTTTGGCGTAACGGATTATGTCGTCGACTGCGATTTTGAACTCGACAAGCTCCTGTCCGAAACCGGAGATCCCAAACGCCTGCGTATTTTCGTACGTATCGCTACACCTCTGGGCGGGGCGGTGCTGGAGCTTTCGAGTAAATTCGGGACACCGCCGCAGGAGTCCGCGCGCCTGCTCCGCCGCGTTGTCGACGCCGGGGCAAGACCCGCCCTCACATTCCATGTCGGCTCACAATGCCTGTCACCGTTTTCCTATGCCCAGGCCATCGAAATGGCGCGTCGGACCGCGACCCTGGCAGGGATTAGAATCGAGGCCCTTGATATCGGCGGCGGCTTTCCGGGTCCCTACAGCAACAATGATGTGCCGCCCTATCACTGGTACTTCGACACCATCCGCGAAGCGCTCGCTACCCTGCCACAGCCCATCCCGGTGCTGTGTGAACCAGGCCGTGCACTGACGGCTGAAGGTGTATCTCTCATCACTCAGGTCATCTTGCGCAAAGGTGAAACGATATACATAAACGATGGAACCTATGGCTCCTTTGACGAATTGACCCTGCCTGGGTGGAGCGCAGATTATCCTGTGCGTGTCTTCAGCATCGATACTGCGGGACGGGTGCGGGAGCGCGACACTCAAGGTACGGCGTTTCGCGTGTATGGCCCCACCTGCGACACCTTGGATGTGCTGCCGCGCCCGATCACTCTGCCGCAGACGATCAAGGCCGGCGACTTCATCGTGTTTGACAACATTGGTGCCTATTCGGTGGCTGTGCGAACAAGCTTCAATGGCTTTTTCCCGGATCACTGGGCCATTGTCGGCAACTAAGTCATCCCAGATCCTGCAGTTGGTGAGTGGCCTGCCGACGCGCGCAACTGCCGACTGATCAGTCCCTGAAAGCAGACCTGTTCAAGCCTCTAGGCTGCCAGCCTAGGCCTGGATCTCATGGCGTTCGCGCGTCCGCGCAAATGCGATCCGCTTATATTTGTCGGCGACATAGCCCACTTCCCAAGCGCTTTTGGCGAGAAAGACCAGCGCGCCGTCACGATCCTGCGCGATCTGATTTCGATAGGCTGACAGGATCTTCTCCAGATCCTCCTCGGGACCCGTAATCCAGCGTGCTGTGTCATAAGGAGAGGGTTCGAGCTCGGCATCAAGCCCATACTCCGCACGCAGACGTGAGCGCAGCACATCCAGCTGCAGAGCACCGACGACACCGACCACCCACTGTGCACCAAGCATCGGTTTAAAAACCTGGGTGACGCCTTCTTCAGCCAGGCTTTCAAGCGCGCGGGTCAGGTGTTTCTGCTTCATGGGATCGGAAAGTCTCACCCGCCGTAGAATTTCCGGAGCGAAATTTGGGATGCCGGTAAAAAGGATCTTGCCGCTTTCCGACAGGGTATCGCCAACCCGCAGTACACCATGATTGGGAATACCAATGATGTCGCCCGGAAAGGCCTCATCAACGGTTTCCCGTTCCTTGGCAAAAAACAGGATCGGGTTATGGATGCCAATCTGCTTTCCACTCCCCGACTGACGCAGCTTCATGCCACGACGAAAGCGGCCAGAGACAAGGCGCAGAAACGCTACACGGTCGCGGTGATTGGGATCCATGTTTGCCTGGACCTTGAATACGAAACCAGACACTTCATCCCGACCAGGTTCGATCTCGCTTGCGCTGGTGGCCTGAGGTCTTGGTGGCGGTGCATAGCGCGCGAGCGCCATGATCAGTTCGCGCACACCAAAGTTCTTCAATGCCGATCCGAAAAAGACCGGGGTCTGATGACCCTCAAGATAGGTCTCCAGATCAAACTCGGCAGAGGCACCGCGCACCAGATCGACGTCCTCATTGAGGCGTGTGATCTCTTCTGCCGTCAGCATTGACGAGACCGCATCGTGGCCAACACGGGGCAGCTCATCGCCACGACTGGAAAAAGGAACAAATTCTCCGCTTGCAATATCATAGATGCCACGGAAGTTGAGTCCCATGCCCACCGGCCAGTTCATTGCCGCGCAGTCAAGTTGGAGCTGATCGGCGATTTCATCGAGCAGTTCGATCGTATCGCGCGCCTCCCTGTCCATCTTATTGACGAAGGTGATGATGGGAATGTTACGAAGACGACAGACTTCAAACAACTTGCGGGTCTGGGCCTCAATGCCCTTTGCCGCATCGATCACCATCACGGCGGAATCGGCTGCAGTCAGCGTACGATAGGTATCTTCTGAAAAATCCTCGTGGCCAGGGGTATCGAGCAGATTGAATATCGCCCCGCCATATTCGAACGTCATCACTGCACTGGTTACCGAGATCCCGCGCTCTTGTTCGATCTTCATCCAGTCCGAACGCGCCCGTCTGGCTTCACCGCGTGCCTTGACCTGGCCGGCCGTGTGGATCGCGCCACCAAGCAAAAGTAGATGCTCAGTCAAGGTGGTCTTGCCCGCGTCAGGGTGCGAGATGATGGCGAAGGTACGCCGCCGCGCGGCCTGCGTCGCAATGGTCTCTGGGGGCTGGCTCATAGACGCGTGCCTCTAGCAGGCAGAGGCCGGAAGAGCAACTGCCGCGCATCCGGTCAGGTGAACTGGTCCCCGAAACCTCCTTGGCCTGCCACAAGTGGCACAGGACCTTGGGCTCTACTCCGTGGGCCCGCCACTGGCACCTCCCCGTCTTGCGTCACATCCAAATCAAATTTGAATCATGCTGCGTACCTGATTGGCGCAATCGGCTAACACATTGACGCTAGGCTTGCGGGGCGCACGTGACCTTGCGCAAAAGGAGAAGCATCACATGGGCGAGCGCTCTGCCGCCTTTGGCGGGCTTTTGATCGGGATCACTATAGTTCTGGCGTTGGCTTACAGTCTTGGCGACAGTCAACACCTCGTCAACTGGAGCCTGGAGGTGATACGCGACAGCGGCAGGTTTGCCGATCATGTGGGACGGCGGACTGCAGCCAGACTGCAACGCGGCCTATAGGCGGTCAGGCCGTCAGAGTATAGCTTCGTCAACAAAACTTCGGCCCTGGCGGTCCTCGATCTCGACGACCCACAAGTCCGGATCGAACCGCCGCTGTTTTTCGACAAAGGCGGCTGCAGTCTTCTCGTCGCAAGGTCCGCCGAGCGGGCGCATCCAGACAAGCTCACCTTCCGCACCAGCCCGTGCCTGAACCAGAAGCGTGGTTGTCCCATCCAGGGGCGAGAGCTTGATGATGACTGCCCCGGCATCTTCAGAGCCCTTGTGCAATACATATCCCGCCGCCCCGGCGACTTCCGCCCTGCGGATGAGCGCCCGTACGTAGATTCCGGGCTTCAGACGCGGTTGCATGGCACTTCAAGTTCGATCAGGTGAAACTCTCGTGCCAGCGCGAGCCCGACCGCACCGTCAACGCCGGGCCATTCCTCCCCCTGTGGCCGCCAGCTCGAATGCACCAGGACCGGGGTTGCGCCATCAGTGGGTACAAACGGCAAAAGTATCTCCTCTATGACTTGCGGTCGCGTTTGATCGCGTCCAAGTATCATTCGTCTGGCGACCCCGATCGCACCCGGGGCAACCGCACTGAACCTGATAAGCCGCTGACGTCGGTGCGCTGTGAGGGTTCTGCCGAGCCAGTCTTCACCTGCTAGATTGGTACCAAACGCCAGCTGGAAAACCGTTCCCGCCAGGCGACACGTCACCTTCTTGCCAATGATGACCTCAAAGCGTGCGCAGCCGGGCAGTGCTTTTCCGGCATGCACGGGATCAAATGCCAAATGCGACGGCACGCAACCATCACCGGCAAGGGCTAGCCAATAATCAAGCAGATGACGATTAAGGCCATGCAGCCCAAGACGCGCCGCTTCATCGCACACATGGAGCCGGTTCATGGACACAACCTAATCCAAAGTGCTTGCATCGCGCTACCGGCGACGCGGCGACCTCAGGCTGCCGCTCCCCTGCGCATGCGCCGGGTGGGCAGCCGCTGGACCCCTTCAGGCGCAGGATCGGCATGTGGCAAAATTAGCCGTACCGTCGTTCCCACTCCGAGTTCGGATTCAATCACGGTCTGCCCGCCATGCATGGCTGCCAGCGCCTTGACCAGCGCAAGTCCGAGCCCCGTGCCTTCCTGCGTGCGCACATGGGTGCCTTCGGCCTGCTCGAAGGGACGACCCAGGCGCGCCAGATCTGCGGTATCAATGCCAATTCCAGTGTCGACCACCGCAAGCTCGATCCCGGACAAAACGGGATTGGCATAGAGCGATACGCAACCACCGCGCGGTGTGAACTTGACACCATTGCTCAACAGATTAACCAGCATCTGTTTCACAGCACGGCGATCCGCATAAACCCGCTGGCAAGCCACGGGTACCTCCATACGCAGCGCCACACCTTTGCGATCAGCTTGGATCTTGACGTAAGCAAGCGCCTGGCTGGCGACGTCATCCAGGGCAAATTCCTCCTCAGCGAGTTCAAACTTGCCAGCCTCGATCTTGGACATATCGAGCACGCCGTTGATGAGCTCCAGGAGGTGATTACCGGATTCATGGATCAGGCGAACATATTCGCTGTAGCGGGCGACGCCGATCGGACCGAAAATTTCCTGGGTCATGACTTCAGAGAAGCCGATAATCGCGTTCAGCGGCGTGCGCAGCTCATGGCTCATATTGGCGAGGAAGGCCGACTTGGCCCGGTTGGCCTGCTCGGCCAGATCGCGTGCATCGATGAGGTCACGTTCATGGGCCTTGCGATCGGAAATATCACGTGTGACAGCGACAATATCGACACCTTCACCGTCCGACCGCGGCGCCGGCCGGCAGCGTATTTCTGTCCACAAATAGGAGCCATCCGCACGTCTTTGGCGCACCTCGGCCGTCGCGGCTCGACCGAAATAGCTGGGTTCAACAAAGGCGGCCTGTAGACTCTTCAAATCCTCAGGATGGACAAGCGCCGTGGCTGCCTCGCCGACCAGCGCCTCGGGCGCACGACCCAAAAGATTCCGTGCTGCCGGGCTGGCGAAGCTGATACGGCCATCTGCCGCGTGTCGGGTGATGAGATCCATCGCATTGTCAGCCAAAAACCGATACATCGCGGCGCCTTCGGCCGCTGCGAGGTCAGCCTCACGCTGGCGGTCCTGGGCCGCTGCCGCAATAAAGGCCGCCTGGACGATGGCAACGAATGCCGGCACTGCATAGAGGAGCCAGGCCGGCAAATGCGCCGCTACATGCAGGCGAGATGCCGGCAGGAGGCCCAGGGCCTCAGCCGCCACCACAGTGACAAGCGCGAGCGCGGCAGACACGCCCGCGCGCATGACAGTTGGCCTGTCGCCGGCGAGAGCTGCTTCTGCCGGGACTAGCACCAGCCAGATGATGAGCGGTGAGCTTACCCCTCCGGTCAACGCCGCCAGATACCCGATAAGCCCGGAAAACCCTGCCAGGCTGGCACTTTCCAAAAATGAAAGTGGCACACCCGAATAGGCCAGCAGGGCAAACCATCCCGGAAGCACCAGCGCACCAAATACGATCCAGACGGGCAGGTCGGGAGGCCCGACAAATACCAGGTAGGAGGCCGCCAAGATCAATCCCAGGCACGCTTTGATCGATTGAAGCATGACAAAGCGACGACGCGCCGGGGCTTCGTCTGGATGGGCTGGGGTGCTCTTTTGGGCCAAGAGTAACAGCCTGCCTTGATCGCTTCAGCGGGCGAGCGCGACGCGCGTCGCTCCCTGGTAATACTTTCCTCAAGATCATTAACGAATCTTGAATCCCCCCGCCCGGGATTGGCAATTTCCAAACTTCTTCATCACCATTTGTTAAGCCTTTCCGCCAAAAGCCTGCCCTCAGGCAGGCTTCGGCAAGGTTTGCGCAAATAGTTTGTGGCACCGTGCACGCCAATAGGGATGGCAAGATCTTGAACCAGGTGCAGTCCGCACACCCGCTCGCCGCGTTGGACGGGCCTCCTGCTGGCGCAGCCTTTCTGCCCCAGGCTCTGGACTGTCTGCGTATTGGGATCACCCTTTATGACAGCAGTGAACGGCTTACCTATGCGAACCGGCACTACTTTTATCTCTTCAGGAAATTTCCAGGGCACGACCAACTCATCGGTCGCAGCTATGAAGATCTCGTAAGGCTGGAAGTAGAGACCGGCGCGACTCGCCTGCCCGATGGGGTTAGTGGTCTTGAGACATACACCGCGAGACGACGCTTGCAGCTTGCCGAGGGCAACTCCGCGCCGCGCGACATATTCTTGGACGATGGACGTATTATCGAAATCAAGATCCGCCGCACCCCGAACGGCGCCATTGCCCTTTGGGCCGATGTCACAGGTGCACGCGAGAATTACGGTCGTCTGACGAACGCCGTTGAAATGTCGACTGACGCCTTTGCGTTTTGGGACAGTCGCGATCGGCTGGTCATGTGCAATACCGGCTTTGCTACGATCCATGGCCACTTCGGCGAGCGAACCCTGCAAGGCCTGGATTACGAGGAGTTGCTCACCGCAACGCTGGACCGCGACCTCATTGCCCTTGATGAAAGCAGAGCCGGTTTCATGGCCCGGCGGATGCACACTCATCATGCGCCTGCCGGTGTCATAACCGTGCGCCTAAAAAACGGTCAGGCGTTCTTGCTTCGTGAGCGCGCGATGCCGGACGGGGGACGGGCGAGTGTCTTCACAGATATCACCGACCGGACGCGGACCGAGGCAGCTCTTGCCGAACAGGGGCAGGTGCTCGAACAGGCGCACCGTACGCTGGAACGCCAGAACGAGTATCTGGCGGCCCTTGCACGCCGCCTCGACGATGCCGAGCGAGGCGCCACCCAGGCCAAACAGGCATTCCTGCGTACGATGGGCCACGAGCTGAAAACCCCGCTAAACGCCATTATTGGCTTTTCCGATCTTTTGCGCGCCAGCGCCGGGCGGGTTAGCTCGACCCAGGTCTCCGAATACGCCGGCCTCATTCATGGTGCCGGACACAATTTGCTGACAATGCTCAACCAGATTCTGGATCTCACCAAAATCGCGTCCGGAAATTTTCTGCTTCAGCGCGAAACACTCCGCGTCCGTGCGGTCTTTGACCAGGCCTGTGAAAGCGTGTGGGACGCTGTGCACGCCAAAGCGCTCGATATTCAGGTTGAGTGCCCCGAAGACTTGTGCATCGCAGCAGATCAGAGTGCGCTTCTGAACGCACTGGGGCAGACCCTGAACAATGCGGTTTCCTTCACCCACAACGGTGGTTACATCCGGCTGACGGCTTGGCGTGAAGACAGCCTGGTCTGTCTGCAGATCAAAGATAATGGCCCGGGCGTCGCACCAGAAAAACTGCCGTCACTCACTCAACCCTTCACCCAGGTTTCCGTCGCTGGCAGCGAACATCATGGTGGCGCCGGACTGGGGCTGACGCTGGTTAAGGCCATAACCGAACAGCATGGCGGTCAGCTGACATTGTCCTCGGAGCCGGGCAAGGGCTTTGTTGTAGCGCTCCGTCTCCCCCCGGGATAAAGAGGCAAGCTGCCAACGGCGGGCGTTGCTGGCTGGCATCCAGGGGCGTGGAGCCCCGGCAGGCCGCCCTGCCACGCGTACCGCGAGATTTCCACTGGCCCCTTGGGACGCGGACTTGAAGGGACCTCCTGCCCGGGCTAGAGCACCACTGCCCGCGCTTGCTGAAAGAGGACTTCATGAACTGTGGTGCGCTCATCCACGCCAGTCCGGCGCCGCTCCGTGCGGACAGCACGCTCGGTGAGGCCGCTGAGCTTCTGACAGGGGCGCCGGTGCAAAGCCTGCCAGTGGTCACCACAGAAGGAGACTATATTGGCGTATTCGGGCTCGACGAGCTGCTGGCACGCATTGTGCCACGGGTCGCTGTCGCCGGCGACATGAAAGCCAATCTGCGTTTCATTTCCGATGACCTCAGCGAGCTACGCGCCAGATTCCAGGCCATCGCTGCGCATCAGGTCAAGGAGTGGTGCAATCGGCAGGCAGCCTTTGTCCGTCCCGACACCCCTGCAGTCGAGGCATTGCAGCTTTTTTGCCGAGGCCACAGCATTTTGCCTGTGGTGGCGGCCGATGGCAAACTGCAGGGTCTGCTCTCTCGGTCCGCGGCAATCCGTGTCATAAGCTCCCGGCCGGACAAAACCTGATCAGGGGCCATCATGGCGGAGGGCACGGCGCTGTTCTGGACAGCAACCGGCATTCTCATCATCACCTATGTGGTAATCCTCAGTTCTCGCATCAACCGCGCGTTGAGCGCTCTTCTGGGCGCGTGCATCATGGTTATCGCGGGCGTCCTGACCCAGAACCAGGCCGTTACAGCCGTCAACTTCAATGCGCTTGGCCTCCTTGCAGGAATGATGATGATCGTGGGTGTAGCCCGCAAAAGCGGGCTCTTCGCGTATGTGGCCATCCTTGCAGCCAAGCTCGTACGCGGGTCGCCGGCCGGCCTGATGGTAGTACTTTCACTTTTGACCGCGGTGTCTTCTGCACTGCTTGATAATGTCACGACGGTTTTGCTGGTCGTACCAGTGACGTTCGTGATTGCGGAGGTGTTGGAACTGGCGGTCTACCCCTTTCTGGTCACTGAGATATTCGCGAGCAATATTGGCGGGACCGCGACTCTCATTGGCGATCCACCCAACATCCTGATCGGAACTGCTGCGCACCTTTCATTCAATGCCTTTCTGGTCAATCTTGGGCCGCTGGTCGTAGCACTCCTTGCGCTGCAACTCATCGTCAATCACGCCATCTGGGGTATTCATCTGAGCGCTTCGCCGCAACGGCGAGAACGCCTGATGGGACTGAGTCCATCGGCGATGATCGAGGACCACTGGCTGCTCGCCTGCTCACTGACGGTTATTACGAGTGTCATCGCCGGCCTCGTTCTGGCTCGGTGGCTTCATCTGGAAGTCGCCACCGTTGCTCTAACGGGGGCCGGTGCATTGATGTTGCTGGAAACCATTCCACATCATCATCGCAAACACGCAGATCTGGTTGCACAGGCCTTCGCCCAGGTCGAGTGGAATACACTGCTCTTTTTCGTCGGGTTGTTCGTGATCGTTGGTGGCATTGAACACGCCGGCGTGCTCGACTGGCTGGCGCACGCTCTCATTCAAACCACCCACGGTGATCCTTTCAGGACAGCCACGGCCATTCTTTGGGGTAGCGCCATCCTCTCAGCTATTGTCGACAACATTCCGTTCGTGACCACCATGATCCCCCTCATTCAGCACCTGGAAAGCGCACTTCACGGGGCACATGACCTAACGCCGATGTGGTGGGCACTGTCCCTTGGTGCATGCCTGGGTGGCAACGGCACATTGATCGGGGCGAGTGCCAATTTCACTGTCGCCGGTCTGGCTGAGAAGAGCGGCGTGCATTTTTCCTTTATGCGCTTTGCCGCAACGGCACTGCCAATGATGCTGGCCGCGATCGCCCTCTCTCAGCTTTATCTCAACTGGCGCTATTTTTAGCCCAGTTCCGGCAAGCTCACGATGGTCTACTGCCGGGGCCACGCACTCGCCGACATCTTGAACTCTCATGGCCCGCCGCACGCAAGCGTGATATGAGGGCTGATGATGAAACTTTTCCTTCCCTTATTGTGTGCGCTCACACTCGCAGGATGCGTGGGACTTGACGATCCGGCCACGCAGCACAGCCAACCCTATAGGGCAGGCTATGAAGATGGCTGCGCGGCGGCAACCGGTGCGGGAACGGCGACCTATAAAGATACGCCTGTGCGAAACAACTCCGCCTATCAGACGGTGCCCTCCTATCGCGCCGGATGGAACTCTGGCTATCTGAGCTGCCGACGGACACCGACTGGCCTGGGCACGGGCCAGCCCTCGATTTTGAGCCAACCGGGGCCTGGTCATTAGCCCTCAGCTCTCCCGCGCAAAGCGGCATGGCGCGCACCCGACGAAGGGTGCACGTCACGCTGCCACTGCCCAGTCCATCAACACTTCCGGCACAAAGCTAGCGGCTTCGTCCACCTAGGGTCTGTGGGCAGTTGTCCTTTCCCGGCTGCGCCAGGTCAGGAATACATCCGTTCCTGCCACCACGGATAATATCGCGGCATGTCGCGCGAGACCTTGTCAGGAAAATTGGCAGGCCGCTTTTCGAGAAAACTCACGACACCCTCGCGGACATCTGCCGACGCGCCACGGGCATAAATCCCCCGACTGTCTATCTTGTGAGCTTCCATGGGATGATCCAGCGCCGACAGGCGCCACATCATCTGACGGATCAGCGCTACCGATACGGCAGAGGTGTTGTCACGGATCTCCCCTGCGATCTCATAGGCACGGGCGAGCAGCTGTTCTGGCGATACGACTTCCTTAACAAGACCGCCGGCGAGGGCCTCAGCGGCCGGGAACACCCGACCCGACATGCACCAATCCAACGCCTGCCCGATACCAACGATCCGGGGCAAAAACCAGCTCGAGCACGCTTCGGGAACGATACCGCGGCGGGAGAACACAAAGCCAAAGCGGGCTTGCTCGCTTGCAATGCGGATGTCCATGGCCAGCTGCATCGTTGCGCCAATGCCAACTGCAGGGCCATTGACCGCAGCGATGACCGGCTTCAGACAATCGAAAATGGCGAGCGTGACGCGCCCACCGCCGTCACGCACCCGCTCGTCCGAGAAGTCAACTGCGTCTGCCGGCCCGGCGTTGCGTTCCGGTCGGTCACCGCGCCTGGTTGCATTAAACGTGTCGGCACCCTGAGAAAGATCCGCGCCGGCACAAAAGCCCCGGCCTGCGCCGGTTACTACCACCGCCCGCACTTCATCATCCTCATTCACCCGCGTGAAAACATCGATCATTTCACGCATCATCGTCGCGGTAAATGCGTTGAGTTTTTCCGGACGGTTGAGGGTAAGAGTGAGGATGCGATCACGGACAGCGACCACTACCTCCTCATAGGGACCATAATTCATTGTCGTTTCCTCACTTTTGCTGGCGATCAAACTCTAAAGCAGAATTTTTCCGAAGCAAGCCGACGGCAGGCGTGCCGACCAGATTGAGCAGCCAGCCATCCTGGCGGCGTTGTCGGGTGGTGCCGGATAAAGTTCGGGGGCCGGCAAGCCGACCCCCCGCTTGAGGCTGGCGACTGCACGCCCGGCTCACGCCGCCTGCTTTTGCGGCGCGAAACGGGAATAAAAACTCTGATTGGTCTGGGCCATCTCAAGAAGAAGCGCGCAGGGTTTGAAGCGCTCACCAAATTTCTTTTCGAAATTGCGGCAGCGTTCGACAAATGCCTTGGTCCCGAGTGTGTCGATGTAGGAAATCGGACCCCCGGTAAACGGCGCAAAGCCCCATCCGAGAATGGCGCCAACGTCAGCATCGCGCGGATCGGTGATCACCTTCTCTTCAAAGCAGCGCGCCGCCTCCAGTGCCTGAATGGTCAGAAAGCGCTGCTTCATTTCCTCGACGTCGGCATCCGCTTTCCAGGCTCGGCTGGAAATCATTTCCGGCCAGATCCGCAGCCGCTTGCCGTCATCAGAATAGTCATAAAATCCCTTGGCGTTCTTGCGGCCCAGCCGGTGCTTGGTCTCCACCATATCTGCCAGGAACTCTTCCATGGCATCAGGCGTATTGGTTCCAAGGTCCTTGCGTGTCTGCCGCACCACTTTAAGCGGCGTATCAAGACCAACGGAGTCGAGCACTTCGAGCGTTCCCATCGGCATACCCGCCATGCGTCCGACATTTTCAACCATGGCTGGGTGTATGCCCTCTGCCACCATCGCAAGACCTTCGCGCGTATAGGTGCCAAAGCAGCGAGACGTGTAGAAACCACGCGCATCATTGACGACGATTGGTGTTTTTTTGATCTTCTGAACATAGTCGATGGCAACAGCCAGCGCGCGCGTACTGGTCTTCTTCCCGAGGATGATTTCAACCAATCCCATCCGGTCCACTGGCGAGAAGAAGTGAATGCCGATCACGTTTTCCGGTCTCTGGCTGGCTTCGGCAAGCCCGCTGATGGGAAGGGTCGAGGTATTTGTGCCGTAGATGCACGAAGATGGAAGCACTGCTTCGGCCTTCTTCGTCACCTCTGCCTTGACGGCACGATCCTCGAACACGGCTTCGATGACGAGATCAGCATGAGCAAGTCCGGCATAATCGGCGGTCGCCTGAATCCGGCCCAGCACTTCAGCCTTCTTTTCGGGCGTAGATTTGCCACGTGAGATCGCCTTGTCTAGAATACGGGCGCAGTTTTCCTTTCCGGCAGCTGCACGCTCCTGGGTGGAGTCGATGAGGATGACCTCGATACCGGCGAGTGCCGACACGTAGGCGATGCCGAAGCCCATCACCCCGGCACCGATCACGCCAACTGTCTTGACTTCGCTTTTGGGTTCGCCCTGAGGACGGCGCGCGCCTTTTCCCAGTTCCTGCATCGACAGGAATAAGGATCTGATCATATTGCGGCTTTCCGGCTGCATCAAAAGCTTGGTGAAATATCTGGCCTCAATACGCAGGCCAGCCTCAATCGGTACAATGAGGCCCTCATAAACGCAGGACAGAATGTAGCGTTGCGCTGGATAATTGCCGTAGCTTTCCTTGCGCAACATCGAGCTACCCATCGTAAACGCCTGGCCGCCGCCGGGTGAATAGGGCCCACCATGAGGAACCTTATAATCCTTTTTGTCCCACGGCTGCACCGCCTCTGGTTTGGTACGAAGGAAGGCCTTGGCTTCTGTCAGCAGTTGTGGTGCAGGCACGATCTTGTGCACGAGCTTCATCGCAAGAGCCTTTTGCGGATCAATGCTCGAGCCCTGCAGTAGCATCGGCAGCGCCTGCATGGCACCAATCAGGCGCGGTACGCGCTGTGTACCACCGCCACCGGGCAAGAGACCGACTTTGGCTTCCGGCAGACCAAGCGTAATACGCGGGTCATCGGCAACAAAGCGATAATGGCAGGCCAAAGCCACCTCAAGTCCGCCGCCCAGCGCAAGGCCATTGATTGCAGCCAGGACCGGCTTGCCGCAGGTTTCAAGCTGGCGCAGCGCCTTGTGGAAGACCATCACGCCATCGAAGCGTCGCTTGGCAGCGTCGGCGTCCGACGAGGTCGCTGAGCCGGCTGCGGCATTATCCTGCATTTCATCCAGCGCGGCGCCGGCACAAAAGCCGTTGCGTTTACCGCTAGTGATGATGATCCCGGTTATCTGGGGGTCCGTCGCTGCAGTCTGGGCGATTTGTGCAAGTTCGCCGATGGCCGAATTGGTCAGCACATTCATGGTGCGCCCGGGCACATCCCACACCACGGTGAGAATGCCGTCGCTGTCACGCTCGATTTTGAAATTGGTGAAGCTCATAAGAACAGCCTTCGTTGTGGTTTTCCGACATTGGTCTAGACCAGTCTCTGGCCCTTCCCGTCGGCATGATCCGTTGGAATCGGTGTCAAATCCGTTCGATGATGGTTGCCGTGCCCATGCCGGCGCCGACACAGAGTGTCACCAGTGCGGTAGTCAGATTGCGCCGCTCGAGTTCGTCAAGAACGGTCCCGAGGATCATCGCACCAGTGGCACCGAGGGGATGGCCCATGGCGATGGCGCCGCCATTCACGTTGACCTTGTCGTGATCAATATCGAGCACGCGCATGAAGCGCAGCACGACACTGGCAAATGCCTCATTGAGCTCGAAGAGATCGATGTCGGCAGGGGTCATACCTGCCCGCTTCAGGACCTTTTCAGTAACGAGTGCAGGCCCCGTCAGCATGATGCAGGGTTCGGAGCCGATTGATCCAAAGGCCCGAATCCGCGCGCGCGGCTTAAGGCCGTTCGCCTTCCCCGCCTCCTTGCTACCCAGCAGCACGGCTGCCGCGCCATCAACAATACCAGAAGAGTTGCCGGCGTGGTGAACGTGATTGAGGGCTTCAACCTGGGGGTAGCGTTGCTGTGCCACTGCATCGAACCCGGCAAAAGCGCCCAATTGCACAAATGCCGGACTAAGCGATGCAAGCGACTGCATGGTGGCATCAGGGCGCAGGTGTTCGTCACGGTCCAGAATTGTCTGCCCGATGATGTCTTTGACCGGAATGACCGAATTCCTGAAATATCCCTTTTCCCAGGCGTTGGCTGCGCGCCGTTGGCTCTCTACGGCGTAGGCATCGACATCGTCGCGGGAAAAGCCATCGAGTGTGGCGATCAGATCTGCGCCAATGCCCTGGGGGGTAAAATAGCTCTTGATGGCAATAGAGGGGTCTGTCGACCATGCCCCGCCACTGGCGCCCATGCCGACGCGGCTCATTGATTCCACGCCGCCACCAATTGTCATTTCCGACTGACCGCTCATGACCTGGGCAGCAGCCATGTTGGTCGCCTCAAGGCCACTTGCACAGAAGCGGTTGATCTGCACTCCGGCAACGCTTTCAGAGTAATCCGCGTTCAGCACGGCAATGCGGGCAATATCGGATCCCTGTTCTCCCACAGGATCCACGCAGCCCAGGACCACGTCGTCGACCCACTGGGTGTCCAGCTGATTGCGGTCACGGATGGCTTGCAACGCCTGGGTCGCGAGCTCCAGCGCTGTCACTTCGTGTAACGCGCCGTCCTTCTTGCCCCGCCCACGCGGCGTGCGGACCGCATCATAGATATAGCATTCCGTCATTTGCTTCTCCTGCTCGGAAAATTAGGTGATGGCGCGGCCTCGGGTCAGACACGCATGAAACAGATCTAGTCATGGTAACGACTCTAGTCGGCCGGAATCATCCCAAAGCCAATCGCCCGAGGCGAAGGGCGGGTCATATCCTGATCTTCGGCCAGGCGGTGATCGATCGCTTCCAGTCCCAGTCTGAGCTCGGCGATGCTTTCATCAATATCGCGGCGTTGGCGCTCGAGGGCGTCAATGCGCTGCACAAACTTGTCACGGGAATGTGCAAGCTGGGCCATGCCGCCATCACCCGGTGTGTAAAGATCGAGAATTTCGCGCATTTCTGCCAGGGAGAAGCCAACGCGGCGTCCCCGCAGGATCAGGGTCAGGCGGGCACGATCCCGGCCTGAGTAGATTCGCGCCTGCCCCCGGCGACTGGGCGACAGGAGCCCCTCCTGCTCGTAGAACCGCAAGGTACGTGCGGTGACAGAAAATTCGCGGGTGAGTTCACGGATAGTATAAGTGCGGCTCATGTCCTTTTCCGCCCAAGGTCTTTGCCGTGGCGCGGCCTTTCTTCGCTCCCTCAGCAACACTATTCCGTTGACGTTAACGTAAAGCAAGACAAAAATGAAAGGGGCGCAAAACATCGCACCCCTTTCCGAAAATTGCGCTAACGACCTTCCTATTTGGCCTTAGCCAGGTTTTCTGCAGCGAAGTCCCAATTGAGCAGCTTGTCGATGACGGCGCTCACATAGTCCGGGCGACGGTTCTGATAATCAAGGTAATAGGCGTGCTCCCAGACATCGATGGTCAACAAGGCTGTGGCGCCACCGACCAGCGGCGTTTCGGCATTACCGGTCTTCAAGACCTCGAGCTTACCCCCGCGGGCGGCGATCCAGGCCCATCCCGAGCCGAACTGGGTCTTCGCGGCCTCGGCAAAATCAGCCTTCAGCTTCTCCAGCCCGCCGAACGCCTCAATCGCCTCTTTGAGCTTGCCACCGGGCTGGCTGCCTCCGGCCTTCAGGCTGTGCCAGTAGAATGTATGGTTCCAAATCTGAGCGGCGTTGTTGAAGATACCAGCATTCTTGCCATGGCTTTTGCGGATGACATCCTCGAGCCCCATGCTCTCAAATTCGCTTCCCTGAACCAGCTTGTTGAGGTTCGTGACGTAGGCCTGATGATGCTTTCCATAATGAAAACCGAGCGTGTTCGACGAAATCACAGGCTCAAGTGCCTTCTGGTCATAGGGCAGTGGTGGCAACGTGAACGGGTCGGCCATAGCGAAACTTCTCCTAAAGTGCGTTTGTGCAAATTCGCGAGGCAAGGCTCGCAGCAAGGGTTCCGGCAGGCTTTAATCGTCCCGCCAAACCGGTAACCAATTAGAGCATGGCTGGTTCCGCCTCTGCTACCGCTTTTTGCGCAAGGCAAGGCTGCGCCAGAGGCCAGCAGCCTGCCACCCTCGGTGCCGGGGTGTGGCGACCAACCGGCATTCCCATGCGCCCTAGCCTGGTCCGGTCATCACACCAAAACATGTTGATGATATTGGATAATTTCGATTGCCGATGGCCCACGAACCCGCTTCAACGACACGCCACCCGTTGATCGCGACTATCCCGACACATTCACGCGCACCATTTTTACAGCGGCTCTGCGCTTGCGCCGCGCCGTCGCGCTGCCCGAAATCGCTGCACGGCTGCGCTCTTCGCTTTCCTTCGCCAGACGTAACGCACGCAGGCGCTCGGTCTTGTCCGCAATAGCGGCACGCTCCTTCGCGATTTCAGCAAGAACGGTCGCAGTCCGCGCCTCTGCAGGGGTAGACATAGGGTTTCATCTCGCCTTGGCACAGGGGCTGTTTGCGTCTGATGGGCATCCAGGCGCCCCGGCTTCAGATTTTTAACGCATCGCACCGCGAATGTGTTCCAGGCAAGCACCTCAATTGCCCAACAAACCCTCCTTGCGGACCCACTCAAGTGTACGGTCAAGACCACGGCGGAGGCGTGCAAAGAGCTCGTCGATTTCTGCTTCGACGATCACAAGTGGCGGACAGACCGCAAGCCTGTCCCCCATCAACGGGCGAACGATTACGCCCTCATCCTGCGCAAAACCGGCCGCCGTCGCGGCTACCTGGTGCAGACTACTGAAGTTCATGCGGCTTTGCTTGTCGGCCACAAGCTCAAGAGCACCAATCAGACCAACACCCTGCACCTCTCCCACCAGCGGATGAGCGCAGAGCGCGTGGAGCCGGTCCTGGAAGTGCGGGGACATGCGTGCGGCGTGCCCGATGACGTCACGCGTCTGATACAGTTCAATCGTCTTCAGCGCGACAGCGCAGGCCACCGGATGTCCACCATAGGTGAAGCCATGGCCGAAGGTGCCGATCCGGCCACTTTCAGCCTCAACTGCGGCAGCAAGCTCATCACCGAGCAATACAGCCGAAATCGGCAAATAGGCGGAGGACAATGCCTTGGCAATCGTCATGCTGGCCGGTTTCATCGCGTAGGTTTCGCTGCCAAACCATTTCCCGGTTCGACCGAATCCGGTGATGACCTCATCAACAATGAGCGGAATCCCATAGCGCTCGAGAACCTTGCCGATGCGCTCCCAATATCCGCGCGGCGGCAAAATCACTCCACCAGCACCCTGGAGCGGTTCGGCGATCATCGCTGCGATGTGCTCTGGTCCATCTCGCTCAATCAACTCAGCCAGCCTGGCTGCCATGCGCTCGCTAAAGGCGACTTCGTCTTCGCCCACACTGGCGGATTTATAATAATGGGGACATTCGGCATACCGCACAAAGTCAAAGGGAAGGTCGAAACTACGATGATTGGCTGGCAGCATTGTCAGTGATGCGGAGGCCAGCGTCACTCCGTGATAGGCCTTTTCGCGACTGATGATGGTTTTCCTGTTGGGGCGACCCAGCGCGTTATTGGCATACCAGTAAAGCTTGATCTGCGTGTCATTGGCTTCAGATCCGGAGTTGGCGAAAAACACCTTGGAAACCTTGAAGGGCGCAATTTCCTTGAGCTTTTCCGCTAATGCGATGGCCGGCTCATGGCTGCGTCCGGCAAAAAGATGACCAAAGGAAAGCTTGCGCATTTGTTCACTCGCCGCCTCGACGAGTTCGCCATCACCCCAGCCCAGAGCTGTGCACCATAGGCCAGCCATCGCTTCAATGTAATCTTTGCCCTTGTCATCATAAATATGGATCCCCTGGGCACGCTCGAAGATGACAGGCCCAACACTGCGATGTCGGACGAGATCGGTATAGGGATGAAGCAGTGCTTCCACATCGCGCGTTTGAGCGTTTGTAAGTGACATCTGTAGACCATCCATGACGTTGCAGTGAACCTAGGTGTGTTCTGCGGCCGTGGCCTCTGGCTCTATTCGTGCGGTGGAATGCATAACTCGCAGGGGCGCGGTCTCCGGCAGCATCATGAGCGCAACCTGTGCCACCGCTGTGGCGCCGGCAACATACCATGCCGGCGCCATCGCACTACCGGTGGAATGAATCAACCAGGTCACTATGAATTCCGTTGAGCCGCCACAGGCCGCTATTGCCAGCGAATAGACGGTACCAAAGGCGCGGGAACGGATTGTCTGCGGAAGACCCTCGCCCAAGGCTGCACAAACCACGCCAAAAGTCAGATTGGAAACAAAGCCAAGCAGGGTCATGCTGGCAATGAGAACAGCAGCGGAGCCACGCTCCACGGTCCAGGCAAAAAGCGGCACTACCAGTAGCAGTAAGAGTGCATTGGCCAGAACATTAACCGGCCAGCGGCCAAAGCGATCCGACAACCAGCCTCCCAGCAACAAGGCCGGTATGGCCGCAACCGCGTTGGCGCAAGACGCAAGAAATCCGGCGCGCGCGGGTAGACCCAAGGTGTGCTGGGCGTAGGTGACAATATACATCTGCACATAGCTGCCGATAGCGCCCATGCCAAGAATGACGAGCCCCAACACCATTACGCGCCAGTGGTCCCGGGCGAGGTTCGCAGGCTTGCTTTCTGACTCAGCGACAGGATCCGGCAGATGCAAGGTCTCAGGCAGACTGCGTCGCAGCCACCACCCCAGCGGCACGACGAGACCACCAAGCGCAAAAGCGATGCGCCAGCCATAGGCAGTCAGCGCGCCAGCAGATAGCACCTCGGAGAGTAATGCACCGACCAGGCTGCCGGCGAGGATCGCCGCCATCTGACTTGCGCCCTGAAATGAGACGATGAAGCCGCGCGTCGCCGGCGGGGAGGCTTCTACCAGAAAGGCGGTATTGGAACCAATTTCGCCGCCCAGGGAAAAGCCCTGCATCATGCGCGACGCAACGAAAAGTACCGGTGCGGCCAAGCCTATACTGCGGTAAGGTGGAATGAGAGCCATGGCGAAGATTGACATCCCAATCAGAACGAAACTGAGAAGCATCGCCGGTTTGCGTCCGACCTTGTCAGCATATTGACCGATGACCAGAGCACCAAGCGGGCGTGTTACAAAACCTGCGCCGAAGGTCGCAAGCGACGCCATCAGACTGCCGTACCCACTCATGCTCGGAAAGAAACAGTGCCCAATCTGAATGGCAAAAAACGAATAAGTGAGAAAATCGTAGAATTCGAGAGCATTACCGAGCGTGACGGCTGCGATATGCCGGCGCACAGCCGAGTTGGTGAGTTCGCAGCTCATCGCAGCCCTGGTACCGCCTCTGGTTGATGGCGGCAAAAGCATGAGCAGGAAGTCGTGCCGGCGCAACGGTCCATTTTGCGGCCCTTGACCTACCCCGGGCGAAAACCGCGCCCGCCTCCCCTCAAAGGGCACCTCCCCCTGGCAAACGAGCCCGACCGGCGTGGCTGCGACCAAGTGAGCATTGTCCCGCCATGTTGCCGGAGCCCTGCCCCACCCACCCGTCCCTCCGGAGGTCGAGGTGGAGGTCTCTGGGCGCGTTCATGCCTCAGATAAAGGACTCAAAAGGCAAAGCCGGATTGCTCCCGTCGCCGGGCCGGTTATGATGCGGCCATTATCGGGGATATTTGGATGTTCGGTCTCATGCAGGACTGGCCGTTGCTGGTCCACAAAATCATTGATCATGCTGCGCTCTACCATGCCCGGCGGGAAATCGTGACACGCTCCGTGGAGGGGCCAATGGCGCGTACGACCTATGGCGAACTCGCCCTGCGCGCCCGCAAAGTAGCCCAAGCGCTGGATCGGCTCGGCATCAAGGAAGGTGAGCGTGTTGCCACCTTGGCCTGGAACACGGCGCGACATCTGGAAACCTGGTACGGCATTGCCGGTATGGGCGCGGTCTACCACACCATTAATCCACGCCTGTTTCCAGAGCAGATTGCCTGGATTGCCAGCCACGCCGAAGATCGCGTGCTGTTTTTTGATACCAGTTTCACAGCCGTGATCGAGCAGATCGCGGCCCAATTGCCTGCGATCAAGCTCTTCATAGCACTGACCGATCGTGCCCACCTGCCACAGATCTCGGTGCCCAACCTCGTCGCCTACGAAGACTTTATAGCCGCTGGCGACGGTGATTTTGCCTGGCGCGAGCTCGACGAGCGGGCGGCCTGTGGCTTGTGCTACACGTCGGGAACGACCGGTAATCCCAAAGGTGTTCTTTACAGCCACCGCTCCAATGTGCTGCTCAGTCTGGTGGCAAGCGGCGGCGATGCGCTTGGTGTAACCGGTCGCGATACCGTATTGCCGATTGTCCCTATGTTTCATGCCAATGCCTGGGGCCTGGCGTTCCTGGCACCAATGGTGGGCGCCAACCTCGTCATGCCAGGAGCCAAACTTGACGGCAATTCGATCTGTGAGCTGCTGGAGACCGAGCGGGTCACGATGACGGCAGCGGTCCCCACAGTCTGGCTGGGCCTGCTGCAGTTTCTCGAGGCCTCAGGAAAGAAATTACCGCATCTGAAGCGAGTTGTGATCGGCGGCTCCGCCGCTCCGAGGTCGATGATCGAAACCTTCGAGACCAAATATGGAGTAGAAGTCATTCATGCCTGGGGCATGACCGAGATGAGCCCTCTGGGCACTTTGGGCACGCTCAAACCCGGTTTTGAGGAACTGCCTTATCCCCGCCAGCTGGACTACAAGGTCAAACAGGGACGGCCTTTGTTCGGTGTCGAGCTCAAGCTTGTGGGCGATGGCGGACAGGAGCAGCCCCGCGACGGCAAGACCTTCGGCCGGCTCAAGGTGCGTGGTCCTGCAATTGCCAAAGGGTATTTTCGTGGCGAGGGAGCCAGTGCCTTTGATGAGGAGGGCTGGTTTGATACCGGCGACGTGGCCACGCTTGATGAAGATGGCTACATGACGATTACGGATCGTGCTAAGGACGTTATCAAGTCAGGTGGAGAATGGATTTCCTCCATTGAAATCGAAAATCTGGCCGTGAGCCATCCTGCGGTCGCCGAAGCTGCGGTGATCGGCGTTCATCATCCCAAATGGGACGAACGCCCGCTGCTTATCGCGGTTCTGAAACCGGGCAAGGCGGCAACGCGCGAAGACATTTTGAATCATCTTTCCGGCAAGATCGCCAAATGGTGGATACCCGACGACGTCGTTTTCGTTAACAGCATCGCACATACCGCCACGGGTAAGATCCAGAAGCTGGAACTGCGCAAAGCCTTCGCCGATTATCGCCTGCCGGGCGTTGCCTGAGGTTGGGAGAGCAGCCATGCGCATCGTACCGACACTGGGCAAACTGGCCTTCACGGGCTTTGTACTGTCGGCGCTATTGGGACTGACAGCGGGCTTTGGCACCCGTCTGGGCTTTTGGACTTACCATATGGGGCTCGACGTGCTGCTGCCTTGGTGTGTCTATGTCGCCTTCGCCGCCCTCGCCATCGGCCTCGTTTGGGGACTGCTGGCCTGGTTCGGCAAAGGTAACGGCGCAACCGCTTATGGTCTGATCGGGGTATTTGGCGCAGCAGTGGTGCTGGCGCTTCCGATCTACGATTACTACAGCATCCAGAACTCACCGCCGATCCATGACATCACTACGGACATCGCCAACCCCCCGCATTTTCGCGCGCTCCTGGCACTGCGCAAGGGTTCGCCCAACAGCGCCCGATATGATGGCAATTCGCCGGTTACCTGGCACGGCAAAACCCGAACCGTGGCGCAGTGGCAACGCAAATACTATACGGACATCTATACACTGCGTTTGCTCATGAGCCCGGCCCAATTATATGCACGCGCGCTCAAAGCGGCACAGCAGAGGGGATGGGATATCGTCGCCCAAAGTCCGGAAGAAGGCCGCATCGAGGCAACCGATACCAGCTTCCTATTTGGCCTCGTCGACGATATTGTTATCAGGGTGCGTCCCTCGGGCGCCGGCGCCAAAGTCGACATACGCTCGGAAAGTCGCGTCGGACGCAATGATGGAGGCCGCAATGCCGATGCCATTCGCAGCTTTATCCAAATCGTCAAGCATAATTGACGGATGCATGATCCGGCCCTCGTGGTCGCGTCGGTCAGCTTTGCGATGACCAAGCTCCCATCGCCACAAAAGCGTGTCCCTTTGGGCCGAGCCGGGTGGTTTGCCATCATCGTGCTGCTCGGATTTCTGGTTTGGGCGGCGTGGATTGCCCTGCGCACCTGGACGTCACTGAGCGGCGTAGCCATGAGCCCGCTCGGCTGGCTGTTTATGGGCCTCGGCGCCGTCGTCACGCTGGCCGTGGGTGGCGGCCTGATGGCACTCCTGTTTTATTCGAGCCGACATAACTACGACCGTTGAGCCACGTTCTCGTCGGCTGCCATGCAGCGGATCCAGCCACCGCGCCCCACCCAAGGAGGGGCGGCATATGTCGTGGCGTATCAGCCAGGGGATCCCACCAGGTCCGCATGATCAATCCGCCCCTCACCGCACGTCATCTGGGACCGCGGGCCACAAAATAGGGATTCTCATAATTAGGCTTGCCATAGAGCAACGGGCCACCGTCAAGAAGTGTCACCGTACCGCCTGCGGCGGCCAGCACAGCATGACCCGCCGCAGTATCCCACTCCATGGTCCTGCCATGACGCGGATAGATGTCAGCCGTGCCTGCTGCAACGAGACAGAACTTGAGGCTTGATCCAGCAGCAATAAAGTCCTTGATCCGGTAATGGGCGAGGTATTCCTCAGTTTTGCTGTCGCGATGGGAGCGACTGGCGACGGCAATCATGCCATCTGAAGGCGCGCGTCGCGCTCTGATCGGCCTGGCCGATGAGAAATCTGGTTTGAGCTCCGGATTTACTCTCAAACTTACCGCACCGTTTGTACCGTCACCAATCCACATTTGTCCCTGCGCTGGCGCATAAACGACGCCGCGTACCGGCTCCTGATTACTGATCTCCGCGATATTGACCGTGAATTCACCATTGCGGTTGATGAACTCCTTCGTACCGTCGAGTGGGTCGACCAGAAAGAAGTGGCTGCCGGCCATGATGCGGTGGCCACGGGCAACTTCCTCCTCGGCAATCACGGGAATTTCGGGCCAGTGCGCGCGCAATCGGGACAGGATCAGGATTTCCGCCTCTTCATCGGCGACGGTGACCGGCGAGCTATCGTGCTTACGACGCGTCTCAAAAGTCCCGCCATAGTGACCAAGAATCACGGTTCCGGCTTCCCAGGCAATATCGGCAAGTATGTGGGCTTGGCTACTTAGCATATGCGATCATCCTCGATCTGCCGAAGGGCGACGGAGCCGCGTGCGCGCATAGCGGGCTGAAAGCAAGGCAAAGAGAGCGCGCACTCCGTTAAGATCGGGCCCCACCTTTCGCCCAGGCCGCGGCCGATCATTCCAGGCCGGGATGTCCAGATGCATCCAGCGCGAGGTTTTCGTCACGAAGCGGTTGAGGAACAGCGCAGCGGTAATCGCACCCGCCAGTGCATAGGCCGGTGCATTGTTGAGGTCGGCAATGGAACTGTCGAGTGTATTCTCATAGCCGCGCCACAGTGGCAGACGCCACAAGGGGTCGGCCACGTCATGCCCATATTGCTCAAGCGCCTTAGCCAGAGCTTCGTCATCGGTAAAGAAGGGCGGCAATTCCATACCCGTCGCCGCGCGTGCCGCACCGGTCAGCGTGGCAATATCGATGAGCAGATCAGGCTCCTCTTCATCGGCCAAACTGAGGGCGTCCGCGAGCACCAGTCGGCCTTCAGCATCGGTATTGCCAATTTCGACGGTCAGCCCCTTGCGGCTCCTCAAAACGTCACCGGGCCGATAGGCAGTGCCGGAAACGGCATTTTCGACCGCGGGAACGAGAATGCGCAAGCGCACGTCGAGTCTCGCATCCATGATCATGTGACCAAGGGCGAGCACTGCTGCAGCTCCGCCCATGTCCTTCTTCATGGTCAGCATGCCGGCAGCGGATTTGAGATCAAGGCCGCCGCTGTCAAAGCAAACCCCCTTGCCGACCAGGGTGAGTTTGGGTGCGCCCCGATTTCCCCAGGTGAGGTCGATGAGACAGGGCGGACGCGCCGATCCTCCGCCCACCGCCTCAATCATCGGATAGCCCTCGGCAAGGGCCTTCCCCGCAATGATACGGCATTTGGCACGATGGCGCTTGGCCAGGCTGCGGGCCGCAGCTGCAAGGTCCTGAGGCCCCATGTCATTGGCCGGGGTTGCTACCAGATCACGGCCCCAGAACAGTCCGGCGGCGATGCGGCTGATATTTTCCCCATCGCACCCCTCCGGCAGCACCAGCTTTGGTAGCGCGCGCGCTGGCAATGAGCGGTAGCGCGTATAGCTGTAGGTACCGAGCAGCCAGCCGAGGGGCTCCAAATCCGTGCCTGATGACGCGGATGCGAGCCGGTAGGTTCCCGCCGGAAGTTTCTCTGCAGCAGCGGCAAGAGCCAGTGCATCGTCATTCCTGCCCAAACCGAACAGGATTGCGGCCACCCGTCCGTCGTCGCCGGGCACAAGCAGTAGTTCCCCGCTTCTGGCCTGAAAGTCAGCACTCTGCGTCCATTGCTCGACATGACGACCCAGAGCACGCAGCGTCGCCTCACGCGTCGCTGCGCGGACCGCATAGAGCGGGATCGCGGATTTTGCGCTTTTTACAAGGCAGCTGTGCATGAAGACCCTTTGCGTTTGGCGGCGCCTGACCTTAAGTAGCACTGTCGACGATCGCAAATGAAAGCGTACCATGACCTTTCGCTACACACTTGTTGTGGGCAGCAAGCAGCTCTCGAGCTGGAGCCTGCGCCCCTATCTGGCAATGCGGGCAACCGGTGCCGCATTCCAGGAAGTCGTCATCGCTCTCAACCGCACCCAAACCCACAGTGACATCCTGCGCCACTCGCCCTCCGGCAAAGTTCCTGCGCTCAAGATCGAGGAGGGCGGCGAAGTCGTGACTGTGTTTGACAGTCTGGCCATCTGCGAAACCCTGGCCGAGCGGCACAAAGAGGCTGGTTTGTGGCCGGATGCCCCCCTCGCTCGCGCCCGCGCTCGCGCCTATGCCTGTGAAATGCATGCCGGCTTTGCCTCTTTGCGTAAAACCCTGCCGATGCAGATTGCGAGCCGCTTGCCAACGCCGGAGCTCAGTGACGAGGTCAGGCAGGACATCGCCCGCGTCACCGCGGCCTGGGAAGAGGCGCTGCTTCACCACGACAAGGATGGCGGCTTCCTGTTTGGAAGGTTCTCGATCGCGGATTGCATGTACGCGCCAGTGGTCAGCCGATTTGTCACATATGATATCAGCTTACCGCCACGTCTGGCCCAATACAGCGAACGCATCATGGCACTGGCGTCCATGCAGGACTGGATAGAGGCGGCCCGCAAGGAACTTGGCGCCTGATTGGCGTAGGTCTGCGGTCAACCACCGCCTGCTCGTCGTGGGGGTACCGAGCGCTAGCTGCCCTGGGTGTTGTGGGACGGCGTGGTAAACCGTGCCGGAGGCCTGCAGTGGCAGCCGCCTGACCAACAGGCTGTGCCTGCCGTGCGCAGTTCCTATCGGAGGAGTTTTCGCGACGCACTTAAGTTTTTATTGAGGCATCATTGGCATTGTGGAGGACGGTACATCGTGTCCCTGGTCCCTCAATGCGTCGGCATCAGCTTCGCTTCGCCGTACTTGGCGCGGCCGCCCTGGCAGTAAGTGGCTGCGCCGGTAGCCCCGCGACATCACATGCTGTCACGGCTTCTGTGGTGCCGCGCGAAGTCCCTACGAAAGACGGGACAGGCGCATACCCTCAAAACCTTTCGGGGGAAATCAGTCGCGCGCGCCAATTACGCAGGCATGGCGACTATAAAGAGGCGCTGCGAGCATTGGCACAGCTAATGCTGCTATCGCCTGATAATCCAGACGTTGTGGGCGAATATGGCAAGGACCTCGTGGAACTCGGTCGTGCCAAGGAGGCACTCGCGTTCCTCGACCGTGCGATCGAACTACAGCCGCATAATTGGTCATTTCTTTCTGCACGTGGCGTTGCCCAGGACCAGCTCCATGCTACCAAAGCGGCAGCCCAATCCTATCGGGCCGCTTTGGCGATTAGCCCTGATCAGCCCAGCGTCCTCAATAATTACGCGCTCAATCAGATGCTGCAGGGCCATAAGGATCAGGCCAAGACGCTATTCGAGGCTGCGCTCGCGCACGGCGGCAGAGATCCGCGCATTGCCCAGAATCTGGCTGAGTTGACACGCCTCGCCACGAGCACGACCAAGGCTGTGGACAGCGCGACGAAAGTGGCTCCCTCCCCGGCGCGCAAGACCACGCCGGCTGCAGGCCCAACGTCCGCAGCAACCCCAGCACTCCCACGCGGCAAGGCTGCGATGGTGGTGGAAAAGCTCCCATCTCCCCTGGGCAGCCGCGAGCCAGCTCACACCACCTCATCCGCGCACAGTCCGACAAAGGTCGCCACCTCCAAGTCGCAGACCGCGCCCGCCAATGCCGCAGCGGCGCCCTCTACGATCCCGGCCTTGCGCACGGCAGAAGACAATTATTGAGCCGCAGTTCACTCAAGAAGGCAGGGCGCCAGCCTGGCGCAGCCGCCGCGGAATGGCTTCGGCAAGAATTTCGATCAGGGTGCGCAGGCGTCTCGACGGTGGGCGATCGGGCAGCCAGACAGCGCTGATCGGTCCGTTTTCAAGGCTGCTCCCCGGCAAAAGGCGCACCAGTTCACCCCGGGCCAGCGCCTCGGCAACACAAAACAGCGGCAGGCGGGACACGCCGAGCCCAGCGCGAGCAGCATCCAGCATCACATCGGTGCTATTAACTGTGAGCCGCGGTTCGACGGTGATGCTGCGCACGGGGCCTGCTTCACCATCGAATCGCCATTGATGAGGCATCGCCGCATTGCCATAGGCAAGAACCTTGTGCTGGCTAAGATCCTCGATCGTTTGAGGCGCCCCGCTGCGCGCGACGTAATCCGGGCTCGCCACCAGCACCATGGTCGCTGCGCAAATCTTGCGCGCGATCAAAGCTGAATCTGAGAGCCGCCCGATGCGGATCGCCAGATCATAACCACCGCCACGAATATCGACGCGCCGGTCGTCACAGTCGAGGGTGAGCAGGACGCCTGGATGCTCCACGGCAAAATGAACAAACAGGTCGCTGAGATAGAGGCGTGTGAAGGTCAAGGGTGCGGCAACCCGCAGAGGGCCGCGCAGCGGCCCCTTATCCGCGGCGCTTTCCTCCAGCGCTGCATCGAGCTCGGCGACAATGCGCTTGGCGCGGAGATAAAAGGCCTCTCCTGCATCGGTAGGCTGGCTGGCACGCGAAGAGCGACGGATGAGCTCGGCACCAGCGCTTTCTTCCAGCTCCGCCAGACGCTTGGAAACGACCGATTTGGCAATTCCGAGCCGCCTTGCGGCGGAGCTCACACCACCGCCCTCGACGATCGCGATAAAAGTGGTAATGGCATCGAGGCTGGGCTTCATCGTTCGCCGAATTCGAACACGGGAGTTCCAATCGGACGCCTAGCACGAATAGACCAATGACGCCATCTTCAGGGCCGTTCCAACCCAGGAGGTGGCGTATGACCAAGGTCCTAATTCTCTATCATTCGAGCTATGGCCACATCGAGCGCATGGCCAAAGCTGTCGCCGAAGGGGCCACAGAAGCAGGCGCCGAGGTTGCCATCCGGCGCGTCCCGGAGCTGATGACTGAGGAAAATGCCCGTCGGGCGGGAATGAAGTGGCAGCAGGACGCTCAGTTGGCGCGCGTGGAGGAGCTTACAGAGTATGATGCGATCATCGTCGGCACCCCGACCCGCTTCGGCAATATGGCCGCACAAATGCGCAATTTCTGGGATATGACCGGTCCCTTATGGACGAAGGGCGCCCTTGTCGGAAAGATTGGCTCGGTTTTCACCTCAACGGCGACGGGCGGTGGCAACGAGGTGACCATCCTGACGGTCATCCCCACCTTGCTGCACCACGGTATGATCTACGTCGGAGTTCCTTACAGCGTCGGCGAACTACTCGACATCTCAGAGGTACGCGGCGGCTCGCCTTACGGCGCAGCCACCATGGCTGGTGGCGATGGTTCACGTCAGCCGAGCACCAAGGAACTGGCCATTGCCAAGGCTCAGGGCCGGCGGGTCGCCGAGGTAGCCGCTAAACTGAAGAGCTAACTCCACCGTAGATCTTCCAGCCGCACGAAGTCACAGCAACCGCATGCATCCTCCGCGTCCAGCAACAGCCACAAGGGCGGGCGCGGGGGAGCCCATCTTTCATGCACTCAGTGCATGAGGTGCATGACACGCATCGCCGCCGGGCCAAGGATGACGATGAACAGACTGGGCAGAAAAAAGAGAATCATCGGCACGGTCAGCTTCGCTGGCAACGCAGCTGCCTTGCGCTCAGCCTCCTGCATCCGCATCTCGCGGTTCTCCTGCGCGGTTACCCGCAGCGCCTGGCCCAGAGGCGTTCCATAGCGTTCGGCTTGGTTGAGCGCCGCGGCCACAGCCTTGACCCCGGAGTGTCCGCAGCGCCTGGCCAGATTCTCAAACGCCTGCCGCCGCTCGGGCAAATAGGACAACTCTGCAGTCGTCAGTGCGAATTCCTCAGCCAATTCAGCCGACTGCGATCCGATCTCGGCCGCAACCCGGCTGAACGCGGCCTCAATGGACATACCGGACTCAACGCAGATCAACAGCAGATCCAGCGCATCCGGAAATGCCCGCATGATCGACTCTTGTCGCCGCTGGATCTTGTTGGTCACGAACAAATCTGGAAGGTAGTAGCCAAACCCCGCCGCCAGAAACGACGCCACAAGCTTTTCGCTCGTCGACCAAGACAGGTGCAGCAAAACAAATAGATAGAGCAGTGACACCGCGAAGACAATAAACGGCATAACAAAGCGGAAAAACATAAACGCGATGAGTGGCGCCTGCCCGCGATAGCCCGCTCGAATCAACTTGTCACGCGTACTGTGGCTTTCCATGATCCGTGACAGCTTGAGACGCTCAACCGTGCTTTTCATGAAGCTGACCGGCTCGCTTCTCAAACCACGCTTGCCTTTCCTCAAAGCGGCATGATGACGAGCCCGCAGCTCATCACGCCGCTCGGCCACGGACTTCATGCGTGCGGCCAGAACATTGCGTTCCATGAGTGGTATGCCGATCGTCACGATGGTGGCGAACGCAAGTACGGCAGCCACAACGGTAACCAAGAACTGCAGATTGAACATCAAATCAATGAGATGATGTATGTCCACGAGTGCCCCTCAATGCTTGAAGCTGATCATGCGTTGCATGACAAATATCCCGCAGCTCATCCACAGCACACACGCCGCAAGCATCAGATTGCCTGCGTGGGTCGTGAACAGCGGAAGTATGTAATTCGGTGACGAAATATACACCATAAGCGCTACACTCGGGGGAAGGGAGCCAATTATCATGGCAGAAGCCTTGGCTTCCGAACTCATCGCCCGGATCTTTCCCTGCAACCGCTTACGGTCACGCAGTACCGCGGACAGATTGCTCAGCGCTTCGGATAGATTTCCCCCCGTTCGCGATTGGATAGTCATGACGATACCGAAGAAATTGACTTCCGCCGTCGGCATGCGCTCATACATGCGCCGAACACCCTGATCTAGCGTGACGCCTACCTTCAGGCCCTCGACAAGCTTATCAAACTCCCCCGACACCGGCTGAGGCATCTCCCGGGCAACGATTTTCAGCGCCTCATTGGTAGGTAGACCTGACTTGACGCTACGCACGATGATGTCAATTGCATTAGCAAACTCCGCTGTAAACGCCTTTTGGCGCCTTGCCTTCAGGAAAAGCAAAAGCCAGCGGGGCAATCCGACACCGGCTGCGAATGCTCCAAGGACTGTTGCAAGCAGCGACAGGTGGAAAAATTCGCAGGCCGCAGCCGCAGTCAGCCCGGAGAACCCCGACGCCACATAATATGTACGCGGAGCCATCTTTAGACCGGCCTGCTCAATGCGCTTGCGCATGCTGGGCCGGATCTTGTTTGCCTTTTGTTGCTTTTCCAGATCCTTCAGCAATGCCGACACACTTTTACGCCGCTGCTGATTCTCACCCGCTATTCGTACCGCCGGACTTGCCGAGCCTGCAGGCACACGCGAAACTGCCGCAACACGCTTTTGCGTGCGGGCGCTGGCGGGGCTCAGGACTACATACGCCAGGCCACCAACGGACACAAACATGAGTACGAATAAGCCGACCGTCATCATCACAACATCACCTCAAACTGCCAGCCGATTGCAAGTCATCGAGGGCTTCTGCGAGATCCGCCTCGAGCCCGTAATAGCGCGCGCGCTCCCAAAATGCCGGACGTACAATGCCGGTTCCAACATGAATTCCTTTGATTCGACCCGCTTCGTCCTCACCGTTGATTTCGTAATTGAGAAGATCCTGCGTAATGATGACGTCGCCCTCCATGCCGATCACTTCTGTGACATGGGTAATACGACGTGAGCCATCGCGCAGCCGTTCAGCCTGAATGATGACGTCTATAGAAGCGACAATCATCTCGCGAATGGTTCGTGTTGGTAGTTGAAAACCCCCCATGGTGATCATCGATTCCAGACGAGAAAGTGCCTCGCGGGGTGAGTTGGCATGAAGAGTGCCCATGGACCCGTCATGACCCGTGTTCATTGCCTGCAGCAGGTCAAAAGCCTCGGGGCCGCGCACTTCACCGACAATGATCCGCTCCGGACGCATACGCAGACAGTTTCGCACCAGATCGCGCATCGTAATCTGGCCCTGCCCCTCAAGGTTTGGTGGCCTGGTTTCAAGACGCACCACATGTGGCTGTTGTAACTGCAGTTCAGCGGCGTCCTCACAGGTAACAACACGTTCATCCTGCTCGATGAATCCAGTGAGACAGTTCAGCAGAGTTGTCTTTCCCGAGCCGGTACCCCCGGAGATCAGAACATTGCAGCGCGAATGCCCGACGACTTTCAGAATGTTGGCCCCCGCGGAGCTGATGGACCCGAAGCGAACGAGATCCTCAAGCTTGAGCTTGTCCTTCTTAAACTTGCGGATTGTCAGCGTCGGTCCATCAAGAGAAAGCGGCGGAGCGATGACATTGACGCGCGAACCATCAAGTAGTCTTGCGTCGCAAATCGGCGAGCTCTCATCGACACGCCTGCCCACCTGGCTGACAATGCGCTGGCATATGTTCATCAACTGGGCGTTGTCACGAAATCTTATGTCTGTCAGCTGGACCTTTCCGCCAACCTCGATAAAGACACGGTCCGCACCATTGACCATGATATCGGAAATGTCATCGCGGGCCAGCAACGGCTCCAGCGGCCCGTAGCCGAGAACATCATTGCAGATATCCTGCAACAGGTGTTCCTGCTCCGCGATCGACATCACCACAGACTTGATCGAAATGATCTCGTTAACAATGTCGCGGATTTCTTCGCGCGCAGATGCCGCATCCAGTTGCGCCAACTGTGCCAAGTCTATGCTGTCGATTAGTGCGTTGAATATGGTTGTCTTGACCGCGTAATAGTCCTCTGAACGGACGTCCGAGAGCGGCGGCTTCGTTGGAGGTGCAGACAGCGGAACAGCGGGTTCAGCTTTCGTGGCCAGACGAGAAGCAGCCGGAGGGCCTGGTACAGGCACCGTTGCCGGGGATGGCGCGCGCGCACTTGCCGCGGGACGGGCGGGCAATTCCGAGACAGCTGAACGCTTGCCAAACATGGATCAGGCCCGTTTGCGCCCTTTCAGCAGGGACAATAGCGGATTGTCCGCCTTGGTCGGCGCGGTTCCAGCACGTCCGGTCAACAGCCCGGCAAACTGCGCGAGGGCAAGGCTGACAGATGCGCGCGGCTGACATTCGAACACCATCTGGCCGTTATTGGATGCGGTCCCGAATAGAGCGGGCTCGAACGGCAACACAAGTGACGGACTGAGCTCCAAAGTCTGTCCGAAGTCCCTGGCCGGGATCTGGGGACGTTTTGGAATCCCATCCTGATTAAGAACAAGCTTGGGCGGCGAGTCGTTACGGCGGCTCTGTCGCAGAAGTTCGCATATCGCCCTGGTATTACGCAGAGCAGGCAGATCAGGCGTGGCAACAATCACGATATCGTCTGAGCGCAGGAGGGTTTCGCGAACCCAGGGCGACCACGCATGAGGGAGATCAAGAATAACACATGGAGCAGTAGCGCGAACCGCATCTATGACCGCGGTGAATGCCTCAGGATCTGTTTCATATTCGCGCTCCAGAATCGCTGGCGCACTGAATAAGGACAACCGCTCGCCAACTTTCTGCAAAACCCGCTCGAGCAGAACCTCGTCGAGCCGTTCCGGCGCAGCAAGTGCATCGGCAACACCCTGCCCGGGTTCCTCATCAAAATTGAGGCTCGCGGTACCGAATGGCAGGTCCAGATCCACGAGAACCGTATTGATCGCCAGCTCTTCGGCGATATACCAGGCGACGTTGTGCGAAAGTGTTGACGCACCAGCGCCACCGCGAGCGGCAATAAAGCTGATAACCCGGCCTATGGGGGCCGCGTCCGGATCAAGATACAATCCTGAAACCGTCTCAATCAGGTGCAGTGGCTTCACCGGACCAACAAGATATTCACTTACACCTCGTCGCATCAGCTCACGGTAAAGATGGACGTCATTTGCGTGTCCCACAACTATGACCTTGGTCGTTGGATCGCATACCTCAGCCAATCGATCGACCGCTGCGAGCGCCTCCCCTCCGTGCAGATCCGTTTCGACGATGAGAAGATTGGGTGTAATCTGCCCGGTGTAGTGCTGTACGGCACCCTGGATTCCCCCAAGCTCAATCTTCATGCTTGCCTTGGCCAAACGGCGATCCTCGGCCGCGAGCTGGAGCGCCGACTGGCTCTCGCCTGACACGCAAAATGCATGCATCGAAATGCCCGGCACTGGACGTTCGTGCGGCGCCGTACCAGAAAACTCCCGATCACCTCTGTCCATGGGCTTGGCCATGTCACTCTCCTCAACCTAATAGCCAATCCGCGCTACACCCTGGGGAGGCTGTGCGGACGTCGTGAGCTTTCCGTCTTCATATTTTTGTATCATCTGCGTGCGCTCTGTGGCATCGCTGGCCCCAAGCCTGCGCGGAGCGATAAGATCTTTCGGGTCGGCGACCATGACCGCGAGATTGTGCTGTGTTGCACAGCCGAAGTTTTCCATGGGCAAGTTGGAACCCGTGTGGCTGATATTGTTCCAGTCACCGCAGTGTGGTGCCTTGGCTTCATAGGTC
>JAJZGY010000159.1 GCA_021804785.1 Pseudomonadota bacterium | reverse complement strand
CCCCGCCGTTCTCTGAAATGGCAGGTGGCGCCTTGCACAGTAACGCGGGGAGTGACGCTTTAGGCGCTGCTGGCAAGAACCAGTCTGAGGGCAAAGCCCATGAAGACCCCGCCGGCAATGCGGTCGAGTGTCTTGGCGATGTTGGCGTCCGACAACAGTCGGCTGATGGGCGCGGTTGCCGCGATGATGAGGCTGAACCAGACGAGGCTCAATCCGACATGAATCAAAGCCAGAAAGAACGAGAAGCCCATGGCATTGACGCCGCGTGGAATGAATTGCGGCAGAAAGGTGAGGTAGAATATGCCGACCTTGGGATTAAGGATATTGGTGAGGAAGCCGCGCCGGAAGGCGCCGGTGGAGCGATTTTCCCCGCGGACCTCGCCAACGCCAAGCCCGTGCGGACGGACGATGAGGCCAAGCCCGAGAAAGGCGAGATAGGCCGCGCCCGCCCACTTCAGCAGCAGAAACAGGCGCGGGGAGGCGGCGAGGAGTGTGCCCAGGCCGACGGCAACCAGGCTGCCCCACAAAAGGCAGCCGACGCCGATGCCAAAGGCGGCATGTCGGGCGGGTCTTGCGCCCTCGCTTGCTGCGGTGCGTAAAACCATGGCCGTATCCAGACCAGGGGTGATGGTGAGGATCACCGCCGCGAGTGTGAAGGCAAGAAGAGCTTGCAGGCTGGTCATCGCACGGCGCCATTCCAAGGCAATCATGATCGCAGGACCGACCCGGGACGCAAGCCCGTCCACGCAGGAAAGGCGCGCGCAATGGTGGGCTCCGGTACCAGGCTGGCTGCAGTGCGCGGACGTCAGTCGCGGCACGTCCTCCTGATAACAGGGGTATAAGTCGGCTCGAAAGCCGCACCACGGGCATCACTGTCAGCCGTCAGGAGGCGGCAAGTTTTCCTAACTGTAGAATTTTACCAAATTTGTCCTGGTTGGGAGATTTTTTGAACAGACATTGCCTTTGGAGAGTTGCGTCACGGGCCAATCCGGATAGCTTAGGAGCCGTATTGGCCAACCTTGGACAACTCGCATGCGTGTCATGATCATTGAACGCGAGCCAGACTATGGCGGCGGCAGTGAGCAGATTTCGCTGTCTTTGGCCCAATACCTCAGAAGCCGCGGTCACAGCCTTTTTCTGCTGCACGAGACGCCCGGCACCATGCTCGGCGCCTATGAGGCGATCGTCTCCGAGCGCTTTCAGTTCGCGCTGCCCGGATTTGCCCGCAGGCGCCCGATTGACACCTACACCGCCATCAGCCGGATCGGCCATGCCATTCGCGATCACAAGATTGATATCGCGGTGACCTCCAATCTTGGCTTCATCCACGTGTTGCCCTGGGTGTCGGCGCTTTATGGTGCACGGTTTTGCATCCATCTGGGTCTGCCCTGTCCCTGGAACACGCCGTTTTCGCGCATGGCCTATCGGCGCATTGCCGCCGGGGTTGCACCCTCCGAGCACTGTGCAGAGAGTTGGCGCGCCGGTGGCTGGCCGCAGGAACGGCTCCATATCATTCCCAACTGGATCGACATGGGGCGCTTTACCACGCCTTCATCTGTCGCCCAGATCCGGCGGGAACTTGAGCTGCCACAAGACCGTGCCCTCATCGTCTTCGTCGGGCGCCTTTGCTACGACAAGGGCGTGAGGGAGCTTGTACTCGCCTTCGCTGAACTGGCCAAAGTAAAAAGCGATACTGACCTCGTTCTCGTGGGACCGCTCGAAGAGGGTTTCCGGAACGAGTTTACACGGACGCTGAACGGGCTTTCTGCGGCAGTCCGTGCACGCATCCTGGTGCGCCCGCCAACCCCGACGCCGGAGCGCTACTACGCAGCGGCAACCCTCGTCAGCGTGCCATCAGTTACCGAAGAGCCTTTTGGTCTGACTTTCATTGAGGCGCTGGCAACGGGGGTCCCGGTGGTCGCCTCCCGCATGAAAACCTTTCTGCAGATTGTGGGGGATGAGGCCGAGCATGGTCTGGTCACGACAGCGGACATCGGTGCGCTGAAGGATCGGCTGCTCTGGACGCTTGGCCATCCTGAAGAAGCGCAGGCTGTCACGCGACGACTGCAGGAAAAAGTCCGCGCCCGCTTTACTGCCTCCGCCTGTGCCAGCCAGTACGAAACCCTGTTCGCGCATCTGGTGAGCGGTAAGGAAGGGGGCGGTGATCCGATCTCGCGCCGTCCGGTAATCAGCGCCCTATTGGCTTGAGTGGGCGGTATGTAGCGCCAGTGCTGCAGCGAGCGGTTCGGCTTGCAGGACCTGAGCGAGGTACGGGCAGAAGACGCCATCCCCAGGATGGCGTCTTGCCCTTCGTTGTGCGCGCTGGACCCTCTTAATTGACCCGCCGGTCCTTTCCGGCCCAATAGGGTTCGCGCAACTGTCGGCGCAGGATCTTGCCCGAAGGATTGCGCGGCAAGGCCTCGATCACGTCGATGCTCTTGGGCACTTTGAAGGCGGCAATGCGTTCGCGGGCAAAGCGGATGATATCGGCCGCATCGACGGTGTGGCCAGGCCTGGCGACGACAATGGCCTTGACCGCCTCGCCCCATTTGACGTCCGGAACGCCGATGACTGCCACCTCGGCGACATCGGGATGGCCATAAACCGCGCTCTCCACTTCGGCCGGGTAGATGTTCTCTCCGCCCGAGATGATCATGTCCTTTACCCGGTCCTGGATATAAAGATAACCGTCCTTGTCGAGATAGCCGGCGTCACCGGTCCGCAGCCAGCCTTCGACGTCGATGGTTTTTCTGGTGGCGTCCGGAAGATTCCAGTAGCCGGCCATATTGCTCACCGAGCGGATGGCGACTTCGCCTACTACGCCTTCGCCAACCCTGTTGCCGGCCTCATCGATCACCTTGATTTCGACGCCTGGCATGGGGATGCCGGCGGCACGCATGCGGGGGTTTCCGGCTGGATCATGATCTGCCGGTGGCAGATAGACGATCGTGCCGCAGGTTTCGGTCATGCCATATTGCTGAACGAAACCACAGCCAAAAACTTCGATGCATTCGCGCAGGAGATCGAGCGGAATCGGGGAGGCCCCATAGAGTATGAATTTAAGACGACGGTAATCGACCTCGCGCGCGCGCGGCAGATTGACCACGATCTGCAGCGCCGCCGGCACCATGAACATCTTGGAGATGCCATCGCGTTCGATAAAGTCGAGTACCCTGGTGGGATCGAATTCGCGTGCGACAATGCCTTTGGTACCATTATAGAGACCGACAAGGCCCCAGCCGGTGCCGCCGATATGCGCCACGGGCATGGCAACCAGGCTGACGTCCTCGGGCCCCCATTCATTCCAGTGCATCTTGGCATCGGCCGCGATCCGGCGCCCGCCCAGAAGGTTACGGTGGGTCAGCATCGCACCCTTGGGATTTCCTGTCGTACCTGAAGTGTAGAGCTGCAAGGTGACGTCGTCTTCGCCAACCGGCAGCATCGGATCGCGATCGCTGGCGCCATCACGCCAGGTCTCGTACAGCGGCCAGCCGGTTGCGCATGGTTCCATGGCGATGATCCGGGCAACCGTGCCAAGATCC
>JAJZGY010000062.1 GCA_021804785.1 Pseudomonadota bacterium | reverse complement strand
AGCACCATTTCGACGTCTACGGCCGCGAGGGCGAGCCCTGCCTCAGGCGCGGCTGCAGCGGCGCCGTAAGGCGCATTGTCCAGTCCGGCCGTTCGAGCTTCTATTGTCCCAAATGCCAGCGCTGAGGCTACGCGCCGCACCACGGCGCCTTTGTCAGACGCCTTAATTCATGGGCGAGCGAGAGCCTCAACGCTTGACGGCGAAGGCCCACTCAAGCAAGCAGATCCGGGTTCAAACTCTTAGCTCTGCGTCAAAGTGCGCTTCCATGGCCAGACTTCCCGTCACCGCATCCATTGCGCTCAGCGACACCGAACTGGTCGAAAGCTTCGTGCTTGCCTCTGGCCCGGGCGGCCAGAACGTCAACAAGCTGGCCACGGCGGTCGAGCTGCGCTTCGATGTGCTCCACTCCCCCTCCTTGAGTGAGGAGGTACGGGCGCGGCTGCTGCGGCTGTGCGGACGGCGGCTCACCAGGGACGGCGTTCTTGTGGTCCATGCCCAGCGCTTTCGCAGCCAGGAGCAAAACCGCGCCGACGCCCGCGCGCGCGTGTTTGAGCTGATCCGCAGAGCAAGCATCGCCCCACTCCCGCGCAAGCCTACCCGGCCGACCCGCGCCAGCCGGGAGCGCCGGCTGGAAGGTAAGAAGCAGCGCGGCGCGCTCAAGCGCAACCGCTCGCGCCGCAGCGACGACTAAGCCCGTGCGTTTTGCTTGCCTTTCGCTTGCCTTTCGCAGGCACTCGCGCCACCCATGACCCGATCAAGGAGGTATCCAATGGAATTCATCATCGCCACGCTAACCGACGGCGTCGGGCTTATCACGCTAAACCGTCCCAACGCGCTCAACGCCCTCAACAGCCAGCTGCTTTCCGAGCTGGTGACGCAGCTTGAAGCCTTCGATCGCGATCCGGCGGTGCGGGTCATGGTGCTGACCGGCTCTGAGAAGGCGTTTGCCGCCGGCGCCGATATCAAGGAAATGTCCGGCCAGTCCTACATGGACATGTACCTTGCGAATTTCTTTGCCGACGCCGCGGATCGCATCAGCGCCGTCCGCAAGCCGCTCATCGCCGCCGTGGCCGGGTATGCGCTGGGCGGGGGCTGCGAGCTGGCGATGATGTGCGACTTCATCATTGCGGCGGACAATGCCAAATTTGGTCAGCCTGAAATCACCCTGGGTGTGATGCCCGGCATCGGCGGCACGCAACGGCTGACCCGCTTCGTGGGCAAGTCCAAGGCCATGGAGATGTGCCTGACTGGCCGCAACATGGACGCGGCGGAAGCCGAAAGAGCCGGACTGGTGTCCCGGGTGGTGCCAGCGGCCACATTGATGGCCGAAGCTATGGCCGCCGCAGCCAAGATCGCCGCCCAGTCCCTGCCCATCACGATGATGACCAAGGAAACCATCAACCGGGCTTACGAGACCAGCCTTGCCGAAGGAGTACGCTTCGAGCGCAGGGTATTTCACGCCATGTTCGCCACCGAAGACCAGAAAGAAGGCATGGCGGCGTTCCGCGAAAAGCGGAAGGCCGCGTTCAAGGATCGCTGAAGATTGACGGGCGGGCGGGCAAAGGCTATATGCCCGCCCCTTACGAAGCCGAGCAGGACGCCCCATGCCGAATATCGATTCCGCCAAAAAGCGGGTCCGCCGTACCGCAAAACGCACCGCCATCAACCACGCGCGCAAGAGCCGCATCCGCAGCATCACGCGCAAGGTCGAAGAGGCCCTCGCCAGTGGCGACAAGGCAGCGGCCCAAAGCGCCCTCAAGGCCGCGGAGCCCGAAATCATGCGCGGTGTCGGCAAGGGGGTTATCCACAAGAACACGGGTAGCCGGAAGGTCTCGCGCCTGAGCAAACGCGTGGCGAAGCTGGGCTCTTAGGCAACCCCCCGCGAATTCTTGCAGAATCTGTTTTTAAAGGGTCCGGATGCAGTCCTGGGCCCTTTTTTATTATTCCGTGTGCGGATAAAGAACAATTCGTGACAGTGTTTCCGGGATTGGTGCGCGAGCCGGAAGTTAAGCGATTGATTCGCTTCCAATATCCATTTTCCGTATGCGTCACATAGACTTACTGCGTTCACACGACGTTCAAGAAAAGCGCACGTGGTGCAATTTCGGGCTCCTGCGGCACCTTTTTCACTTGCACCCGGAGCACCTCTCGGCCTATCGTAACTGGACCGGAAGACGGGGCGAGACAAGAAATGCCAAAGAAAAAGAACAATAAAAATACCGCTTTGGCACATAATAGTTCTCAGAACTGTCTATTCTGTAAATCCAGATCATAATCTAGACTTAAAGAGTGCATCAAGCGGCCACGTCGAGGCGTGCCGCCACCGTGATCTCTATTGGGGAAACGCGTCCGTGGCTGTGATCGAATATGCCGGCGATATTGGGTGTGACGAGGCCTGGCAGGTTCTGGCGACGGTCAAGGGTGCCCAACTCATCGATGTACGTACCAAGGCCGAATGGTCATTCGTGGGGCTGCCGGATCTGTCTGCCCTTGGCCTCGGGCCGCTATTGGTGGAGTGGCAGTATTTTCCCAGCGGCGAGCGCAATCCCGACTTCATCACAGAAGTCGATGCGGCGCTGAGCGCTGCGGGAGCGCCACCGGACGCACCGTTATTGCTGCTGTGCCGTTCAGGCGGCCGCTCGGCGGCCGCGGCAGCAGCGTTGACGCAGGCCGGCTTCGGGCCGGCCTACAACATCATCGGGGGCTTTGAGGGGGATCTCGATGCCGCCCGCCACCGCGGGATGAGAAGTGGCTGGAAGGCGGCGGGGCTGGCTTGGCAGCAGGGCTGAGGCCGCGACCAGACCGGGAAGTAGAAAGAGGGGTAATCGGACGAAGGACTGCTCCTGCACAAAAGCAGGAAAGAACTCGGATAATACAGGCGGGGACCGCGTGGCCCGAATACCGGCTACGCGTAATAGCGGATAAAGGGTCAAATGATGGGTCAAGTCACTAAAACAACCGGACAAGCGAACTGGGCATCACTTTGGGCAGCGGTCCGTGAGAAATTGCGGGCGGATCTCGGAGATGCCCTTTTTGAAACCTGGATTGCTTCGCTTGCCCTGGTGTCTACCGACAAGGATGAGCTGCAGATCGGCGCACCCAAACCCTTTGCCCGCAATTGGGTAGCCAATCGCTATGTCGACCGCATCGAGCGGGCGTTCCAGACCTGTGGCGCCAGCCCGGCATCGATTTCGATAGTGCTCGCCCCCAAGCTGATCGGTACTGAGCGCGCCAGCCGGGCTGATGTGCAGAGCCCCCCTGGCCAGGTGCTGGCCGAGACCCGCCAGCCCGACCCAATCGCCCGCCGCCAGCTGGCCAACCGCCTCCTGCACCCCGCTCAGACCTTCGACAGCTTTGTGCCAGGCCCCGCCAATGAATTCGCCTGGCGGGCAGCCAAGGCCCTGGCAGAGGGAGAGAATTCGGATATCGGTCTACTCTACATCCATGGCGGCTTTGGCTTTGGCAAAACCCATCTGCTCAACGCCACTGCCCTCGAGGCCAAGAAACGGGGACGCCGTCCGCTTTTCCTCGGCGCCGAGGACTTCATGCGCCAATTCCTGGGAGCGCTTCACCGCAAGGATACGCTCTCCTTCAAGGAGGAACTGCGCGGTGCCGATCTGCTCCTGATCGATGATCTCCAGCATATCTGCCGGTCCGCAGCCACCATCAGTGAGTTTCTGCATACCGTGAATGCCTTTGCCGACCAGAGGCGCAAGGTGGTGATTGCCGCTGACAAGCCACCGGTCGCACTCGAGAGCCTGGGTGACGATGTACGGTCGCGCCTGTCGGGCGGCCTGGTCATCGGCCTCGACAAGCCCGAACGCGCAACCCGCCTTACCATCCTGAAGGCCAAGGCCGAGGAGTTCGCCCAGCAGCGCAGCAGCGCCATGCTGCCGATGGAGGTACTGGAACGGCTGGCCGACCTCGACGAGGCCAGTCCACGCGATCTCATCGGGCTCTTCACCAAGCTTGCGACCTATGCCGATCTGACCAAGAAGATGGTGACGCTCGAGGTCGTCGAGGAAACCCTCGGCCAGCAGCGCTCGGGCAAGCTTCACAAGACCTCGATCGAGGACATCCAGCGCAAGACAGCCGAGTTCTACAAGCTCGACATGCGCGACTTTCATTCACCCCAGCGCACCCGCCGGGTCGCCAGGCCGCGGCAGGTGGCGATGTATCTCGCCAGAGAACTGACCCAGCGTTCCTTGCCTGAAATCGGCAAGCGCTTTGGCGGACGCGACCACACCACCGTCCTTCATGCCTGCCGGCGGGTGGCCGCCCTTTGTGATGAGGATTCCGTGTTCCGTCAGGAAGTGGATTTTCTGAAGCAGGTGCTGTCCCAGCGTGCTCAGGCCTGAGCGATACGGCAGGAGCGGCGCCACAGCAGGCTCCGCCCTGGCGCCATGACGCGGGCAAATCGCTCGGTGCTCCGCACGCTTATGGGTATTTCGGGGCGATCCTGCACTAGGCGCAGCAGCTACCACTTGCTATAGTTTTTCCGTGAGTCCGGCCTTGCCGGGTGTCGAGCCTTTGCGGGCATCGGCGGGGGCTATCGCCCGCAGCATCGCTGCCCCTCCAGCCCAGAATCCAGCGACGGGAATGAACACGAGACCATGAAGATCTCTATCGAACGCGCCGCCCTCCTCAAGGCCCTCAGCCACGTGCAAAGCGTCGTCGAACGGCGCAACACTATACCCATTCTCTCGAATGTGATGATCGACGCGGCCAAGGGACAGTTGAAGCTCACCGCGACCGATCTCGATATCGAGATCGTCGAGGCCCTGCCGGCCGATGTGCTGCGTAACGGCTCGACCACGGCTCCCGCGCACATGCTCTACGACATCGTCCGCAAGCTGCCCGAGGGCTCACAGGTGCAGGCCGAGCTGATGACCGCAGAAGGTGGCCGACTCGCGGTTTCTGCCGGCAGCATCCGCTTTGAGCTCGCCTGCCTGCCCAAAGAGGATTTCCCGCAAATGGCGGCGGGAGCCCAGCCACATCGCTTCCGTCTGCCCGCACCCGAACTCATGCGTCTGATCGACAAGACGCGATTTGCCATCTCAACTGAGGAAACGAGGTTTTATCTCAACGGGATCTTTCTGCATGTTGCAAAAGGGTCCAAAGCAGTGATGCGGGCCGCGGCCACCGACGGCCATCGCCTTGCCCGCTACGAACTCGATATGCCCGACGGGGCCGCCGACATGCCTGGTGTTATTGTACCGCGCAAGACTGTCGCCGAATTGCGCCGGCTTCTCGATGACGCTGAAGGGGCCATCGACATCGCCTTGTCCGACACCAAGATCCAGTTTGCGACCAGCGGCGTAGAGCTCACTTCCAAGCTGATCGACGGTACCTTCCCCGATTATCAGCGGGTGATTCCCTCGGGCAACGACAAGGTCCTTGCCGTCGATGCGCGGGAATTCACCCATGCAGTCGACCGCGTCTCCACCATCTCCGCGGACAAAACACGTGCGGTGAAGCTCAATCTCAACCCCGACCGGGTCACGCTGAGCGTGGTCAATCCGGATAGCGGCACCGCCACCGAGGACCTGGGAGCCACCTATAGCGCAGCGCCGATCGAAATCGGTTTCAATGCACGCTATCTGCTCGACATCACCAACCAGATCGAGGGCAAGGAGGTGCGGTTTCTGCTCTCCGATGCGAGCGCACCCACCATCATCGAAGATGCGGAAGATTCGCACACGCTTTATGTCCTCATGCCCATGCGGGTGTGAGTTTTGATCGAGACCAACCTTCATCCCCCGGCAAGGCCGGACGTGGACCACCTCCCGAGGCTTGCCGTAACCCGGCTCGTGGTATCGAATTTTCGCTCCTATGCGAGCGCCGAACTGGACACCTCCGGGCACAGCATCGTGCTTGTCGGCCCCAACGGCGCGGGCAAGACCAATGTACTGGACGCGCTGTCCTTGCTGGCGCCCGGCCGCGGCTTGCGCGGAGCCAAATTGTCCGAGCACACAAGACAGGGACCAGCTGTGGCAGGCCCAGCGCTTTGGGCGGTCGCAGCCAGCCTGCAGCGCGGCGAGCAAAGCTACGAAATTGGCACCGGGATGATCGCATCAGCCCCGGGCAGTGAACGCCGTCAGGTGCGCCTGAACGGGGCTAATGCGGCCTCGTCCGCCGATCTCGGCGAGATGGTACAGATGATGTGGCTAACCCCGGCGATGGACCGGCTGTTCATTGAAGGCGCCAGCGGCCGACGCAAATTTCTCGACCGGCTGGTGGTCGGATTTGATCACCAACACGCCCGGCGCGCGGCCCGTTATGAGAGTGCAATGCGCGAACGGACCCGGCTTCTCAAATACGGCCCCCGCGATCCGGCATGGCTTGAGGCACTGGAAGGTCAGATGGCTGAAACCGGCGCCGCCCTGTCGCGGGCGCGAGTCGAGGCGGTATCACGCCTCAACCGGGCTTTGGCACAGCGTGGTGATGCAGGCAGCTTTCCCTCCGCGAGCCTCGACCTGGATGGCGAAGCCGACCGGCTCATCGCCGAAACCGGCAGCGACGGCTTCTGCCAGCGTCTTCTGAAGCAGCGCTTGGCGGATGCGCAGGTCGGTCGTACACTCTTCGGACCGCACCGCAGCGATCTGATCGTGCGCCACGCGGCCAAGCGCGCCGACGCCCGGAACTGCTCCACTGGCGAGCAAAAGGCCCTGCTCATTGCCATCGTTCTGGCCCAGGCGTTTGAGCTTGCACATAATACGGGTGCCCCCGCACCCATTCTGCTGCTCGACGAGATCGCCGCCCATCTGGACGCGGTTCGCAGAGCCGGACTTTTTGCCGAGATCGAGGCCCTGGGTGCCCAGGCCTGGATGACGGGTACCGATATTTCCCTGTTCCGCGACGCATGCGCACATTGCTATGGCGTCGAGGACGATCGTTTCATCTTGCAGAGCTGATATGTCCAATCCAGTCATCCCTAATGAATACGAATATGGCGCCGAGAGCATCAAGGTACTCAAGGGCCTCGATGCCGTGCGCAAACGCCCGGGCATGTATATCGGAGACACGGACGACGGTTCGGGCCTGCATCACATGGTCTATGAAGTCGTCGACAATGCTATTGATGAGACGCTTGCCGGCTACGCCGACATTGTCGAAGTCACTCTCAACCCCGATGGCTCCTGCACCGTGTTCGACAATGGCCGCGGCATTCCTACCGATATTCACACCGGCGAGGGCGTGTCAGCAGCTGAAGTCATCATGACACAGCTGCATGCCGGCGGAAAATTCGAGCAGAACGCCTACAAGGTTTCGGGCGGCCTGCATGGGGTCGGAGTTTCGGTCGTCAATGCCCTCAGCGAATGGCTGGAACTGCGCATCTGGCGGGCTGGCCATGAGCACAAGATGCGCTTTCATGACGGCGATCCGCAGGCCCCGCTGGCCATGGTCGGCCCCGCCAATGGCAAACGCGGAACAGAGGTGACGTTTCTGCCCTCACCACGTACCTTCACCAAGACCGAGTTCGACTTCGCCACACTCGAGCACCGGCTGCGGGAACTCGCCTTTCTTAATTCCGGCGTGACCATCAAGCTCACCGACCGGAGAGGGGTCGAGAAAAAGGAATCCAAGCTGCACTATGAGGGCGGACTTGAGGCCTTCGTGCGCTATCTCGACCGGGCCAAAAATGGGCTCATTCCGGCACCACTCCTGATTACCGGCGAGCGAGACGGCATAACCGTGGAGGCAGCGCTATCGTGGAACGACAGCTACCATGAGAGCATGCTGTGCTTCACCAATAACATCCCCCAGCGCGACGGTGGCACCCATCTGGCCGGCTTCCGCGCTGCGCTGACCCGGGTTGTGATCAAATATGCCGAGGACAGCGGCATCGCCAAGAAAGAAAAGGCCCAGATCACGGGTGATGACTGTCGCGAGGGCCTTACCTGCGTACTGTCTATCAAGGTGCCGGATCCCAAATTCTCCTCACAAACCAAGGACAAGCTGGTTTCGAGCGAAGTTCGTGCGGTCGTCGAGAGCGTCGCCACAGATCAGATCGGGCGCTGGTTCGAGGAGCATCCCGTCGACGCCAAGAGCGTAGTCGGCAAGGTGGTTGAAGCGGCAGCTGCGCGTGAAGCTGCACGCAAGGCACGCGAGCTAACACGCCGCAAAGGCGCGCTCGACAGTGCCTCATTGCCTGGCAAGCTTGCCGACTGTCAGGAACGCGATCCCGCCAAATGTGAACTCTTCATCGTCGAGGGTGACAGCGCCGGTGGCAGTGCCAAACAGGCACGCAACCGTAACAACCAGGCGGTGCTACCCTTGCGGGGGAAGATCCTCAACGTCGAGCGAGCACGTTTCGACAAGATGCTGGGCTCCGATGCCATTGCCACACTCATCACCGCACTGGGTACCGGCATTGGCCCAGAAGAATTCAATCCGGACAAGTTGCGCTATCATAAGATCATCATCATGACCGATGCCGATGTCGATGGTGCCCATATCCGTACATTGCTATTGACCTTCTTTTATCGACAGATGATGCCGCTCATCGAACGCGGTCACCTCTTCATCGCCCAGCCTCCGCTCTACAAGGTGGTTCGTGGCAAGTCCGAGCGCTATCTGAAAGATGAGCGCGACCTTGAAGATTTCCTTATCTCCGAAGGTTCCTCCGGCGCGGCTCTCACGTTGCATACAGGAGAGACCCTCAGTGGCGCAGATCTGGACCAGGTGGTCGCCAAGGCGCGTCAGGTCAAAGGTGCCCTCGAAGGCTTTCCGCCTCAGTTCCCGCGCTTTGTCCTGGAACAGGCCGCCATAGCCGGCGCCCTCAATCCGGACGTACTGGCCGACCCGGACAAGGCCATTGAAGCCGCCAACTACATCGCCCGCAGGCTTGATCTGCTCTCAGACGAGACGGAGCGGGGCTGGAGGGGTGAACCTTCCAGCGACGGCGGCCTCAGCTTCGTCCGTGAATTACGGGGGGTGCGCGAAGTGGTGGCAATTGACGGGATCCTGATTGCCAGCGCCGATGCCCGCCGGCTGGACAAGATGAAAGATGAGCTGCAGGCGCGATATCTGCGCTTTGGCACGCTCAGACGCAAAGACGACAGCGTCGAAGTGCGTTCTCCCAGCCAGTTGCTCGATGCCATTTTCACCTGGGGCAAAAAGGGTATCGCCATGCAGCGCTACAAGGGACTGGGCGAGATGAACCCCGAGCAGTTGTGGGAAACCACGCTTGACGACAATGCCCGTACGCTTCTGAAGGTCAAGATCGAACATGCCGACGAAGCAGAGGATCTCTTTGCCAAGCTGATGGGCGAAGTGGTGGAGCCACGGCGGGAATTCATCCAGGACAATGCGCTCAATGCCGAACTGGACATTTAGCTGGGTCAGGGGGCAGGCCCGGCCTTGCCCCTGCGCGTCGGAAGGGGGAGGCAATAAGGCGATCCTTAAGGGCGGCACCGTGCTGGGAACAGGCCGGACGAACTGCGGATCGAGCGCTCGTGGCCGCATGGCCATGTTGCAGCGGTTCTGCGGACGGTGCGCAAGCTCCGGCTGGACCGGTTGATTTTGAACACGGCGAAGGATGCTGGATCGCGTTGGTCGTGCGATCTGGTGGTGGCGATGCAGGTCGACCGGCTGATCGCGCCGCGCTTTGCTGATGATCCCGCCGCGCAGTCGATTGCGCAGAAGATGCAGCGCAGCTTCAGACATTGTACCTTTCAGCCCCAACAAAAGCCTGTCGTTGAACGCAGATGGGTCGTAAATCCCCTCCTCATTCGAGAATCAAGGTGCCCGTATAGGCGCAAAGCTGCAGCAGGTGCTGCCAGCCGACTGAGTTCCGGGCCAGGCGCGATACCTCCAGGCCGAGCACATGCCGACTTTGCGTAGTCCCACCGCTGCGACCAATTCCTGGAAGCCATCCCGCCCTTCGCTGTACGCTCCCGACTGACCAAGGTCCTGGTCGATGACATGGATATGCTCGCTTGCCCAGCCGAGCGCCGCCGCGCGATTCCGTAGAGCGTACTGCCGTCGCGTGCTTTCGCCATTCTCGACGACCTGGCGCAATGTCGACTGCCGAATGTACAGAGACGCATCGCGGTTCAGATGGCCGGGAGTGACACGTGAATCAGGCATGAACGGCTCCTCCGGCAAGACGTGAACAAATGGACGCAATCACCGCCGGCACGCCTTTGCCTGGTCAGCGGTTCTAAATGCGACCGGCTCGCAGGCTGTTTTTTGGCTGGGGGAAGATTTTTCAGTTTTCAGGGACTACGCCCGGAGCGCCTGGTCTCACAGGAGAAGCCGAAGCTTCATCGGCAAAATTTTATGTGCGCAAGCCGTGATCGATCACCATCAAATGGTTTTGGACAGTGTCCTTTCTCCAGATCACGTGGACCCGACGGCTAAGTGAGATAGGCGTGCACTACTTTGATCAGCTCCTCTGCCGCAGTGATGCGATCTTCTTCCGTATTACTTGGCCCCGCCACATGCTGGCGGACATGATGTTCGATGACCGTGCCGATAAATCCGTCCATGGCGCCACGGCAAGTCACGGCCTGCTGCAGCAGCGCGGTGCAGGAAGCGTCGTTCTCCAGCGCCGCCTGCATGGCCTCGATCTGCCCGCGCACCCGGCTCAGCCGGTTGACGAGCTTGCGTTTTTCTTTTTCAGCGTATCGCATCTGAGCTTGACTATATACCCCCATGGGTATACCCCGCAACTGCCTGCCAGTACCAGCTGGCATGGGGAATCCTTAACCTTTCAGCAGGACCAGATGAACCCGCGACCTACCAGCCAGACCTCGGAGAGCGACAGTCGACGCGTGAACCGCGTGGTCTCGTTTATCCGGGTCTGTTTCCGCGCCGGGACAGGATATCCTGAAGGCTCAGTCCGCCGAGACTGATCCCAAGTCATCCCTCCCGGTTTACCTAGCCGCTAAACCTGAAGGAGGGATCGACATGATCTTCCGCAAATTTGCCGTCCGGCGAGTCACGGCCGTTGTCCCCAACGAGGCCGCTTTGGTCAGCATCGCGCCGCCACGCCGCCTGGCTGCCACTTGGCACCGCGATGCGTGCACGCAGCGCCTTACGCTGGCCTGGAAATTGAGTGCCATCCAATACACGAAGAGGGCCGCGTGATGTTCTGGAGCTCCCGCTGGACGTTTGCACCGGAGGTTGCCGATATGGCCAAGCATCACCGTGTTCTCCCCCACGCCACCACGCCGCTGCCGCTGCCGATACCCGAGGGGCTGGAGGCGCGGCTGCGCGACCGGCTGCGTATTTCCCGGCTGCGGGCCGCACCGCGCACCCTTACGAGCCGGCTGGCGCTGGGCCTGGCCCTGATTGGTCCGGGCCTGCTCGTCATGCTGGGCGACAATGATGCCGGCGGCGTCGTCACCTACGCGCAGACCGGCGCCACCTATGGGTTCAGCCTGTTCATCCCACTCCTGATCCCACTTGGCTTCATTGCCTATCTCGTACAGGAGATGACAATCCGTCTCGGCGCCGTCACCCGCCGGGGCCATGCTGAAATGATCTGGAAGCGCTATGGCGCCTTCTGGGGAGCGTTCTCGCTTATCGATCTCGTCGCCGCCAACGTTTTGACGCTGATGACCGAGTTCATCGGCATCCGCGTGGCCAGCGCGGTGTTCGGGGTTTCCTACCTCATCACCATCCCGCTGGCGTTCGCCTTTATCACCGGCATTCTGCTCTTCCTGAAATACCATAGCTGGGAGCGCATATCGCTTTTTGTGGCGGCGCTCAATTTAGTCTTCATCCCGCTGGCCTTATGCGCGCACCCGGACTGGAGCGCGATTGGCCGTACCTTCGCGGGCAGTGGCTGGCTGGTGCCGGGCGGGCTGCTCTCGGCCTCCTTCCTCATTCTGGTCTCGGCCAATATCGGCACCACCATCGCGCCCTGGCAGCTCTTCTTCCAGCAATCCTGCGTCGTGGACAAAGGCCTTCTGCCGCAGGATATCACCGCCAGCCGGCGGGACCTGATGCTGGGTGTCATCGGCATGGTGCTGGTGGCCGCCGCCATCATCGCGCTGGCCGCGCAATATCTGCATGGACTGCCTAACGCAAGTTCGCTGGGGGACGACGATGTCCTGGCCGCCATTGGCAGCCATGTGAGCCGTGCCGCAATGATCGTCTTCGCGCTGGGTCTGATCGAGGCTGGCTTGATCGCCGCCATCGTTATTACTGCGAGCACCGCCTGGGCAATCGGCGAGGCTTTCGATCTGCCACGCTCGCTCAATCTAAAGCCGAAGCAGGCGATCCCTTTTTACGCCCCGGCGATTCTCGGCACGGCGATCGCCGCCGGCGTGCTGATGCTGCCCAAGGTGCCAGTGGGGTTTCTTAACCTTACCGTCCAGGTCATCGCTACCGTGTTCATGCCAGCGGCCATGCTGTTTTTGCTGATGCTGCTCAATGACCGCGAGCTGCTCGGCGAGCATGTGAATTCGCCGCTGCGCAACGCCCTCTCGATCGGCGTGATGGTGCTGCTGATTGTTTGTAACGGGCTGTACGGGTTTGTAACCGTCTTTCCCAACGCGTTGTGAGATGAGCGATGAACTATTACGACAAAGACAGTGAAGGCGCCCTCGCCGCTTTGGCCCAGGAGGAAAACTGGCTCGCGCCGCCAACGGAAATCACCCGCGTGGTGCTGCGCCCATGGCAACAGGCGGTGTTCTGGGGCCTGCGCCTTTATATCATGGTGATGCTCGCCGTGATGGGGTGGGGCTTTTACCACAGTATGAACCGTTAAGCGTGAGCACAGCGACGGCCACGCATATGCCTGCCCGCTTCGTTGCGTTCCTCGCGGCCTTCGCGTGCTCGGCACGCTCGTTGACGCCGCCGCGTACGATGGCCATACCGCGCAGCTTCCTGGTCTGCAAAGGGACGCGGGTCTTCCCAGCCATGGTGTCTTTCAAGACCTTGTTGATGTCGGCCTTGGTGAGATCCCTGACCCAGCGCGCGCCGATCAGCGGGACGATGTGCCGAGCCAAATTTGGCTTCCTGCCGCGCGATCTCTCGTGTCCTGACGCCGTACAAGCCGATAGTGTAGTGCCTGGTTCAGCCTGCTGCGCGGCACTGGATCAGGTAGCTCTTGCCCGATGCGAAGACGCGCAGGCCGAAACCCGGTAACTCGTCATCCCAGATGAAATAGTCTCTGCCATTGATTTCAGCGGCGTCTACGATCCGCATGGTCAGCTTTGCCATTTGGCGCCTCCTTCGCTCGAAAGAGGCTGTCTCTGCGGAAGCACCACAAAAGCAGCAGGACAGAAATGGAGCGAATTTTCGGATAGTTTAGTTTTCAGATCGTTGCAGTATCATAGCGTATCCTGTCACATTTTAGGATGGGTGCGCTAAATCGCTCCCGTCATGCGTGCTACAACACCTCAATTGCGCGCCGACACCAGCCAGCAGCGTGCAGGCAGTGCAATGCCATCACCGCTCTGATAGCGTTGCAACGCTGATCCCACTGCCTCGCTCACCCGTGCGCGCGTGTTCACGTCAAGATCACCGATCACACGGGCCAAGGGGCCGATGCGCAGGCTCTGCGCCAGTGCTTCCTCAAGCGTCGCGCCCATGTGCATGACGCTGACAACAGGCTTAATCTCAGGGCGTTGCCAGCCCGCTGCCTGCAGCAGCCCAGACAGCCTTTTGTCATCGGCAAAGGCAAACGGTCCTGGCGCGTAGGGATCGGCCGGTGGCTCAAGTGTGAGGAACGAGCGTGCCGCCTCGACAGGAAGGGTTGCCCAAAGATTTTCCGTGACGGGGCCCCAGCAGATAAAGGCAAGGCGACCCTCAGAGCGCACTGCGCTGCGCAGATTGGCGAAAGCCGCCGCAGGATCAGCAAAAAACATCACGCCAAAACGCGAGAAGATGAGATCATGGGTCTGCTTGAAGCGATGAACCGCAGCATCAGCCATCAGAAAATTGGCATTGATGCCCCGCCCTCTAGCAACTTTGAGCATCGGCTCGGAGATGTCTATGCCGGTAACGCTGCCTGACAGCCCCACACTCTGGGCCAAAAGCGCGGTCGTCGTGCCACAGCCGCACCCCACATCCAGCACCCGCTCGCCCGCTGCCGGTGCAGCAAAGCTGAGGACCTGAGGAGTGATCTCGGCCATAGCCGCATCGAGCTGCGGCTGAAAGCTCGCCCAGCGCTCACCCGCGATCCCG
>JAJZGY010000158.1 GCA_021804785.1 Pseudomonadota bacterium | reverse complement strand
TTGGTGCCTTTGAGCGCGCAGAGGTCAGGGATGCACTGCACCGGTGCCTGCACGATCATGGAGATACCGATCTGCGTCTTGTAGTCGCCGCGGCTCTCATCAAGATGGGAAGCGATGTTGATGTAGCTGAACTGATTGCCCATATCGAGGCCAGACATGAGCCGTGGTCAGGGTCTTTGGCGCGGGTTCTGCGACTCATTGCCGAGCGTGAGCCGGCGAGGTGTGAACAGATCCTTGGTCGCGCTGACCTGCCCGTGGCGGCACGCGTACTGGCAGCCGAGGCCCTCGGAGGCGTCAGCGATTATAGCGTCATTCCCGCACTTTCCGCGGCTGCCCGCGACCAGATTCCGCTGCTGCGCGCCAGTGCCACGAGCGCGCTCGGAAAGCTGGCCCATCCAGCCGCCCTGCCGGTGCTGCGCGAAGGCCTTCAGGATGAGGATTGGCGGGTGCGCTCGGCGGCGGCCAAGGCTGCCGGCGAGGCGGGGTTTTCCGAGCTGATCGAGGGGCTGGTCCCGCTGCTCAGTGATCAGGTGTGGTCGGTCCGCTTCCAGGCTGCAGAGGCAATCGCCAAGTTTGGGCCCCAGGGTATCGCCAGGTTGCGTGAAATTGCACATGGCCGCGGTGACGAAGCCGGGCGGGCTGCGTCTCTCACACTGGCTGAACGGGAGCTGGCATGAATGCTGTTCTTCCCTTGATCATCCATGTCCTTGCGGTGTCAGCGGCGCCCATCAGTGTGCTCGTGATAGGCTCGGGGCTACTGCAGAACATCCTCTATGTCTTGCAGCTTGTTTTGGCGGGCCGGGCTTTACGGCTGCGTCCCCCCCAGGCGGCGAGTGGGGAATTGTGGCGGCATTTTGCCGACAATGCCCCGCCGATTGCCCTTCTCGTACCTGCATTTAACGAACAGGCGACGGTGGTGGAAAGCGTGCAGGCGCTTCTGGCTCTGCAATACCCCAATTTCGAGATCATCGTTATCAACGATGGCTCCAGGGATAAGACACTGGAAACCCTGATCGAGGCCTTCGAACTTCGTCCCGCCCAACGGCATTATGATTTGGCGGTACCGTGTAAAGACATTCGAGAAATCTACGTGGCCAAAAACCAGCGTCGTCTGGTGGTGGTTGACAAGCTCAATGGTGGAAAAGCGGATGCCTTGAACGCCGGTATCAACCTTGCGCGTGCGTCGATCATCTGTTCAATAGATGCAGATTCTCTGCTTGAAGCCGATGCGCTCCTGCGGGCAGTAAGCCCCTTTGTTGAAGATCCGGTACGCACGGTGGCAGTGGGTGGCACCATTCGTGTGGCCAATGGCTGTATCATCGACCACGGACAGGTGGTACGTGTCGGCTTGCCCAGAAATGGCTTTGCACTCCTTCAGACGGTCGAATATCTGCGCGCTTTTTTGATGGCGCGCCTCGCGTGGAGCGAAGCCAATTGTCTGACCATCATTTCGGGAGCATTTGGCCTCTTCCGCCGCCAGGCCGTTCTGGATGTCGGCGGCTACCGTCGTGACACGGTCGGAGAGGACATGGAGCTGGTGGTCAAGATCCATCGCTTTGCCCGCGAGGCAGAAAGGGACTATCGCATCGTCTTTGTACCGGAACCGGTATGCTGGACCGAGGTGCCTGAGGACATCCGGGTGCTGGGTCGGCAGCGGGTGCGCTGGCAGCGTGGAGCGCTTGAGACGTTCTTTACCCACCGTGATCTGCTCTTCAATCCCCACTATGGCCGCTTTGGCATGGTTGGTTTTGGCAGCATTTTTCTCTTTGATGTGGCAGGTCCCGTGCTGGAGACATTGGGATATGTCCTCATCCCGGTGTTTTACATTCTGGGGGCTTTGTCTTTAACCTATCTGCAGGCGTTTGCGGCCGTCAGCTTTGTGTTTGGCGTCGTCATCAGCATTGGTTCGCTTGGTCTGGAAGAGGCCGAGCTTCGCCGTTTTCCAACGACACGAAGTCTATTGGTGCTTCTGCTTGCAGCCATCATCGAGAACTTTGGCTATCGGCAGCTCAACAATTTCTGGCGCATCAAGGGTTATTGGCAGTTTTTGCGCCGCAGGCGGGACTGGGGAACGATGGCGCGCCGCGGCTTTCGCAAAACCTAGAGGATTGCGCGCACGCGGTTGATAAGTTCGTTCAGCTGTTGTGGGACAATCACCTCGTTCCGTCTCAAGCGGTCATCAATTTCGCTGGCGCTGCGGCTGATATCATCAAATCCAAAGGTTCCCGCACTGCCGGCAAGGCGGTGGATGCAGTATCCGAACTGCTCATTACCCGGGCCCTGTTCCAGGATGGCAAGATCGTCATGGCAGCGTGCGCGAAACCGCTCCTTGAGCCTTTCGAGCATGTCTTCGCCGCCTTCCGCCGACGTCATGCTGGTGTCCTCATGCCAAGGATGCCGGCAACCTCTCCTGCCAGCCTGATGGGATCGAACGGTTTGGTGATAATCCCCCGGGCTCCCAGGTGCATTAGAGCCTGACGTTCCGCGTCCAGCGTACGGGCGGTGATGAAGATGACGGCGATCTGGTCTCCCCCCCCCTCGCGCATACGTGCAAGGGTCTGTGGACCATCAAGTTCCGGCATCATCACATCAAGCAAAACGACGTCCGGACGATACCCGCTTGCCAGGATCGCAAGTGCCTCCTTGCCGGAGGCGGCAAGCCTTACCGCAAACCGTCCGTCAAGGCCCAGTGACAGCTGTGCAACCTCGCGGATGGCCTCGTCATCGTCAACATAAAGTACCTGTTGCAAGCCATATCCCCCTCCAAAGCGGTTTCTTAGCAAGCTTTGTTCCGGTATCCTAGCTACCGGATCTGCCATCGGCGAGTACCATGAACTCAATGGTCAACACCACCAACCATGACGACGCGCTTGAAGCAGCTCGCCTCGCGGCCCTGAGCTCCTTCAATATACTGGACACGCCTGCCGAGGAAGCCTTCGATCGCATCACGCGCATGGCCTCGGAGCTTTTTGATACCCCCCTCGCCATGATTTCGTTGATCGATGCAAGCCGGCAATGGTTCAAGTCGAAAGTGGGCCCTGTTTCCTCTGAAACACCTCGTTCCATCTCTTTTTGTAACCATACCATCCAGGGCGATACGGTGATGGTGGTACCGGATGCGCTGCGTGATCCGCGTTTTGCCAGTAGTCCTCTGGTCAATGATGATCCTCACATCCGCTTTTATGCGGGGGCGCCTTTGCGCCTTGCTTCGGGTCTGCGTCTTGGCGCCATGTGCATCTGCGATACGAGACCGCGGGAATTGAGTGAACGCGAACAGCGCCGTCTCGCGGTTATTGCCCAGATCGTGGTTGACGAGATGGAACTGCGTCTCAAAGGGGCACAGCTCGAGGAAGCCAGGGCGACGGCGGTGGCGGCAGCGCGGGTGAAGAGCGATTTTGTTGCCAATGTCAGTCATGAGCTGCGTACTCCCCTGACCAGCATTATTGGCTTTGCGGGCATCCTCAAGGCCACCGGTGAGCTTGGTGCGCGCGAGCGCCATTACGTTGAGCGGATTTATGATTCAAGCCAGAGCCTGCTCGCCCTGATCAATGACGTCCTGGATTTTTCCAGGCTTGAGTCC
>JAJZGY010000157.1 GCA_021804785.1 Pseudomonadota bacterium | reverse complement strand
CGAACCTGCTTTCTGTTGTCCCGGCACGGGGCCTCTGGGTCGACGCCAATTTCAAGGAAGATGACCTGCATCGCATGAAGCCAGGCGATCCGGCCACGATCGTCGCCGATGTGTCGCCCGGCCGGGTTCTGCACGGCCATGTTGCGAGCCTGGCCCCCGCGACCGGCGCCGTGTTCAGCGTCATCCCGCCGCAGAATGCGACCGGCAACTTCACCAAGATCGTTCAGCGCGTACCCGTTCGTATCGTTCTCGACGGCGGGACATCGACCCTCGGCCTGTTGCGTCCCGGCCTCTCGGCGACGGTTTCCGTGACCACGAAACGCCAGCCCGGCGACCGGCATTCCTGAGGCGCGCACCAGTGAACAATCTCCGCGCCATCGTTCCTTTCGCAATCATGTGCGTGGGCATGTTCATCGCGCTGCTTGATATCCAGATCGTGGCATCGTCCCTTCAGGAAATCGGCGGCGGTCTGTCTGCCGCACAGGATCAGATCAGCTGGCTGCAGACCGCCTACCTCATCGCCGAAATCATCATGATCCCGCTTTCGGGATGGCTGACACGCCTCTTTTCCACGCGCTGGCTGTTCGCCGGATCGGCGCTCGGGTTCACGTGTGCCTCGATGCTCTGCGGCCTCGCCTGGAACATCGACAGCATGATCGTCTTTCGCGCCCTGCAGGGAATGCTCGGCGCGTCGATGATCCCCACCGTCTTCACATCTTCGTTTCACTACTTTCCCAGCCCGAAGCGGGTCTATGCCGCCGCGGTGATCGGCACCATCGCCTCCGTCGCGCCAACCCTCGGCCCGGTCATCGGCGGCTGCATCACCGACACGCTGGACTGGCACTGGCTTTTCTACGTCAATCTCGTGCCCGGCCTGCTCGTTACCATTGGCGTTGCGCTGCTGGTCGACATCGATAAGGCAGACCTGTCGCTCCTGGGCGATGCCGATTATCCCGGCATAGCGCTGATGGCCGTGGCGCTCGGCACGCTCGAATACGTGCTCGAGGAAGGTGCCCGCTGGAACTGGTTCAGCGACGAGACAATCCGTATCTGCGCCATCGTCTCGGCGGTTACCGGCCTCCTGTTCGTCGCCCGCAGTCTTACCTACGAGCACCCGGTCGTCGATCTGCATGCCCTGCGCAACCGCAATTTCCTGATCGGCTGCATCCTCTCCTTCGTCACCGGCATCGGAATCTTCTCGACCATCTACCTCGAACCGCTTTTCCTCGGCTATGTGAGGGGATTTTCCGCTTGGCAGACGGGCATTGCCATCTTCTCGACCGGCGTGGCCTCGCTGATCGGGGTTCCCATCTATATCGCGCTCGCCCGGAAATTCGACGGGAGATGGCTGATGATGTTCGGCCTTGCCTGCTTCGGTCTCGCCATGTGGAGCTTCAGCTTGATTACCCACGACTGGGGCGGCGACCAGCTACTGGTTCCACAGATCCTGCGCGGCTTCCCACAGGTTTTCGCAGTCGCGCCGAGCGTTACCCTCGGACTCGGCAGCCTGCCTGCCGCGCGATTGAAATACGCTAGCGGTCTGTTCAACATGATGCGCAATCTCGGCGGTGCGGTTGGCATCGCGGTCTGCGGGGCCGTCCTGAACGACCGGACCAACCTGCATTTCCTCGCGATCGCGACGAACCTGACGCCCGCCAACGGCGCGATGGAGCGCCTCATCGCGGCAACGAGTACCCGCCTCGCGTCGCTGCTCGGCTCCGCTCCCGCGGCTCACGTCGCTGCGCTCGCACAACTGCGGGCTCTCGCCTACCGCGAGGCGTCGACCATGGCCTACGCTGACGCCTTTCGGGCCGTAATGCTCGCCTTCGTGATCGCCACGCCACTCGTGTTGCTGATGCGGAAGGTCTCCGCTCCGGCCACACCCGTAACCGATTCACATTGACGTCCCGCTTCACCACGAAGACGTCTTTCATGAAAGGACACTGCAATGCGTATGCTTGTTGTCGGCGCTGGCGCGACGGGCGGCTATTTCGGCGGAAGGCTGGTTCAGGCAGGGCGAGACGTCACCTTCCTGGTACGACCTGGCCGGGCATCTGAACTACGATCGAACGGTCTGCAGATCGTAAGTCCTCATGGCAACGTCACCCTGCAGCCCCGACTCGTTTCGGCCGATGCGGTTGAGCGCACCTACGACGTCGTTCTCCTCACGGTTAAGGGCTTTGCGCTGGAAGCGGCGCTCGATGACATCGCGCCTGCGATAGGACGGGATACGATGATCCTCCCGGTCCTCAACGGTATGCGCCAGGTTGACCTCCTTGAAGCCCACTTCCGCAAACGGAATGTGATCGGAGGCGTCTGCAAGGTCGCGACGACGTTGGATGATCGCGGCCGCATCATTCAACTCGCCGGCTTCCAGGACCTCTCCTACGGCGAGATGGACGGTACGGCCTCGGCCCGAGTCATCGCGCTCGATGCCTTCATGCAAGGTGCAGGATTTGACGCAAGGCTGTCGCCGGCCATCGCGCGCGAAATGTGGGAAAAATGGATTCTTCTTGCGACGATGGGCGGCATTACCTGCCTGATGCGCGGAACGATCGGCGAAATTGAAGCCGTGCATGGCGGCGTTGCGTTCGTGCACCGTCTGCTCGACGAGGTGTCCGGTATAGCGACGCAGGTCGGAGAAAAGCCAAGCGAAACGTTTCTGTCTCAGGCGCGGCAAATGCTGACGGCAAAGGGATCGCCCCAGACGTCGTCGATGTATCGCGACCTGCAAAACGGACGTCGCCTCGAGCTGGACCAGATCATCGGCGACCTGGTCGCGCGCGCCCACGCGGCCGCCATCGTCTCACCGCTCCTCGAAACGGTGATGGTACACCTGTCTGTTTACGAAAGTCGGAGGAACGCGGTTTCCAACTAGATGGCCCCTCCGCATTAACCCCGTGAAGGTTGGCGAACTCGTGATTCACGGAGTCTGCAATGACTTGGAGGGCGGGTGGATGAAAGCGTGGTCGCTATTCGGGCTTTCGGAGCACCTTGAGCGTCTGAGCAAGACCGGGGACCTGTTGGAGATTCTGGAGGCGCCCGGCCTTTTGCAGTCGTCAATAATCACATCGGTCGCTCCCGTGGCTCTTCGATCAATATTGCCACCATCATCTCTAGATTTGCAATTTTTTAATATATTGTGAATGACGTGATGGCAAAACGCCACGACGACGAAGATTATGTATCCGCGGAAGCGAGATTAATACATGAGGTCCGATTGCTCGGAGACATTGTGTTACATTTTGGTATTTCGATGACTTTTGGTTGCGGGGGGACGCAACCACATAGAGTTGCCAATGCGGACCGCCTGCTGATCGGTCGTTCGGATCATGCGCGCTGACCGCGCCAGTGCGAGTGGATACCGGTATCTTCAACGCCCGTGTAGTCACCACGCTTTTCTCGTAGAGATCAAGGTCCCCTTTGACTGGAACCACCGAATCGATGAATAGTTGGCCGTTTTCATTAATTGTGCATCATTTTTTGTCAACGGCGGATCAAAACCAGGCCGGCGTGGCGGCGTAAAAGCCAGCCACTGGATTGTGACGTGACGGATATGAGAACGGCCCCTGCAGGGGGCCGTTCTCATATCCGCTGCCTGCTTGGCGGTGGGTATCAGCTGTCGTTGATTTCGCCGGTCTCAGGATCATGAGGCAGGTCGTCGCCGGCCTTTTCGATACCCTTCCGGCGCCGGGCGCGGGATTGCTTCAGGCGGTAGCTTTCGCCGTTCATCTCCAGGATCTGGA
>JAJZGY010000156.1 GCA_021804785.1 Pseudomonadota bacterium | reverse complement strand
CGCGATGGAGCAAGTGCGCCAGTACCAAAAGCTGGGCGCTGGGGGAGAAATGCTTGGGTGTCATCCCAAGCGGCGCGATCCGTTCCCGCAGATCTATAGCCAGCATGGGGGCATAAAGCTGGGAATCCGGAACCACAAAAGCGATCTTGTGATCAATCAGACGCGTGCGGGATCGGCTATCCAGATTGGAAATGATCAAAAGGATTGGGCGGGCCGGGAATTTGCTTTGTATGGTCTGCAAGTGCTTTTGCAAGGCACTTGGTGGGGACGGTGTGTTCGCCCGAACGACCAGAAAAAGGCAGGGGTGGCTGACGATAGGGCCTTCGAAAAAGCCGTATTGGTCGCTGATCAGAAATGGCAGAGCCCGATCCACCGGCGTTGGGTGGATGTGAATAGCAGTTCCAAGGACGCGGCCAAGATAAGCCTCCGTCCAACGAACCAACTGAATTTGAGCCTGCCTCTCTAACATTAGATTTGCATACTAACAGTACTACTGTTAATGAGCAATTTCACTGTTACATACCTTCGAACTTTCCTACTTATTCCAAGAAAAACATATATATATCAGCATATTAGATAGAACCCTTACCCAGACCTTGCGCTCAATTCCCCCGCATCATCTCTGACTATTGCCGCCAGCGCATCGCTCCAGTCTTTCGACCACGGGAAGCCGCCCGGCTCGAGAAATACCTGCTCACCAGCTTCTTTACAGGCGAGCGGCCGCCTGCGGCACCAAATGGGTGGGCATGGCTCCTAATCGCCATCGGCTGTGACATCGATGTCGATCTGCTCCGGGCTGGCAAGAACGCGGTCATCCCTATTCTCGTCGCCCTCAAGAGGGAAATCGATCGAGCACCCAATCGAAAAACTAAGGAGTGCGCAGCGTCAATCAGGATGAGACTCCGTAGCTCCAGGTCGTCGTCCGACAGCCCCGTCGGCAGTGGCCAGGCAAGCCCAGCGCTGCGGGCCCGCATCAGATAGGTCCCGACCGTACCCTTCCCAAGCCCCAGCGAGCGGGCAATCGCCCGCTCGCTCAACCCCTGGGCGTACTTCAAGCGTAAAACGTCACGTATCCGGCGCATCGACAGTCGTTCCGTTGGCATCAAAGCCCCCCGTTCATCACGAGCGGCTACTTAAGCTCAGACTGTCGGCCAATCCTGCCCACGATCCCGTGGAATCCCTGCCCACGATCACGTGGAACACGCAGAAGGCAGCGCGTTCTAGGCGAAGTAAGCCATGTAAGAATCCACAACCGTGTTAACTACGTGCCAAGGCAGATCTTGGAATTTTTGCGCGAGTGCGAGCACCCCGCAACAGCCCGCCTTAGGCCCTTACAAATTGCCGAATTCTATAGAACACCTGATGAGCTTCCATTACCCCAGCTATCGCCTAAGGAGATCGCGCTCGGAGAGCGGAACCCGAAAGTGGCGGGACAAATTTGCCGTCGCTGGAAACGCCCTCCGCGATAGGGAAATTCAGAATGATTGTAAGGCCAACGAACCGAACAGTAGCCGCTTAAGTGGCCAGCGGCACAAACCGATCAACTATCTCTGCTGTGGCGGTCAAATGGATTACACCCGCACCACTGGCGGCAGCCACGGCGCGGCCGACCAGGCTGCGATGGCAGCTGTCAAAGTCGGCTTCAAAGCATACAAGACAAGCCTTCGTCGTTTTAGAAAATTTCGCGAAATCGGCGACGGCCGCCGACTGCGTCTTCAGATATGATTCGAAAGCCTTCTTGTATCGCTTCCAGTTGCCGTCAATCTTGTATTGGTTGCGGATCGGCTTAGGACACCCGAAGATGGACAAGTGCCTATAGGCAATGCCGGCATTTTTGAGCGCCGCTGCAAAGGCTGTCTTCGAGAACCCCTTCTTACGCGACAGCGGCAGCTCGCGCACATCGATCACCACGGCCACGCCAGTCTTCTTGAGGCGAGCTGTGAAGCCGTCGATCGTGCAGCCTTCATAACCGAAGGTGAACAGTGCCATTGCCGGAGATATCCAATTTTGACATTGCCGCAATTTAGGCGCGCTTGCGTCGTAACGCGCCAGCCTTCCGTGGCGCATCGCCTTCTGTTTGAAGGACCTCGCCCAGGCCGTGTAGATGTAGCGGCTCTTGCTTGGGAAAGCGCACAACCAGTTCAAGATCACCTCCGACTGCTTCGACATAATTGCGAAGCGTCGATAGATACATGTCGGTTTGCTTTTCGATCTTCGAGACGGATGGCTGGCTGATCCGTAGTGTTGAAGCAATCTCGCTCTGCGCTTTACCGGCAGCTTTGCGCAGCGCCTGCAGGCTCTCAACCTCATCTTTCAGAACGAGGTAGCGCGCGGCAATACGGTCCTGTCGCGACTTGGGCAGCTTCTCAATAACGTCATTCAATGTACGGCCCATGTCATCATCCTTTCTTCGGCGGCGGTCTTTTCGCCGCTGCTAGGTGTTCTGCATAGCGCTCGTCGGCTTTAGCGATCAGGCGCCTGTAAAACCTGTCTTCACTGCCACCAGATTTATCCCCGGCCACCAGCAGAACGCCTTCGCGGTTGGGATCGAACGCGAAAGCCACCCGCCATACTCCGCCGGCAGCTCTGAACCGCAATTCCTTCATATTCGCGAACTGCGATCCGTTCAGCGTATCGGCATGCGGACGCCCCAGCTTCGGTCCATAGTCCTGAAGCAGCTTCGCCATTGCGATAAGCTCGTCCTGGACATCGGCGGCCATTGCCTCAAATTCCACTTCAAAGGCATCGTGAAAACGAACCTGCCAGACCATCACATAGCCTCAGAGCTATATATAGCCTTGAAGCTATAATTGTCAAGGGGCGCCCCGGCCTTGCAGGGGGCGCATCCCCACGACAGATTTGGGATGCGACAGACGGTTTGAGGCAACGCGGCAGCCATTCGGTATCGAGACACTACGCCACCCTGGAATTCGCCACCGCGTGCAACGCTTCAGGCTTGAGGTGCGTATAGCGGCGCAGCATCTTCCAGTCCTTGTGGCCTGTCACGAGCGCGACTTCCTGGATCGCAAACCCCGCTTCGAACAGGCGGCTCGTGCCCTCGTGCCGCAGATCGTGAAAGTGCAGATCCTTGATCTCGAGCTCCTTGCAGACCCTCGTGAAGGCCGTGCCAGCCGACTTGTGCGCGTAGGGGAAAATCCGATCGTCTTCGTTACCCCAGATCTACCGCTGCTCCTCAATCTACGCCAGCGCGTCATAGCCTGACACATCAAGCAGCGGGATCCGTATGTCGTTGCCCTTCTTGGCGCGTGGATCTTTGCGGTCGCGGATCGTCAGCATCTTGGTTCGTGCGTTGAGGTCGCTCCACGTCACGCGACAGATTTCCTCCTGACGCATGGCGGTTGCTATGGCGAATTTTATAATTCGGGTCATCGGAATGATCTGAGTCGGACTTGCATCGAATCGGGCGAACAACCGTAGCAGCTCCTCTTCGGCCGGCCGGCGGTCAGGCTCGTTGCTTTTTCCGACCAGCCCAAGGCGGTTGAGCGCAATGCGCGCCTGTTGGACAGGTTCAGCACTGATCTCGATGCCGTGCACTGCGGCGACGTGCGTGACGATCAGTTTGATCGCACCGATGTCCATTCCCACTGTCATCGGACCCGCGTCCTCCTTCGCGCGATCTCTGCCAAAACGGATAAGGCGCTCACGATCCAAGTCGCGAATCCGCAGCGCGCCCCACCTCCGCTGCAGCATTTCCAATGTCGCGCTCTTGGACCGGCCGGGCGCCTTGCC
>JAJZGY010000061.1 GCA_021804785.1 Pseudomonadota bacterium | reverse complement strand
TGGAAGCGCGCCTTTGACATTGGTCCTCCCCGCGAAAGCCGTCTGGGTGGCATAAAGGAACGCATCGAAAAGGCGATGAGCGTCACCATCCTGCGCGAAACCGACGTGCTCGAGCATCAGCTCGGCTTTTTGGCCACGGTCGGCGCGACCGCTCCGTTTGTCGGATTGTTCGGTACGGTGTGGGGCATCATGAATGCGTTTTCCGCCATTGCGGCGCGCCACAACACCACCCTTTCTGTGGTGGCGCCAGGTATCGCCGAGGCGCTATTTGCCACCGCGATGGGGCTTCTTGCCGCGATCCCGGCGGTTATTTTCTACAACTGGTTCACCAACCAGGTTGTCCGCTACAGCGGCCGCCTTGAGGCGTTCGCGGATGAATTTTCGGCCATACTGGGGCGCCAACTCGATGAAAAGGCGGTGCGCTGATGGCCGCAGCGCTTCAGGGCCGGCACCGTGGGCGCTCGCGCCGCCCCATGGCCGAGATCAACGTCACGCCCTTTGTCGACGTCATGCTGGTGTTACTGATCGTCTTTATGGTCACCGCACCCCTGCTCACCGTTGGCGTGCCGGTCGATCTACCCAAAACCAAGGCCCAGCCACTCGGCCACGAAACACAACCCTTGTCGGTGACGATCCGCCGCGACGGTTCGGTCTATCTGCAGAACACGCCCATCGACGAAAGCCAGCTCGTTATCAAGCTCAGGGCGATTGCGAGCAATGGCTACGACAGCCGCATTTTCGTGCGCGGAGATAAGAATGTGGATTATGGGCGGGTGATGGAAGTGATGGCGCGAATCAGCGCCGCTGGATTCACCCATATCGGGCTCGTGTCGGATGTCGCAAGGCAAAAGCCACATCATCGCTAGGCTCGTCCCCGCCCGCACCACACAGGATGGACCGGGGCGCCTGGGCTTTGCCGGCTCGGTGCTGCTGCACCTTGCTGTCATCGGCGCGACGCTGCTCAGTTTTCAGCATCATTTCAAGCTTCCCAATCAGGGCCCTCCCGTGATCCCGGTGGATCTGATCACCATTGGCCCCAAGACCAATTTGCGACAAGTCGCCCCCAAGCCGCAGAAGGTGATCGAAAAGCAGCCTCAGCCGATCAAGGCCCAGCCAGTCAAAACCGCCAACCCGCCGCTGCCGGAGGCAACCCGCGCGCCTTCCGTGCCGCTGCCGATCAAGATGCCAAAGCTGAAGATGGCGCCGGCCAAACCGGTCAGTGTCAAAGCCCCGGAGTTCACGATCAAGGCCCCGACGCCCCATGTCGTGCCCCATGAGCGGCCACGCCCGGCAACGCCCCACCAGCACAAGGCGAAGAACTTCAACATCAACAGCGTCCTTGCTTTGCTCAACAAGGAAAAGCCTAGCCCAAGCACCACCAAGGGGATCACTGGCGCCCAGCCGCATCGCGGCTTTGGTGCCGAAACTGCGATGACCGTGCAGCTTTCCGATGCGCTGCGCAGCGAGATCGCGCCCTGCTGGAGCCCGCCGGTGGATGCTCCGGATCCTTCCGACCTCGTTGTCGAATTTGAGCTTTTTCTTAATCCGGACGGCAGTGTCGCGAGACCGCCACAATTGGCTGCAAGCTCTGCAGCAGCCGCCGAGAGCAATTCCTATACCAGGGCGGCGGCCGAAGCAGCGCGGCGCGCGATCTATACCTGTGCGCCCTATAAGCTTCCCGCCAATCAGTATAATCAGTGGCGGGATATCGAGATTCAGTTCGATCCGCGCCAGATGATGGGCGCCCAATGATGGGCAACCGGACGACAGGGCGAAAGCAGAGGAGAGACGGCATGCGCAACTGGTGTGTAGGCGTGTTGGCGGCGTTCGCGATGCTCGTGGCCACAATCATGCCCGCCGCGGCGCAACTGCATGTCGACGTCACGCAGGGCAATGTGCAGCCTATGCCAATTGCCATTCCTGATTTTGTCGCTCCGACCACAGCCGATACGACCCCGGCCATCAATATTGCCGCAGTGGTGCGCGCCGATCTCGGACGCTCCGGGCTGTTTCGCCCGCTTGACCCGAAATCCTTTATCCAGAAGATCAGCAACATTAATATTCCGCCACAATTCAGCAATTGGCAGGTTATCAAAGCCCAGGCGCTTGTGACCGGCGAAGCCGCCATGCAGCCGGACGGACGGCTGCGGGTCGATTTTCGCCTCTGGGATGTCTATGGCGGCAGCCAGATGCTGGGCCTGCAGTATTTCACCACTCCCGAAAATTGGCGCCGCGTCGCCCACATGATTTCCGATGCCATTTACAAGCGCATCACTGGCGAGGAAGGCTACTTCAATACGCGGATTGTGTTCATTTCGGAGAGCGGTCCGCCCACCCATCGCATCAAGCGCCTCGCGGTGATGGATGAGGACGGTGCCAATCCGGTATTTCTCACCAATGGCAGCTATCTGGTGCTGACGCCACGCTTCAATCCGACCGCGCAGATGATCGCCTACATGTCCTATATTTCAGGCAAGCCGCGGGTCTATCTCTTCGATCTGGAAACCGGCCGCCAGCAGATCCTGGGCAATTTCCCCAACATGACCTTTTCGCCGCGCTTCTCGCCTGACGGCAACAAGATCATCATGAGCCTCGAAAAGCACGGCAATTCCGAGATCTACGTCATGGATCTGCGAACCCGCGCCGTCACCCAGCTGACCGACAATCCCTCGATCAACACCTCGCCGTGCTACTCCCCAGACGGCAAGCAGATCACCTTCGAATCCGATCGAGGCGGCTCACAACAGATCTATGTGATGAACGCCGACGGCTCCAACCAGCATCGCATCAGCTTTTTTGGCGGGCGGGCCGGCACGCCGGTATGGAGCCCGCGCGGCGATCTCATCGCCTTCACCAAGATCGAGCCAGGTAGCTTCCGTATCGCCGTCATGCATCCCGATGGCTCCGGGGAACGCGTGATCACCGATGGCTGGCAGGACGAAGATCCCACCTGGGCGCCGAACGGCCAGGTGCTGATGTTCACCCGCAGCTACCCCAATGGGCGTGGTGACGAGATCTGGTCGGTCGACGTGACCGGACGTAATGAACAGCGGGTAAATACCCCTGGCCTCGCGTCCGATCCGGCCTGGTCCCCCCTAATTCAGTAAGATAAACAAAAATTTCTGTTGCGCGTTACCAAGGGCCGGGTCTATTTCCGCGCTCACACGTTCAATCGTGATGTGCGCGCCTCCAAATTGCGCTCGGCCCTAGCGCACAAGGGCTGGCGACCCTTGTGGGGAGTGGACTTCCAATGATGAAATTTTCAACCGCTATAAAATTTGCAGCCATACTGTCCGTTGTAGCCCTGGCCGGCTGCGCGGAAAAACCCAAAGCCGTTCCCCAGGCACCACCTGCCCCGCCTGCAGCCGCCGCTCCCGCCCAGGTCAAGACGTCTTCGATCGTACCTGGCAGCGCGGAGGATCTGAGCGTCAATGTCGGCGATACCGTCCATTTTGCCTACAACAGCGCCGCACTGGACAGCACGGCCAAAGCGACCCTGCAGCGTCAGGCCGCCTGGCTCCAGAAATATCCGGCCGTGACCGTACAGGTCCAAGGCAATTGCGACCCACGCGGTACGCGTGAGTACAACCTTGCCCTGGGTGCCCGTAGAGCCAGCGCTGCCAAAGAGTTCCTGGTCAGCCTCGGCGTCTCCCCGGCGCGCATCGACACGATCTCCTACGGTAAGGAGCGTCCGGTCTGCGCTGAATCGAACGCCTCCTGCTGGGCCAAGGATCGTCGTGACGTGACCGTCATCACCCATGGTGGGGCGACCTCCTAAGGCCAAATGACTGGCGCACGGGGGAACGTGCGCCAATCAGGCTTCTAGAAAAGGGCGTCGGCAGAGCGCGGCGCCCTTTTCGCGTTTGCACGGCAGCCGTAATTCGGTCCAAGTCTAGGACTGGACTGACGCAAACTTCGTTCTTGAGAGGATCGCAATATGGGTCTTCGCCTCGTGCATCGTGCCAGCTTGGCGGCCTTTGCTTCCGCCCTGCTCCTTGGTGCCCCCGCGCCGCTTGCCGCAGCACCCGCACAGGGGGGGCACCACTGGGTACAGGTCGCGAGCCTCTTTGGTGAAAGCGATGCGGAAAAGGCCAGACGCCTTGAAGCCGCACAGCGCGAGCAGGCCCAGGACGCCGCCATCTCAAGCCTGACCGAGCGGGTCTCGGATCTGGAGCGGGCCCTGCGCGACGTCACAGGCGAGGTCCAGTCGGCCCAACATCAAAATGATCTCCTGCGCCAGCAGATCACGCGCATGAAGAAGGATTTCGACTATCGCGTCTGCCAGCTGTCGGCACAGATCCTGAGCACTGCCGGTGGCTCTAGCTCTGACAGCACAGGTACACCACAGCTCAATTGCAGCGGATTTGGCGGAGGCGCCCCCGCCGGTGCAGCGGCGCAGACAGCGCCTCTGCCCACACAAAGCAATGAAGCGCCACCAGCAAACGCATCAGCCACCACCCCCATGGCAGCAGAGCCGGGTACCCTCGGCACCCTGCCCTCTGGCACGACACTGCCCAAGCCAGGCCGTGAAATAACCGTCAATATGGGTGCCGTAACCGCTGGCAGTGGCGAAGCTACAGCCCCATCGGGCCAGAATGCTCCCTCATTCGATCGTGCTATGAAACTCCTCGCCCAGGGTCGCTATAATGAAGCCCAGGCAGCCTTCCATAGTTTTGCCGCAGCCAACCCCGATGATCCCAAGGCAGCACAGGCGGTCTATTGGGATGGCTCGATTTCCTATGTACAGAAGGATTATGCCAGCGCAGCACGCGCCTTTGCGGAAGAAATCAAAAACTACCCGCATGCCGAGCTCGCCCCGCAAAGCATGCTGCGCCTGGGCCAGTCACTGATTGCGATGAAGCAGAAGCAGGAAGGCTGCACCACTCTTGCCGCGCTCCACATCAAATACCCCAAAGCCTCGGAAAACGTGCGGCGCGAAGCCCTCGCAAGCAGACGGGCCGCCCATTGTCGCTGAACTCGCGGCGGCCTTTGCTGCCAGCATGGCAGCACTGCCGCAGCGGCCTTGGCCAGCCGCCGTGGCCGTCTCGGGCGGCGCTGACTCGCTTGCCCTGTGCTGGCTTCTGAGCCAGTGGGCGAAGCACGAAGGGCGTGCACCGCCCACCGTGCTCAGCGTCGATCATGGCCTGTGCTCCGGCTCTGAAGAGACCGCCCGAGCGGTGATCGCCAGGGCGCAACAGTGGCAGCTCGATGCCCATGTGCTGTCCTGGGAAGGGCCCAAACGAGCGCGCAATCTCGAAGCGGCCGCCCGCGACGCCCGCTATCAGCTCTTGGGTGATTGGTGTCTCAGCCACGCCGTCAAGGGCCTTTATGTTGGCCACACCCTCGAAGATCAGGCCGAGACTCTTCTGCTGCGGCTCGGTCGCGGTTCCGGCGTCGACGGCCTCTGCGCCATGTCCAGCCTCGGCCCCCTGCCGCGCGACGGCTACGCGGGTCTTGATCTTGTGCGCCCGCTGCTTGCCTTGCCCCGTGCCCGCTTGCGGGCATTGCTGCAGAACCTCGCCATCCCTTGGCATGAGGATCCCATGAACGAGGACCTACGCTTTTCCCGCGTCAGGATCCGCAAGGCCTGGCCCGTCCTGATCGCGGCGGGGCTTGAGCCGGAGCGCCTTGTCCTTGCTTCCGGCCACCTGCGCAGAGCCCGCAGCGCCCTGCAAAGCGCGGCAGAGGCGTTTGTTGCCAGCCATTGCAGCTTTGATGATGGCGACGCCCAGCTCAATCGCGAGGCGCTCGCAGCTTTGCCAGAAGAGGTCGGGCTACGAGCGCTCGCGATGGTGCTGATGCGGGTGAGCGCAAAAGGCTATCGGCCTCGCTTTCGTCGCCTGCTTCCCCTTTATAACAGTATATGTAGTGGAGAACTAGGCGCAGGACGAACTCTTCTGGGCTGCCGGCTGTCGCCGGTGCCCAGAGCGCGTCGGCGTTTCGGCAAGGCCAGCCTGTGGGTGCGAGGCGAGGCACCACGTCGCAGCCCCGAGATAGGCACCGTGAGCGTAAAGGAGTACGCTGCGGCAAAAGGTGGAAGTTCCCGCTCCGATATGGAAGACTAGGCGGCAGACTATGAACCGTGTGGCGGCGCGATTGCCCGCACTGGCGAAAGCGCCTAACGTTTTAGTGCTGGCAGAGAGCGAGATTGTCCCTATCTATAGGGAGCACCCGGCTGCCGGCAAAGCAGACGATCCGGCTGCGTTGGCCGGCGCAGTGCGTGGCCCATCGCCCGAGAAAGAACGACCGTGAATAATCTTCGTAACCTGGCTCTTTGGATCATCATCGCGCTGCTCTTGGTGGCGCTCTTCAACATGTTCCAGGGAACGGGCAGCCATCCGACCGCCTCGACCATCAGCTTCACCCAGTTCAATCAGGAAGTGATGCAGGGCGATGTCAAAGCTGTGACCATTCAGGGCAGTCAGATCAAGGGCCAGCTGTCGAACGGACAGGGCTTCACCACCTACTCGCCCAATGATCCGGACCTCGTCCAGCGCATGCTCGCCCACAATGTGCAGATCAAGGTTCAGCCTGCAGATCAGGGCATGCCCACGCTGATGAGCATCTTCATCAACTGGTTTCCGATGCTCCTGCTAATTGGGGTGTGGATATTCTTCCTGCGCCAGATGCAGTCCGGTGGCGGCAAGGCCATGGGTTTTGGCAAAAGCCGCGCCAAGCTGCTCACCGAGCGTACCGGCCGGGTAACCTTCGAGGATGTCGCCGGTGTTGACGAGGCCAAGGAAGAACTCAAGGAGATTGTCGACTTCCTGCGTGATCCGCAGAAGTTTCAGCGGCTCGGCGGGCGCATTCCCAAAGGCGTTTTGCTCGTAGGTCCGCCAGGCACCGGCAAAACCCTGCTCGCCCGCTCGATTGCTGGCGAAGCCAATGTGCCCTTCTTCACGATTTCCGGCTCAGACTTCGTCGAAATGTTCGTCGGCGTCGGCGCCAGCCGCGTGCGTGACATGTTCGAGCAGGCCAAGAAAAACGCCCCCTGTATCGTCTTCATCGATGAAATTGACGCTGTCGGCCGCCATCGCGGTGCCGGACTTGGCGGTGGCAATGACGAGCGCGAACAGACCCTCAACCAGCTCCTGGTCGAGATGGATGGTTTCGAGGCCAATGAAGGGGTCATCCTGATCGCCGCCACCAACCGACCCGATGTGCTCGACCCGGCCCTGCTGCGTCCGGGTCGCTTCGACCGCCATGTGGTCGTGCCCAATCCCGATCTGGCTGGACGCGAGAAGATCCTGCGTGTGCATCTGCGCAAAGTCCCTCTGGCACCCGATGTTGATCCTCGCGTAATCGCCCGCGGCACACCCGGCTTTTCGGGTGCCGATCTGGCCAATCTCGTGAACGAGGCAGCCCTGCTTGCCGCACGCCGTGGCAAACGCGTGGTGACCATGCCTGAACTCGAGGACGCCAAGGACAAGGTCCTGATGGGTGCCGAGCGCCGCTCGATGGCCATGAGCGACGAAGAAAAAAAGCTGACCGCCTATCACGAAGGCGGCCATGCGCTGGTTGCGCTCGCCATGCCTGGCTCTGATCCGATCCACAAGGCTACGATCATTCCGCGTGGCCGGGCACTTGGCATGGTGATGCGCCTGCCCGAGCGCGACCAGCTTTCGATCACCCGCGAAAAGATGATGGCCGATCTGTGCGTGGCCTTTGGCGGACGCATCGCCGAAGAACTGATCTTCGGCCATGATCGCGTGACCACCGGTGCGATGAGCGACATCGAACAGGCGACCCGCATGGCGCGGGCGATGGTGACGCGCTATGGCATGAGTGATGATCTGGGCCCGATCGCTTATGGCGAAAACCAGGAAGAGGTCTTCCTCGGCCATTCCGTTTCGCGGCAGCAGAATATCTCTGAAGCCACTGCTCAGAAGATCGACAGCGAGATCCGTCGCATCATCGACAACACCTATGGCCAGGCCCGTCAGATCCTGAGCGAACGCATCGAGGATCTGCACACGATCGCCCGTGGCCTGCTCGAATACGAAACCCTGTCAGGCGAAGAGATCCAGAACCTGCTCAAGGGCATCGCTCCGGTCCGCACCCCCTATGACGAACCCGAGCCCATGCGTGGCGCCGGGCCGTCCGTGCCGGCCGCAGGCCGTCCGCGCGGGGTGATCGCGCCGGAGCCCCAGCCCGGGCACTGATCCGCCCGCTCGGTGTGGGAAGTCCAAAGGGGAGGCTTTGCCTCCCCTTTTCGCTTGGAGGTGCAATGCAAAGCTTTGGCATTCTCAACATCACGGAAGACAGCTTTTCCGATGGCGGGCGCTATCTTGAGCCGGTTGCCGCCCTTGCCCGCGCCCACGCGCTTTTTGCCGCCGGTGCCGACGTACTCGATCTTGGTGCAGCCTCATCGGCGCCCATGGCCCAACCGGTGGCGCCAGCCCTCGAGATTAGCCGCCTGAAGGCTGTGATCGACGCCTTTGGGACCCAGACCTACCGCCTGTCGATCGACAGTTTTGCCACCGAGGTGCAACGCTGGGCTCTGACCCGAAAGGTTGGCTATCTGAACGATATCCAGGGCTTTGCCGATCCGAGCTTTTATCCGGAACTGGCCGGGAGCCAGTGTCGCCTCATCGTCATGCATTCGGTCCAGGGCGAAGGCCCGGCCCGCCCCATGTTTGTCCCCGCCGCCGAAATCTATGATCGCGTCTGCCGCTTTTTCGAACGCCGCCTCTCGCGCCTCATTGCCGCCGGGATCAACGCCGAGCGACTGATTCTTGATCCGGGCATGGGCATGTTCCTCGGCAGTGATCCTGAGGCCTCTTTCACGATGCTGCGCCACATCGGGGCCCTCAAGGCCGCTTTCGGCCGGCCCGTCCTGATCTCGGTCAGCCGCAAATCCTTCCTGCGCCGCCTGGTCCATGCGAGGCCGGAGGATGCGGGTGCGGCAAGCCTTGCCGCCGAACTGTTCGCGCTGGGCAGCGGTGCCGACTTTCTGCGCACCCACGATGTGGCGGCGCTGCGCGATGGCGCCAAGGTCTTTGCCCGGCTGCGGGACCCGTTGCCAGAAAGTGCAATCTAACTTGTTCCAGGAATGGCTAACGATCTTTAACCAAGCCGACTAGAATGTCCGGACCACGGGCTCAGCGCCCACAGAGAGGATAGAAGCGCAATGGCGCGCAAATATTTCGGCACCGACGGGGTTCGCGGCCTCGCCAACAGCTTTCCCATGACCCCGGAAATCGCCATGAAGATCGGCATGGCGGCCGGCCGCCTGTTCACCCGCGGCGAATACCGTCACCGGGTCGTGATTGGCAAGGACACCCGACTCTCCGGCTACATGATTGAGCCAGCTTTGGTTGCCGGGTTCACCGCAGTGGGCATGGATGTCTTCCAGTTTGGCCCCCTGCCCACGCCGGCAGTCGCGATGCTAGTGCGCTCCTTGCGCGCGGATCTTGGGGTCATGATTTCGGCCTCGCACAATCCCTATCACGACAATGGCATCAAGCTGTTCGGACCCGACGGAACCAAGCTCTCCGACGACACCGAGCAGCAGATCGAGGCCTTGATGGATAATGGCCTTGCCGAAGGCCTTGTCCCGCCGGCCATGCTCGGCCGCGCCAAACGGATCGACGACAGCCAGGCGCGCTACATCGAATTCGCCAAGCGCACTTTTCCACGCCATCTCAGCCTAGAGGGCCTGCGCATCGTCATCGACTGTGCCAATGGCGCCGCCTATCGTGTCGCGCCGGCCGTGTTGTGGGAGCTGGGCGCCGAGGTTATCCCCATGGGGGTGAACCCCGATGGCTTCAACATCAATTTCGAATGCGGCTCGACCGCGCCTCACGCCATGGCCGCCAAGGTGCGTGAAATGCGCGCCGATTTCGGCATTGCTCTCGATGGCGATGCCGATCGCGTGGTGATGAGCGACGAACATGGCCGTATCATCGATGGCGACCAAATCCTCGCGCTGATGGCCAAATCCTGGAGCCGCCGGGGCGACCTGAAAGGTGGTGGCGTGGTCGGAACCATCATGTCGAACATGGGTCTCGACAAATATCTCGCCGGCCTCAACCTCAAGCTCGGGCGCGCGGCCGTGGGTGACCGCTATGTGATCGAGATGATGCGCGAAGGCGGCTTCAATATCGGTGGTGAACAGTCTGGACACATCGTGTTCAGCGATTTCGGTACCACCGGCGACGGCCTTGTCGCCGCCCTGCAGGTGCTCGCCGTCATCGCCGATGAGGGCAAGCCCGCCTCGCAGGCAGCGCATCTCTTCGAGCCCCTGCCGCAGGTCCTGGAGAATGTACGCTTCAACGGCACGGCCCCCCTCGAACACGAACGGGTCAAATCACAGATCGCCGCCTCAAGCGAACGGCTCAATGGCAAGGGCCGTATCCTGGTGCGTAAATCAGGGACCGAACCGGTGATCCGGGTGATGGCGGAAGGCGATGACGAAAAGCTCGTGCGCGATGTCGTGCGCGAAATCTGCGCCGCCATTCGCTCGGTTGCCGCATGAAGCGACTTCTGGTCATCGCCGGCTCGGATTCGGGCGGCGGGGCCGGAATCCAGGCAGACATCAAGACGGCCGCCGCTTTCGGGGTCTACACCATGACCGCGATCACGGCGGTCACTGCCCAGAACACGCGGGGCCTCAGCGCACTCAAGCTCATGCCAGCCAAACTCGTGGCCGCCCAGATCAGGGCCTGTCGCGACGATATTGGCGTCGACGCGGTCAAGATCGGCATGCTGGGCTCAGCTGCCATCATTCGCGCGGTCGCCCGCGAAATCGCCGGGCTCAACGTGCCCGTCGTGCTTGATCCGGTCCTGGTGTCCAGCAGCGGGCAGAGGCTCCTGCCCGAGGCTGCGGTCACCCTCTTGAAGAGCGCCCTCTTCCCGCTGGCGAGCCTCGTCACACCCAATCTTCCCGAGACCCACGCCCTCCTCGGAACGCACCCCCGCACGCGCAAGGGACGCACCAGCGCCGCACGGCGCCTGATCGAACTCGGCGCCGGAGCCGCCCTCATCAAGGGCGGGCATAGCACCAAGTCGGTGCTTGAGGATGTTCTTGTATGGCCTGGCGGCACCGTGAGCGTCAGAGGCACCCGCCTCAAAACTCGTCACACGCACGGTACCGGCTGCACCTATGCCACCGCCATTGCCTGCGGCTTGGCCTCAGGTCTGGAGCTACCAGAGGCGGTTAGGCGGGCGCACAGCTACCTGCACGGCGCGATCAGAACCGCACCGGGTCTTGGTCAGGGCCACGGTCCGCTCAATCATGGCTTTGCACCCACCCCGCGAGGAAGACGCTAGCGCCGGACAGCGCCCGGCACCGGCAGGCTCTTAGGCCAGCACCGCGTTCAGGCGACCGCGAATGATCTTCTCGGCCTCGCTCGCGATCCGTGCCACCAGCTCCTCACAGCTCGGGATGTCATGGATGAGCCCCTGTGTTTGACCGGCGGACCAGATGCCAAAATCGGTATCACCGGCATCATAGACCTTGGCGCCACGCGTCCCGGCCACCAGATCGCGCACATCATCGAAGGTCGCGTTGCCGCGCCGCTCGATGGCCACGACTTCCTGGCTCACCTTGTTGCGGGCGACACGGGCGGTGTTGTGCAGCGTGCGGAAGATCAGATCCGTGGCGCGTTCATCATTGGCCACCAGCGCTTCCTTTACCTTCTGATGGATCGGCGCTTCCTTCGTCGCCATGAAGCGTGTGCCCATATTGACGCCATCGCAGCCCAACGCCAGCGCAGCAACCAGGCCGCGGGCATCAGCGATGCCACCAGATGCGATCACCGGAATTTTCAGCCTTTCGGCAGTGATCGGAAACAGCACCATGCCCCCGATGTCATCTTCACCGGGATGGCCCGCGCATTCAAAGCCGTCGATCGAGACACAGTCCACGCCAATGCTCTCGGCCTTCAGGGCATGGCGGGCCGCGACGCATTTGTGAATCACCTTGACCCCCGCGGCCTTGAAGGCGGGCAGATGTGGAGCAGGATTATTGCCCGCCGTTTCCACCACCTTGATGCCGCTTTCGATGATCACCTGACGATATTCATCATAAGGAACCGGTGTGATCGTGGGCAGGATCGTGAGGTTGATGCCAAAGGGCTTGTCCGTGATCTCGCGGGTTTTCTTGATCTCGGCCATCAGTTTCTCCGGGGAGCCCGGTGTCAGCGCGGTCAGAAAGCCCAGTGCGCCGGCATTGGCGACGGCGCCGATCAGTTCGGCCTTGCCTACACGGGTCATCCCGCCGCAGGTGATAGGCGTGGCAACACCAAACATTTCGGTAAAACGGGTCTTGAGCATGGCTGGCCCTTCAAAAAATGATCTCACCTGCCAGCCTGCCGGGCTTTGACGCACAAAGGCAAGGGGGAACTAGCGTCAGCTTCAGGCTCTAGCGGGCAACGAAAGGATCATGCACCAAAATGGTGTCCTCGCGCTCCGGGCTGGTGGACAAAAGCGCCACCGGAGCACCGATCAGCTCCTCAATGCGGCGCACATATTTTACCGCCTGGGCTGGCAGATCAGCCCAGCTGCGCGCGCCGCGCGTGGACTGCGACCAGCCTTCCATGATCTCGTAAACCGGCTCGCAGCGGGCCTGCAGGACAGCATCTGCAGGCAGATGGTCTATCAGCGCACCGTCAAGGCGATAGCCCGTGCACAGTCTGATTTCTGCAAAGCCATCCAGCACATCGAGCTTGGTCAGAGCAATGCCATCAATACCGCCGGTGATCACAGTCTGCCGTACCAGCACGGCATCAAACCAGCCGCAGCGGCGCTTGCGACCGGTGACGGTTCCAAACTCGGCTCCGCGCCGTCCGAGCTCGTCGCCGGTAGCATCGTTCAGTTCGGTCGGAAAGGGCCCCTGACCTACGCGCGTCGTATAGGCTTTGGCGATGCCGAGGACATAGCCGATGTCGCGCGGGCTGATGCCTGCCCCCGCCGCCGCCTGACCGGCGACGGTGTTGGACGATGTCACATAGGGATAGGTTCCATGATCGACATCGAGCAGTACTGCCTGCGCTCCTTCGAACAAGATCCACTTACCCTGACGGCGTGCGTCATCGAGCAGGCGCCAGGCGCAATTGGCAAAAGGCAGTATCTTCGCGGCCACGTCCTTGAGCGGATCGAACACGTCGCAAACGCGCACTTCCTCTCGCCCCATGCCGCGACGCAGAGCATTGTGATGCGCCAGCAGCCGTTCGATTTTGGCCGGCAGGCTCTGAAGATCACGCAAATCGATCACGCGCAGCGCCCGCCGTCCCACCTTGTCCTCATAGGCAGGGCCAATGCCACGCTTGGTAGTACCGATCGCCTGGCTGCTGCTCGCGCTTTCGCGCGCCTCATCAAGCTCACGGTGCAGCGGCAGGATCAGCGTAGCGTTTTCCGCCACCACAAGGCCTTGCGGCGTAATCGCCACGCCTTGCTCACGCAGACGCTTGACTTCAGCAGCAAAGGCAAAAGGATCAACCACAACACCGTTGCCAATCACGGCAAGCTTGCCCGGCCGGACCACGCCGGACGGCAGGAGGCTGAGTTTGAAGGTGACACCATCGATGACGAGGGTATGGCCGGCATTGTGCCCGCCTTGAAAGCGCACCACGACATCGGCGCGTGCGCTCAGCCAGTCAACGATCTTGCCTTTGCCTTCGTCGCCCCACTGGGCGCCGATCACGGCCACATTCGACATTTTTACCGCACCCGCATAGAAGACGCCCTGGCGTTCCGCCTGGGCACGGTGGCGACTTATAGTCTGAAAGCGCGCGCAGGTGCGAGCTCTATTTGGGCAAAAATGGTACCAGCATGGGAACCCGTGCGCGATAGGCCGCGTAGGCCTCCTCGCCCAGCTCCTGACCGAGAAAACGTTCCTCCGCCCAAGCCTTGACAATGAGCACTGCCAGGATCGCCGCAGCCATGGCAAACGCATAAGGCGACGGCGCGGCAAGGGCCGTCGCCACAATCGCCAAGAGGATACCGGTATAGATAGGATGGCGCACGAGCCCGTAGGGCCCGTAATCGACGATATGATGGCCCTCCTTGAGGGTGATAAATCCTGACCACAGACGCCCCAGCGTGAGCCGCGCCCACCAGGCAAAGCCAAAGCCCATCAGCACTGCGCCGGTACAAAGCCAGCGTAGCGGTCCCGGCACAGCAAAGAGCGGATGATCCAGCCCCTGCCCCAATCGTCCCCAGAAGACATAGGCGACGAGACCGACCACCGTGAGCGGCAACATCATCCACTTGGAACGTTTTGCAGCACGCGCTGCGAAAGGCGCAGCAAAAAGCCAGCTCACCGCCCACAGCACCCACAGATCACCGATTGTCGCGATGGCGCTCGTGGGCGGCAGGCTCAAGGGGATGTTCATGGCTGCACATGACCTCTTTTTACGGCCCAAGGAAGGAGCATCGGCACCCTCGCCTGGTAGGCTGCATAGCGCGCGGCACCAAGTTCTGCGGCGAGAAAGCGCTCCTCAAAGCGCGCCTTGATGGTAAAGCCGATCAGGAGCAATGCTCCGCCAAGCAGCGCCAGCATCGTTCCCTTGGCGGCCACCGTCATCGCAACACTCGCCAACAGCCCGGTATAGATGGGATGGCGCACCAGGGAATAGGGCCCGGTGTCGACAAGATAATGATCCTCTTTGCGGGTGATGGTGCCAGACCAAAGCCGGCCCAAGGTCAGCCTCGCCCACCAGGCGAAGATGAAGCCCGGCAAGCTGAGAACGAAAAACACCCAGCCCAGGAGCTCGGGGGGCTGCCACACGTGCCCGCCGAAGAGGGCTGGGACAAAGAC
>JAJZGY010000155.1 GCA_021804785.1 Pseudomonadota bacterium | reverse complement strand
ACCGATCGCTGGAGCCATTCTGGCCGCACCTGCGGTATGGGCGCGCGAAGATATGCCACTGTCCTACCGCGTAGTTCTGTTTCTGGCAGCCCACCTTGTGCCGTGGCTGAAGCTTTCAGGGCAGGGACTGCATATCCTGCCATCGGACAATATTCCGATGCTGATCAAGCTGTCGCGCGATCCGCTGTTTCAACATCACGCCCGTGTCGATCAGATCTATGGTCTCGTCAATCTCATGGATGAAGCACGCCGGGCTCCGGAGCATCTGATCTCTCCGCCGCCGATTCTCTATCTCTATGGCGCCCACGACCAGATCATTCCGCCCAAGTCTGCGGAGGATACGATCGCCGCACTCGGCGGGCGCGCAACGGTAGTCGAGTTTCCGAATGGCTATCACATGCTGCTGCGCGACCTTGATCGTAAACTTGTCTGGCGCACGATCCTCAAATGGGTAGACGCCCATCTTTCGCGCAATCCTGCCATGTCATCGACGCGCATCTCCTCCAGTTTTCGTACCCGGAAAACAAGCGTCGCCGTGATGCGGGCGCCCGCAAAGGCCGACCCGCAAGCCATGGGCGAGAACCCTCACAAAGGCGCTGCGGCAGTGGAAAAATCTGAAAGAGCGCGTCGCTGAAAACGTAACGCTCGCAGGATGCAACCGGTAATGGAGAGGACCGCCTTTGCCATGTTGCTTCCCCCAGTTGACAGAGCAGGACAGTGAAGGACGGGGAGCTTGCAATGCGGGCGCACTCTGGGTACCCGACGGATGACAGATATTAGGCGGGAGAGGTCGATGAGGGAGCTGCATCATTTCCTGAATGGTGAAAAGGTAAAGGGAACATCTGGTCGCTTCGGCGAGGTGTTCGACCCCAGTCTGGGAACCATCCAGGCCAAAGCACCGCTTGCCTCCAAAAGCGAAGTTCGTCAGGCAGTGGAATATGCCCGCGCCGCCTTTCCCAAATGGGCCGCGGTCAATCCACAGCGCCGCGCCCGCGTCATGTTCGAGTTCAAGCGTCTTGTCGAAGCCAATATGGACGAACTGGCAAGACTGCTTTCGAGCGAGCATGGCAAGCTGATCGCCGATTCACGTGGCGATGTGCAGCGTGGCCTGGAAGTCATCGAATTTGCTTGCGGAATTCCCCACCTGCAAAAGGGTGAATATACAGAAAGTGCCGGCCCTGGCATCGACGTCTACTCCATGCGTCAGCCCCTGGGTGTTGTCGCAGGCATTACCCCGTTCAATTTTCCGGCGATGATCCCGATGTGGATGTTCGGTGTCGCTATCGCGTGCGGCAACTGTTTCATTAACAAGCCCAGCGAGAAAGATCCGAGCGTACCGCTGCGTCTTGCCGAGCTCTTCATGGAGGCGGGCGGGCCTGCGGGGGTGTTGCAGGTGGTCAATGGTGACAAGGAGGCCGTCGATGCCATCCTGGATGACCCGGACATTCAGGCTGTCAGCTTTGTTGGATCGACCGCCATTGCGCAATATGTCTATGCGCGCGGAACTCAGAACGGAAAGCGTGTACAGGCCATGGGGGGCGCGAAAAACCACGCCATCATCATGCCTGATGCCGATCTTGATCAGGTGACCAATGATCTCATCGGTGCTGGCTATGGCTCGGCCGGAGAACGCTGCATGGCTGTTCCGGTTGCCGTTCCGGTCAGCGACAAGATCGCAGATGCACTGGTGGACCGTCTCAAACGTCAGGTTGAAGGGCTCAAGATCGGGCCAGCCACAGATTCAGACGCAGCCTTTGGCCCGCTCGTCACCGCTGTCCATCGCCAGAAGGTGATCGACCACATCGCGCTGGGTGTCAAAGAGGGTGCCGAACTCCTGGTCGATGGCCGCGATTTCAGGATGCAGGGCTATGAAAGCGGGTTTTATCTTGGAGCATCGCTCTTTGACCGCGTCACGCCTGTCATGCAGACCTATCGCGAAGAGATTTTTGGTCCGGTCCTGCAGGTGGTTCGTGCCAAGGATTTCGATGAAGCGATCGCCCTGCCTTCGCAGCACGCCTATGGCAATGGCGTGGCCATTTTCACCCGCGACGGAGATGCAGCGCGCGAATTCGCCTCGCGGGTCCAGGTGGGCATGGTGGGGATCAATGTCCCCATTCCTGTGCCGATCGCCTACTATACTTTCGGAGGCTGGAAGCGCTCCGCCTTTGGTGATGTCAACCAGCACGGCACCGAAGGGGTACGCTTCTGGACCAAGATCAAGACCGTAACCCAGCGCTGGCCCAAGGGCGGCGTCCGCGACAATCCCGATTTCGTCATTCCAACGATGAAGTGAGCCGAGCCTGGAAACACGCTGCGTCCTCAGCAGAGCCAGGTTTCGCTCGTCGTCTTTGAGGTATTCTTTAGGACGTCAGAGGGAACCGTGGGGGATGAGGGCCGGGGATGACCGACGATGCTGACATCCTTTTCGAGCGACGCGGGATGCTCGGCCTTGTCACCCTCAACCGACCGCAGGCGCTGAACACCCTGACCCACGCCATGTGTGTGCGCCTGCAGGCGCAGCTCGATGCGTGGCGGGATGATCCCCGGATTGCCACGATTGCCATTCAGGGCGCCGGTGAGCGGGCGTTCTGCGCCGGCGGGGATCTACGTGCCCTCTATCACGCCGCCCTGGCGGATCCGGCGCTCGCCGCCCAGTATTGGCGAGATGAATATCTGCTCAACATTTCTGTTCGCCACTACCCCAAGCCCTTTGTTGCCTTTCTCAAAGGCTTCGTCATGGGAGGAGGCGCCGGCGTATCGGTTCACGGCAGCCATTGCATCGTCGATGAGACCGTCATCTTCGCCATGCCCGAGACCGCAATAGGACTTTTTGTCGATGTCGGAGGCTCATATTTCTTACCCCGACTGCGTGGCCGGCTTGGACTCTATCTTGCCCTCACCGGCGCGCGACTGGGTGCTTCCGACTGTCTCTACAGCGATGTGGCGCGCCACTTTGTGCCTGCCGCTGACAGAGCGCAGTTCATTGCTCGGCTGAGTGAGGGCCTGCATCCGGACCGCGCGGTTGGAGAGCTTGCGCGCGCCCTGCGACCGTCTCCCCTGAGTAGCATTGCAGCTGAGATCGATGGTGTGTTTTCCGCCCAGAGTGTGGAAGAGATTGGCGAGCGGCTCGAAGCTGGGGACGGGGTGTGGTCGCGCAGCGCCTATTCGGCTTTTTGCCTGAAGTCGCCAACAAGTCAGAAAATAGCCTTTAGGCAGCTCGAATTGGGCGCTGCTCTGGACTTTCGCGACTGCATGCGTATGGAGTATCGCATCTGCCAGCGGATCCTTTTGGGCCACGACTTCTATGAAGGCGTACGCGCAACAATACTCGACCGCAACGTCCCGCCGCGATGGCAGCCGTCGCGGCTCGAAGATGTGCGCGAGCAGGACGTTGTGCGCTACTTTGCGCCAGCCCCGCATGAACTGTTGGCGTGATCCTCTCGCAATCAGATCGCACCCCAGGCAAAATGCCATCATCACGGGAGGTGCTGAGGCATGGGTGCCAAACTGCAGCGCGACCCATTGCCCGTGGCGCTCCACTGCAGTGCCACCAAGCGCATCGGCGTGCGTCGCCGGTCAGGCTGCTGCAATGTACTTGACCGGAAGCTGCCACACCGTGCGGCGGGCGCGTTGCTCTCAAGGAAGATGGGCAAGGAGGATCATGCGATGCTGACAGGAACATGTCATTGTGGGGCCGCGCACTGGACGTTAAAGGGCGATCCCGGGCCGATTACGGCGTGCAATTGCACGCTTTGCCGCTGTTATGGCGTGCTCTGGGCCTATGACTATGTCG
>JAJZGY010000060.1 GCA_021804785.1 Pseudomonadota bacterium | reverse complement strand
GGGCTCACCGTACGATGCGCGCTCGATGAAAATCGCTATACTACCGGCATCAAAATATCCGATGCCGAAATGGCCGACCTCAACATCGTGCGTGACCCATTCCATGGTGAATGGAATTATACCATCAAGCCCAGAGCAAAGTGACGTAGTAATTTGGCGACACTGCCTAAGAGATTGGGAAACCGCTATTTTCTGGCTATTCGCACCTGTCGGTGCGGAGATTACCCAGCCTGATCTCCGCATAAATTGCCTAGAATATTATTGCTTTCGCGAAAAATGCCTGCCCATGCCCGCAAGCCAAGGACCGTCCTAAAGTTTATTGCCGGGTGTATTGCCCTACATTATGCGGCTGCGGCTTTGTAAGGCTTAATCTTGGCGAGATCCTTAGACGCCTGACGCTTTGCTTCGAGCGTGTCGAAAGCGTTCTGAAGGCGTAGGAAATATCCCTCGGAGAGACCAAAGAACTTACAGAGGCGCAAATCGGTATCAGCAGTAATCCCACGCGTTCCAGCAATAATTGCGTGAATGCGATTGGGAGGCACGCCAATGGCGTTTGCCAGCTGGTTTTGGCTCATGCCGATCTCACCCAGAAATTCTGCCTTCAGGATTTCTCCGGGATGGGGGTTGTGCAGCAGTGCCATGTCTCATTACTCCTATCAGTGATAGTCCGCGATTTCGACATCGCGGGCTTCGCCATCATTCCATCGAAAACAGATACGCCATTGATCGTTTATCCGGATGCTCCACTGGCCTTTGCGATCGCCTTTGAGGGCCTCCAGACGGTTGCCTGGCGGGTTGCGCAAGTCGTCCAGGGTAAGGGAAGCATCCAGTTGGCGCAGCTTGCGCAAGGCCCGATCCTGAATATCTCCGGGGAACTTTCGGCTATGTTGACCATGCCATATCCGCTCCGTCTCCTTATCTTCAAAGCTCCGGATCATTCGCTACCTATCGCATGATACGAGATACGTACCAGATAAAACTCCGAAGGTCAAGGGAAGATTGGGAGGAGGGACGATGGGTCGGATCGCATTCGATGCCTTCCGATGACAATGTCCGCTGACGTATGGGTACGTCCGGGAATCATCGGGCGAAAAGTATGGGTATTTTCTGGGTACGGGGCGAATCAGAGACCCCTCGCACACGATCTTTCAAGGCCTTAGGTGGCAAACTAAGAGTCCTCTTCTGGAACCTTGAGGCACAGGTGCCGCGCGGCATCTCCTGCCACAAGAGATCTGCATCGCGACAGCCCGACAGGTGGTGTGGGATGCAGGCCTCCAGGGCAAGGCGGACCATCGAGGAGTGATCGGGAGTTTCACCAACTGGGAACCCAGCACTCGTGCTATCCGACCATTCTTTTGCGTCCGCCGGAGAGGGGCTTGACCGCGCTACGCACGGCGTTCGCGTCAAAAAACGCGGCGATATCGACGCCGAGCGCGATCGCCAGCTTCTCTAAAACCGCAACGGTCGGGTTTTCGAGTTCCCGCTCCAGCCGGCTGACGTAGGTCCGGTCGATAGCCGCATCGACCGCCAGCGCCTCCTGGGAAAGCCCTCTGGCGACGCGTAAACGACGGATATTTCGTGCTACCACAACCTGCGCTCGCATGGACCAAAGCCAACAGGCTGTGGTGTCTTAAACCACGGACTATTGTGCTAGTATTTGACGTCGTGGCGGCAGTAGAGAGTTTCGGAGGCGAAATTGTCAGGCTTTTCCGGCACGGACAGGGCGCAGGAGTTCCGCGGGACTAACACCCAGGCCCTGCGCCAGTTCAAAAAGAGTGACAACGGTAGGATTTCTGTGTCCGTGCTCAAGGCCACTGATATATTGCTGGGAAAATCCAGTGATCTCGGCAAATTGCTCTTGGGTCAGGCCCTTCTCCAGCCTTATCCCGCGTACGTTTTGTCCAACCAGTGCCCGCATGTCCATAGCTGCCAAGATCTGCGGATTACATAATTTAAGTTTATCAACTATAATAGGTGAAATGCAGGAAGAGAGTCTCCGCCATGTCAGAAAAGCCTCCCACCGGCCAAAGGCGTTCATCTACGCGGGTAAAGGATGTTGTGCCCTGGTCGGATACAATTACCGCTTACGACATGGAGCACCTGTTCCTTTACGCGCGGCTTTTGGATGAAGCCGCCCAAGGAGCCAGCGACGCGGAGATGATCCGCGACGTTCTGGAGCTGGAACCGGGCGCGAAGAGAGCCGCAAAGAGTCTGCAGCAGCATCTGGCCCGGGCCAAATGGATGCGCGAGAACGGTTATGCGCAGATGTTGACGGAGTCCAAACCTGGGCAGAGCTGACACTGGCCTCAGATCTGCCGGCCAAAAGGGGGCAAGCTGCGTCACCAATGGACGCAGAACATTCCGCGGCATGCCCGCGGCCTGAACTGATTGCAGGAGTGGGTGGGCGAAGGCTTACTTTACACGCCAGGTGGGCGGGAGCGCCGATGACGGCGTGACCGGACGGGCGCCCTGTCCGGAAATTTCCATCGAGCATTGCCACAGAGATGGCATGCGACACCGTCAATCTCATCGAGAGCTGCCACATCCTCGCCACAGCATGGACGTAACGTCGCCGGCAACATTTGACCCGGCACGTAGCTCAAGCCTCCCCGGCTTGGCACGGGCGGTGGGCAAACGGACGGGGGTCGGGGACCCTTGTGCATCAATACCCAAGGGACTTGAGCAGAGGATGAGTACCGACCTGATAGCTCCGGCAGAGCCGGGGGCCATGCTGGCTCACAGCTGAGGCGCCAAACACCATGGATCAATTCTGTCCGCCATCCTCAACCCTTCCAAACTCAGGCGAGGCGCGCCCTGCGTCAGGATCCACTCGTGCACCAGGTGAGCATTCCGTGAGCCAAGTTGGAGGTTTCCGGCTCTGGCTGCTTGGTCTGATTGCCACCATCGCTGGGGCCACCATCTCCTTCACCTGGGTCGATGTGCCTGTCGCCCGCCATTTTGCATTCAACGCCAATCGCTTTGGCATGATTAATGCCGGCTTCAGTGGCGTTGCTCTTCTGACTTTCGAAGCTGCCGTTGTGAGCTTCCTGCTCCTGCGGCGCATCGTACGTGGCCAACTGGCGCCATTGAGCAAGGCCATCCTTGTTGCTGCCCTCGCCTCCATGTGCGCCTATATTCTTAACGAAGCGATCTTCAAATTTCTGTTCGGCATTCCGAGCCCATCTGAAATGCTGTTTCAGAGTGCTCCGCACGCTGTCCACTTCCTTTCCGGAAATGCCGAAGACGGCTTTCCTTCCGGACACATGATGCTATCGGGCGCCTTCGCTGGCGCGTTGATGCGGTTTTATCCACGTATTCGCGGATGGCTCCTTGCCCTGCTGGGTGCTGGCGAGCTCATCCTGGTCTGGGGTGACTGGCACTTTGTCAGCGACGTCATCGCAGGTGCATTTCTTGGCATCACCATCGGTCTTCTCATCGCAGCTCCCCGGGCCATGGACCTTGCGTCTGATCTTGCCGGCCGCACCGGACGTCTCAGCCGCAGACTGGCGTGACCGGCATTCGGATGCCCCGCCCGTCGTTGCAACAGACCTGCCTTCAGAACAAGTAGTCCGCAAAGTAATTTCCCCGCAGATATCATGAAGTAAAGTTCAATATAACTTGATACACTTTCGCGACAATTCGAGAATGTCTTGAGATAATTGCCCTATACGGCGCTATGAGATCAAATTTTGAGTAGATTTTACCACATGCTCCGCACATGAATTTTTTGCAAATACACATTTGAGGCAGTTGAAGACGCCGTAAAACTGCTGTTAAATCTTTGAGCGCTTGGACACCCCCCTACATGTCTCCGGCGCGACTTTGAGTGCACGCCCCCAGCAGCCCCCCCGCTGGGGGCAGCGCTCCTGAGCCGACCACGACGCGGCTCCCCCGATTTGCTCACATCGCGAAGAATGCAGCCGTGTATGGCAATCTTGGAGATCACGCCGGCGCCATTCTGCATTCAGCTACTCGTCCCCGCTGCAATTCGACGTTTGGCGGATTCGATACAGAGACATTCGAGGGCCATCGCGCGCGTCGAGAACGCGGGATCAAGACTGATCACAGCTGTTCGCGCTGAAAAGTTTCTTATCTACATTGCCTTTCTGGCGACGGCTTCGGGCCACTGTTGAAACAATTAATAATCCTTGGCGGCGCCCCGCTCTTAAGCCACATCAATCACAGCAATCGTCGGGAAGACGTACCCGCGAACAATTGGCATACAATTGACCGATCGCAAGATTATACCGGTCTGCGGGCCGACACTCCCACGTCACTTTAAGGATTGATCCGCATGCGATCTCATACTTTTGCTGGAGCCAGAACAGCCGTTGCATTTGCCCTGCTAGTTTCCCTGGGAGGTTGTGCGAGCCAGCCGGCCCCCTACGCTCCCAAAACTGGCGATGCGTCAACTGGTTACACTGATACACAGCTAACCGCCGATCGCTATCGGGTTACGTTTACCGGCAATTCGTCTACCGATCGCCAACGCGTGGAGGATTACCTCCTAATGCGTTCCGCGCAGGTTACACTGAATGCAGGGCGCAACTGGTTCATGTTCGATACACGTACCACAGAAGCCAAAACAACCTACATGTCGACGTTTTCCGGCTGGCGGGAAGCGCGGGGCCATGGCTGGTATTGGCATAGCTGGACCTGGGCACCACCCTACGATGCAGTTTCGCGTCCCATAACGCGGTTCCAGGCCTATGCGGAAATCGTATTATTGACCGACGTCCAAGCGAAAAGCGAACCACGCGCACTTAATGCCCATGACCTTATCGCGCACTTACAGCCGGTTATCGGCAAGCCTCAGGAAGAAAAATGAAGCAAGGGCGTAACAGTTACCGTAGCTATCGATCAGACCAATTGCGCTATCAAGGCACCCTTAATTCTTTTGATCGCGCGCTGTTGACTTAAATTTCCATTCCGTACGCTTGACAATAGTCAATGTCATTTCACGCGTTCGATTAAGAGTCTCGCTCCGGGAGGAATACACCGGAGCAAACTTTTAGAAAGGACATGTATATGCGTAAAATCTTGGGAAGTTCCGCTCTCGTTGTTCTACTGGCGGGGCCATTGATGCTCGGCGGCTGTGCGACTCAGGACGCTGTCGAACACGCCCAGTCGACAGCCGATGAGGCTCTGTCAGCGGCACAGCACGCGCAGGCAGCGGCGGACACTGCCAGCCAGAAAGCTGATGCCGCAGCTCAAAGTGCCGACACAGCAGGCCAAAAGGCCGACGCTGCTGCTGCGGACGCAAAACGTGCAAATGACCGTCTGGACGCCATGAAAAAGAAAAAGGGCCAGCGGGGCTGACGCGGATGAGTTCGTAGTACTTTGTGATTGGCAACGCCTGGCCGCCAGTTAACGTCAGTGGCGGCCAAGCGTGCAATTCCGGGTATCATGGCTAACGAGAGCATGGACCCATGCGATGCGGTGACGCAAATTGCTAGCAGTCGTGAAGAACAATGCGCGACGCTGCTACCTGCGCAATCTCCATGTTTCTCTCACCACCGCACTGGCACAACATCTTTCTTCTCATCTTGCTCTGGGGATTTGTAGCTGACTCTCTTGTCGGCCTCGTGGCATTTTTGAACGCTATTTCGATTGGGATTGTTGTCAGTTCGGCGTAGTGCTCGTCAGCATTCTATTAGTAGTCCTTAGCGCACTCGCGCGGAGTGCCGCCCGAGATGCCATCACCCCAACTTCTTCAGATCGCAGGATGGAGGAGCCTGCCACTGGCGCATCCCCGCTTACCGCGGAATAGTTGGCGTCCTAATAGATGGATTGGCGGGGGCCTGGCATGTATTCCGGCAGCATACTCTGTTCAGCACGGCGATTGAGAAAGGGCCTCTATCGGGAGTGCCGCTATGGCTTCTGTTACTGGATTACCCGCTAAGGTCGATAGCGCAGGGAAGCTTCACGAACGGTCCGTAAGGCATCGGCACCATTCGGAGCTTCCGCTAACCCTAGGTTGTTCCATGGAGACACGGACTAAAAGACAGGGCGAAGACTTGATCCCTTGCAGCGGTCGCACTGAGATTCGAAGCGTGTCTCGCCTGCATTGTTTCGCAACCCAAGTCTTCCTGCTAGCCGGAAGAAAGAAAATACTCGATGTGCGCCGCAGCTGGCCATCCCCGCGTTCGATTTACATTTGTCGGGACTTTGCTCAGACGAACCTTATGCCGCCCTCAGATCGAAAGCTGATCAAAGGGACAGACCTGCTCGTGGAGCAAGGGAGCGCGCTTATACCATACCGCGGCACCCTTGGAGGCAACCTGAGCCCGGAACGGCTTCCCGGCGGGTAGGCGAAGCCAGCTGAAGGGCCCTAACCTTGCATCCCCTTCACGCAGCTCACCTTCGAGAACAAGTAGCTCCAATCCGTCAAAGCCTGACAGTTCGATGGTCGCTTCCGGTCGCCACCTCTCAAGCATGACACACTCGTCCGCCCCGTTAAAAAGTTCGATCGCCTCATCCACACCTGGGCGTAGCGGGGCGTGTAAGCCATCCCCAGGGCGACGCACAATGTGTTCACCATCATCTCTTCGGAATTGCCACAACTTGACAAAAATTGTGCATCCCTCCTTTGTGCGAGGAGCATGCCCGCTTCCAGGCGGATTGCGGACGTAGGTTCCAGCACGGAAATCTCCCGTTTCGTCCTGAAACACTCCCTCTAAAACCAGGAATTCCTCCCCCCCAGGATGTCGATGGTAGGAGAACTGGCTACCAGCTGCATACCGAACGATTGAAGTGGCCCGTGCCTTTTCGTCACCAATGCGAAACAGCATCCGCCGTTCCACACCCTTCGCCGGACTAGGGACCCAGTTGAGCTTGGTGGCGTCAACAAGAGTAGGAACCGCAAGATCTTCATTAACACGCATTTGCATTGCCTTCTCGCACGATCGCTAACAAGTATAAGGTACAGGGGTGTTCTTACTCTGCGAATGACCTGCCACGCTTATTGGGCCTACGCCCACTCTCCGATACCTTCCCTAGACAGCCGGGAATCAAACAGCGAACCTATGCCCGATCGCCTCCTGCCTGACCAAAGACGTTGACGGAGACGGACCCTCGGAAACATATCACTGGTTACTGATATTGCATCAAGACACTGAATCAGCGCAAAGTTTTCCAGATCACTTACACTAGGAAGGACCACCATGCCCGGCGATCTCTTTACCCTTGAGGGGCGCACTGCTCTGATCACCGGCGGTTCGCGTGGCATTGGTAAGATGATAGCGGCCGGCTTTCTGGCACAGGGCGCGAAAGTCTACATCTCCTCACGGAAGGCCGGCGCATGCGATGAAACGGCGTCGGAGCTGAGCGCGCGAGGTGGCACGTGCATTTCCCTGCCGCAGGACATTTCGACTGTTGAGGGCTGTCAGGCTCTAGCGGACCGGCTGGGAGAGCATGAGCAGAAGCTGGATATCCTCGTTAACAACGCCGGCGCAGCCTGGGGAGCACCGTTTGACGACTTTCCGGAAAGTGGCTGGGACAAGGTAATGAACCTCAATTTGAAGTCGCCATTTTTCCTAACCAAGGCGCTGACACCAAGGCTTAAGGCAGCGGCAAGCGTGGAACGACCGGCCAAGGTGATCCATATCGCCTCAATCGATGGTATCCGTCCCAATCCTCAGGAAACTTATTCCTATCACGCGAGTAAGGCTGGCCTCATACATCTTACCCGCCGTATGGCCGCCAGGCTCATTCACGACCATATTGTCGTTTCGGCAATCGCCCCAGGCGCGTTCGCCACGGAGATGAACCGTGCCGCGCGAGATCACGCTAACGATGTAGTCAGATTTATTCCGGCCGGGCGCATTGGGCGCGATGAGGATATGCAGGGTGTTGCTATCTATCTTGCGTCGCGTGCAGGCGATTATACCGTTGGCGTTACTATCACTGTCGATGGAGGTGTGGCATACGCCTCTTTATGACATCCTCCCAAGGCTTGGACATCTAGCTCGAGATTTTGTGGCACATGCTGCATCCGTACCCCCATGGATCGATTGCACTTGCGATCACGCGGACGAACTCACGCGGATAGAAGAGGCATCAGTCAGGACTTCAAGCACTGTTTGTTGCGGATTAGAACTCTTTCCAGGGAACTCTAGCCCGCCCTGTGGAAGCCCGTAGACAATTGGGATATTGTTACTCTCGGATGCTGTGCAGCGCCTGCGCCAACCTAAAGACCACGGTCGCTTTCCACGGCTGAGTCATTTCGAAAAGCTTGATATAGGCGGTTTTGCTTCGCGTACCGCTGGAGCTCTATAATGAAAATTCTCGCTCACCGCGGCTATTGGCGGGACGCACGCGAAAAAAACACACTGGCTGCGTTTGATCGTGCGTGGTCCGGCGGGTATGGAATTGAAACCGACCTGCGCGATATCGACGGCAGCATCGTGGTCTGCCACGACCTGCCCGATCGTGGAGCACTTTCGTTTGCAAACTTTCTGCAGGCTTATGCGGCGCGAGGGGGTGCAACGCCTCTGGCGCTCAATATTAAGGCGGATGGCTTACAGCAGGCGGTAGCGCACCAGCTCTCAAGATACAACGCTGAGGACTATTTTTTCTTCGACATGTCCGTACCCGACAGCCTTTCCTATTTGCGGGCCGGTATGCCAGTCTATGCGCGCCTAAGCGAATACGAGCCCCATACGCCTCTACACGAGAAAGCCGCGGGCGTTTGGCTCGATGCCTTCGAAAGAGAATGGTGGAACCTCGACCTGGTACGATCTCTTCGCGCTCAGACCAAAGCAGTTGTGATTGTCTCTCCTGAACTGCATGGGCGATCTCACCAAGGCGTGTGGAACGCTTTGCGAGGTCTCACTCCCACAACCGATACAGGGCTTCTTTTGTGTACAGACTTTCCGGAAGACGCTGAACAATTTTTCACATGAGCCGGAATTGCGGGACATCTTGCAAGACGACAGACGAGAATGACGCTGGCGCAAGTGAGCAACAGAAAGAGGCATGACAGCCAATCAAGCCGAAACCATTATTCCGGTCCCGGTCCATCGCCCAAAAGCTAACTGGCTGGTCTCCTTTCTCAACAGTCTTTCGCTGCATGATGTTGCAGAGAACTTCAAACTGACATTCATAGCAACCCGCAGTTCCGGGTCAGCTTTCTTCAGCGGAATACTGTCCATCGCCGATTGGATAAAAGCCTTCTGCTTCTCAATGCCTCAGACTGGATAACTTCCAACTTCCCAGATGCCCTTCTACAGCGGCTCCAGGAAAGCTCTGGCGGTACAACATCAAAGGAGAAGTAAGATAGCTCTTCAATGGGCCCTGGAAGAAAGTGCTCAATACGCGCTTTGCCTGGATTGGGACGTACTGGAACTTGAAGGCTTCTAACGGATCCCCGAAGCCGCCAAGACCAATCATAAAAACTCGCGATATCCGGGCGCAGGAATAGCAGATGCACCACATTGCGAACCGTTCAGCCGGCTCATTCGAAAAACTGCAGGCTTGTTCCCGCCCGAGGAGCAGGCGGCCACAGCCGACCCGACCACTGGCCATACCCTATACTCCTGGTATGGCGACCCACCGGTTTTCAGCAGACAGGACCTCGTCTCCTTCTTTGACCTCATGCAGAGTGTGCACCCATCTATCGAGGGCCTTTCTGAGTGCATTCAAGTGGGCCACGTTCGATCACATGCTCTATGGGTTCCATCGCGCGGTTTGCCGCAACGCTCGCACTTTTGACTGTGGCGAGACCTTGCCATAACTACAGCGACGGAATTTCCAAATCCACGCAAGCTTTTGCGGTCAGCATGCAAACCGGATACGAGGTTGGATGGATTGGCGCATCCACCGCCTATAGCCAGCCTGAGGCGTCCCGGCTGCTATCCAACCTTTGTCTCCTATCGCACCGCGAAAGCTTTTAACGGCATTTCGGGCATTTACGCCACGCCCGCATGTAGAAGCTTGCTGATGGAACGGACATTGTAGGCCGGCACAGCCAGAACTCGTCCACCAGCCCTTATCACACTGTTCAGGACTGGACACACGAAGAGGGTATTGCCAACGGCTAATTCCAGGCGGGCATGGCTCAATGATGCGCCCGCCGACGCAACAAAGTGGGAGGTGGAGCGGAAGATGTAGGTTCCCGCTGAGGCATTGCGGGAAATTGCCTGCTTTTCAACCGCATAAGCTACCGAACCATCCTGCTCGATGCGGAAATAGCTGTAGCAGACGTCATCGTCTTCAAAGAACGGCACCAGCGCGTTAGCTGTGGGCTCTCCCGCAAATCTTGCGTCGACATCGAGATCCGCATCATACAGAATATCGGCAAGGTCGACGATCAGCGGCTCATCGAGTTCGGTAATGACAGCGGTACCAGCCAACACTGACATCAGCGCTCCCTTGGACAGCCGAGACAACGTTACAATTCGGCTTTCCGGAAACCACTCTGTTACCGCGTTGCGCAGAGCTTCGTACTCAGCTCCCTCGCGAAGAACGAAGACAAAGTCCTTCGCACTGATCTGGCCCGCGCGCCACCAGGGTCTCGTCTGCAGCGTGCGCTTCAGTAAGGGGACGCCGTCCACGGGATAGCATCCCAAAAGACCGTACCGGGGATGGGTGAGTTGCGGACCTGCTAGAGGAACAATGCATTGCATCGTCTCAGGCCTGAGCCTGCACGGGATGCGCACCGATCAGCTGCAAGTACTGAACAAGATCATCGGGCACACCGAGGCCATGCATAGCGTCCGCGCTAACGGTATGGACTCCAATGCGACCGCCATGCCCGATGACATGATTGTAGACCGGACAGGTATAAAACTCGTTATTGACGCGTTCGTTGCGCGCTATCATGTCGATAGCACCGGAGACAAAATCCCGGCCACGCCGGAAGAGATAAACTCCAACCGTAGCCAACTGCGATATCGCGCGCTTTTCTGCGACCTGCATCACCAATCCATTTTTATCGGTCTTGGCAAAGGACCACTTTGGATCACGGCCCGGATTATCAAAGCACAGAATTAGTCCATCAAGCCCACGTGCCCAGCAATCCGAGACAAACTCTGTGCAAGAAAAGTTCACAACCTGATCGCAATTGGCAATCAGAAGCGGGGTGTCATCGTCAATCAGTTCGCGCGCATGCAGAACAGTACAGGCAGTGCCTTCAGTGGGAGCATCTATACAGACAAACTCCACATTTCCCAAATCCCGAAGGCGATGAATGGTGTCCGGCTCGGCAACCATGTGTTCTCTGCGCGCAAGCAAAATATAGCGCGCGTCGTCGAGCGCCAGGTTTTCCATTACTGTTTCAATCATGGTGCGACCGGCGACATCAATAAAGGGCTTGGGCTTCGTGTACCCCGCACGCGAAAACCGGCTTCCTTCACCAGCCATGGGGATAACAACATTAATCCGGGCCCGCTTTGCCACCGGAACACTCTGTGGGCGTCCGCGCTGCGCCAGTCGCTCATATTCCCGCACCTTCTGGGGCGAATAAAAGCTGTGATACGCAGCGGGCGCAATCCTGTACGTCGCGATCTTACATCCATCTAGAACAAGATTGTTCAGCGTCTGCGAAATGTAGTAGATGCCACCAATATCTGAGTCGAACTCCAGCGTACGAAGTGCGGCCTCAACGAACAGGGCGCCAGTTTTGTAAAAGTAAAATCCAGCGATTGCGTCACGACTTATCACGCGCTTCTCGGCAGCCTCCTCGACCAGGCCATCCTTATTTGCGCGCACGAAGGACCAGCGTGGATGCAGGCTTTCGAAAATGGCCACTGCCGCGTCGTATCCATTCTGTTTGCTGCGAACCACCAGCGGCTCGAGATCCGCATCAATTACCTGATCGCCATTGGTAATAACCAACGGTTCGTCGACCGCAATCTGGTCGATTGCCATTAGCGCCGAGCAGAGGGCCCCTTTGGTAGGACGATCAAGAGGGATAATAGTACAGCGGTTATCAGTCAGGATCCGCAGCATTCCATCAAGGGAGAAGCGGCTGCAGTGCTCGCTTTGCACGACGAACAGAAAGTGTGCTTCCGGAAATTGTCGCCTTAAATTGCGCACGCACAACTCAATCATCGGGGTTCCGGTTATTTCGATCAGCGGCTTAGGAAAGAAGTATTCCTCGCTGCTAAAAAATTTGTCTTCGCCGGCGATCGGTATCAGGATGTTCATGGCGCGCTCACACAGTTTTCAATCGCTGTCATAATGCGTTCATAGGTAACATCACCGGGACTTGAGACAACGTGAACATGACCGCCACTGGCTCTTGCGGCGCGTATTCCATTCTCATTGTCTTCCACTATGAGGCATTCGCCTGGGGCGAGCCCAAACCGGTTCATAGCGCTGGTGTAAATCTCCGGATCAGGTTTGGGCTTTGTTACGTCCTCGTTGGACAGCATCAAGTCTAGGAAACGATCGAGGCTGGCACGCTTCATCATTTGCTCAAGACTTTGTCGGACGGAGTTTGAACAAACAGCGATTTTATAGCCCGCTGCCTGCAGATGCGAGAGTGCATATTGATGCTGAAACACCGGGTGACAGCGCTGGTGTACCATGTCGATAGTATATTTCTGCTTCATGGTATTGACGAAGCGATGCAGACCGCGCGGCAACCCGCGGGACTTGCTCAGCATTTCGAGCTTGGTACGGGTTGGAAGTCCATCAAAGGTTGCCAGGTGTGCGTCCTGGTCGATTTCGAGCCCGAACGGCGAGAGGGCTAGATTTAGCGCCTCGTAATGCCAATCACGAGCGTCGATCAGAACACCATCCATATCGAACAAGATTGCTTTGATCCGATTTTGATTTGGGCCAAAGCTCTTCTCGAGCATGCGATAGGTTTCGTGGACGCGGACGCTGGACATCTTCACTCCTGATCTCACCGGTCTGCTGATGCTGCCATCACTTTGGAAACGGCGTGTGGCCAAGCGCTGACCTTTGGAATTGCATCTTCATGTGCCTCAACGTAGCGGTGATAAAAGCTCTTAAGGTCACGGTAAAATTCGTCCTCGTAGGAGCGCAGCAGACCTTCTGCGTTGCGTGAAATGACCTTTAGTATGCCCAGCAATGTGTGGCGTGGGAGATCCGGAAGGTCTTGCGTGAAAAGCGCGTGCTGCCAGCCGTCCGAGAGCTGGCGACCGTAGACACGTTTGATGTTGGGATAAAACATTCCCGGCTCCTCGCTATTGCGCCACTTCGCGATCTCGTCGTAGGGCAGTGCAAGACGCCATTGTGAGGGATCTGACCAATCAGTCTTCATGTTACGTAGATTCGGATAGAAGCGCAGCGTGCCCTGTGCCCCGCAGTCCACGTGGAACTGGCTGTGTAAAATCCAGGCGTGGGCAATTACCAGGAACAGGAAGTACGCTCCGTTCATGACGTGTGCGAGCATGTCAAGGCGGTAAGGCGGGTAATTGGTAAAGTACTTGTGATTTTCGAGGTAGGTTTGGATCATGGGATAGGAAGGCACAAACGCCTTGGCGTAGCGCGCGACGTGGTAATAATGTTCGCACAATGGTTGCTCGAGCGTTTGAAGCTCGGTACGCGTGACAGGCAGGTTCAACTGAGCCAGATCGGATTTGAGTCCGATCAGTGCTCCGTCCTCATAGAAGAAGAACTGATTGGTGTCGGCCCAAGGAATCCAGACCTTCTTGCGAAGAATGGGCTTTGGCATCGGGACGCCAAATGCCGAAAAGGGTACGTTTCCGCAATAGCGTTCGAAATTTGCAATCTTGTCACGCAAAAAGTGGACATTCGGAATGAAGTCCGTCCGGGACTTCAGGACGACTGTGTCGCTTTCCTTGATCAGCGATAGCGCCGAATTGAGATTGTGGATCTGATAGCGAAGTGTTTTCTGGGGTGGCGTTCCGTCAACGACGGGCTGTGGAACGCGCGTGATCTGAACATCCGGCATCCGCTCCACGGGAGCAACAAGTGGATCGAGTTCGGAGCTGTCCCATGTGACATAGTGGATGTCGCGCAGGTGGCCTTCCTGCCGCAGTTGCCGTAGCGGTGCAAAACTTTGCTCCACAAGCGCCGGCGCTTTCGAAAATCCCAGAACAATAGCGTCGGCGACTTGTGACACGGATCATTGCTCCGCGTTGGAGTTCATTAGCAATTTGCGCCGAGACCTCAGTCATCGCGGCAGCGAGGGCATGCTCCACATTTAATGTTGGCTTGGTTAAGATTATGTTACTTCAAACAGTGCTGTTTGGGCGCGGTTGTGTCGACGCGCGCTTACAAATCTGGCGATTTGAGTGGGCAAATCTGCAGGCCCGGCTGGGACTGGCAGCAGGCGATACCACCGCTGCACATATTGCTCGGAATTAATTGCGGGCGTCGGGATGAGTTGGACTTCGCTATGAGTTTGCGGTCTCGCCGATTGTGAAGCTGGACCATTCTTGAAGGGGAGCCCGCAACGAGTTGACGCCCGCAGCTTCCCGAAACCTGCCCCAGTTTGTGCTTTGAGCAACTTGCTCTTCCGTGCGAGTAGTCATGCCGCTCAGATTGGAGACGTCTCTGGATGTTTAGCTGCAGTACTTGGTACGCCCGAGCACCATTGCGGATTTCGCTGTTTTCGGAATCACGCAGGTCCTGATCCGCTTTTGATTATTCGGTGAGAACATGTGCTACCGCAACATGGCGCGCCGTTGGGCCGGTAAGCGTGCGCCTTAGCCACTCGCCTTGAGGCTGAGGCCAAATGGCTGCCTGGGCGATGGCATCGTCGCTATATTGCGCGGCCTGATCGGGTGCAATGCCCGAGCGAGCAGGCCCAGAAGCGAACACAGCCCCAAACTGGTTGTGCGTGGCCATTTGATCCCGCACTGGATCAACGGAGCTTTGTCTGGAAGCCTACAGAAATCGGCACGCGTCGAAGTCACCGGCCGCAGCGGCAACCTTCGGCCATCTAGCAAAACTATTATGGGCAATGAAATGTCGCTGTCGTTGTACCG
>JAJZGY010000154.1 GCA_021804785.1 Pseudomonadota bacterium | reverse complement strand
CCCTTCCCGGCCAAAGTCCGCTGTGGCTTTATGCATTGGGATAATTGCCGGAATGCGCATGCGATCGATCAGCTTGGCAGCTTTCGCTGCTGCCGCCCTTGTTGCCGCGGCCACTGTTACCCTCGACATGCCGGCCTTAGCTGCTGCGTCACACCCTGCCAGGTCTACGGCTCTGCCACCGGCGAAGAACTTCCTGTTCTGGACCCGGAGGCAACAGGAGGTAGGTTACCGCAATATCGAGAAGATCTTCCCCACGCGCGTCGTCAAGCGCGGCAATCACATCATGCCCCTGCCCCGCGCGGCCCGTCAGATGTCCGTACATTATGAATATCGCGGCAGCCACTGGAATACCGCCCGCTTCATGAAGGCGAACCATGTGGCCGGTCTCATCGTCGTCCATGATGGCAAGATCGTGCTGGAGCGCTATGGTTTGGGTGACACCGAACATGACCGTTGGACGTCGTTTTCGGTCGGCAAGTCGATCACCTCCACGCTGGTCGGTGCGGCGATCAAGGACGGCTACATCTCCAGTCTTGATGCCGAAGTCACCAAATATATCCCTGCGCTCAAGGGCAGTGCCTATGATGGCGTCACTATCCGTGAACTCCTGACCATGACCTCGGGTGTGAAGTGGAATGAGGATTACACCAACCCCAACTCGGACGTGAACCGTTTTGCGCTCGAACCGGTGCCCGCCAGTGGCGAGGATCCGGTGGTCGCCTACATGGCACGTCTGCCACGCGAGGCCAAACCTGGCACCAAATTCGAATACAAAACCGGCGAATCCGATCTCATCGGTGTCCTGGTGGCCAAGGCTACCCACATGCATCTGGCAGACTATCTTTCCGAGAAGATCTGGAAGACCGTCGGCATGCAGCGCAATGCAGTTTGGATGCTCGACCGCGGCGGCAACGAAATGGGCGGCTGCTGCCTGTCCATGACGCTGCGTGATTATGCGCGCTTCGGCCTGTTTTTCATGCATGGCGGTGTCGCCGATGGTAAACAGATCTTGCCCAAGAATTGGGTCAAAGAGGCCTCAAGCACCCAGATCCGGAGCGATTGGCAACACTATGGCTACGGCTTCCAATGGTGGGTGGAGCCTGGCGGCAAAGCCTACGAAGCTATCGGGATTTTCGGCCAATCGATCTACATCAATCCCGAGGAAAACCTTGTCATCGTCACCAACAGCGCCTGGCCAAAACCGGACAGCGATCGGCTCTATGCAAACCATGATGCCTTTGTTGCGGCTGTGATCAAGACCCTGCCGCGACAGCAATAGACCGCGGATGTTCATCAAGGGCGTTTGCCTTGGGCGATGGGCACGATCACCCTGCCTGCGCCGGGCATGGAGATGAATTTTGCGCCCTTGCGGCTGCCAGACACAGTGCCCTCGCCACACATTTGATGCGAGCGCCGTGACAGGCGGCAGATCCCGGATCTTTCAGACCAGGCCCTTGCTCCGTTGCCGGGACGATGCCATCGGAAAGGAGCGACCGGACTATGCCTTCGTATCTGTTGGCGGTAGCGCAAGAACGATTGCCAGCGCGGCCTGCGCTATCTGAAGTGATGCGTGGAGGCGGATGATTTGGGCTCTGATCGCCAGGGCATTGTTCTCGAGCCGAGCATAATCCCGCAGGCTCAGGATGCCACCAACAAAACCCTTCCTTGCAACGGCGGCGGCCCGCACAAAGCCTGCAAGCTGTGAGCGAAGCCTTCTGAACTGGTGGTGCATGATAGCGGTCGCTGTCCAGAGTCTATCTGCCTCACCGGTCGCCGCATCAAGATGGGCTTCATAAGCCTGACGGAGCTGGGCCCGGCTGGCCCGGGCAACAGCAATCGCCCCTCGATTGCGATTGAAAAGCGGCAAGGTCAGCGTCACGTTGAAGCCAATGCTGGAAATGCCGTCTTCCGCGCTCCGCGTCTTGGTCACGCCCGCACCGATTAGTGGAAACTGCGCGAGAATGGCCTCGCGCAATTGTGCTTCAGCACTGTGATATCCTGCCTGCAATGCCAGAAGATCAGGCCTGCGGCGTGGCAGGGAGGCAATCGCTGAATGATACTGAGCAAGGCTCATCAGGTTCCCGACAGGGGCGCCTCGCAGCCGCAATCTGACAGCGGGTGCAAGACCAAGCAGGGCATCAAGGGCATGACGTATCTTGTTGCCCTTGAGTTCGACCCGTCGATAGGCACTCTCCGCGGATTTAAAGGCCATGACATCGGAGGTGATGCCACTGATGGTCGCATCGCCATGGTGCAGCGCCCCAAGATCCGCACGGTAAAGCCGGGCAACGAGTTGACGCCGGACCGCAAGTACATCACGGAGCCTTGCCAGCTCCCGGCTTTCGATGAACAGCTGCCGCGCCCGCGCGCCAACCTGCCACTCTTGCCACAGGATATTGAGGCGTACCTTCTCAAGGTTGGCCCGGGCAGCGTCCTCGGCAGCACCATGGGTCAGGAGTGCGCCAATATCCTCGGCAAGGCTCGCACTATATCCGGTCAGCATGGACGATCTGGAAAGACCTCCTGCGATCTGCGGATCGGGCAGCAGTCCAGCAGCAAGCAACCGCGCGTGTGCCACTCCGGCGGCAAGACGGGCGGCTTTGAGCTGGGGGTCATTGGCCACGGCAAGGGCGACGATATTGGCTTCGGTCAGACCCTTAGCGATATCCAAGGGAGCCGGTTTAAGTCCCGCAACTGAAAGGCGGCTTGCAGATATGGAAAGAGCGGGTACCGACGCAAGATCAGGGGTCTCCCGAAGGGGCTCTCTGTGATAGACGGCACAGCCGCAAAGCATCGCTGCACAGGCGACCACTGTCGCAAATGCCCGTATAGGCAGGCCCGCAAGAAGAGACCGACGATGCGTCCACACCGCAAGACTGGGGCGAGCGCGAATCATATTGTCTGTTCCCGTGCCAACTGCCTCCGACGCCAATGCAAGTAAAGGGCCGGAATGAGATTGGTGCTACGCACGGTACTCCAGGCAAGTCCGCCCAGGATCACCACCGCAAGACCCTGTTCGGGCGCAGCCCCCTCGCCGAGCCCGAAGGCGGTGGGCAGCATGCCAAGAATAGCGGTGACGGCCGTGAGCAGGATCGGGCGAAAGCGCACCCGAATGGCCTCCTGAACCGCATCCTCAAGAGCCATGCCCGCGAGCTCGTTTTGTCGGGCCCGGTCAAGAAGCACGATGCTGTGACTCAGTCCGATCCCGATCAGGGTAAGAAAGCCGATTATGCCTGTCGCGTTCAGTCCAACACCACTCACGATCAAGGCAATCGCCCCCCCTGTGATGGCAAGGGGGATCTCAAGGAGAAGGATCCCAGGGATCAGCCAGCCCTCGAATTGCAGCACGAGCAGACCGAACATCAGGACAAAGGCTGCGACCGCAGCCAGCAGCAGGCCAAATAGCGCACGTTCGAGTTGGGCATAGAGACCACCGAACGCGATGCGATAGCCGGGCGGCAGCTTTAATCCCGCAAGGACATGGCGGGCCACAGCGACCGTGCTGGCGAGAGGTCCGTCAGGGGTGGCGAGTATATCCAACGCCCGTGCGCCGGCGATGTGGCGGATCTGATTGGGTGTTTCGATAAGTTTGAGATGAGCGAGTTGATCAAGTGGCGTCCATCCCCGGGTGTGGATTGGCAGATGCGACAGCTGCGAAAGAGAGAGCTGAGGCGCTCCGGCAAGACGCATATAGATATCTAGGGGAACATTACCCTCTGGCACCTCTGCAAGAAGCTGACCATTGAGGAGCGGGTCAAGCTGGGCATAGAGAGCGCCAGTCGTGAGCCCGTAATGCGCCAAAGCCTGCTCGGACGGGGTGATCTGCAATTGTGGTACCG
>JAJZGY010000153.1 GCA_021804785.1 Pseudomonadota bacterium | reverse complement strand
TGTAGATCCTATGGGGCGCGCGGCGGGGGTGTGGCACTCTTCGGCGCTATTCACTTAACCAATGGAGCGCCGTATGTCGCAAGCATTTGACGCCAGCAAATCCCTCGCCAATCTGAAGCAGGATAGAACGCTAATCGTCGTGATCGAGATGAGTCAGTCGAAGTGGCTGGTGGCGGCAGTCGCTCCGGGGCTCAAACGACAGCCGCTCAAGAAGCTCGATCCGGACGCTGAGGCGCTATTGAAACTTTTGCACCGCTGGCGGAGCGAGGTCAGCCAAGCCGGATACGAGATCGAGCGCATCGTCGTCGCCTATGAATCGGGTCGTGACGGCTTCTGGCTTGCACGCTATCTCCACGCGTACGGAGTGGAGGCCTACGTCATCCATGCCTCGAGTGTAGCGGTGTCGCGCGAGCATCGGCGAGCAAAAACCGACCGTCTCGACACCGAGCTACTGATGCGTGCCTTTGTCGGCTGGTTGCGGGGCGAGAAGCGTCACTGCAGCATGGTGGCGATACCGACGCTCGATGAAGAGGACGCGCGACGACCGACCCGCGAACGAGAGGCACTGGTTGGCGAACAGACACGGCTCATCAACCGGATGAAATCTATCCTTGTTCGCTTTGGCATTCGCAGCTTCAATCCGACACTGCGCAAGGCCGCGGATAAGCTCAACGCTATCTGCACGGTGGAAGGAACACCCCTGCCGGAGAACACGCGCGCGGAGCTGCGCCGCCATTTCGAGAGATTGAGCCTCCTACGCCAACAGATCCGGGCGATCGAACAGGAACGCCTGTGCAAACTCGCAGCCTCACCGGCTGGCAACGGCGCATATGCAATGGTCGGCCACCTCACCCAAGTCGTCGGGATTGGCATCGAGACCGCAGACATGCTTGTGCACGAGGTGCTGTCGCGCAACTTGCGAGATCGGCGGGCCGTGGCGCGTTATGCCGGGCTCACCGGCTCGCCGGATGAGAGCGGACAGCGTCGTCGCGAAAAGGGGCTGGGGCGCTCCGGCAATGCCCGTGTTCGGCGCGGCATGATCCAGCTCGCCTGGCGTTTTCTACTCTTCCAGAAGCAAAGCGCCCTCGCGCAATGGTTCCGGGAACGCACGGCCGATGGACGCGGCGGGACGCGCAAAACCATGATTGTGGCGCTTGCACGCAAGCTGCTCATCGCCCTGTGGCGGCTGGTGACGGCGGGTGAGACACCGGAGGGTGTGATCCTTCGCTCAGCCTCGTGATGGCTTTCCGATTGGAACGGTAGAGGAGTTTCCGCAGCCCGCAAAATGATCAAGATGAGCTGCGGACAGCAATCCGAGGTGGCGGCAACCCGCGTTGGCACATGGTCCTACATCCGATTTGTAGAATGGGCCCGCCGCCCCGGAGCTTCGCCGTCGATGCGCATGACTGCATCATGGTCCAGATCCCATGGGATCTACCGAATACAAGTTTGCCAAGCGATTTCCAACGCCTGGCTGGTGGCGGGCTCCCCCTCGGTTTTGCTGTTATCTGCCTTCCCGCGAGCAATCTTAGCCCGCTCGACCAGCGTGCCAGAGGGCTCGTGGCGGTCAAGGGCCAGTTGCTTCGCGGTGGTTTAATGCCAATTAACAACTGATCGGGACGATGAGATGATTACCCACAATCGAACAAGGAAATGGCAGATGAAAACAAAATAAGGCTTGACAAGGATTTCCCCATACAAGTGCCAACTTTTTGGCTAAGGCATTGACTTGCCTAACCCCACACCCCGATTCTGCGCAAGTTGGGCTAGGAGAGACCAGCGCGTCCAGTGACATCGGCGATGGTGAGCTCGCCCGCGCCCGGAGTGACACTGCCGCATCAGCGGGGCGCACTCCTGCGTCTGATCCGTGGCAAGCTCTGGCGCAAATTGGCGCTCAGTTCATGGCTGCGCTGGCGACGGCCAACAGTCCCGACGCTGGAGCTCATCCCTGGGTAGAGCGCGATCCCGCCACCGGAATGGCAAATCTCAGGATTCCACTGCCGCCGCCGGAAATCGCCAGGCAAATCGCCAATGCGCTTACCGCACTTGCGGACAATTTGCAGGACAAAGTGACATGAAGGCCTGATGGCGGTGGCAGCCAGCGGAGACGAGATACGAAAGCCCGAAACGAGGCGTGAACCCAACGTCATCCGGGGCGTAAGCCTGTTTCACGATCAGATAAGGCCGACTGCAGGATCAAGCGGTGCGGGTCTTGTCCGGGCTGGCCTCCCAGGCTGAGGATGCCGCGCGGGGTATGAAAGTCCCTGCACCAGGCGAACGCGATCGCACACGCCCATAAGGCTGCGCAAAACAGGGCTGATACGGCCGCAATAGTGGTCATGATGGTAGCCGCTATGGGGCAGACAGGAGGCGCGGACCGATGGTGTCGAGTATGATGGTCCCTTCTGTCTGAACCTATAACCACCCTCTGATGTGCACAGCCCCTTTGCGATAGCCTTGTTGGTTACCTCGAGATCGCAGCGCGCGGGAGCAATTTTGCGACCGGCCCAAGGGCGCATGGCGCTGGCCGGGCTGGCTTGTCTGTCCGCTCTGTGGCGGGAAAGGCGTTGGGATACTGATGCGCAAATTTTCATGCTATTTAAAGTGTTATCGACATTCGTCGGATGCTTGGATTTTCATTGAAAATTAGTCCCCGATGTCCTAGTTTTAAGACGTTGAAGCGATAGATCGGTTGTGAAAGCGCTTCCCCGCAGGGCCACAAACCCGGTCCACGCGTGAGCGAGATAGGCCGCGAGGCTCAAGTGGAAACCGAAACAGAAGGCCTCCTCTACAGGGGGCCTTCTTGTTATCTGACTGCAAATCGCACGGGCTCACGGCGAAACACTTTCAACGCCAGAACCGCGAACCTGATCTTATTTGGTCTCTTAGGGACAGGTGACGCCGCAACGACAGGGTACGCGCTCTCTACCGTCAAACGCAGGTCTGTACTCCCGCCACTTGCCCTCTGAAGCATGAAATAGATTTCGTATATTCCCTTGTTGGCGGACATCTTCGCAGCATAAAGGTAGTTCCTTCTTTAAGAGGTCTGGAATACCTTCTCGTTGGGTATCGCTGAAATCAGATCTGGCAGTTTGAGTGAAAGCCCATGCCTAATAGGGCAAAATACGCGGGGCCGTTGCGGAGCATCGTAAAGAACAATTTGGTCTTTTGTGTACCTGATAGGGTCGAATTTCTCCGTATAGCAGTGAGTTCCAAAAATGGCGTTGATAGTTAGGTCTCGCCCAATCGCGTTACACGGGCATGCGATCACCTTCGGAGTTAGATGGTCGAGTGGTACCGGTACCCCATTATGTAATATCGGCGTCAGAGGCAGGTGTCATGCCCCTTCGAAGCTATCTTGGCCATATTCATACACCCATATATTTCTTATTAAGCGTCGATAAGTTCAACAATCTCACCTACATCCCAAAGACGGTCTGTGAGCCCTGACGCCATAGCGGGTGATATTTTTACTGCTGAATTGATCCGAGCGTAATTGTACCAAACGGTATAGAGCGAGACCATGTTGACATGGTTGGTGAATTTCTTGGAATGGCCAGCCGTTAGGCGTGTAAACTGCCGCATATGCTGGCGCATTTTCTGGTTATGGCTTTCAACGTGGCTGGTTGAAATGTGTGTCGGATCGGGCACCCCATAAACGCCAACTTTGCGGGCTTCCGTGCAAATGGCCGGACTATAGCGGCGTTCTGGCCCCGCTTCGTGTGGACTGGCGTATAGTTTAACAAGCCGGACAAAATCAACGTTATTGCCGAAGCTCATATCTACGGCGTTGCGATAAGGTGCATAGCCATCGGTGGTGAGCTGAATACGGACAGAAACGCGGTCGGCAAGGTCAACCATAAAGTCGCGCGCATTTG
>JAJZGY010000059.1 GCA_021804785.1 Pseudomonadota bacterium | reverse complement strand
GGTCGAACTGGCCAAACGCTGCAAACGCTCGCCCACCGCATCAGCCACTGCCCCACCAACGCCACGGTCGATTTCATCAAAGATGAGTACAGCTGGCGGACTGACCTCGGCCAGCGCCACTTTCAGCGCCAGCGAAATGCGCGCCAGTTCTCCGCCCGAGGCAATTTTGGTCAGAGGACCAAACGGGGCGCCTGCCACCGTGGCGATTTCGAAGCTGACCCGCTCAAGCCCCTCAATACTTGGTTCGGCGAGTGCCTCAAAGGCGCACCGAAAGCGCGCATGGGCAAGTTTGAGCGGCCCGAGCTCCTTGTGTACCGCCGTGGAAAGGCGCAGGGCTGCCGCCTTGCGCGCCTCCAGGAGGCGTGCCGCCGCCGCATCATAGCGCTCCCGGCACATGGCTTCGTGCCGTTGCGCAGCCTGCAGTGCCGCACCGCCATCCTCGATGCTCTCAAGACGAGACTTCGATGTTAGCAGATAGCTGTCGAGATCGTCAGCACTGACGCCATATTTGCGGGCTGCATCGCGTAGCGCGAAGAGACGCTCCTCCTTGCGTTCGAGATCGGCGCTGTCAAGCTCGAGACGGGAGAGGATGTTTTCAAGTTCCTGCCGTGCCTCCTGGCTGAATGTGAAGGCCTGCTCGAGATGGGCGACGGCCGCGGCAACCGCATTGTGCGCCTCTTGCGGCAAGCGGTTGAGACGCTTCAGCGCCGTCGCGAGCAAGGCTTCAGCCCCGCCGTCGCCGCTGATGCCATCGATCGCGCCACTGATCTCTTCGCCGAGGCGCGCCGCATTGCCGAGAAGCGCGCGCTCCTCGGCAAGTTGCACCTCTTCGCCTTTGAGAGGAGCAAGCGCACTGAGCTCGCTGACAGCATGGCGCAGGAAATCGAGATCACGGGCGGCAGTGGCGGACGCCTCGGACAAGGCCACACGCGTCTCACGCGCCTTCGCCCACGTCTCGAAACAGACCCGGATATCGGCCAGAACTTCGGGATAGGCCCCAAACTCATCCAGCAGGCGGCGATGCGTCTGGCTGTCGTAAAGCCCCCGATCATCGCTCTGGCCATGAATCTCGACGAGCAGTCCGCCGACATCGCGCAAGAGCCCCATACCTACCGGCTCGTCATTGATAAATCCGCGGGTGCGGCCGTCACCGCTGATCACCCGGCGCAGGATCACGGGGCTGGCCGCGACCACACCGTTGTGGGCCAGCATGTCATTTACTGAATGGCCCGCGGCAAGCTCGAAGAGCGCAGACGCCGAACCCTGAGTAGCTCCAGCCCGGATGCTCGCCCGCTGGCCAGCACGCTGACCTGCAGCAAGTCCCAGGGCATCGAGCAGAATGGATTTGCCAGCGCCGGTTTCGCCGGTCAGGACATTGAGACCATCGGCGAACTCAAGTGCCACATCCTCGATGAGCACCAAATCGCGCACCTTAAGGCTCGCCAGCATGGCCCCGTCCTAGAACACTTTCGCGAATGCCTTGGCAATCCAGGACCTCTTGTCGATCACCGCCTGTTCGTGATGCTTCTTCAAAAGATTATAGGCATCGCGATACCAGATGCTGCCAGGGTAATTGGCTCCCAGCACCGCCGCTGCGGTCTGCGCCTGGCGGTCCAACCCCAAGGCGTAATAGGCTTCGGTCAGACGCTCGAGCGCTTCGGCAACCTGCGCGGTGCGTTGATAGCGTTCAACCACAATGCGAAAGCGATTGATCGCCGCGACATAGTCCTGCTGGAAAAGATAATAGCGGCCAATGGACATATCCTTGCCGGCGAGATGGTCGAGGGCGAGATCAACCTTGATCTTGGCATCGCGCGCATAGGAAGTATTGGGAAAACGCTGGATCACGTCCTCGAGCGCGGCAAGCGCGCGCTGGGTATCGGTCTGGTCACGTCCGACATCGGTGATACGATCGTAAAGTGCAATTGCCTTGAGGTAGAAGGCGTAGGCGACTTCCTTACTGCCGGGGTGCAGCTCGATATATTGTTCGGCGGCATTGATGGCATCTTCGGCGTGATTGGCCTGATAGTAGCAGTAGGCGCTCATCAGCATCGCCCGCCGGGCCCACACCGAATAGGGGTGCTGGCGTTCGACCTCGTCAAACTGCTTGGCGGCCGAGAGCCAGGAGCCGTCACGGATCTTCCGCCACGCGTCGGCATATATGACCTGCACCGGACGGGCGACATAGGCCGCATCCTTATTGTCCGAGCCGGTGAGGCTCGAGCATCCGGCGAGGGCAACGAGTGCGCCAGCCACGGCAAGGGCAAGCAGAGAACGAACGCAACGGCGTCCGGAGCGGGCAATAGTGTCTTGGTGCATCAGTTCTTCCGGTTACGACAGGGCTGGCCCCCATCCTTCATCGATACTGGAGTGCGCGCAGCTTGGCCAGCCCGCAAATTGCTGGCAAACCCGGGTTTGCCATACCCCCCGCCCTTAGCCACAAAAGCCGCCGATGTTGCGGCCGAAGGGCGCAGGGCCGACGCTGCGGGGCACCCCAAGGTGCGTTCCCTGGCGCGCCCGTCACCCCGCAAGAAACCCTGGCCACGCCCCACGCCTCTAACACCTGGCCAGGGGGCTGGCGGGCCCAGCCGCGCCTAACCGGCCGGGAAACCGTGCAGAGCTACGAATCGACGCGTACATAATTGTCCTCATCGGCAAAAAGTGCCCGCAAGAGCTGGTTGTTGAGGGCGTGGCTCGAACGCAGGCCCTCGAACCGGCCGTGGATCGGCGCGCCCGCCAGCGCCAGGTCGCCAATGGCATCGAGGATCTTGTGCCGCACGAATTCGTCGGCAAAGCGCAATAGCTGCGGATTGGCAAGCCTGTCGCCATCAATGGCCAAGGTATTCGACAGGCTGGCGCCACGGCTCAGGCCCATTTTCAGGAGAGCATCAAGGTCAGACAGAAAGCCGAAGGTGCGAGCCGGCGCGATTTCAGCGCGAAAGCCTTCTTCGCTGAAGGCAAAACTGAAGTACTGGTGACCAATTATCTTGCCCGCAAAATCAATCGTGAACACAAACTGCCGTCCTTCATGGGGAACCAGACGGACACTGGCCTCGCCACTCTTCACTTCGATGGTTTTGCGTACATGGATCGCGTCGCGCCGACCATCCTGCTCGCGCACCCCTGCCGCATCGATCAGCGCCAGATAGCAAAGCGCATCGCCATCGAGGATGGGCGGTTCCGGTCCGTCAAGTTCGATCCTGACGTCATCGATGCCTGCACCGCTGAGCGCCGCCATCAGATGCTCGATGACGCCGACCCGAGCCGCATCCCGAATCAGGACTGTGCCAAGACGGGTCTCGCCCACCAGCGCGAAGGAGGCGGGGACTTCCACCCCGAGATCCCGGCGAAAAAACATAATGCCGCTGCCGGCTGCGGCCGGCTCCAGCAGCATCCTGACCTCGGCCCCACTGTGGAGACCCACCCCTTGGGCGCGTATGGCCCTGCCAAGAGTTCGTCGGCTCATGTCCCTTGATGCCACGCGCATGATGCGAAGCAAAGGTCCCGCCGGGACAAACCGCCCGCCAGGGCGAAGCTGCCATACGGCGAGGGCGCCCGGCAGAACCGGGCGCCCTCGGGAAGGAGCGTAAAGACGAGGCGCTGGAGCTAATTGCTCTGGCGACGCAGGAAGGCCGGGATTTCGAACTGATCTTCGATCTTCTGATCGGCAAACAGATCGTCGGCTGGTTGCGGACGCTGATCACTGCGCGCTGCCGGCTGCGGCTGGGCGCGCTGCGGTTCCGCGCGGGTCGGCGCCGGCTCGACGCGCCGTTCGGCTTTGCGTTCTTTGCCCCGCCCGAAAATACCGAAGCCCCATTTGGGTGCGTCGCTCGCCTGACGGGCGGGAGCCTCCGTGCGCGCGGGAGTCTCGGCACGGGTATCGCGCACGGGCTGAAGTGGCTCGCTCGGGTTTGCGCGAAGAGGCCTTTCGATCAGCTCTTCAAGGGCTGGTGACACGTTCGCAACGGCCTCCGCACGGGCGGCCGAACTGCGTAACTCCTCACCGATGGCCTCGACCTGCCGCAGCACCGGATTGACGGCTGCAGCAGCCCGCGCGTCGCCCAAGGTGGCCGCCGGCTGGGCCGGCGCGGCCATGCGCGCACCTACGCGCGGACGCAAAGGCTCGACATTGGGCGGCATGGCGGTCATCTGCTCGGCTTCAATGCCGGTTGCCACCACGCTGACGCGGATGCGCCCTTCCATGTTCTCGAGGATGGTACCACCAAAAATGATGTTGGCGTCGGGATCGACTTCAGCGCGGATACGATTGGCCGCCTGGTCGACCTCGAACAACATCATATCAGGGCCGCCCGTGATGTTGATGAGCACGCCACGTGCCCCTTTCATCGAGACATCGTCGAGCAGTGGATTGGAAATCGCCGCTTCGGCCGCCTTGATGGAACGATCCTCACCATCGGCTTCGCCGGTGCCCATCATCGCCTTGCCCATCTCGCTCATCACCGTCTTGATGTCGGCAAAATCGAGATTGATAAGACCCGGCATTACGATGAGATCGGTAACGCCACGCACACCGGAGTGCAGCACATCATCGGCCATGGCAAAGGCCTGGGCGAAGGTGGTGCGGTCATTGGCGATACGGAACAGATTCTGGTTGGGGATGATGATCAGGGTATCGACATAGGCCTGCAGCTCTTCGATTCCGCGTTCGGCTATCCGCATGCGCCGGTCGCCTTCGAAGGCAAAGGGCTTGGTTACGACGCCGACCGTCAGGATGCCCATTTCCCGTACCGCACGGGCGATCACCGGAGCCGCACCGGTACCGGTGCCGCCACCCATGCCCGCAGTGATGAAGATCATGTGCGAGCCTTCGATCTGCTGCAGGATTTCGTCGAGCGATTCCTCGGCTCCCGCCTTGCCGACCTCAGGACGTGCTCCGGCACCGAGACCTTCGGTGACACGGGCACCGATTTGAATGCGCCGTTCTGCCTTGGACTGACTGAGAGCCTGCGCATCGGTGTTGGCGACCACGAAGTCCACACCCTCCAGACGTGACGCGATCATGTTGTTGACGGCGTTGCCACCAGCACCGCCGACGCCGAGCACCGTGATACGCGGGCGCAGCTCAGCCACTTCGGGCGCCCTGAATTTGATACTCATCTTTCACTCTCCTTGCCGTGTATCCCCAAGGGACGCCAAATGCCTGTTATTGTTGCTAATCGTGTTCGCTCATCCGAACAAGCCACCAGTGAGTTTTCTGAAGAATGACCGTTCGCGCTCGCGCGGTGCTGATTGCAGTTCCGGATTGAGCGCCTCCGGTGGCATCGTGGCGCCAGCCATGAGCAAGCCGAGCGCGCACGCATAGTCGGGACCCGCCGAAGCTGCCGGTAAGCCCTGGAAGGTTTGCGGCCGCCCAATGCGCACCTGCTTGTTCAGCACACGCTGGGCCAGCTCACGGGTACCGGCGAGCTGGCATGCTCCACCGGTCAGAACCGCACGTCGTCCGGCGGCCACATCAAAGCCACTCTCGCGCAGCTTGACCTGCACCTGACCAAAGATTTCTTCCAGACGCGGCTGGACGATGCGGGTCAGTGTCGAACGCGGCACCCGCGCGGCATATTCCTCGCCTTCCTCGCCCATTTGCGGCACGGCAACCATGTCGGTCCCGGTTTCGATGTCGCCAAGTGCAGCGGCATAAAGCGTCTTGATACGCTCGGCGGCAGAGACCGGAGCAACCAGCATGCGCGCGAGATCCGCCGTGACATGGCCGCCGCCGATCGGCACTGCATCGGCAAAGACCAGCTGCCCTTCGATGAAGACGGCGATGGTGGTTACGCCACCGCCCATGTCAATGACCGTCGCCCCGAGCTGCAGCTCATCAGGGGTGAGGGTGGAAATCGCGCTGGCATAGCCAGAGAAGAGCGTGCCGTAAACAGAGAGATGGCAGCGTTCCACCGCCAGTTTGAGATTTTGCAGGGGTGCCGGCTTGACCGCGACCGCGTGCATGCTCACCCCGATGCGCTGACAGAACATGCCCCTGGGATCACGGACGCCGCGGGCCTCATCGACCACATAGGAGGTCGGGGCAGATTGGATGACTTCCTCACCCTCGCGCTGGCAGCGGTGATGGCCCTCGGACAAGAGCAGATGCAGATGATCGTCGGAGACCAGCTCGCCATCCAAAGCCATCGCTGCCCTGGATGTCACCGAGGTCGGCCCGCCGCAGGCCACCGACAGGATGACATTCTGAATGCGGGTGTCGGCATGGTTCTCGGCCGCCGCCACCGCCTCACCGATCGCTTCCACCGCATCATCGAGATTGGTAATGGTCCCGGCACGCACACCATTGGATTCGCGCAGTGCCGCCCCAACCACCTTGAGCGCCCCCGGTTCGGAGCGCCCGATGACACAGGCAACTTTCGAAGAACCAATATCAAGCGCCGCCACAAGGCCAGTGCGATAGGCGGTTGGCTGGGCATTGGCCGTTTTCATGCGCATCGTTTCGCCCATCAGGCTTTATTCTCCCGGGCCTGGGGCTGCGCTGCCTTCTGGTTGCGCAGCGTGAAGTACAAATTATCAGGTGAGCGCAGATCGATCTGCGAGATGCTGCGATCGAGCACACCGTCATTGACGATCAGCCGCTCCAGAACCCCCAGCTGCTTGCGCCAGCCTGTCTCGGGCAGTTCGGCCACAACCCCGGTATTCAGGATCAGGTTCCAGCGCCGCTGCGCCACACGCTGCATCGCGGTCAGCCGGGTCTTGATCGCGGGATGGGCATCGATGGCCGCAACCAAGTTCGCGCCACCGACCGGCCGGCCTCCGACAAACACCGGCAGTTTGGGGAATTGCTGCGGCGTGGCCTCGACAATCGGGGCTCCGGAACGGGTGATGACATAGAGCCCCTTGGCCGACTGCCACAGGGCAAAGGGGGTCTTCTCCGTCAGATCGACAATGATCGAACCGGGGTAACGTCGAGTGACCTGGGCGCTCTTGACCCAGGGCAACCCCATCAGTCGGGCCCGAGCTATCCCCAGGTTCACGTCAAATATAGATTGACCAGGTCTTAGATTCAGCACAGCGAGAATCATCTGCGGCGACGTGTGATTCTCTCCTCTCAGAGTCAGCTTGGAAATACCAAACCCCGCATAATTCGACATTGCCGCTGCCAAAGCGTCGATTTTTTTCGCAGCGGCCCCCACATAGCCGCCCACCAACAGCACAACGACAAGACCAAACGCCAAAACCGCACCGCCCAATGCGAGACGCGGATGGCGCGGACTAAGATGCCGGAAAAGCACGCCGAGTGGTCCACTACCAAAAGAGGTACGCGCCGCGCCGCCTGGCCGCCGCGTCTGGCGATGGGGTGCGCTGGAGGCAGCCACAGGGCGCTTGTCATTGCGGCCATGACGATGAGTGGCCGCACGCGCCGGTTGTCGTCTTTGGCCTTTCAGCGCCCGCATGATGCGTCCTCCACAATCCAGCGGCAGAGCGCGCCATAGCTAAATCCGGCGAAGGCTGCCTGTTCGGGAACCAGAGAGGTTTTGGTCATGCCAGGCTGGGTGTTGACCTCGAGCAGGATGAGACGGTGAGCATCCTGGCTATCATCGTAACGCAGATCGGTCCGCGTCACCCCGCGACAGCCAAGCGCAGCATGGGCCTTCTCGGCGAGGGCCATGGCCTCTTCCATCACCACTTTGGGGATCGGTGCAGGGATCACGTGCTTGGAGCCACCTTCTGAATATTTGGCCTCGTAGTCATAGAAGCTGTGGCTGGTGGTGATTTCGGTTACCGCTAACGCCCGACCGCCCATCACCCCGATACTGAGCTCGCGCCCGGGCACATATTCTTCGACCATCATCTCATCGGACAGAGCCCAATCCTCCCGCCCGAGAGCTTCAGGTGGGCGGTTGTCGCCTTCGCGGATAATGAAGACCCCCACCGAGGAACCCTCATTGACCGGCTTCAGCACATAAGGCGGCGCCATCAGATGGGTGCGCGCGGCCTCGCGCCGGTTCACGACGATGGAGTTCACCACCGGCAACCCGGCCACCCGAAACACATCCTTAGCCCGCTGCTTGTGCATCGCCAACGCTGAGGCCAGTACCCCGGAATGGGTATAGGCAAGCCCCATAACTTCAAGCAGACCCTGCACGCAACCATCTTCGCCCCAGCGTCCATGCAGTGCGTTGAACACCGCATCAGGCTTTGCGGCATTCAGCTGCCCCGCCAGATCCGAGGATTTGGGATCGATCTCCACCACCTCATAGCCTTCTTCGCGCAACGCTTGAGCACAGTTCCGGCCACTGTTGAGGCTGACATCCCGCTCGGCAGAAACACCGCCAAGAAGCACTGCAACTCTATGAAACCGCCGCAACGGGGTCATGCTTGGCCCACCCTTTTGATTTCCCACTCAAGGGAGATGCCGAACTTGACCTGAACCCTGGCACGGACCTCTTCGCCCAGCGCTTCCAGGTCGGCGGCACGTGCTTCACCCAGATTGATGAGAAAGTTGCAATGCTTGTCCGAGACCATCGCATCGCCTCGGCGCAGTCCGCGACAGCCCGCGCCATCGATCAGCAACCAGGCCTTTTGTCCTGGCGGATTTTTAAAGGTAGAGCCGCCGGTCCGGGCTCGCACCGGCTGCGCCCTTTCGCGCTCGGACAAAAGTTTCTGCATGTTCGCACGCACGCTGTCCGGATCCTCACGATGCCCCTCCAGCACGGCATCGACAAACACCACATCCTCTGCCAGCGCGCTGCGACGATAGCCAAAGCCCATGTCATCCGGACCGAGCGTGCGCCGCCGGCCCTGGCCATCCAGCGCGGTGGCGGCAACGAACACATCCTTGATCTCACGGCCATAGCAGCCGGCATTCATGCGCAAGGCGCCGCCGATGGTGCCCGGTACGCCACGCAGAAATTCGAGGCCGCCAATGCCCGCATCCGCCGCTGCACGCGCCACCGCACTGTCAAGCGCCGCCGCCCCGACATGAAGGCGCGTGCCTTCGCTGCGGATCTTGCCAAAAGCGGCAGAGAGGCGGATCACCACCCCTGCGATGCCACCGTCGCGAACGAGCAAGTTGGAACCCACACCAATCACCGTTAGCGGGACGTCCTGCGGCCGTGCCGACAGGAAGGCTGCCAGATCTTCGACATCCTGCGGACGAAACAGCACGTCGGCCGGGCCACCGGCACGAAACCACACCAGCTCCTTGAGTGCCGCGCCGTGCTGGTAGCTGCCACGTATTTCGGGAAGACGCAGGGCCGTCATCGTCGTCATCGGCGCGCCTCCATGGTATCGAGCGCCGCAGCGAGCCCTCGCGCCCAGTGGGTGATGGAGCCTGCTCCGAGGCAGACGATGGCGCCACCCGGCTTGACGAGTGGATGGAGCGCCGCCGCCAGATCTGCGGCATCATCGATAGTCAGCACATGCCGATGACCATGGGCGCGCAGTGACTGCGCGTAAGCGTCACGGTCGATCCCCTCGATTGGTGCCTCGCCGGCCGGGTAGACCGGGGCGATGATGGCCACATCGGCATCATTGAGGCAGCTTGAAAACTGCTCGAACGTATCGCGCAGGCGCGTGTAGCGATGTGGCTGAACCACTGCAATGATGGGGCCGCCATAGGCCTGGCGGGCGGCGCGCAGCGCAGCTGCGATCTTGAACGGGTTGTGGCCGTAATCATCGATGATCGCCGTACCGTTCCACGCGCCAACACGGGTGAAGCGCCGCCCCACCCCGCCGAAACCGGCGAACGCCGTGCGGATGGTATCGTCGCTGATGCCAAGCTCGCGGGCAACTGCGAGCGCCGCAAGCGCGTTCTGAACATTGTGCTCACCTGGCATAGGCAGGCTCAGATCGCCTATCAGGGTCTTGGTCTGCGTCGGCCGGTCGGTGACGATGACACTGAAGTACGACGTGCCATTCTCATAGCGCAGATCAACGGCGCGGAAGTCTGCCTGTGGTGACAGACCATAGGTGAGGACACGACGGTCGCGGATCTGCGCCACCATGGCCTGCACCTCGGGATGATCAAGACACATCACCGCAAAGCCATAGAACGGCACGTTCTCCACGAAACTGAGAAAGGCCGCCCGCAGGGTGTCGAAATTACCATAAAAATCCAGATGATCAGGATCGATATTGGTCACGACCGATACGGTTGCCGGCAGCCGTAGAAAAGTGCCATCGCTTTCGTCGGCTTCGACGACCGCCCAGTCGCCGGCCCCCAGACGGGCATTGGTGCCATAGGCATTGATGATGCCACCATTGACCACGGTGGGATCGAGTCCGCCGGCGTCGAGGAGCGCTGCGACCAGTGTTGTTGTCGTCGTCTTGCCATTGGTGCCGGCAACCGCCACGCACCATTTCAGGCGCATGATCTCGGCCAGCATTTCGGCCCGGCGTACCAAAGGCAGTCCGCGCAGACGCGCAGCATCAAACTCCGGATTTCCGGCCTTGACGGCCGAGGAGTAAACCACGACATGCGCGCCCTGAAGATTTTCTTCGCTGTGACCGATGCCAATGGTAATGCCCAGCGATCGCAGGCGGCGTACCACGTCGCTCTCCGCCAGATCCGAACCCGAAACGTGATAGCCAAGATTGTGCATGATCTCGGCGATGCCGCTCATGCCGATGCCACCGATGCCAACAAAGTGAATTCGGCCGGTCTCTAGAGGCACACGTGTGGGTGCCGGAACGCGGGTGGCGATCACGATCCCCTCCCCAGTTCTTCGACCAGGTCGGCAAGCCGCAGCGTCGCATGCGGATAGGCAAGCTTGCGCGCGCAACCCGCCTTCTGCATCAGCCCTTCAGGGTTGGCGAAGGCCCCGGTGAGGAGCGCAGCCAGACGTTCCACCGACAGCTCGCTTTGGCGTACTGCCCAGCCTGCGCCTGCGGTGGCGAAGGCCTCTGCGTTGGGCATCTGGTTGTCATCAAGGGCGTGCGGCAAGGGCACCAGGATGGCCGGCCTGCCGATCAGGGCCAGTTCACTCACCGTGCCCGCGCCGGCACGACCAATGACCAGATGGGCCCGCGCCATGCGCAGCGGCAGATCGGAGAAGAAGGGAGCAAGTTCAGCGCGCAGTCCCATCTGCGCATAGACACGCCTGACACCGTCAAGATCCTCGGACCGACATTGCTGGGTGAGACGCAGACGCTGGCGCAGCTCCTCAGGGAGGCGTGCCAGTGCCGCCGGGACGATCTCGCTGAAGACATGGGCGCCCTGACTGCCGCCAAAGACAAGAAGCTCGATCGGGCCCTCCGCCGACAGCTCCGGAAAGGGCGCAAAGGCATGTGCCATCACTTCGGCACGCAGCGGATTACCGGTATAGACGATCTTGCTCTTGTCCTTGGGCAGAAAGCGGACCAGAGGCAGATTGGCCGCAATGCGTTGCACATGATTGGCCAGAAGCCGGTTGGCGCGACCCAAAAGCGCATCCGGCGTGAGGATGAGGGTGGGAATGCGCTTCAGACACGCCGCCAGCATCACCGGCACCGAAGGATAGCCGCCAAATCCGACCACCACACGGGGCTTGAGCCGCCTGAGCTTGACCGCCGACAACAGCAGACCGGCAAGAATCTCAAAGGGGGCCAGAGCAAGACGCAGTGCCGAGCGATCCGAGAACGCGGCCGAGGGCACCGTGGTGATCTGTGCCGCAGGAAAAGCGGTCTCGTAATTCTTGAACCGCGCATCGGTCATGACGACAATGGCATGACCACGGCGCGTCAACTCCGCGGCCAGGGCCTGGGCCGGAAACAGATGGCCGCCGCTACCGCCGGCTGAAAGCACGATCGTGCTCATGGCCGTGTCTCGCGCAGGAAGGTGAAGACGTCATGATGCTCCTGCCCGATGTTCGGCCGCTGGCGGGTGACAGCGAGGGCAAACCCGAGGCTGAGGGCAATGGCAAAGAGGGAAGATCCGCCATAGGAAATAAAGGGCAACGTCATGCCCTTTGCCGGCAGCAGCGAGATCGCCACCCCCATATTGATGAAGGCCTGCAACGCAACAACAATGGCAAGACCCGCGCCGGCTATCTGGGAAAACGGATCGCGTGCCTGAGCCGAACGCATGAGCAGGCGTACCGCCAGCACGCAGAACAGGACCGCAATCAGTCCGCATAGTACGAGGCCGAACTCTTCACCGGCGACCGCAAATATAAAGTCAGAATTGGCATCTGGCAGGCGGTATTTGATTGTACCCGCTCCAGGTCCCACGCCAAAAAAGCCGCCACGCGCGAAGGCTTGCAGTGAAAGCTGGGTTTGAAACCCGCCACTTCCGAGAAATTGCTGCACCCGGTGGTGAACATAGCCGAAGTTGTAATAGGCACCGACCACAAGCAGCATCAAGGTGCCGGCCAGGCCACTGATCCAGAGCGCCGAGACGCCGTAAACAAACAGGAGAGCCCCCCACAGGCTCAACATCAGTGCGGTTTGTCCGACATCCGGCTGCATCAAAAGGATGAGCAGCACCGGGGCAATGAGCAACAGCGTGATCACCGGTTTGGGTAGAATCATCTTGGCCTTGTCGGCCAGTATGGAGGCCGCAAGCACGGCAAATCCCGGCTTGAGGAATTCACTCGGCTGCACCGTCATGAAGCCAAGATCGATCCAGCGGCGTGCCCCCAGAACCCGGCTACCCAATAGGATTGCCAGCAAGGAGCCGATAAGCGCGAGCGCAAATACCACCGCAGCGGTGAGCTTGACCGTGCGCAGCGAAAGTGTGGAGGTGAACCACAAGATGAAAAGCGCGATCACAGCATAGAAGGACTGATGCCAGGCGTAACGAAAATTTCCGGCGCTGAGAAGTCCGCCAGTCTCGGCGGGACTGGCGGCAAAGGCCAGCATGATCCCGATGGCGAGGATCGCAAGCATGGTAAAGACGGCAACATGGTCGACGGTCCACCACCATGCCGCAAGGCCACTGCGATCAGCGCGCGACAGGCTCATCGCCACGCCTCCGTTCCGGCGGCAGAGAAAACGCCCACGCTGCTGAGACAGAAGCTCCTGGTGCACGACAAAGCCGGCTTGCCCGCATGGCACAAGCTCTCACCTCCAAGCCGCAAAGCCCTGTTGTTACCCACTGCCATGACCTCAACAAACTTCAAGAACTCTATCCTCACTTTGGCTCCGCTCAGTCTGTGCGACAGGCACCTTCAAGACGCGGCACGAATGGCGCGGGCTTCGATCAGCGCACGGAAACTGTCGCCGCGCTCTTCGAAGTCGCGGAATTGGTCAAAGCTTGCGCAGGCCGGCGACAAGAGCACGACTGGCGCCTCGATATGGGCCGCATCGCGCAGCGCCGCTGTCACCGCGGTTTCGAGTTCGCCGCACAGCTCGTAGGCCACATGGCCTTGCAGCGCGCTCGCAAAACTCTCGGCGGCTTCACCGATAAGGTAGGCTTTGCGGATGCGCCCAAAAAAGGACGCAAGCGTAGCAATGCCACCGGCCTTGGCACGGCCGCCGGCGATCCACAGGATGTTGTCGTAACACGCAAGTGCACGCGCCGCCGCATCGGCATTGGTGGCCTTGGAATCATTGACGATGCGCAAAGAGCCCCATTGCGCCACCACTTCCATGCGATGGGCAAGACCCGGAAAACTCCGGATGGACTGGGCGAGCGCACGGGCATCACCGATGAAGGGTTTGACTGCAGCATAGGCAAGCGCCGCATTCTGCCAGTTATGGGCACCAGTGAGTGACGCCACCGGGCGCAGATCCATGACCTCGCGTGCGGTACCGCTCTGCGCGTCATAAAGCTTACCCTCCAGCACGAAAACCCCGCGTCCGAGAATCTTGCCCACCGACACCGCAGAGGTGGTGGCCCCGGCCAGACGGGTGTGGATGGCGGCGGTCAGGCTGTCATCGACGCCGATGCAGCGTAGCCCATCCCGCGCCCCTTGCAGCAGCAGGCGCTCCTTCAACCCGGCATACCGTTCAAGCGTGCCATGACGGTCAAGGTGATCAGGGGTGATGTTGGTGAGAACGCTGACATCGGCACTGAGCGAGGGAGCCAATTCAATCTGATAGGAAGAAACCTCGAGCACATAGACAGTCCGTGCAGAGGGTGGAGCAAGCTCAAGTGCGGGCTTGCCGATATTGCCGCCGATCTGGGCATCAAACCCATTGCTGGCGAGAATATGGCCGATCAGCGCCGTGGTCGTAGATTTGCCATTGGTGCCGGTCACCACAATGACAGGCGCGTGCGCCGGCCCACCTGGCCCGGGCCGGATCTGGCTGGCAAAGAGTTCCATGTCACCAATGATCGGAACCGAGGCCTTCTGGGCAGCAACGACAACCCTGTGTGGCTCGGGATGGGTTAGAGGCACGCCCGGGCTGAGGACGAGTGCAGCTAACCCGGAAAAATCCCATTCGTTATCAGGCTGAAGCCGGGCGCCGCTGCGGGCAGCCTCGTCACGACGCGCGTGTCCATCATCCCAGGCGATCACCGTTGCGCCGCCTGCCAGAAGCGCGCGCACCGCAGCAAGACCCGAACGCGCCAAGCCGAACACTCCGACCGTCTGTCCTGCAAAACCGCGCGCCGCAATCATCGCTTCACCTCAGCTTCAGGGTCGAAAGGCCGCACAATGCGAGGACCACCGCGATGATCCAGAAGCGGATCACGATGGTGGGTTCACGCCAGCCCAGCTGCTCGAAATGGTGGTGGATCGGCGCCATTTTGAAGACACGGCGCCCTGTCATCTTAAAGGACGCGACCTGGACGATGACCGACACCGCCTCCATCACGAACAGTCCGCCCACGATGGCCAGAACGATCTCGTGCTTGGTAGCGACGGCAACCGTGCCCAGCGCACCGCCAAGGGCGAGGGAGCCGGTATCACCCATGAAGATCATCGCCGGCGGTGCGTTGTACCATAGAAAGCCAAGTCCTCCGCCAATCAGCGAGGCGAGGAACACGGCGAGCTCACCGGTTCCTGCAACATAGTGCAGCTGCAGGTAATTGGCGAATTTGATGTTGCCGACCAGATAGGCAATCAGTGAAAACGCGGTGGCGGCAATCATCACTGGAACGATGGCAAGACCATCCAGACCGTCGGTGAGATTGACAGCGTTGGAGGCGCCAACGATGACGAAGCCGCCAAAAACGAGAAAGCCCCAGCCCAGGAAGATCAGCACATTCTTGAAAAAGGGGACGGCAATGGTGCCAGAAAGCGACGGATCCTCGAGATGCATGGCGCCATAGGAGGCCGCGATGGCGACGAGACATTGCACAATGAGCTTGGTACGCCCGCTGATCCCGGCGCTCGAGCGCTTGGTGACCTTCTTGTAGTCATCGATGAAGCCCAGCGCGCCAAAACTCGTCG
>JAJZGY010000058.1 GCA_021804785.1 Pseudomonadota bacterium | reverse complement strand
GACGTGCTTCTTGGTCCCTGCAGCGCCAAGGACGCACGCCCCTATAAGCCCACTCTGGCCTACACCGATGTCGAACAGATCCAGAAACTGCATGCCCTGCTCGCGGCGGCGCAGCGTCCGCTGCTGCTCCTCGGTGGCCCAGGATGGACGCAGGCGGCAATCGCGGACGCTGCCGCCTTTGCCCATCGTCATGATCTGCCGGTCCTGACCTCGTTCCGCGCCAAGGACCGCTTCGACAATACCGATCCAAATTATTGCGGGGATCTGGGCATCGGTGCCGATCCCAAACTCGTCGCCCGCCTCAAACAAAGCGATCTTCTTCTCGTGATTGGCGCACGCCTGGGCGAGATGACAACCGATGGCTATAGCCGTCTTGAAGTCCCCAATCCCGTGCAGACACTGATTCACGTCCATCCTTGCGCGGACGAACTTGGTCACGTCTATCAACCCGATCTTGCCATTGTCGCCAACATCGCACCGTTCCTGCATCTGCTGCGCAGCTGCGAGCCGCCGGCAAAGCTGGTCTGGCAGCAATGGCGACGCGAGGCCCGCGCCGATTATGAAGCTTTCATCCGGCCCGTCGCTGCGCCCGGCCCGATCAATCCTGCCGAGATCTATGGCTGGCTCAATGAGACGCTTCCGAGGGACGCCATTCTCACCAATGGTGCCGGCAATTTCGCCGCCTGGCTGCATCGCTTCTACCTCTATCGCGCTTATCCGAGCCTTCTGGGCCCAACCTCAGGCGCCATGGGCTATGGCGTCCCAGCCGCGGTGGCAGCCAAGCTCGTCTGTCCCGAGCGTCTCGTCGTCTGCGCCGCCGGCGATGGCGACTTCCTGATGACCGGCCAGGAACTGGCAACCGCGGTGCAATATGACGCCGCCATTATTGTTCTGGTGTTCGATAACGGCACCTATGGCACCATCCGCATGCATCAGGAGCGCAGCTATCCTGGGCGGGTGGTCGGCACCGAACTCAGAAATCCCGACTTTGCCCTCCTGGCGAAAAGCTATGGCGCCCAGGGCTTCAGCGTTACGAGCTTTGAGGAGTTCAAGCACGCCTTTGCCGAGGCCAGAGCCGCGGCCAAACCTGCGCTGCTCCACATCAAGATGGACCAGGACGCGATCTCTCCCACGACCACCATCACACAGTTGCGCCAGAGGCGCTGAGTGTCACGACAGGCCGTGCCCGCATACAGGCACATCACGAGGAACCCCGCCATGCATGTATCCGACCTTCTTGCCCATTTTGCGATCCGGCCAAGTGGCGATCATGCCGTGCACTCGCCGATCGACGGCAAAGAGATCTGCCGCGTCGGCTTTGACAGTGCTGCAGAGATCGAAGCCAAGATTGCCGCGGCCAGCCGCGCCTTCGACAGCTGGAAGCAGGTACCAGCACCCAGGCGCGGTGAACTTGTTCGTCTCTTCGGTGAAGAGCTGCGCCAGCACAAGCAGATGCTGGGTGAACTTGTGACCCTTGAATGCGGCAAGATTCTTCAGGAAGGTCTTGGCGAAGTGCAGGAAATGATCGACATCTGCGACTTTGCCGTGGGCCTGTCGCGCCAGCTTTATGGCCTCACCATCGCCTCCGAACGTACTGGCCACCGCATGATGGAAAGCTGGCATCCAGCCGGGCCGGTCGCAGTCGTTAGCGCCTTCAATTTTCCGGTCGCAGTGTGGGCCTGGAATGCCGCACTCGCACTTGTCTGCGGCGATCCGGTGATCTGGAAGCCGAGTGAAAAGACCCCGCTTTGCGCTCTCGCGGTCGAGAACCTTTTCACCCGCGCCTGCCATCGCTTCGGCGATGCTCCCGCCGCACTCTCCCAACTCGTGCTTGGCGCGCGTGAGGCCGGAGAGAAACTGGCCGAAGATCGCCGGATTGCCGTCGTGAGCGCCACGGGCTCCACCCGCATGGGCCGCGCCCTCGCCCCCATCGTGGCGGCCCGCTTCGGTAAAGCCATCCTCGAACTGGGCGGCAATAATGCGATGATCGTCTGTCCCAGCGCCAAGCTCGACCTTGCCGAGCGCGCCATCACCTTTGCCGCGGTTGGCACCGCAGGCCAGCGCTGCACGTCGCTGCGCCGTCTCATCGTCCATGAAAGTCTTTACGACCGTCTCCTGCCGCGGCTGAAGCATATCTGGGATCATCTTGCCATCGGCAATCCCCTTGAGATCGGTACCCTGGTCGGCCCACTGATCGACCGTGCAGCCTGTGAGGCAATGCAACGTGCACTTTTAGCCGCGCGCGCCGAGGGTGGCATCGTCAGCGGCGGCGAACGGGTGGCTGAACACGAATATCCCCATGCCTTTTATGTCCGTCCGGCCATCGTGGAAATGCCGGCACAGAGTGCCGCGGTCTGCGAGGAGACTTTTGCACCCATCCTCTATGTGCTGCGCTACAAGACTCTCAGTGAAGCACTTCACCTTCACAATGCGGTCGAGCAGGGCCTCTCCTCCTGCATCTTTACCCAGGACATCCAGGAAGCTGAAACCTTCCTGTCAGCTGCGGGTTCGGACTGCGGCATCGCCAACGTCAATATTGGTCCTTCGGGCGCGGAGATCGGTGGCGCCTTTGGCGGCGAAAAGGACACCGGCGGCGGACGCGAAAGCGGCTCCGATGCCTGGAAGGCCTATATGCGACGGCAAACCGCGACCATCAATTATTCAAATTCCTTGCCCCTTGCCCAGGGTATCAAGTTCGACGTGATCTAAACCGCGCCAGCCTTGCCTGTGATCTTGGCGCGTGCGCCAGGCGCGCCACCTCTCGCCCGTGGCGGCGCTGGTTCCGCACGCGGCTGAATGCCAGCGGTGCAGTATCAGACATTAACTGCGATTAAGATGGCCTGCGAACACCTGCACCGCAGATTCGAGCTCTGCACCCAGCTCAGAACGGGCCAGCGCGCAGGTTTTTTGCTTGTACGCCCGCCGCGCTGCCGCAAGTCGGCGACCGGACTCTTACATCGGCTCTTGCCCAAGTCCGTCGTCGCGCCCTTGAGCACGCCGCGCAGGTCACCAATCCCGAAGGCCATAACGCAACCCTCGCCGCCTTTGCCAATTCCATGGGTGGCGGCCACATCTGGTCCTATGGCGAGTTCCTGCCGCGGACCGTAAAATGGACCGGCATCATCGTGGCCAAACGCGGCAAAGGCTGGGTGGTCGCCAAGGCTGATCGCAGGATTACGGGACGCGCTGGACGGTGACGATATTCTAAGTTGCGATGGCCACCCCATCGGCCAGTTGGCACAGAGCACTCTTCCCTTTCAGGCCGTGATGTCGGATGAGGCCGAACAGGTTCTCAGAGCCGCGTGACTGCTGATCGACGGCGGCAATCCGTTCGTGCATCGTCCTGCCGCATGCGTGTTCGACCGGGCCGGTACGTGCATGGATATCACCCTGCTCTGGACCAGAGTCGGGCCTTCCAAACTGCTCCAGTCGGATCGGCCACACCTCTTTGGCCAAGCCGGCTTCGGCGTCCGCCACAGCGGCAAGGGCTATTGGATCTCCATCCAGGCCCTGACGCCCAAAGCCCGGCCAACCCAGATCCGCGCCGCCCCCTATGTGGTGGAGGGTCTGCGCGGCAATGGCGGAGGTGATGACAGCTATGGACGCAGATTGGCTCAAGAGCTTTACGGCGCCGGCTACGTGAATGCGATCCTCGGGCCGGGTGTCTTCGCTGCGGGCTCCTGCAATGAAGTCTGTCGTGCCTCACCACAAAACATTGCAGCGCTGACCCAAGCCGTGCAGGTATTCCGTCGGACAGGCGATGAGATCGGCGCCAAGGCCTATCATGACGCGGTCGTGCGGCCTCCTGCCCCGTCAGGCTAACGCAACGCCTGCCGACGCAGATGCCGTACCAGCGCCCCTTCGTCAAATTCAACCTGGGTGCGACGCGCCTCGGCATCGGCGAGCTTCTTGAGCTGCTGCTCCATCGCCAGCTCCAGGCTCTTCATGTCCTGGAAGGCTCCCGTCAGTTCGAGCTGCACGGCGGCCCGCTCGCGCTCAAGCTCGCTCAAAGTCGACTTGAGGTTTTCCCGTCGACTGTCGATCGAACGCAGGAAGGAGGGAAAGGCGGCGCGACCGATTTCCGATTCGCCGGCACGCTGGCGCTCGCGTACCACGCTCTCGTCAAGGTCGTGGATCTTCTTTTCGGCATCGGCGATCATGGCGTCGAGGGTTCCCATACGACGCTTGAATTCGTCGACGCGGAACTTCTTGAGGCGCAGCAGGCTGTCACGATGTTTCATGTTACCTCTCCCATTACCCCTTCATCGACAATTGCGCCCAGCGCTGCATACCCTGCCGCAAGAGAAGTATGCTCTTCCTTGGCTTGCGACAGGAATGCTTCGAGTTTTGGGTGCAGCTCCATGGCAGCGTCGACCTCAGCATTGGTACCAAGCTTGTAGGCGCCCAGACGGATGAGTTCGGCCATGTCTTCATAGGCCGCCATCGCCCTGCGGGCGCGCCCGACCACGCCCTGCTCTGCCGCACTGTTGCAGGCGGGCATGGTGCGGCTGACTGACCTCAGAACATTGATCGCGGGAAACCGTCCGCGTTCGGCGATCGCCCGATCAAGTACGATATGGCCATCAAGAATGCCGCGCACGGCATCGGCGACGGGCTCATTGTGATCGTCACCTTCGACCAGCACCGTAAAGAGGGCAGTGATGGACCCTCGCCCGCCCTCACGTCCCGGGCCAGCGCGCTCCAAAAGCCGTGGCAGTTCGGCAAACACGGTCGGCGTATAGCCTTTGGCGGTCGGCGGTTCCCCCGCCGAAAGCCCGATCTCTCTTTGTGCCATGGCAAAGCGGGTGACCGAATCCATCAAGAGGAGCACGCGCATGCCCTCATCGCGCAGCTGCTCGGCCACAGTCATCGCCACATAGGCGGCCTGGCGCCGTACCAAGGCCGGCTGGTCCGAGGTCGCAGCCACCACCACCGAGCGGGCAAGACCCTCCTCACCCAGATCATCCTCAATGAATTCCTTAAGCTCTCGGCCGCGTTCGCCGACCAGGCCGATGACGATGGCATCTGCATCGGTGTAGCGGGCCATCATCGACATCAGCGTCGACTTGCCGACGCCCGACCCGGCGAAGATGCCCATGCGCTGGCCGCTGCAGCAGGTGGTAAAGGCATTAATGGCCCGCACACCAACGTCGAGCTTGCCGCCCACACGAGCGCGACCATGCGCCGCTAGCGGCGCCGCCTTGACGGAATAGCCGATTGCACCCTGGATCAGCCGCCCTTTGCCATCCGTGGGTTCGGCAAAAGCGTTGAGCACGCGGCCCAGCCAAGTCAGGTTGGGATAAATCTTGAGCGGATGATCATCAAAATCCGCCCGTGCGCCCAGGGCCACCCCATGCATGCTGCCTAAGGGCATCAGCAGCGCCCGACCTTCACGAAAGCCAACCACTTCGCACGGAATCTGTTCGCCATCCGCAGCGTAGACCCGCGCCTGCCCGCCCATCGAGATCGCCCCGGCAGCCCCCGTGACCTCAACCAGAAGCCCTTCGATGCGCGCGACCCGGCCAAAGCGGCGGAGCCTCGGAACTGCGGCGATTTCTCGGACAAGGGCATTCATGGCGGCTTCCCGGCTCGGGGCCGGCGCGTCCGGCTCCATAATCGGGATATTCCCCCGCAAGGACTTAAATGGCGGTAAACTTAATAAAGTGAATCAAGGAGATGCGACACCGCTGCGGCAGGGAGTTATTTTTTGTTAGGCTCTGTTCGAAGGAGATGAAATGGGGCAAAACTGCGAAAGCGGATGTTAACCATTTTCGCTTACCTTGCTGAAAGTCCGTTTACCGGTGCCCAGCAGGGGCAGAGCTGGAGGGGGAAAAGGTCCATGCGTGTGCTGCTTATAGAAGATGACAGCGCCATGGCGCGCAGTATCGAGCTGATGCTGCGCTCCGAGACGTTCAATGTCTACACCACCGATCTGGGTGAGGAGGGCATCGATCTCGGCAAGCTTTATGATTACGACATCATCGTCCTCGACCTGCAGCTGCCGGATATGAGCGGCTTTGAGGTGTTGCGGGCACTGCGCGTGGCCAAGGTCCAGACCCCGGTGCTGATCCTTTCCGGCAACGCCATCGTCGAAGCCAAGGTCAAGGCTCTCGGCTTCGGCGCCGACGACTATATGACCAAGCCCTTCCACAAGGACGAGCTGATCGCCCGCATCCAGGCCGTGGTGCGTCGCTCCAAGGGCCATTCCCAGTCGGTCATCACCACCGGCAAGCTCATCGTCAATCTCGATGCCAAGACCGTCGAGGTCGATGGCAGCCGCGTGCATCTGACCGGCAAGGAATATCAGATGCTGGAACTCCTTTCCTTGCGCAAAGGCACCACGCTGACCAAGGAAATGTTCCTCAATCATCTTTATGGCGGCATGGATGAGCCGGAACTGAAGATCATTGACGTTTTCATCTGCAAACTGCGCAAGAAGCTCGCAGCAGCAACCAGCGGTGACAATTACATTGAAACCGTATGGGGCCGCGGCTATGTGCTGCGCGACCCGGCAGAGGAGGTTGCTGCATAAGTGCCGCAAATCTAAGCCGTCCTACCCGCGGTCAGATGCACGATAACTCTGCAGCGTGTCGGCCACGGCATATCGCATGATGCGCGAAAGCAACCACGGCTAGCAGCCGCGAGGACCTGGCCGGCTGCTGCCAGAGAAGCTGCGCGCACCCCATAGCAAGCCTCGCGCCAAACCCAAAAACCGCCGAGCAGCTGATCGTGGCCATCCTGCCGCCATTGGCGCCATGTCTGCGCTTTGGTTTGCCGGACGTTCGATCCTCTTGCGCACAGTGGTGCAGGTTTGGTGCGCCGCTTCACGGATGCGAGGATCGGCCCCTGCAAGCACGATGGCAAAGAGCAGTGGGGCAAAGTTCAGGACGGCGTACAGCTGATCAGACGGCTGGCAAGCGCCGAGCCGATGAGCAGGTGCCCCCCAGCCTCTGCCGCAACACCCGCCGCTGCGATCGGATGGCCTAAATTGGCATAGATCTGACTGACCCCGTGCGGCAGGCCGTCCGAAAGCTCAACGCGGATCACGGCACTCGGCGAGGGGTGGCTCGGATCATGCTCAAAACGGGCACGGTCAAAGAGTTTCGGATCACCTGCAATGAGCAGGGCATGCGCGCCATCCACGGTGAGCGCTCCAGGGGCGAGCGGCAGGGCATAACGGTCCGCCAGCGTCAGATGTCCAAGGAAAGATTCGATCTTGTAGCTCGCAAGAACATGGGACACCGCGAGGCCGACATAAAGCCTGCTGCGATCCGCAGCGAGCGCAAGGCCTCGCGGTGCCCTCAACCCCTTGGCAACGATGTGCGGCATCTGACCGTCGTAAAAGATGATGCGTCCTTTGGCCGGCGTGAGATAGGAGCCCAGAAGACTGAAAAAATCACCCGCAACATGGGGGGCGTCCACGGCATAAAACCGGCTGCCATCGAGCGCAGCCAGCGCGCGCACATGCGCAAATAGGGAGGAGCCAATATCGGCCGTCTCCATGAGCTGCGGATGGGCCCCAAGATGGACGGAGAAGATATCAACTGATCCGCTGACATGGCCCGGACTTGCCGCGAAGAGTACGAGGCTGCCGCTTCTGTCCCGCCACAGTGACAGCGCGGTGGGGCGAAAGCCCTGAGGCACACCTGCAAGACGCTGCGGTGGCGCCTTCGGATGGGCCGGGTCGGCAAGATAGATGCCATCTTCCACCGCGGGTTTCTGCCCCGCGACCGCAAGAAAGGCCAACCCTGTCTTCGCATCGACGACGATGTCCCGCACCGCAAGGCTTGCGGCAGGCGTACAACGCCCCATGTAGCCCGGCCTGACTTCCGCAAAACTGCCGCCGGCGGAGAGTGTGCGCAAGACAAGCGCCAACACCCCCACGAAGAGCACCACACCCAGAATGCTGACCGCGCGCTTGAGGTGACGGTGCGAATGGCCAGGATGAAGCGTTCGGGTCATCGCCATCAGCCTACCCTGCTGCGTGCGCTGGCAAACTGCAGATCCGCCAGGCGGGCATAGAGCCCACCATCCGCCACCAGTTCCGCATGACTGCCGTCGCCGACGAGCCGGCCCTGATCAAACACCAGAATGCGCTTCAGCTTCTGGATGGTGGCAAGGCGATGGGCGATAACGAGGGTGGTGCGATCGGCCATCAGGTTGGCGAGACCCTGCTGCACCAGACGTTCGTTCTGCGCATCGAGTGCACTTGTGGCTTCATCAAGGAGCAGCAGTGGTGCATCGCGCAGCATCGCCCGCGCTATGGCAAGACGCTGACGCTGCCCGCCCGACAGGGTAATGCCACGTTCGCCAAGCAAGGTGTCATAGCCTTGGGGCAACTGCTCGATGAACTCGGCAGCCGCAGCCGCTTCGGCAGCACAGCGGATTTCCGCGGTGCCCGCGTCCTCTCTGCCATAGCGAATATTGTCGGCAATGGTGCCCGAAAAGATCGCCGGGTCCTGGGCAACGACCGCGATCTGCCGGCGCAGCTCGACGGGATCAAGTTCGCTGATATCGACGTCATCGAGACGAATGACGCCCTGACGCGGCGCATAAAAGCGCAGGAGCAGCTGAAACACCGTGGACTTGCCTGCACCCGAAGGACCAACCAGCGCCACCGCCTCGCCCGCGGCCACCTTGAAACTGAGCCCATCGAGCGCCGCCATCTCCGGACGCGTCGGATACGAGAAGCGAACGTCGTCAAAGCTGAGCCTGCCTTTGACCGGCTGCTTGAGATGCCGTGGATGGGCGGGCGCCGTGATCTCGGGGAGAGTGCGCATCAGTTCGGCAAGGCGCTCGGAGGCCCCCGCCGCACGTTGCAGATCCCCGAAGGTCTCCGAGAGAGCGCCAAAGCCGCCGGCCACCAGCACTGCGTAGAACAGGAACTGTGCCAGCTCCCCGCCACTCATCTGTCTGGCAATGACGTCCTGCGCCCCTACCCACAGGATCGCGACGATGCAGGAAAAAGCTGCAATCGTTACCACCACAGTCATCCCCGCACGCACCCGCGTGCGTGAAATCGCCATGGTAAAGGAGGCTTCAACGTCGGCGGCAAAGAGCTGGCTGTCGCGCGTTTCATGGGTAAAAGCCTGTACCGTCTGCACCGCGTTCAAGGTCTCGGACGCACGCGCCGCGGTGGAGGCGATCTTGTCCTGGCTTTTACGGGAAAGTCGGCGCACCCAGCGCCCAAGCCCCAGCAAAGGCACCATGACGAGCGGCACCGTGATCACGACCAGAAGCGACAGCTTGAGCGAGGACAGCACCATGAGCACGAGCGCGCCGGTCAGCATCACGAGATTGCGCAGCGCGATCGAGGCGGAAGATCCGATCACTGTCTGAATGAGTGTGGTGTCCGCGGTCAGACGCGACAGCACCTCCCCCGTACGGGTGTGCTCGAAGAAGGCAGGGCTTAGACGCAGCACATGATCGAACACCGCGCGCCGGATGTCGGCGATGACCCGCTCGCCAATCCAGGTCACGAAATAGTAGCGCACCCCGGTGGCCAGTCCGAGCACCACCGCCACGAGGAGCAGGAGGAGGAAATAGTGGCCGATGCGGCTGGCATCGGCACGGTTGAACCCGTGATCGATCAGGCCACGCAGCGCCCAGGGCACCGTCAGCGTCGCAGCCGAGGAGCACAGCAGGGCAACCCCGGCACCGACAATGTGCCAGCGATAGCGGATGAGAAAAGGCAGGAGGACGCGCAACGAGGAGAGCGAACGGGCCCTCGCCCGCCCCTGAGCCAGCCGTCCAACCTCGTCGACAAAGTCCTGCCCGGAGCCAGCCACACGGAAAGCCGTCCTAACCACACGAGAATATAGACGCCGTTAACGACGTTGCGAACGAGACGCTTCGCCGCGCCATACCCCTCGCCTGCCGCCAGCCTGATCGGGAGCCCGGTCCCGGCCCGCGTCGGTGTCACCTCATTTGATAGGTGGTCTGATCCAAAGGACCCAGCGCGATGTGGCGCAGGGTCGGCCAGGAGGCCATGGCCAGGCTGGGAACAGGGGCAGCTTGCATCGCTTCCCCTGATCCCCTATAAGCCGCCGCTTCCAACGGGTTTTCTGAAGAAGGTTGCGGCCATGAAAAAGGGCATTCACCCCAGCTACCACTTTGTCGAAGTGGCGCTCAATGACGGCACGACCTATAAGACCCGCAGCACCTGGGGTGCCGAAGGCGACAAGCTCACCCTCGATATCGATCCCTCCACCCATCCGGCCTGGACCGGAGGCCAGCAGCAGCTGATCGACCGCGGTGGCCGCCTGTCTCGCTTCAACAAGCGCTTCGCCGGTTACGTGAAAGCCTGATCTTTCCCAGATTGGGGGGACGGCCTGCATATGTCAGGCGTCCTCAGCACGACCTGCAAAGCTGGCGCGCGGGGCAGCCCTTCGCTTGACGACAGCTGACCCAAGCCCCGGCCCCAGCACGTCCGGCAAGCACGGTGCCGAGGCTCAATCAGGTATTGGGGCGAGGACTACTTGTCCTCCGCCCCCTCAGCCTCGTTCGCGCCCTTTGGGGTCTCATCATGACCATCAAGCTCTGCCGTGGTCTCGGCGATCGGGCGCAGACCTGCCCCCCCAGTGCGGCGGGCGAGGCGATCGCGGCGCTCGGAGGCGCGTTCGACCGCAAGATCGAGTTCAAGCTGGGTGCAGAGGCCCAGTGTCACCGGATCAACGGCCTTGAGATTGGCAATGTTCCAGTGCGAGCGGTCGCGGATTTTCTGGATCGTCGATTTGGTGGTGCCGACCAGCTTGACGATGTCGGCGTCAGAAAATTCAGGGTGATTGCGCAGGATCCAATAGACCGCATCGGGCTTGTCCTGGCGCTTGGAGACCGGAGTGTAGCGCGGTGCCCGCTTTTGCTTGACCGGAGGAATCTTGTGCTTGGGCGCTGCCATTTTGAGGCGCTGGCGCGGGTTCTTTTCCGCCTCCTCGATCTGCTCGCGCGAGAGTTGGCCTGAAATGATTGGGTCGAGGCCCTTGATCCCCTTGGCAACATCCTCGTCGGCAATGCCTTTGACCTCAAGCGGATGCAGACCGCAGAAATCGGCAATCTGCTCAAAGGTGAGCGAGGTATTTTCCACCAGCCACACTGCCGTGGCTTTGGGCATCAAGGGTTTGTCGTTATTGGCCATAATCTTCTCCTGTGCGGGGCGGGAGCTGTCATCTCCCGTCCCAGGTCCAACGGCATAGACGTTGAGGCTATGGCCTCCTTTTAGCGCCTGTGTCGGACGGGGCAAAGCAAAAAGGAGAAGACCCAATGACCGTGGGCAGCCGTGGCGTTCTGAACCACGGCTGCAGAGCCCCTTTGTCCACACATTGCGCCGGCTCCGTTACGACCCGCCTTGCCCCGCCCCGTTAAGCCATTTGCGGCCCAAAGGATGCGCCTTGCCCTGGCGGTGCCTGCGGCAGGTCCCTCAGCCCTCCATGGCGAGGAGAATCTTGCCGATATGGGCACTTGCAGCCATGCGGGCATGAGCCTCCATCGCCTGGCCCAGTGGCAGTACGGTGTCGACCACAGGCTTGATCTTGCCGGCTTCGATCAGCGGCCAGACATGCTGACGCAATGCCGTCCCGATGCGCCCTTTTTCATCGTTGCTGCGCGCACGCAAGGTCGTCGCCATGAAGGACAAACGCTTCATCAACATCACCCCGAAATTCACCGTGGCCGTAGCCCCCGCCATGAAGGAGATGTTGACGAGCCGCCCGTTGAGCGCCAGGGCGTGAAAATTACGCTCGATGTAATCGCCTCCCACCATGTCGAGAATGACATCAACACCGCGTCCCTCTGTCGCCTCCTTGACCACGGCGACGAAATCTTCGCTGCGGTAATTGATGGCGCGCGTCGCCCCAAAGCCAACGCAGGCGGTACATTTGTCCGCGGAACCAGCGGTCGCAAACACCCTGTGCCCCCGCGCCGCACAGAGCTGAATGGCCGCGGTGCCAATACCGCTTGACCCGCCATGGATGAGCACGCTCTGGCCTTCGGCAAGGCGCGCCGTGTCCATCAGATTGGTCCATACCGTAAAGTGCGCCTCTGGCAGGGCCGCGGCGGCGACAAGATCCACTCGCGCAGGCACGCTGAGCAGGCATTGGATCGGCACCACCGCAAACTCGGCATAGCCTCCTCCAGCCAGAAGGGCGCAGACCTCCGTGCCGACACTCCAGCCGTCAGCCTTTGGGCCAAGCTCGACAATGGTACCCGACACCTCGAGGCCGAGAACCGGCGAGGCACCCTTGGGCGGTGGATAGCCACCCAGGGCCTGGGCAATGTCGGCCCGATTGACCCCGGCGGCGGCCACCTTGACCAGCACCTCACCTGGCCCTGGCCGCGGACGCTCCAGTGTTGTCAGCACCAGCCGGTACTCCCGTCCGGGCTGCTCGACGGCGATTGCGCGCATGCTCTGGTTCATGTTTGACCTCTAAGACTTGCCTTGCGATGGCTTCCGAAGGGAAACTAGCAGGCCCAGAGCAAAGAGCGAAAACATGGCGATCGATCCGGACGAGTTTCAGCCCCGACCGCAACCGCGGGAGATCATACTGGGCGAAGATCTGTCGCGGCTGTCCGAGCATGAGCTTGGCGCGCGCATCGAACGACTCGAGGCCGAGATCGCCCGCTGCCGCGAGGCCATTTTGGCGCGCAAGGCCACGCGCGCGGCTGCCAGCGCAGTATTTAAAGCGCGTTAACCAAGATCACACATAGTTCTGATACCAAGATTGACGACGGCAACGCCGAGGCGTGTCCTTGTCACACCGCCGAACCGCCAGCGGCGAAAAGCGGGCACACGGGCTGTCAGCGCTTTTGCGCCTCTCACGCCCAACATTGAGAAAGAGTTCAGGCTATGGCGCCGGACGCCCCCAATGACGACATCGCCCAGGGCGTGACGCTGCAGAGCTTCATCCAGTCCGAGCTCTTCGAGCGCACCTTCGATGAGGGCATGGCCCTTGTGGAAGAAACGGCGCGCTATCTCGATGGTCCCGGTCGCAGCGAATCCCGTGACCTGCCACGCAAGGCGGCCTTGCTCTATGCGGGCGAAAGCATGCGCGTGACGACCAGGCTGATGCAGGCGGCAAGCTGGCTGCTGGTGCAGCGAGCGGTGCGTGATGGCGACATGGGACCACGTGACGCCGCCAGTGAACGCTACCGCCTCGGCTCCAAGGAGATCTGTCTTGGTGGCCGCGCGGAAAACCTTGAGCTCTTGCCCGAGACCTTGCGTGGCCTCCTCCATCGCAGCGAAAGCCTTTATTGCCGGATTGCCCGTTTCGAGGAAGCACTCCTCGCCGGGCCCGTTCCCGAGCCGGGCGTCCATCGCCATATGCAGCGTCTGGAGCAGGTCTTTGGCCGGCGCGACTAGGGACTAGGCCGGGCCCTGCGGTCCGCGTGGGTCCAGTTCGAGGGCTGTGGGTGTGGCCTGTGGCAGCACCGGGGCATAGCGCTCGCGGAAGACTTCGGGCGGCCGCTCGGCCCGTTGAACCCGCCAAATCACGAATGCGACGTGCAGGCCATGAATGGCAGCAACGAACCAGAACAGCGCCGCCAGCGAGGTGTGGGTGGTGATCTCGGCCGCCACCACCGGCCCCACCACCGAAGCCAAGGCATTGACCAGGAGCAGCGTCGCCGAGGCCGAGACAAAATCTTCCCGCGGAATGCGGTCGTTGGTGTGGGCAACCGAAAGACCGTAAATCGGCAGCGCCGCGGCACCGAAGAGGGCAAACAGCGCGATCGCAACAAGAGGCGCCCCGCCTCCCCAGAAGGCCAGCGCCGCAGCCGACAACCCTGCGAGAAGTGACATCACCAAAATGGTCCACCGCCGATCCATGTGATCGGACAGCCGCCCCACCGGCGCCTGGCTTAAGGCTCCCGCTGCGGTGAAGGCACTCATGAAAGCCGCAAGCATCACTCCGTGCAAGCCATGGACGTTGGCGTAGACGGGGGCCAGGGTCCACACCGCGCCATTGGCCGCACCCACGGCAATGCAGCCGGCAACCCCCACTGGCGCAATGCGGAACAGGCGCCATGGCCGGATCGCGGGCACCCCGCTCGGCACCGGCTGAGCCAGCCTTGTGGCGCCCACCGGCACTACACAGAGGACGCAAAAGATCGCCGCGATATTGAAGAGTACGAAGCTGAGTGGTGGGGCAACGGTGTAAAACCACTGGCCGATGACGATGCCGCCATAGTTGACGGTAAGATAGATGGCGAGGATGCGGCCGCGGGTGTCATTGCTCGCCCGGTCATTGAGCCAGCTTTCGGTCACCATGTAGATGCCGGCCGAGGACAGTCCGAAGACGAAACGGGCAAAGATCCAGACCAGCTGGCCGACGTCGATCGACTGCAAAAGGATGGTTGCAGCCGCCGCCCCGCCAGCAATGGCGAAGCTGCGGATGTGACCGATGCGCGTCAACAGCGGCGGCCCACCGAAACAGCCGAGGACAAATCCGGCATAATAGGCCGAGCCGATGACGCCGATGGCCACATCGCCGAACCCGGCCAGATGCCCGCGCACCGGTATCAGCGTCGTCATCAGCCCTGCGCCCATCACAAAGAGCAGAATAGAAAGCAAGATCCCGGTCAGGGCACGCAACTGACCCGTCATGACGCCACTTCTTTTGTTATCCGCCTGATTGAGCTGGCCACCCCGCGCAGTCTTGCCTGAGCGCCAGCCAGGTCCATGCGTACTGGCTATAGAGGGGTGACCGGGCGGATACCTGCCGTTATACACGGTCCACGCCCTTATCACCAACCACACGGAGAGATTTGCGCCGCCGAGCAAGCGCGCCATCAAGGGAAATTTATGATCGAGCTGAGCTATGCCGATGCCAATTCCCGCATGGCCAATTGCGCGTGGAGCTATGACCAGCTTGATCCACGCGCCTATCATTCGGCGCCAGGAAATTTCGATTACGACATTCCCGCGCGCGCAGCTCCGGTGTTCCGGCGCATCTTTGCCCCGACAGGGCGAGGGCCGACCTCAAGGTGCCAGGCCTCGGTCGCGCACAGTTTTCCACTGCCTATGCCGACTGGGCCGGTACGCGCGATGGCGCGATTACCGAAAATCTCGAAGAGGATGCCCCCTCCACACAGGCGGCCAGAACGCTTTGCGACTGTGACACAATCATTTCGACGGGCACTGTCGGCTATTTCGGCATGCCAAGCCTAGAGCGCACCATCGCCGCGACCTCTCACAAGGCGCAACCCTGGATCGCCTCCTTCGTGCTGTGCATGTTCGACTATGCTCCGATTGCCGCGCGCCGGTCGGACCAAAGTTAGGTCACACAGAAACTCGAGGACATGTCTTTCGAACAGAGGT
>JAJZGY010000152.1 GCA_021804785.1 Pseudomonadota bacterium | reverse complement strand
TTATCGTGATCCTACGGTCGCAGCAGCGACCGGGGCCTGTGACTGGCGCATCCTCGACCTGGTCGAAGCCGAAAGGCCGATCTCGCTCTATTTTGTCATCCCGCCTTCGGACATCTCCCGTACCAAGCCGTTGGTCCGTCTCATCCTCAACCAGATCGGCCGGCGACTGACCGAGAAGCTGGAAGGTGATGCCAAGGCCGGGCGACGCCATCAACTGTTGATGATGCTCGATGAGTTTGCAGCTCTGGGCCGTCTGGACTTCTTCGAGACCGCACTTGCCTTTATGGCCGGCTATGGCATCCGCGCTTATCTCATCGCCCAGTCGCTCAACCAGATTGCCAAAGCCTACGGTGACAACAACGCGATCCTCGACAATTGCCATGTGCGCATTGCCTTCAGCAGCAATGACGAGCGCACCGCCAAACGCATTTCCGACGCTCTTGGCACTGCAACCGAACTTCATGCCCAGCACAATTATGCCGGACACCGCCTCGCGCCCTGGCTCGCCCATGTCTCGGTTTCACGCCAGCAAACCCCGCGGCCGCTCCTGACGCCAGGCGAAATCATGCAGCTGCCGTCTGGCGATGCCCTCATCATGGTCAGTGGCCTGCCACCCATCCGCGCGCGCAAACTGCGCTACTACCAGGACAGGAACTTCCTTACCCGGCTCTCCCCGGCGCCAAACCTTGAGCTTGAGGCCGGGCGCGGCCCGGGACGCAGCCATGACTGGCAGGAGGATCTCCCCCAGCGTCCGCCCACCATGGTTCGTACCGCTCCTCGCTCCGGTGGCAACGATAGCGACGCGGTGCCGTTGACCACGCCCGGCCTGCCGCCCGGAGACTTCTTCAACTTTGTTACGGCGCTTGATGAGGCAGAGCAGATAGCTGGTGCCGGGCCTGGAAGCTCGCAGAATGAGGAGCGCAGGTGATGAAGACGGAGCTTCGCATTCGGCTCGATGCGGCAGTTGCTGAAGAACTTGCTGCGCTTGCGCAAAAGCCCGGCGTGAGCAAGTCTGCCATTCTCGAAGATGCGCTGCGCGCCTATCTCGATCATCGCGCTAACCGCGATCTCGATGAGCGCCTGCGGGTTCGTCTTGATCAGATCTCTTCCCAGCTGAAGCGTCAGGAGCGCGATCTCCATATCTTGCAGGAAGGCTTCGGGCTCTATCTGCGCTACGAGTTCGTCGCAACGGCGGCGGTAGCCGATGGCGATGAGGCGGCTCGGGCGATCGGCCATCAGCGCTTTCTGTCCTATGTCCGGGAGTTGGCACGGCGGCTCGCCCACGCGAGGAGCTTCCGCGACTTCGTGATCGCGCATGTGGCGGACGGAAAGGATCAATCATGATCAACGATGCCCGCGGCGAAGCTCGCGCACGACAAGGCAGCATGTTGCGGACCGCCATGGGCGGAACCATCGGTCAGGCCCTGGCCGATCCCTGTGTGCTTGAGATCATGGTCAATCCGGACGGGGTGCTACGACTCGAGCGGCTGGGCGAAGGTCGACGTGACACCGGTATGCGCCTTTCGACTGCCGAGGCTGAACGCATCATTCGGCTGATCGCCTCGCACATCAGAAGCGAGGCCCACGCTGAAAATCCCATCATCAGCGCCGAGCTACCAAGTGGTGAGCGCTTCGAGGGATTGCTGCCGCCCGTGGTCAGTGCGCCCTGCTTCGCCATTCGCAAGCCTGCCACGCGGCTCTATAGCCTTGCCGACTATGTCGTCGAGGGGATTCTGAGTTCTGCACACGCAAAATTCCTGGCTGACGCTGTCAGTGCGAGGCGCAACATCCTCGTTGCCGGAAGTACAAGTTCAGGCAAGACGACATTTGCCAACGCGCTCCTCGCAGAGATTGCCAGGAGCGGCGAGCGCGTCGTTCTCATCGAAGACACGCGCGAGCTTCGCTGTGCAGCCACTGACTGTCTGTCCTTGCGTACGCGCGCAGGTTATGTCGATCTGGCTCGCCTGGTGCGCTCGACACTGCGCCTGCGGCCGGATCGCATCATCGTTGGCGAGGTCAGAGGGGATGAGGCCCTCGACATGTTGAAGGCCTGGAACACCGGGCATCCCGGTGGCATCGCCACAGTACATGCCAATTCGGCAAATGCTGCCCTCCTGCGCCTCGAACAGCTGATCGAAGAGCGCGTCAGACTCTCACCACGTGCCCTGATCGCTGAGGCGATCGATCTGGTCGTCTTCATGGAGGGGCGGGGACGGCAGCGGCGGATTGGGACGATCATCGAACTGGCAGGTCTTGATGGCGATGGCGCCTACGCCTTTTCCACCATCAGCTCTGCCGAGCAACCCGGGAGTGCAAGCCATGCCATGGCGTAGATCTTATGCGAGCGTGACGTTTTGGCTGACGACCATGATGGTGCTGATTTGGGCACCGCCGGCTCTTGCCGTCGGTACCAATATGCCCTGGGAACAGCCGCTGCAGCAGATCCTCGATTCGGTGCAGGGGCCGGTGGCCAAGATCATTGCGGTGCTCGTGATCATCGTCACCGGCCTGACCCTGGCATTTGGCGAAACTGCTGGTGGCTTTCGCCGCATGATCCAGATCGTCTTCGGCATTTCCATTGCGTTCGCCGCTTCGAGCTTCTTCCTGTCTTTCTTCTCGTTCGCTGGCGGAGCCCTGGTGTCATGACGTGTGATGGATATGAAGTTTCTCTGCATCCCTCGTTGTGCGAGCCCATCCTGCTTGGCGGGGCGCCACGGGCGCTGGCAATTGTGAACGGTACCCTTGCTGCTGCCCTGGGCCTTGGCTTTCAGCTCTTTGCGCCTGGCTTGGTGCTGTGGTTCGTCGGCCATTCCCTCGCTGTCCTTATGGCACGTCGCGATCCCGATTTTGCCCCCGTGCTGGCGCGCCATTTGCGTCATCGGGATTTTCTTTCATGTTGAACCTCAGCGAATACCGCCCGCGCGGCGACAGGCTTGCGGATTACCTGCCCTGGGCGCTTCTCATTGCTCCCGGCGTCATCCTCAACAAGGATGGCAGCTTTCAGCGCAGCTTCGGCTTTCGTGGGCCTGATCTTGAAAGTGCCACCGAGAACGAACTCGTCGCCGCCTGTGCTCGTCTCAACAATGTGCTGCGCCGCTTTGGTTCGGGCTGGGCCCTGTTCTTCGAAGCCGAACGGTTTGCTGCGGCCGGCTACCCATCTTCGCACTTTCCTGATGCCGCCTCAGCACTCGTCGATGCCGAGCGCCGTGCTGCCTTTGCTGGCAGCACGGCAGCAGGAGCAGGCGGCTGCCGCGAGCATTTTGAGACCCTCTATACCCTCACACTGCTTTTTCTGCCGCCCATCGATCCCGCACGGCGCGCCGAACGGGTCTTTGTTCGCCGGCCAAGTGCAGGACAGGGGCGCGACTGGCGTCAGGAACTTGAGGCCTTCATTGCCCGCACCGATGAGGTCTTTGACCTGCTTCATGCGATCTTGCCGGAGATCGAGGCCTTCGATGATGCGCGCCTGCTCAGTTACCTGCATCGCACCATCTCGCCGCAGCGCCAAAACCTGACGGTTCCCGAAACCCCGCTCTATCTTGACGCGTTTCTTGTCGATACGCCCCTCAGCGGTGGCATCGAACCCATGCTCGGCGACACCCATCTTGGTGTGTTGACGCTGCTTGGCTTTCCCAACCGCTCGCGTCCAGGGCTTCTGGACGGGCTCAATCATCTGGGCTTTGGCTATCGCTGGATGAGCCGCTTCCTGCCCCTGAGCAAGAGCGATGCCAACAAGGCTCTGCTGCGCCTGCGCCGGCAATGGTTCAACAAGCGCAAATCAATCGCGGCACTGCTGCGTGAGGTTATGCATAACGAGCCCAGCGTACTGATCGACAGCGATGCCGACAACAAACTCGTCGATGCCGATCTTGCCCTGCAGGAACTGGGCGCCGATCACGTCTGCTTCGGCTATCTGACAACCTCG
>JAJZGY010000151.1:2159-3940 GCA_021804785.1 Pseudomonadota bacterium | reverse complement strand
CCGCGCGGTCGGTGGCGGAACGGAGCCGTTCGAACTCGACAAGGTCTCCGGCGCGCTCCAACCCGGGGACCGCTTCCTGCTATGCAGCGACGGGTTATGCAAAACGCTGCCCGATACCGCCCTGGCTACCCTGCTAGCGGGCAATAACACCACATCGCTGACCGATCCAATGATTACCGCGGCCCTGGCTCGCCAGGTCAACGACAACGTCACCGCGGTAGTGATCGAGGCGATTTCAGCCTGATCGATCGGGTTCGGCTCTAACGCCCATGATCGCGAACCCTGTCGCCGGGGCGAGCAGGTCCGGTCAGGGTCGAGATTGACCGCCCCCGGGGACGAGGGAGGTCAATCTCAGGCCGCGATCAGCGCCGTCAGCTTTTGCGGTTGGTCACATCCGTCAAATGATCCTCGGCAAATTTCTTGGCCGCGTTCGCATATCCCTGCCACGCTGTGTTGTCAGGCGCCAACGCCCCCAGAGAGCCGGTCACTCCGACCAGGCGGTTGGCATCCTCCACTGCCGTCGCACGAGCCTTGTCGATCTTCTTCTGATCCGGCTTCTTTGCCGTGTTCTCCGCAATCAGGCTAGCCAGCGACTTCTTGCATTTGTTCAGCGCGTCAGTGACGCCCGTCTTGCTGTCGATCAGAACGCCGTTGCTCACTGCTGACTTCTTGATTTTATCCCACGCGCTGGCGTCCATCGTGAAAGGACCCGCCACGAAGGCCGCGCCCTTAGCTCTGCCGCCAAGCGCGGCGGTCAGCTCCCCGTCTTTCAAATAATCGGCGATGTCCGTGCGCAGCCTCTCCAGATAGGGGCCCATCTGCTTGTTGGAGCTGTATCCGTCGGCCGTCTGCAGCTTCTGCCACACCGCCTTGTCGGCCTCAGTCAAGGCCTGTCTGGCCAGCATCGCCTGCTTCAGCGCATCCCCGAACTTTTTGCCCGTCACCGCGGCCTGCATCTTGCGATACGCGGTTTCATACTCGCCCAGGCTCTTTTCGAACGCTTTGGCCCCCGATTTGGCTGGCGGCAGCGCACCCACGTTTGTCGCATTGGCATAAGTCTGCGTCCATCCCGCCACGGTCGTACTACCGACCACAAGGAACGCGATTTGATCACGCTGTTCGCTGAAGGCTGCCTGCAACTGCAAAGCACGCAGGTGGATGTTCTGGATATAATCCTTCAGCGGCTTGCAGATGTCGCGCTGCGTACTCAGCAGCTTCTGCTCCGCCACGATGACCTTGCCGACGGCGATGCCAAAATCGATCCGAGCCTTCAACTTGGGCTTTCCGGTTGCAGCGTCGGCCACCGCCTGCGCCCGCGTGTCCAGCGCCTGGAGGGCCGACAGCAGACCACCATCATCGGGCAAGGCTACACCCGCCTTCACCGCGCTTTCCCAGAAGGCCTTCCACTTCGGCGCCGTGACGTCCACCGGCTTGTCCACTGGCGGCATGCCGGACCAGACCGTGGGCGCAAGGGCCTGATCGATCTCGATGCGCCGCGCGCCGGCGGCCTTCAACGTCCGATCGACCTCGGTCAGCATCGCCGGCACGCCGCGCGCCTGCGCCCAGGCTTGCTTGCAGGCACCGATCAAGTCATTCAACACGTCGGCCGCCTTCAGCCTGGCTTTCCGCTGCTCGGCCGGGTCCTTGGCATTGGCCAGAATCGCGGCCTCCGCCTTGACCAGAGCGTCCAGGCCGTCGGCCACGCCACCATCTTCCTTCGGCAGGCAGGCCTTGACCACCGCGTCCGCCCAATTCGTCTTCCATGCCACCGCATCAAGCGG
>JAJZGY010000151.1:0-2059 GCA_021804785.1 Pseudomonadota bacterium | reverse complement strand
AGGTCGCTCTCTTCGATACCGCGTTGATCGACGAACTTTAACGCCAGCGAAACCTTGTCCCGGCACAGGACGCAGATATACATTTTCGCGTAGAGATTGCTCTCCTCGAAGATTTGCATACGGGCAACAGGGTTGCCGGCCTGCGCCTCTTTCAGCAATGCCTTTGCCCGGTCAGCCTCGCTCCAATCGATGTTGGTGAACACAACTTTGGTGCCAAAGGTGATCGCCGTGCTGGTGATCTTCAGAGCCCCCTTGGCGATCAGACCGTAATGGCCGCCGAACGTGCCGGCGATCGAACCGGCCAAGTCCATGCTGCTGGTCGTGACCTCGATCCCGTCCTTGGTAATCTGCTTATTACGGCCATGGATCTCGTTGCCCAGCGCCTGAATGAAGGCGCCCCCATCGGTGATGTCGGCGTTGCCCAACGCCTTGAATGCGTCGCCCTTCATCATGCCGGTTTGGACACGAATAGCCGTATGCTCGCCAAGCTTCTTGATCGCGAGCGCCAGGTTGACCCCGCAAGCCGCGATCGACAATCCCGGGATCACCGATGCCAGATGGTCGGCGCCCATTTCCTTGGCGATGTTCAATGTGCCGCAGGCTGAGTTCAGCGCCCCTTCCAGCACGCTCATGCCTTTTTCCAGACCGTCGAGCAGCTTCTGCCGGGTCGTCGGCTCCAGCTCGTCGAAGTCCAGGGATTCAAGTGCCGCGAAGCCGACGGCGCCGGTATCGAATCCGTTCTTAATGCCCTCCAGCAGCGCCTTGGTGGCTTTCGCGATCTCGTTGTCTTCGAAGAATTCGCAAACGCTGGCGCCAAGCTCGGGCATTTCGCTCAGGAAGAAACTCATGATCCCTTCCGTGGTTGAAAAGTCGGGCTTTTTCTCCTCCACCAGTTGGCTGACGCGCTCTTCCTGCATCGCGCGCTCGGTTTTACGCCAGGCCTGCAGGCTTTCCACCAGCCGGGGTGGCCACCAATCCTCGGGTACGCCCGTTTTGGACAGCATCGCCTGCACGTCACGCAGCGTGCCGCCAGTGTCCAGGATCAACTGGCCCTGCTCAACCAGACGGTCATTAGCCTCGTACAGCCTCTTACCGTCCTCAGGTGAGATCGCCGTGGTGATTGCATCGAAATAGAAATTCTGCCGGTCGAAATCGCGGGTGCCAACCTTGTCGATCGTTTCCTGAAACGCCGCGCGCAGACCATCGCCGACTGGCTTGCCGTTCGCGTCGAGCTTCGGGTTGCCGTCCGGATCGACGAAACCTAATTTGGCTTTTTCAAGCAGTTTGGCCTTCTCTTCCGGCGTGCTGGCGAGCGTCTTCAGTCGCCGCTGCAACTCCCTCTCGACATACGGGTCCTGGAAGTAAGCCGGCAGATGCATGGTTAGGGAATGCAGCGTGGTGTTGGCCAGAGCCAGCGCCCCTTTCACCTCGTCGGATGGATCGGGTTTGGCCGCGACTACTTTAATTGCATTCGACAGATCGGTCCTACGCTGCGCCACCGCATTGAGAACGTCCTTAATCCCGTTGACCTTGGCCTGCCGGGCTTCCGGCTTCGTAATGCGGGCAAGATCGTCGATATGCTGGATCCATCCGCCGCCGAGCCGAAACATCTTCGCTTCGGCCGGAACGCATTGACTGTGCCGCGCAACGACTTCCTTCAGCGCCTCAAGATCTTCGTCGTCTCCCGCTTCCCCAAGCTGGGCATTGATCACAAGGGCCTGACTCTGTGCGATGTCGGCAACCACTGCCACATTGACCGGCGCCTGGATTTGCGGGTCGACTTGATCCTCATCCTCGCTTTCGTCCTCCATGGAAGTGCTTTCCATCGGGACACCGAGGGCTATATTAACCCATTCGTCCTCTTGAGCGGTGGTCCTGCTCGTCAGGACAGGGCGGGTTCCCTGACGGGAAACCGACGGGTTCCGGCTTAAGACGCCGCTTTCTGACATCGTGATGGTCTCCCAGACAGGTTAAGAATGATTGCGCAATCAGTGTACCTATTTTCAGGATCGATCAACATAACGTCAACAAAATCGTCGACTCGCCGGCACGGTGAATG
>JAJZGY010000057.1 GCA_021804785.1 Pseudomonadota bacterium | reverse complement strand
CGACTGGGGATGGTCTCACGTCCCTGGCCGGTGGCATGATACGCACCGCAAAAAGGACACCCCGATGCGCATTGCACTTTTCGGCACGCTGCTCGTGGCGGCAGCTCTCAGCCTTTCAGGCTGCGGGCGCAGCCGAAGCCCCGCGCATGGCCTCACCCGCATCCGCTTCGTCACCGACTGGAAGGCCGAACCTGAACAGGGAGGCTTCTACGAAGCCCTTGCTGAAGGCCTTTACCGCAAGCATGGGCTCGCGGTGACGATCATCGAGGGCGGTCCGTCGGTCAACGTCCCGCAGATGCTCGCTGGCGGAGCTGCGGATTTTGGCATCGGCTCCAACGCATTCATTCCGCTCAATATCGTGCGCGCTGGCGTGCCACTTCGCGCCGTGATGGCGATATTTCAGAAGGATCCACAGGTCCTTATTACGCATCCCCGACCGGATGTGAAGCGCCTGGCGGACATGAAGGGCAAACCGATCATGGTCTCAGATGCGACGGTCGCGTCGTTCTGGCCATGGCTCAAGGCAAAATACGGCTTCTCCGATACGCAGATCCGCAAGTACACATTCAATCTTGCGCCCTTCCTCGCAGATCCATCCGCAATCCAGGAAGGCTATGTCACGAGCGAGCCTTACACCATCGAACGCGAAGGCCATTTCAAGCCCCAGGTGTTCCTTCTGGCCGATCATGGTTATCCCGGCTACGCCAATATGGTGCTGGTACCACAGAGCTGGATCGACCGGCACCCCCAGGCAGTACAGGCCTTCGTCGATGCAACGCGGGAAGGCTGGCACGATTATCTCTACGGTAATCCCGCACCCGCCAATGCGCTCATCAAGAAAAACAATCCCGAGATGAGCAATGCAATGATTGCGCAATCCATCGCCAAGATGAAGTCCTATGGCCTTGTCATGAGCGGTGCAGCGAGGACAGAAGGCATTGGCGCCATGACCAACAGGCGGTGGCGGAAATTCTACGACACCATGCGCGCTGCCGGGGTTTATGCCAAAGGCCTGAACTATCGGAAGGCCTACACCTTGCGCTTCGTGAAGGCTGCGCATTGAACTGCTGCCGGTGTGACGCTGCGCTGCGGCCCTGATCAGAGGGCCGGGTGCCTGGGCGGCTCGTCTGCAATATCAGGCTCTGGGCGGCCCCATCAGCCAAACGGTGCTCCGGAAACTGTTGACGGGCTCCTTCGCATCTGCGTGCGCCTTGCCCAGACATAGAACAGCAGCCCCACAAGGAAGGCCCCAAGAGACGACAGCACGATCTTCAGAACACTCTGCAGGGGATGGGGATCTCCGGTATTGGGCAACACGCTGCAGACGATGGCAATCAGGGTTGAAAGCCCTCCAAGCAGCGCTAGCGCCCTGCTGACGCGGGCTCCGCCCCACGGCATCCAGCCATCAGCGGGAGGCGCTGTTCGCGCGCAAACAAACTGGGTCGCAAACATGAAGAGGTAGGGTATCGCAACGGTCACGATGCTCATGGCGACGAGGATATCGTATGCCGAGGCGACCGTACTGTTCAGCTGGCTGAGCATGACGATGGCCAGTGTCGCGCCTCCTTGCAGCAGGATCGCAGCGACCGGTGCGCCCGTGCGTGGGTGGCGCCAGCCAAAGGCCTGCGGCAGAAAGCTGTCCAGGCCCGCGGCAAATGGCAATTGGGCGCCAACGCCGAACCAGCCCACAAAGGAGCCCAGCATGGAGAGGGCAAAGAGCCCGATGACCGGCGCAGCCAGATAGGTGAGGCCGACATGAGCCAGCCCCAGCAACAATGCATCCGGAAAACCGAGGAGGCGGGTCAACGCGCGCGCGGGCAAGACGGCAAGAAGCGCAACAGTGCCGCCGACATAGATCACAAGCGAGCCGATGCCTACGAGGATGAGGACACGCACGATACTGCGCAGGCCACCCTCGATTTCGTTGCGCAGGAAGGCCATGGCTTCCACACCCGAATAGGCGAACATGATCGTGCCCCAGAGGATGGCCGTGCCGAAGCGCCATCGCGGCAAGTAGGATGCGCTCGCAAAATCCGTCGCCCCCTGCCCGCGCAGGCCGAGCACCACTGCCATTGCGATCACAACGCCAAACACCAGCCACATGCCCGCGGCTCCGACATTGGGTAACCACTTGCCGTATTTAAGCCCGGCGAGCTGCAATACGGTCACCCCAACGGTAAGCGCAGTGGAGATACCGAGCACACTTGCGGAATCCTTAGGGTTGAGCCCGGTGGCACTCAAAATCAGGCCACTGAGGAAGACCAGGGCTCCTGCAAAAAACGGCATCAGGCTTATCCAGTAAAACCAGCCGCAGAGAAAACCTGCCATGGGCGACAGGCCATCACGAGCCCAGGCATAGATACCGCCTTCGCCCTTGAAGCGACCGGTCAGCTCGGCAGTTGCAGCTGCCAGCGGAATATAAAAGGTCAGAAGGGCGATCGCCCATAACAACAATGAAGACGGCCCCACTGCTGCCGCCACGGCGATCCAGCGCATGCCGGTCCCGATCACGAGGGCATAGAGCGCGGCATCTACAAAGCGCAGGCGTTTGACACTCATCGGGGAGAACTCATCAAGCACGCGCAGCCGGACAGGGATGATGGCGTCGCCTGCCGCGTCTGCGGCTGCCATAAAACTCTCACAAATGTTCCTCGAGGAGCCTCAGCCGGCGGTATTGCGACGGCGTGAGGAACAGATGTGCGGCGATGGCAGCCTGATGGCGGGCGGCTGCCTTATGACCACTCCACATCAGGGCTTCGGCCCATTCAAGATGAAGGCGTCCCCAGTTGGGGGCATAGCGAGCTGCCTCCACGAATTTTCTCACGGCAAGATCAGAGCGGTTTTGGGCGATGAGGGCTTCTGCCCACAATTCCAGTGGATCGGCAAAATGCGGCGCCAGCTGGTGGGCTTGCCGCAGCGCGGCGATCGCCCCAACGATGTCGCCGTTGCGCAGACGTGCCGCGCCCCAGTCCGTCCAGGCGAAAGGAACGTGAGAGGCGTCCTGAACGGCGCGCGCAAACCAGTAATTGGCTCCACTGACATTGTGCAGTGTGGCATCGACAAGCCCGCGCATCCGCAGACAGTCGACACAGTCAAGCGGCGTCGCCGCGATCAGCTTCAGCGCCGCGGCACCTTGCCCCTCGCGGGCCAGCGCATACGCGACATAGGGCCAGAACTGACGCTCCAGAACCTCACGGCCTGCGGGTCCGAGGCCCGTCAGCCCGGCGTCCAGCTGGTTGCGCTCGGCCAATGCCGAGGCATCGCGGTGCAAGACCAGATCTGCGAGGGTAAAAACGGCACGACGGATCAGGATCTGCTCGGCATTGTGACTGAGGGGCAGAGCCTTGATCGCAGCATCGACCGCCGCCGGATCATGAAGCCAGGCATAGGCGAGGATATTGTTCATACGGGCGTTCTCCCGCGAGGTTAAGCCTGACAGTGATGGCATGGCCTCCAGGCGCTGATTGTCCACGATCTCGGCTTGATAGTTGCCCAGGTCCGATGCAAGCACCCCCTCAGCCTGAATGAGGTCCCCCTTCCGGGCTAGCGGCAAAAGATCATCTTGGGTGCTGCCCTTCAGCAGCCGGATAAATTTGCGCTGATCGCGCAGAGCGGCTTCGTCGTGCTGCAGCTGGCCTTCGAGCGCGGCGAGGTTGCCATAGGCGATGACAAAGCCGGGCTTGATCGCAAGCGCGGCACGCAGAGCCTTGAAGGCACGTCGGGTGTGGCCGCGCTCCTCGTAAATAACTTCCAGGCCGATTTCGGCCCAGGCGCGATCAATGGTCGATCCCGAGGCAATGAGGTCACGATAGGCGGCCTCAGCCTTGTGCAGGTGTCCCGTGTTGAAGAGGTAGACCGCGTAGCGATAGGGCTGCGTGGCGGCGTAGACGCTCTGGGCGGCGTTGCTCAGCAGATTTGGGAGGGTATTGCTTGGCCCGGTGAAGGTTCGACTGGTTTGTGTACCCTCGCGGGCCGTGACGGCAATCTGGTTGGCACCGACATAGAAGATTTCGCCGGAGATGCGGGTTTGATGACCCAGCCAGCGACTGAGATAGGCGTAGAGCTGACCAATGGAGACGCCGGTTTCCGGAATCTGCACGCGAATGTCATGACCCCAGTCATGGGCATAGGAGGTTGGCGCGCGGTCCGACTTGGTTTCTTTCTGCATCCGCGACAACTGATCAAGAATGCGTGCCGCGATCACCTGTCCGGTAAGGCCCCGAGCCACCATGTCCTGAGGTACACTGAACGGCGTGATCAGAAGGCCGTTGTCATGGGCTGCAGTCCACACCATAAGGCTTGCGGCCCCGATGACTGCCAGGACCAGGAGTGCAACCGCACCCTCAAACACGGCCTTCATCACCGCACTGAAATGTCCAAAATGCTCGAAACGCTCGCTGCCTTCGATCTGCTGCGTCTGCAGGCGTACGAGTTTGATCGCTTCGTCCAGATAGGCATCGGCCTTGGCCCGGCTTGCTGCTGCAAGCGTCAGCGACGCGTCCTCACCCGGCGTCGCGTTTGCGCGGGTTTCGTCTTCCCTTGGCATTCTGACCACGACCGGACTCTGCAGGAGGGATGTTTACGTTGCACATGCCCGGATGCAATCGCTTTGGCAGTGCCGCGGCCGTCCTGGCGGGAATTTCGCTCAAACATACACAATAATTTATGTTATATAAATTAATATACTATTTCTATAATGTTCTATTGAATTCGTCCCCGGAAGCTGCGATCTATCGGCCATGGCAAAGCTCGTTGAGATCATCACCGCCAACCGCCTGCGCGATGGGGCGGTGGTTTACTGGAATCAGGATGGCTGGACCGGCACCCTCGCCGACGCCGAGCAGTTTTCGGACAAGGACGCCTGCGCTGCAGCACTCACCAAGGCCCAGGAGCGGGTCAAGGCCGGGGAGGTCGTCAATCCTTATCGCTTCGAAGCACGCCTCGATCACACCATTGCCGTTCCGGTCAAAGAGCGCGAACTGATCCGTGCCAGCGGTCCCAGCATCCACCCCGAGCTCGGCAAACAGGCCGATCCCTCCACCGCCCCAAGGTTTCGCATTGCTGCGCCAGCCAAACCGCCCAGACCCAAGCAGGCCGAAGGCCCGGAGGCATTCGATGTATCGCTATGATGAATTTGACGCCCGCTTGGTCAGCGAGCGCGTCGAGCAGTTTGCCCGCCAGATCGAGCGGCGCCTGAAGGGCGAACTGAGCGAGGATGAGTTCAAGCCCCTGCGCCTGATGAACGGATTGTATCTGCAGCTTCATGCCTACATGCTGCGTGTTGCCATTCCCTATGGCACGCTCTCCTCATCCCAATTGCACATGCTGGCCCACGTCGCCCGCCGCTACGACAAGGGTTATGGTCATTTCACGACCCGCCAGAACATCCAGTATCACTGGCCGCGCCTTATTGACGTGCCTGAAATCCTGCGTGATCTGGCAAGCGTGCAGATGCATTCCTTGCAGACCAGTGGCAACTGTATTCGCAACGTGACGGCGGACCAGTTTGCTGGTGCCGCCGCAGATGAGATCGAAGATCCACGCATACTTGCGGAGATTGTGCGGCAATGGTCGAGCCTGCATCCGGAATTTTCCTTCCTTCCCCGCAAATTTAAGATTGCTGTCTCGGGCACACCGGAAGATCGCGCCGCGGTCCGCTTTCATGACATTGGCATCGAAATCATACGCAGTGATCATGGCGAAACCGGCTATCGTGTATTTGTCGGCGGCGGCATGGGACGCACGCCCTATCTCGGACTTTGCATCGCCGACTTCGTGGCGCGCGAAGATATCCTCGCCTATCTGGAAGCCATCCTGCGCGTCTACAATATGGAAGGCCGCCGGGATAACATCTTCAAGGCACGCATCAAGATACTGGTCAACGCCCTCGGACTTGACAACATGCGGGCGCGCGTATGGCGCGAATTCGAGGAGATCAAGAAAGAGGGCAGCCTCAATCTGCCGGAACAGGAGCGAGCGCGTATCGCGGCCTATTTCGCGCCACCAGAATTTGAACCCCTGCCCGATACCTGCCTGGAATTCGAAACGGCCTGTTCTGGCGATGGCGACTTCGCGGCCTGGAGCCGGCACAATCTTAGTCCTCACCGCGCGCCGGGTTACGCCATCGTCACGGTTTCACTCAAGCCCGTGGGTGGCGTCCCCGGAGACTGCTCGGCGGACCAGATGGATGGTCTTGTTCAGCTGATGGACGAGTTTGGAATTGCCGAGATCCGCGTCACGCACGAACAGAATCTCGTATTGCCGCATGTGCGCAAGAAAGACCTTCCGGCGCTCCATGACCAATTAGAACGGCTTGGCCTTGCCAGCCCCAATAGCGGACTTGCCAGTGACATCATCTGCTGCCCAGGGCTTGACTATTGCGATCTGGCCAACGCCCGCTCCATCCCCATCGCACAGGATCTCTCCCGCCGCTTTTCCGATCTGGACCGTCAGGAGGAAATCGGCGAACTCAAGATCAAGATGTCAGGATGCATCAATGCCTGCGGCCATCACCATGCGGGCCACATCGGCATACTTGGTGTAGACAAAAAGGGGGTCGAATTTTACCAGCTCCAGCTCGGAGGCTCGGGGGCAGAGGACGCCACCATCGCCGAAATCATAGGCCCGGCATTTTCGAAGGATGAAATCGTCGATGCCGTCGAGCGGGTGATCACGGCCTATTTGCGTCTGCGTCAACCAGGAGAACGTTTTCTCGACTGCTATCGCCGCCTTGGCCTTGAGCCCTTCAAGAACGTCGCCTATCTGGAGCAACTTCATGCCGCTTATTAGAAATGGAAGCTGGGCGCACGACGACTACACGGCACTGACCGACCAAGAACCCCTTGCAGACGGCGGCGTGCTCGTATCGCTCAACCGCTTCCAGGCGGAGCAAGAGCTCCTGTTGGCCCGCAATCAGCCCCTCGGCGTGCGCCTGAGCTCCTCGCAGTCACCCGAAAATATTGGTTCTGGCCTCCATCATCTCTCCCTCGTCGCCCTCGAGTTTCCCGCATTTCGCGATGGCCGAGCATTCTCCTGGGCCCGCCTGCTGCGTTCACGCTTGGGCTTCGCGGGCGAAATCCGTGCAATTGGCCATTTCCTGATTGATCAGCTGGCATTCATGGAGCGTTGCGGCATTAACGCCTTCGATGGCGATGCACGGATTACCCCTGAAGCGCTCGCAGCCGCCCGCGCAGAGTTCAGCAATGTCTATCAGCCCGCCGTCGACGGCCGTCCGAGCATTGGACGACTGCGTGCCCAATCATCCTGACCCGAAGGATGGACGCGATAGAAGAAGTAGACTGAACATGGGCCACAGCAGTCAACGAGCCCTCTCATGACCCCCTTACCCCTTGACTGCTCGGATTATCGCCGCCTAGGAGCATCTCTGCTACAGCGTTGGCTTTGGGCTCGTGTTAGCCTTGCCATCAGCTTTGCACTTCCGGAGTACAGTGTCGCAAGGCGCTGCGGTGGAAAGAACCCGTGCCTTTCGCCACCACTTGGTTTTCACGCCCAGTCCGGTCAGGGGATACGTGGAGCTGGGGCGAGGGCATCATCCTATCGCCCTTGAATCTGCAGCGTGTGGCGACAGGAGGATCAGATGACCGACCGATTTGCCACCCATGGTGCCTTGCCATCCCCCTTCGATGCTGCGCGCGCCGAGCGCGTTATCGCCGGCCTCCCCGGACTTCCCGAGGGCCTTACGGCAACAGTTGCCAGTGCCGCGGGCCATTCGCCATTCCTCGCCCGTCTGGTACAGCGTGAACGCGACATCCTGCCTCTGCTGGCCGAAGCCGGAGCGGACGGCCTGCTCGCCCAGACCCAGCATCTGGCCCTGTCAGCGACATTCGCGCGCGACATCAAGGATGCGATGCAGATGCTGCGGCGGGCCAAGCGACAGATGGCACTGACCGTGGCTCTCGCCGACATCGCCGGACTGTGGGGTCTTGAGGAGGTGACACGGGCGCTCTCCGAATTTGCCGACGCCGCCATCAAGGGGGCCTTGCGTTTTCTTCTCAGGGAGGCGGCAATACGCGCCCACATGTCGACCGAAGACCCTGCCCTGCTCGAAGCAACAACAGGGCTTACGATCCTTGCGATGGGCAAATATGGCGCCTATGAACTCAACTATTCGTCCGATGTCGATCTTAGTGTTTTTTATGATGCGCAGCGCTTTCCCTTCGCAACCAAGAACGGCGCACGGGCGGCAGCGGTAGGCCTCGTCAAGGGCCTGGTCAAGCTCATGAGCGAAACAACGGCTGACGGTTATGTCTTCCGTACCGATCTTCGTCTGCGGCCGGATGCAGGTGCAACCCAGGTAGCAATTTCACTGGACGCTGCCGAAGCTTATTACGAGGCCATGGGACAAAACTGGGAACGTGCGGCCCTGATCAAGGCACGGCCCTGCGCGGGCGATCCTCAGACTGGCATGGACTTCCTCAGAGTGATCGAACCTTTTGTCTGGCGGCGCAATCTCGATTATGCCGCCATTGAGGACATTCATTCCATCAAGCGCCAGATTCACGCCCACGCCGGTCACGGCGTTATCGCCATTGCAGGCCATAACATCAAACTTGGCCGCGGCGGGATCCGCGAAATCGAGTTCTTTGCGCAGACCCAGCAGCTGATCCTTGGTGGACGCGATCCCACATTGCGCGCGCGAGGAACCCTGGCGGCGATCAGAGCATTGACATTACGCGGGTTGGTTTCAGAGCGCGCGGCGGAAGATCTTGTCGGTGCCTATCATTTTCTGCGGAAGCTGGAACATCGCCTGCAGATGATCGAGGATCAGCAGACCCACAGCTTGCCCAAAGACGTCGACGAGCTGCGTCGGATTGCGAGCTTTATGGGTTACCAGGATGACGCTGCGTTCTCCAATGCCCTACGCCAGCAACTGGAGACAGTTCAATCGCATTATGCGCGCCTGTTCGAGCAAGCTGCACCATTGGCGAGCGCGGCCGGCAGCCTCGTCTTTACCGGAGTCGAGGATGATCCCGAGACGCTCGATACCTTGCGCCAGATGGGCTTTCATGAGCCGTCCCATATCGCTCAAACCATTCGCGGCTGGCATCATGGCCGTATCAGAGCCATGCGCTCCGTGCGGGCGCGCGAACTGCTGACATCCCTCATTCCTGGACTTCTTGGCGCACTGGCAAACACTGCCGACCCAGATGCAGCATTCAATCAATTCGATCGTTTCATTTCGTGCCTGTCATCCGGTGTGCAGGCTCTATCGCTCTTTCTCAACAACGCGGATCTGCTTCAGCTGATTGCCAACGTCGCGGGCGCAGCTCCACGGCTCGCGACGCATTTGGGGCGCAATCCGGCCGCACTCGATGCGCTGATGGATCCGGGCTATCTCGGTGAACTGCCAAGTCGCGCGCGTCTCGAACAGGACCTGACGTCGCTGCTGCGGCCGGGCTCTTCCTATGAAGAAGTGCTCGATGCTGCGCGCAGGTTTGCCCGCGAACAGATTTTCCGGGTTGGGGTCCAGATCATTGAGGGCAGCGCCGAGGCCGCCGAGGCCGGCCCGGCGCTGGCCAATGTCGCCGAAGCCATCATTCGTGCCCTGCTCCCTGCGGCAGCGCGGGAACTTGAGACCACTCACGGTCGCATCCCTGGCGGAGAGTTCGTGGTGGTGGCAATGGGCAAGCTTGGCGGCCGCGAAATGACCGCGACCTCGGATCTGGACCTCATTTGCGTTTACGACGCACCGGAAGAGGTCGATCAGTCCGACGGCGCGCGACCGATGCCGGTCTCGACATATTATGCGCGCCTCGCGCAACGCTTCATCGCCGCCCTGACAACACAGACCGCCCAAGGGGGGCTTTATGAGGTTGACATGCGCCTGCGGCCCACCGGCAACAAGGGTCCGGTCGCAGTAAGCCTGACATCATTTGCCCGCTACCACGCCGAGCAGGCCTGGACCTGGGAGCGCATGGCCCTGACTCGTGCGCGGGTGATTGCAGGGCCGGCCCAACTGACGCAACGCGTCAGTGCGGCCATCCGCACGGCATTGACGCGCCCCTTTGATGCCGTACAAGTGTTTCATGATGCGCGCGATATGCGCGAGCGACTGGCCGCGCAATATCCGGGCAAGAATCACTGGGATATAAAGTACACACGGGGAGGCCTCATCGACCTTGAATTCCTCGCCCAGACCTTGCAGCTTGCGCGCGCCGCTGAAAACCCCGCAGTGCTCGACAGCGGCACCATTGCTGCGCTGGCAAAGCTTGAGCTTGATGGCATCCTTTCCAGCGACGAAGCCCTCGCCCTGATCGAAGCCGCCGCGCTGCAGAATGATCTCCTGCAGGTTCTGCGGATCACGCTGGAGGCGCCGCTTGACCGGGCCAGTGCCACACCCGGACTAGAGGCCTTGCTGGCACGTGCCAGCCACCAGCGTGATTTTACTGCCGTCGAGGCCGCTCTCACCCAGGCCCAGGCCGCAGTGCGCGAGATCTGGCAGCGGCGGATGGTTCCAGCTGCCGAGTGATCCAATTTGTCTGCTATTCCTATAACCTAGGCGAATCAGGCGACGTTACAACCATGCCCCTGCTCAGACTTCACCGTATCGCCAAAACCTATGACGGAGGGCTTGCGGCCATCCGGCGTCTGGAACTTGACGTCGAGCGCGGCGACTTCGTCTCGCTGATCGGCCCATCCGGTTGTGGCAAGTCGACGGCCTTGCGTATCATTGCCGGCCTGATGGCTCCCAGCGAAGGGGCAGTCGGGTTTCCCGAGGGGCGTCCCGGGATCGGCTTCGTGTTTCAGGAACCAACGCTGATGCCCTGGCGCGATGCGCTCAGCAATACGGCCCTTCCTCTTGCGCTACGTGGAGTGCCAGGTTCCGAAGCGCAGATGCGGGCCCGTGAGGCGCTGCGGCGGGTCGGCCTGGCGGGCTTTGAGCACAGCTATCCCCGAGCACTTTCGGGCGGCATGAAGATGCGTGTCTCGATCGCAAGGGCTCTTGCCTCTGCGCCACGCCTGCTGCTGATGGACGAGCCATTTGCCGCCCTCGACGAATTGACGCGCCAGCAGCTCAATGATGACCTGCTCAAGCTGTGGCGCGAAGATGGTTTGACGGTCATCTTCGTTACCCATTCGGTGTTTGAAAGTACCTATCTGTCCCAGAAGGTGGTGGTGATGACGCCGCGCCCCGGACGCATCTTTGATGAAATTCGACTGACAGCACCCCTGGAACGTGACGAAACCTACCGTCTATCAGCAGAATTCTCCGCCGACGCCACGAAGGTCTCTCGGGCCCTCAAACTGGCCATGCAGGACGGAAGCGAGGCGGCCTACCATAACCATACTTCCGCGATGGCCTGAGCATGGACGAACGCACCAATGACCTGGAAGCAGCACGGCGCGCCGTGTGGCGTTTGAGCGGCACGAACCTCGCCAAGCCCCTTATCCCGCTTGTTGTCGGTATGATCGTGCTGGGGCTGTGGCAAGGCCTGACGCAATATGACCACGTATCTCCCATCGTATTGCCATCGCCTCTGGCGATCGCTCATGCACTGGTGAACCACTGGCAGCAGCTGCTTTTTGCGAGCTGGACGACCTTGTCGATTACCCTCGCGGCCTTTGTACTCGCCGTGATCGGCGGCGTCGCGCTGGCGGTACTCTTCTCACTCTCAAGGCTTCTTGAGCACGCTCTTTACCCCTATGCCATCGTGCTACAGGTCACGCCCGTGATTGCGATCGCTCCCATCATCACGATCTGGATCGGCTATGACAGGATTGATCTTGTGCTTCTGGTTCTGGCCTGGATCGTTGCCTTCTTTCCTATCCTTGCCAACACCACCTTGGGACTCCGATCCGCCGACCATAACCTGATCGACCTGATGCGCCTTTATGGCGCCAATCGCTGGCAGATCCTGACCAGGCTGCAGTTGCCTACCGCTTTGCCCTTTCTGGTGTCGGCGATGAAAGTATCCGGTGGCCTTGCCCTGATCGGGACCGTAGTCGCAGAGTTCGCCGCCGGAACCGGAACGGCGACAGGGCTGGCCTGGACCATCACATTGGCGACACGAAATCTGCAGATGGCCGAAGCCTTTGCCGCACTGGCCTTGCTCTCATTGCTCGGTATTGCACTGTTTTTTTCCCTCTCCGCACTGGAGTGGCTCCTCCTGCGCCGCTGGCATGAGAGCGCACTCAAAAAGCCGCAATAAACGCACTGTTGCGCCCACGAGCAAATTGCGCCTAACTTCAACCCGGCACGAGGTGAGCGAAGGGACGCTGGATGTTTGTCGAGGTCGAGGGCGCACGCCTGTTTTTTGATGTGGTCGGCGCCAAATTCATCCTCGACGGGCCGACCATGCGCGAAAAACCAACACTGATCGTCATGCATGGCGGTCCTGGCTTTGACCACTCGACCTTGCGGCCGTTCTTCGACCGCTTCAGCGACACGCACCAGCTCATTTACATTGATCACCGCGGCAACGGCCGCTCGACCGGCGTGCCACAATCCTGGAATCTGGTGCAGTGGGGGCGGGACGTAAAGCTGCTGTGCGACGCTCTCGGCATCGACAAGCCTCGGGTTTATGGCAATTCCTTCGGTGGCATGGTGGCGATGTCATATGCCGCCCAGTTTCCGAGCCATCCTGAGAAGCTCGTGCTTTCCTCCACCGCGGCGCGCCTGCACCTTGAAACCACCTATCGCCTGCTGGAAGAGCGTGGCGGGCCAGAGGCCCGCCAGATCGCCGTCAAGTTCTGGACACAGACAGATGCCCAGGCGATGGACGATTACGTCCGGGTCTGCCTGCCGCTGTACAATCCCGGTCCGCCCAATCCGCAGGTTGCAGAAGGTTGGGCGCGCGCGATCCGCCGTCCCGAAGTCTCGGCGCACTTTATCCTGGGTGAAATGCGAACCATGGATCTGCGCCACGGCCTCCCCGGGTTTCGCTGTCCTACCCTGGTGCTGGCCGGCGGCTATGATCCCATTACCCCGCCGGTTTGCAGCACCGAGATTGCGGAGCTGATTCCGGGCGGACTAGGTCAGCTTCACATTCTCAAGGAGGCTGGCCACGGTATTCACCGTGACTGCCCTCAGGAGGCTGAGCATATTTTGCGCAGCTTTCTCGAGAGCTCCGGCTCATGACGAAAAGCGGCACCGTGCCGCTCAAGCGTCATGTGGCCGCTGTCGTAGCGGGCAATGCGCTCGAATTTTACGATTTTCTGACCTATTCCTTCTTCGCCATCTATATCGGCGATACCTTTTTTCCTGCGAAGAATCCCGTAACCAGCCTTCTGGCCTCACTCGCCACCTTCGGTGCGGGCTTTGCAACGCGTCCTCTAGGCGGTGTCGTACTTGGTATCCTGGGCGACCGGATGGGGCGCAAACCGGCAATGTACCTGTCCTTCACGCTGATGGGGCTGGGCATGCTCGGCGTCACACTAACCCCGTCCTATGCCGCCATTGGCGTCGCCGCGCCGGTCCTTCTGATCACCTTCCGGCTGATCCAGGGATTTGCGCTGGGTGGCGAAGTGGGGCCTACCACGGCCTTTCTGATCGAGGCCCCACCCCCTTCACAGCGCGGCTTCTACGGCTCGCTGCAGTCGGCATCGCAATATGTGGCAACGCTGGTGGCAGGTGGTGTCGGCACCTTGCTCGTGGCACTGCTGACACCGTCAGAACTGGCCACCTGGGGCTGGCGCGTCGCATTCTTCGCCGGGGCAGCCATCATACCGTTTGGCCTCATGGTACGCCGCTCACTGCCCGAAACACTTGACGGTTCAACCGCGCTGCCTACCGAGACCTTACGCGAGAACTGGTCAACCATTGTGTTCGGCCTGATGCTGATGGCCGGCGCCACGATTGCCACTTATGTGATCCTATCCCTGACGACCTATGCCCAGGCGACCTTGCACATGGCCGCCCAATGGAGCTTTGCAGCCACCGTGGCAATCGGCCTAGGCGGTGTCAGCGGCGCGCCCTTTGGCGGGTATGTTTCGGACCGCAAGGGGCGCAAGCCGGTGATGCTAGTGAGCAATGGCCTGCTCTTGGTCTCCACCATTCCGGTCTATTTTGCGCTTTCCCAGCTGCGTTTGGGTGTGGTTCTGGTCCTGGCCAGTTTTTATCTGACCTTTTTGCTGGCGATGAATGCGGGCGTAGGGATCATGACCCTGTGCGAACTACTGCCTCCCAAGGTACGTTCAGGAGCAATGTCGACCATTTATGCCCTGGCCATTGCGGTGTTTGGCGGCAGTGCACAATTTATCGTTGTGTGGCTGACCGACCGGCTCCATGACCCCATGGCGCCAGCCTACTACATGGCAGCGGCCCTGACGGTCAGCTTCGTCGCCATCTCGGCTCTGCGCGAATCGGCGCCAATCCGGTTGGTGCAATCCCGCCCACCACGCAACTGAGCAGGTCGCGCGGCGACCTGGCTTCTTGCAGCAGAACACTGTGGATTGACGCTCCAGCTGGCAGCTGCCTTCATAGGGGAGATTGCAAATACGGACTCTGAAGATGAATGAAGCCACTCCCCGCGTCGAAGACGCGATCCATTCCCGCAAATCCATCCGCGCCTTTCTGCCCGACGCGATCCCGCGCGCGCAGCTGGAACATATCCTGCGCGTGGCACTGCGAGCTCCATCGGGCGGCAATCTGCAACCCTGGCGCCTCTACGCGCTGACCGGCGCCGCCCGTGACCGGCTTGTCGCCGCGGTTGGTGAATATCGCAAAAGCCATCCCATGGGCGATGCTCCGGAATATCCCGTCTACCCGCCACATCTGAACGAGCCATACCGTAGCCGCCGCTTTCTTCTCGGAGAGGCGATGTACGCAACCATGAATATTCCCCGCGAGGACAAAGCGGCCCGCCTGGCCTTCTTTGCACGCAACTGGGAATTTTTTGGCGCACCAGTTGGCTTGATCATTACTATGGATCGCCAGATGGGGGTTGGACAGTGGGCGGATCTCGGCATGCTGCTGCAGAACATCATGCTGCTGGCCCGGGCCCATGGCCTGCACACATGCCCCCAGGAATCGTGGTCGTCATTTCATCGGGTGATACGCCGCGAACTGCCGATTGGCGAGCATGAGATGGTGTTTGCCGGAATGGCGATCGGCTACGCCGACAGCGCCCATCAGGTCAACAGTCTCCATTCTGACCGCGCCCCACTGGAGGAAATCGTGACCTTCGTGGAATAGCCTTGATCAGAAATAGCAAGCAACCACCATCCAGGGAATTCCAAAGCGGTCGGCTGCCATACCAAAGCGTCGGGCAAAGAAGGTCTCACCCATTCCCATCGTTGCAGTGCCGCCGTCGCACAGTTGTGTGAAGATACGCTCGGCGTCGGCGACACTGTCGACATTCAATGTGCCGCGGAAGCCTGCGGGAGCAGAGAAGTGCTTCAGCGGGCTGTCGGCACCCAAAATTCTGTGCTCGCCAATCCTCAGGCTGGCATGCATGACCTTGTCTGCCATGGCGCGATACTCGGCCCTGCCGGGCATATCGGACCAGCGCAGCAGTGACCGCACCTCGCCTGCGCGGATTTCGGCGTAAAAGTGAA
>JAJZGY010000150.1 GCA_021804785.1 Pseudomonadota bacterium | reverse complement strand
CAAAGTCGGCCAGCTCAATCCCTCGAAATACGAGATTACTGAAGATGTCGGCAATCTCTTCAGGACGGTGATGCCCGTCTGGATTGAGCCATAGGAACGAGTAGAAGTACATGCCCAGAATACCTTTGAGTGCGACGGGCTCGACAGGACGGAAGGCGCCTGCTTCAACACCATCTGCAATTGCTCGCGCCCAGATGTTCTGATATTCTGTATGAAGTTGTGATATGATTGCATGACGCTCGCCCGTCAGGGAATTGACTTCACGAAAACAGACGGTCATCTCGTTGATGTGCGCGCCGATCACTCGCATAAGATGACGGCTGAGCAGACGAATGCGCGCCACCGGATCGGGCATATCGTCACTGATGGTGCGGCCGGACTCAACTAGATCGCCAATGTAGCGAATGGCGATGTTGTAGAGCAATTCTTCCTTACTGGTGATGTGGTGGTACAACGCGCCTCTGGCGAGGCCGACCGCCTCCCCAATCTCGGAAACTCCTACCGCATTGTACCCCTTCGCTGCGAACAGAGCAGCGGCTATACCTCGAATTCGTGAACGTTGCGGCGTATCCTCCTGCATCGGCACGGCGGCAAGGTGTTTGACGGAATTAGACATGACCGATTCCTTTGTGGCCGCGGCAGTTCGTGAAAATCCTCTCCAGATAAGCCATTGACAGGCCAAAGTGGTCAAGCCTATGGTACCGACCGGTCGGTCTGCCCTCAGATGGCAACCGGACGACGGGCCCCTCCGACCGACGCTGTGTCGTAACCCGCTTGGGGCCAGCGCTGCAGCCTGGAAAGATGACCGGGATTATGACCAATTCTGCGATCAAGAACGGTTGGACCGGAACCATAAAGGGCATGCCAAGCCAGGGCGATATCGCTCGGCGGCGCCGCACGACTTCGATGAAAGATATCGAGGCGTTCACCGCGATGACCGGTGACCGAAACCCGCTCCATTATGACAAAGAGCGCGCGGGAAAAACGGTTTTCGGCAAGCTGATCGTTCAGGGCGGCGTGACATCAGGCATTCTCAACGCCCTGGTTGCGGAAGATCTGCCGGGACCGGGTACGGTATTCCTTGCCTGCGACTGGAAGTTTCTGAAAGCCGTAGGCCTCGATGAGGAAATCATAGGCTCTGTCGAAGTCCTGACGGTTCGTCAAGACAAGCCGATTTGCACACTCAAGACCCAGGTGCGCAACGCCGCTGGGGACTTGTGCATCGATGGTACGGCCACGACCTTCACTGTCGCGCTGGAGCACAAGGGAGTCAGTGAAGCGTGACAGCAACGGCCTCCGCGCAAACCGTCATTGACGACGGCGCGCGCTGGCGTGTACTGGCAGGCGTCTGCCTGGGCCTCGTGTTGTCAATGACCACGTGGTTCTCGGCGACAGCAATCACGCCTGATCTCGTGCGGGTCTTCACGCTGACGCCAGCCGCCGCATCATGGCTGACCAACATGGTTCAGATCGGCTTTGTGATAGGAGCCTTGGCTTCCAGCGTCGTTAGCCTGCCCGACCTGGTGCCGTTACGCCTGTTGATGGGAGTGGCTGGTGTGCTCGCAGCGGCCGCCAACCTATCCCTGCTCTGGATGTCGGACATCGGTACACTTCTTGCCGCGCGCTTCATCACCGGGGTCGCGTTGGCCGGCATCTATCCGCCGGCGCTGAAGCTCATCTCCACGTGGTTCGTGCATGGCCGCGGCCTGGCCCTCGGCGCGGTGATCGCGGCCCTGACGCTAGGCTCAGCCTTCCCCAACCTGATCCGCGCGCTGATCCAGAACCTTGTCTGGCAGGATGTGGTCATCGCTACCTCCGTCGCCACGCTGATCGGTGCAAGCGTGCTGACCATGCTTTCACATGAGGGGCCATTCCCGTTCAGCAAAGCTGTGTTCGACCCGCGGCAGATCGGCACGGTTCTGCGCAACCGGCCCCTAGCGCTCGCGAATCTCGGGTACTTCGGACACATGTGGGAACTCTATGCCATGTGGGGGTGGTTCCTTGCCTTCACGTCGGCGGCACTTCCGGGGCTGGGTCTGGCCAGTACTCGGGACGCCTCGCTGATCACCTTCGTTGTCATCGCCTCGGGCGTGGTGGGCGCTGTGCTTGGTGGCTTCATGGCAGACCGGATTGGGCGGACTGCAACCTCCGCTATCATGATGGTCGTCTCCGGACTTTGTGCGCTCACGATCGGTTTCGCTTTTTCTGGTCCACTTTGGCTCTTCATGACCGTTGCAATTATCTGGGGGATAAGCGTGATCGGTGATTCCGCTCAATTCTCCGCGATGGCCACCGAGGTCAGCGATCCACGCTATGTCGGCACCGCAATTGCACTCCAACTCGGCCTCGGCTTCGCTCTCACGATTGCCTCGATCCGCCTTACTCCAGTGATCGCTGTCGGGATTGGCTGGCGTTGGAGCTTCCTGCTTCTTGTTCCGGGTCCGGCCGTTGGTGTCGCGGCAATGCTGATGCTGCGGCGTCATCCAGATGCCGTGAGGATCGCGCATGGTCGCAAATGAGTTCTCAGCAGCCAGAAATAGGCCGTGAGTAAGAGAAGCGATCGTGGTTGCGATCAGGAGAGGACATGCAAGCGGTTTAGAGAATCTGGCTGAGGCCCCCCACGATTGCCATGATATTCGCTTCTATAGGGCGCTCACAATATGAGATCCCGGCTGAGCTGCTCGACCACGGCCTTGCACCGTTGGCTATTCCCATGGTGGCAATGGGGTGGGTCGGAAATTTTCTCGAACTTCTCCTTGCTCCGAACGACACCCCGGCGCGACCTTGCGCGCGCATGCCGGCCGGGCAGGATGGAGGAGATCAGGCAGCGAGAGTGGCATTCATGGTGGATTTGTTCGGCGAGGCGGGGGGGGCCGGCGGCCAAGCGGCTCAGCGTTTTCCGCGCCGAATTGTTGGGCACGGAGGAGGCGGATTGGGAAGATCTCTTCGTGGGCTTATATACCGATGGGCTTTTACACCGGCGCAGCCGGACTACCCGGCCGCTTCCGTGAGGGGTTTTGTCTCCGGCGCGTACAAACTTGCTCGCAATACCCACAATCTGGATCGCCGACCTCACATCGTCGGCCGGGTGTCGCAAGAGAGGCCATTCACCCGCCTTGCCCGAAACGCGAGGATATTTCCGGCAATCAGGCACAGGAAGCCAGTCCCTTCGATACCAAATGATTCGGCCCTGAGGGCGAGCGGAAGGAATTTGCTCACCACGATCAGAACGAAGCCGAGCAGACCCAGGATGAGGGCCGGGCGATTGCGATGCCGCCGGAAAGAACTCGCGAGGCCGGCGGCAGCAAAAGCGGAAAAGAAGACGATGACGGGCGCCCGGAACGGGAGTGCTATGCTGACTCCGACCAGAGAGGCGAGGCCAATCGTGGCGCTCACGCCATAGCACGCGAGCATCGCCATCGCCGTTCCGGCGGGTGCGAGCCAATTGGCGCGTTGCGTGATTCCTGTTCGAGCCGCCTCGGCCCGCGCATTCCTCATGGTCTTTCTCCACTTCGCTTCCTGACGGTTGACAGCGCAAAGACATACGATGCCCTTGCCCCTTGCGATATGATCAGCCTTGAGAAATCAGGCGCCGCTTTGCCTCGTATTCGGCTTGGTCGATCTCGCCGCGAGCGAAGCGCTCGTTGAGGATGTCGAGCGCCGTCCGGCTCGGTGGCAGATGGGGCGGCGCCCCAGCGGTTGGCCAGGGGCCGCCGAGCCATCGGACGGCCAGGACGGCGACCACGATCACCGCGGCAAGCACCAGGATCATGAACAGGGGTCCGAAGATCATGCCATACCACCCCCAACCCCACATCATATGCGGGCCATACCCATAGGGTTCGACCGGTGTTTCCGCCCAGGCCCGGACAGGCCCCAGTGGGGCCGCTGCACCCCCGCGCGAGCGAAGGAGAAGAAAGCCTTCATCATTGCATGCTCCGCCCCGGTTCATGCTTCGAGCACGACGGAAACGCCGACGGGGTTGCGGACGATGTCCA
>JAJZGY010000010.1 GCA_021804785.1 Pseudomonadota bacterium | reverse complement strand
GACTACAATTGCCCATTTTGCCGAGCCTCCAATCCGGCAGTCGAAGCGTTCTACAACGCCCACAAAAAGGACGCCCGTTTCGCCTTCATTGAATTCCCCATCAAGGGTAACGCATCGGTAGCAGCAGCTCGCCTTGCCATCGCAGCGCGGGCCCAGCCGGCCAAGTATCTCGCCTATCATTTTGCCATGATGCGTCAACAAGGCTTGGTCGACCGCAAGATCGCGCTCGCCATTGCGCAAAAGGTGGGACTGGACGTGAAAAAATTACAACACGATGCGCAAGCTGCGTCGGTTACCGAAACCATTAACAATGCCAATGCCCTGGCCATGGCCGCCGATATCGACGGCACACCAGCCTTCATTGTCGATGGACGGATGCGCGAAGGAGCCGTCAACGCGAAACAGCTGGCGCAGCTGATGCGCCAGCGCTCGAGCTAGGACAGTTTCGGCACTGTCCATCCCGCCATGGCAGATCGCGTTTCAGATCAGCCCTGCCAACGGACTGGAAGGATCGGCATAGCGTTTTTTGGGCATGCGCCCGGCCAGATAGGCGAGCCGTCCCGCCTGCACCGCGTGCTTCATGGCAGCGGCCATCAGCACCGGATGCTTGGCCTCGGCGATGGCGGTGTTCATCAATACTGCGTCACAGCCAAGCTCCATGGCTATGGCCGCATCAGAGGCAGTGCCCACTCCGGCATCCACAATGACCGGTACCTTGGCCTCCTCGACAATCATGCGGATGCCAACCGGGTTCTGTAGCCCAAGACCAGACCCAATGGGGGCCGCGAGAGGCATGATGGCGCAGGCACCGAGCTCCTCAAGCCGTTTGGCCATCAAGGGATCATCGCTGCAATAGACCATGACCTGAAAGCCATCCTTGATCAGCAACTCGGTGGCCCGCAAGGTCTCGATCATGTCGGGATAGAGCGTCTTGCGATCACCCAGCACTTCGAGCTTGACGAGATCCCAGCCACCGACCTCCCGCGCAAGACGCAGGGTTCGGACCGCATCTTCACCGGTGAAGCAGCCCGCCGTATTGGGCAGATAGGTGTATTTTCTGGGATCGATGAAATCCATGAGCTTCGGCTGGTCCGGATCGCTCAGATTGACCCGGCGGACTGCGACCGTCACCATTTCAGCGCCGGAGGCCTCCAACGCTGCAGCATTTTCAGCGTAACTCTTGTATTTGCCAGTCCCCACAATCAGCCGCGAGTGGAACTGACGACCGGCGATGACCAGCGGCTGCTCGGCCGACGGCAGATTGCCTCCCCCGATGAAGTGAACGATCTCTAGCCGGTCGCCGGCCCCTATCTCCAGGCTATCATATTGAGAGCGCGGCACGATCTCGAGATTGCGCTCAATCGCGATCTTGCCGGTCTCGATCCCCAGCTCAGTCAACAGAGCAGAGAGGGTCATGGTCCCGGACAATTCGCGATCCTCGCCGTTGATAATCACATGAAGCGACATAAAGCCTGTTCCTAGCTGGTATTTCCATTGGCCGCGCTCGCCCAGTATAACGACTTGCGCAAACCGGGTGAACGGGAGAAACCTTTGGCCAAAGACAGGCCGATATATGTGCTGAACGGGCCCAATCTCAACCTTTTGGGCCTTCGCGAACCCGAGATCTATGGCCGCACGCGCCTAAGTGACATTGAGGCGGCGGTGGTAGCCCGTGCCGCCGCACACCAGCTTCTGGTGACATTTCGCCAGTCAAATCATGAAGGTACGCTCGTCGACTGGATCCAGGAGGCCCGAGACGAGGCCAGTGGGGTGATTCTCAATGCTGGCGCATTCACCCACACCTCGGTCGCCATTCATGATGCCTTGCGGACGCTTGACCAGCCCCTGATCGAAGTCCATCTCTCCAACCCTTACGCTCGGGAATCCTTCCGGCATCACTCCTATGTCAGCCCCATTGCCACCGGAGTGATTTGCGGATTGAAAGAGCAAGGCTACCTCTTGGCCGTCGACGCACTGGCCAAGCTTCTCAAGGACGCGAACGCATGAGCAGCAAAGACGCCAAAGAGGCGCAACCATCTCCACGGCCCAACAGCATTGATGCCTCGGTCATCCGCGAACTGGCGGAGCTTTTGACTGAGACCAGCCTCACAGAAATCGAGGTCGAGCAAGCCGGTCTGCGTATCCGGGTCGCCCGCCAGATCAATATCGTCCATGGTGGAGTCCCCCCGGCGGCGTCGGCAGCTCTTCCCACTCCCGGAATGACCTCAGAAGCGTCCCCTGCGCGGCGCGAAGCACCTGCGGCTGGCACCGTCCCCTCGCCGATGGTCGGAACGGTCTATATCGCTCCCGAGCCCGGTGCCCCGGCATTTGTCAAGCCTGGAGACAGCGTCAAGGAAGGCGACACGCTTCTCATCGTCGAAGCGATGAAAACTATGAACCCGATCAGTGCGCCGCGGTCCGGCGTCATCAAGGAAGTCTGTGTCCGAGACGGCGAGCCGGTTGAGTACGGCCAGGCCCTAGTCGTGCTGGGCTGATATGTTCGAAAAAGTCCTCATCGCCAATCGTGGCGAAATCGCCCTACGCATCAATCGCGCATGCAAGGAAATGGGCATCTCGACGGTCGCCATACACAGCACCGCCGATGCCGACGCCATGCATGTGCGCCTTGCCGACGAAAGCGTGTGTGTGGGCCCCCCTGCCGCAGCGCAGTCCTATCTCAACATTCCGCAAATCATCGCGGCCTGCGAGATTACCGGCGCCGAGGCGATCCATCCGGGATACGGCTTTTTGTCGGAAAACGCCCGTTTCGCCGAAATCGTAAAGGAACATGGTCTTGTATTCATCGGGCCGGAGCCCGAACAGATCCGCCTGATGGGGGACAAGATTGCGGCGAAGCAGGCCGCCAAATCGGCTGGCATTCCCACCGTGCCGGGATCAGATGGCGGCGTCAGCTCCGATGACGAAGCCAAACGCATTGCCCGCGATATCGGTTATCCCGTGCTGATCAAGGCGTCGGCCGGCGGTGGCGGCCGTGGCATGAAGGTCGCCCGCTCGGAGAGCGAACTCAACCTCGCCCTGGCCACGGCGCGCGCGGAAGCCAAGGCCGCCTTTGGCAATGACGCGGTCTACCTCGAAAAGTACCTCACGCGCCCCCGGCACATCGAAGTTCAGGTTCTTGCCGATTCGTTTGGCAAGATCCTGCATCTGGGCGAGCGGGACTGCTCGCTCCAGCGAAGACACCAGAAAGTGTGGGAAGAAGCCCCTTCGCCCGCACTCAATGCGACTCAGCGCCAAGAAATCGGACGGACGGTCACCACTGCGCTCGAGAAGCTAGGATATCTGGGCGCTGGTACCATCGAATTTCTGTTTGAGGATGGTTGTTTTTACTTCATTGAGATGAACACACGCCTCCAGGTCGAGCATCCCGTCACAGAAGCCATTACCGGGATCGACATCGTGCGCGAGCAGCTTCGCATCGCTGCCGGGTTTCCGCTCGAACTCGAACAGCGCGACATCACCATCTCGGGACACGCCATCGAGTGCCGGATCAATGCCGAAAATCCTTTTACTTTCAGGCCGTCACCGGGGCTTATTGAGGCATTTCATCCGCCGGGTGGGCTTGGCGTGCGCTTTGATTCGGCGATGTACACGGGCTACCGCATTCCGCCCTACTATGACAGCCTGGCGGGCAAGCTGATCGTCCACGGCCGTAACCGCAACGAATGTCTGATGCGCCTGCGGCGCGCGCTTGACGAACTCGTCGTCGCCGGGATTGAGACCACGATTCCGCTGTTTCAGCGTCTGGTCCGCGAACCCGACATCATCAATGGCGACTATAACATCCACTGGCTTGAACACTGGCTGGCCAGTCACCCCTCCTGATTTCAGGCTGGCCGGAAAATCGGCTATGATGCCCCGCATAACCTTGGGGGAAACCAACTATGGAACTGCAGTTTTTGCAAAACCATCAGCCGAAATTGCTGAGTATTCTGCGCATCGTCGTTGCACTGCTCTTCCTGCAGCACGCAACCGCAAAGCTGTTCGGTTATCCCGAACCGTTAATGACCGGACATCTGCCGCCACTTCTGCTGGCCGCAGGCCTCATCGAACTCGTAGGCGGCGTGCTGATTGGCCTCGGCCTTTTCACACGCATCGCCGCCTTCATTTGTTCAGGCGAAATGGCGGTGGCGTACTGGCTCTATCACGTTGGCCAGTCCGGTCAGTGGATTCCCCTGCTTAATCAGGGCGACGAGGCAATCCTATATTGCTTCGTCTTCCTTTACATCGCTGCGGCAGGACCTGGTCCCTGGAGCATCGATCGCAGCTAGCACCGGCGCCAAATAACGGTGAAGTTGTTGGCCGGCATCGCAACGATGTCGGCCAACTCAAAGCCGTTGGCGCGGGCAAGCGGTATCACGTCATTATCAAGGCAGCGCACCGCAAAGCGTGGATCAATACCCTGCAGCCAGGATTCGAACTGCGCGTTGGACGCCGCGGTATGGACGCCATGGCGTCTGAACGGTCCATAGAGGATGAGGAGCGAGGACGGCCGAAGAAGGCGCGCCGCGCCAGTAAACATGCTCTCAGCGGCCGCCCATGGCGCAATATGGATCATATTGCAACAGAAGACCGCATCCGCATGGCTGAGCGGCCAAGTTGCGGCGGTCACATCAAGCTGCAATGCGGGCAGGATACGTTGGCAGCCTGCGGTGATGGTTCTTTCATCTATATCAGCAAGGACGGCCCCATCCATCTCGCTTGGCTGCCAGAAAAGCTCGCCAAGTTCCGGCGCCATGAAGACGGCGTGTTCGCCCGTGCCACTCGCGATTTCCAGCAACAGCCCGCGGTGAGGCAACACCTGTTTCAGGACATTCAGAATCGGTTCGCGGTTGCGAAGTGTGGCCGGCGCGTGGCGCATGCTCATCCCCGATAAGCCAACATCGTTCTCCTGCAGCGCAAAACCCTGCGAACTGTCAAGGTTGCAACCGCGCAGACATCAGTAACTGGCGCCCGGACCATCCCACCCGAAACCGCGGGCGTGCCAATCAGGGCAAGTCTTCTGGGCGGATCCGGACCTCGGATCCGCCAGGTGAGGCAGCGAGCCCACCGGTGCGCCTCGCCACCAAGAGGACGGCCGGTGCTCAAACAGCCACGATCCAGGCCTGTTCCATCATGCCCGACTGAGCAGAAACCCGATCTTAACCATAACCGTCCAGGATCAGGAGAACTCCAAGAGGCCGAACATGTCCCAAGCCTTTCGCTTTGTGTCAGCTCAATCCCTGGGCCTTAAACCTCGGATCGGGGTCGCCGTCCTCACCAAGCGTGCATTTGACGGGATCGATCTTAATCCTCTGTGGGGCGAACTTGTGGCCCAACTGCAAGCCGATAATGCCGACGTGGAAGCCGCGATGGATCTTTCTGTCATTGCGCAGCTCCTCGGGCGTCCCGAGCTGGGAAAGCAGCTCCAAGACGAAGCCCTTGGGGTAAGGCCAATCTATCGCTCCTCCTCAAGCAAGAGCCCGCGGCTGCGCCTGCTGGTCTTCGCCGCCGCCACCGATATGGGAGGCAACACCCCTGTCGAATTCCTGCTCGAGGGCTCCGACATTGAAATCTACACGTATTATGTAGTGCCCGGTGGTGTGCAGCCCGAGCTATTGCCGGACCATGACGTGGCCTTCGTAGCCGTACCGGATTCGGACGAAACGCGCCTCACTCTGCACGAAATCCAGCGCCTGACCTTCGGCTGGCCACGTCCCCTGCTGAATCTGCCGCGCCGCATTCGCGATCTTGAGCGCGATCGCTTGTTCAAGCTGCTCGATGGCATTGCCGGACTAAAGGTTCCTGCTACCTGCCGGGTTGACCGCGATGATCTCAACGATGTCCTGGATGGGACCGGCGAACTCAGCGATCTGGGGACCGAACTGAGCTTTCCGTTCATCATCCGTCCCGTCGGCAGCCAGGCCGGCCGCGGACTTGAACGTCTCGATGACCCCGAGGCTCTGCAGAACTATCTGCAAACTTGCGCGCACACAGACTTCTTCGTCTCTCAGTTCATCGATTATAGCGGCGATGATGGTCTGTTCCGCAAATATCGCATCGTGTTTATCGATGGCCAGCCCTTCGCCTGCCATATGGCGATCGCTGACCTATGGAAGCTCTGGTATCTGAACGCCGGGATGGAACAGTCCGAACACAAGCGCGCCGAAGAAGCTGCGTTCATGAGTAATTTTTCTGCCGGGATGGGTGCCCGGCACGCAAAGGCGCTCATGGCAATCGCCCAGCGCGTCGGTCTTGATTACTTTGCGATCGACTGCGCCGAGACCAGAGATGGGGAATTGCTGATTTTCGAAGCAGATATCGCCATGATCGTGCACAACATGGACCCGCCGGAACTATTTCCTTACAAGGAGCCGCAGATGAAGGCGATTTTTGCGGCATTCGCCAACATGATCGAGACGCGCGCACGCAAGGAGGAAGCGGCCTGAGATTCCTACTCGGGACAATTTGAATAAAGATTTAGAGTTCTGCTTGCCCAAATTTTAGAGAATAGGCGCCATGATGGCCGGCATGTGGAACGCGTTTTCGATCTCCGCAAGTGGACTTGCCGCCAGCGCCGCGCAGTTGACGTCTGCTGCCAGCAAACTCGTCAATGCCTTCGGCGGAACTGCGGCCCCGCCGGCAGCCGCCCCGGCGCAGGCCACCCCAGCGGCGGCAGCTACGCCCTCCTCGCGCCCTCTGGCAGGCGCCACCGCCGTGGCTGCCCAGAACGCCACACCAAATTCCTGGATGGTTGAAATCCTTTCCGCCAAATATGCCTATCGCGCCAATCTCGATGCGCTGAAAAGCGCCGATCAGCTGGCGCAGAAGACCATCAACACCGTCGGCTGAAATTGTGGCGGCCGCTTCATCAGTCGGTCGGGGTACAAACCCATGACAAGACCGGTCGCGCAGTTTCGGGGGCTTTGGGGGCGCATAGGCCGAAGACTTTCCCCGGCGCCCGTTTTTCTTTCACTCTGTCCCTCGCGTCCGCCCAAGCCTATAATTACTTTTAGCTGTCAGAAGCCGGCGGAGGCTGAACCGCGCGGTAACATCAGTGCTCGGATTCCCTGCTGTCAGTGCCTACGTATGACGCCAGTCAGCGTCCAAAGCCGCAAGATGAAAACTTAAAATGCACATATATTCAAAGTATTATGGAGCATTTTTGAATGATGCCCACAGCCCCCGAGCGATCTGCATTGCCGTCTTGGCCCAAGCCTTCGGCAGCGCGCCCCGAAAGCCCTTTGGCACGAGCCTGAAATGCGTGCGCCGACTCGCCTGACGCCGGAGCTGGTCTTGCGCGCCTATGCCGCGGGACTGTTTCCCATGGCCGAGACCCGCGATGATCCAACTCTTTACTGGGTCAGTCCCGATGTGCGCGGGATCATCCCTCTGGATGGTCTGCATGTGAGCCATCGCCTTGCCCGCACGGTACGAAGCGAGCGCTTCAAGATCACGAGCGACCAGGATTTTCCGGCCGTGATTGCGACCTGCGCTGCGCCGGGCCAGGGCCGCACCGAAACCTGGATCAATCCGGAGATCGAAGCCCTCTACATCGAGCTCTTTCAGCGCGGCCACGCCCACAGCCTGGAATGCTGGCTAGACGGGGAGCTGGTCGGCGGCCTCTACGGCGTGAAGCTCGGTGGTGCTTTTTTTGGCGAGAGCATGTTTTCACGCGCCCGAGATGCCAGCAAAGTAGCGCTTGTCCATCTCGTGGCCCGGTTGAGTGCCGGTGGCTTCTGCCTGCTCGACACGCAGTTCCTAACGGCACATTTGGCCAGCATGGGGGCAATCGAGATCCCACGCACCCAATATCAAGACCTGCTTGATGACGCCCTTACCCGCTCAGGGCTGTGGCTGCGTCATTGTCCAGAGCCAGGCGGAAGTAAGATCTTACCGTCCTTGGGACCTTTGTCGGGTGACACCGGTTTGACCGGCGTCGTCGGCGGTACTGGCGGGCCTTCCTGGCCAGGCTGGTTCGTTTTGCAGCTGATCACCCAGACATCGTAAAGCGGATGCTGCATGGCGTTGAGCGATGGCGTCGACGCCCACATCCATCCCGAAAAAACCTGCCGCGGCGGTTTGTCTGGCCGGTGATCGACGATCGTCAGGAAGGCGGTCGTTTCGGGTGTCTCGCTGGGTGGCGTGGAGTAGCACCAATGGGCCGTAATGGTCAGCGTCGCGTAGTGAACGGGCAAACCAATCGGGGCGTCGATGTTCACCGCCTGGCCAGTGATCTTGTCGAGGCCGCGCAGGATGACCATGCGCTTGATCCCGTCCTTGCCTGCCACTGCCTGGCCAACGGTGTGCGGGCGCGGCACCCGGGCCAGTTCTTTTGCCGTGCTCGTGGTGTTGCTGGGCCCCTGGTCGGCTGTCGCAGAATAGGTGGCCAAACCGGCCAGAATTAAAATCGGTGCCCCCACAATCACCCAGGATGGGCGCATCAGCCTTTGCCTCCACTCGTGATCATGCGGCCTATAAGTCCCATAAGATCGACGGAACCCTGGGTATTACTGATCCGCCCGCCCGGGGGAATCATCCGATTGCTGCCGCCTGGTGAGATCGACAGATAGGCGCTTCCCAAGATCCCGGAAGAGGTTATTTTTATAGAAGAATCAACGGGTAATTCGACGCCGTTCTTGATCGACAACTGCGCCACGGCCTCATAGGTCTTGGGATTGAGCGTCAGCGCCGAAACGGTGCCAATCTTGATGCCGGAGAGCCGCACATCGCTGCCGGGATTGATGCCATCTACCCGGCTGAACACTGCCGTCACTTCATAGCCGGAAATTCCGGTCTCATTGGTTGTCTTGTAGGCAAACCAGACAAATCCGATGGCGATCGCAATGACGATCGCCCCGATCATGGTCTCGAGGCTCCGCTGGGTCATGAATGTACCTATTTGGGCTCCCAGGCTTCGTAGTCACTGGTTGAGGGCTGGCGCACACCGGATTGGGCCAGGCTGCCGCGGGGCCGATAGGCGAGCGGCGTTCCTGTCAGGTTGGGACGGTGATCCTTTTCCCAAGGCTTGATTTTGGGTGGGGCCACAGTCGGGGGGGCCTCAAAGGTGTGATGCACCCACCCATGCCACTCCGGCGGAATGAGACTGGCATCCACGGTATTCTTATAAATCACCCAGCGGCGGCTGCCACTACGGTCCTGGTAGTAGCGGTTGCCCAGTCCGTCCGCCCCGACAAACCGGCCACGGCGCCAAGTGTGCCACAGCGTCCCCACAGTGGCACCGCTCCACCAGATGAAGACGCGTTTGAGTAGTTTCATCATGCCTCGCCTGACCCTAACGTGCTGTCGCTTTTGGTCGGAATCGGGCGGGACTATAGGGGCGCAGCTCTGCAGAGCCAAGCGCCACCATGGCCGCAGCGACCTCCGATTCGGGCTTTAAGGCGTTGCCGCCCGGACGCTTTACAGGAGCAACGCAGCGCCAGCTCCGGCCCCTTCACATTCATCCACATTCCGTGAACAAAAAAATTGGGCTGTGAAAATTTTTTCCCGGGCCAGTCCTCGCGTCTTGACATGCAGCGTTTGCAGGGACTTCCGCGCGACAGCTTACCCACTACATGTGGTGGGTAACCTCGGCTTGCACGATTAGCCCTTGCGTGTACGCCGCGCTCATGCCCATACTTTGCCCCTGTCGCCGCTCGCGACACCACATCTAGGACACTCCAATATCCGGAGCGTCCGGGAGCCCCGCTGCACGGGGTCTTTCCGGCGCAGGGAACAAGTGTCTTCGCGGGGTGATGAGCGGGAACAAACGCAGCAGACCAAGCGGGGGAGATTATGCGCATTCGTCGTCACTTTACGGTCGCAGGACATTCGCCCTATGAGGGTATCGCCTTTCGCAACGCGACCAGTGAAATCCGCAACCCGGACGGGTCAGTTGTGTTCCAGCAAACCGGTATCGAGGTGCCGGAAGACTGGAGCCAGGTGGCCTGCGATGTTCTGGCGCAGAAATATTTCCGCAAGGCGGGTGTGCCCAGCACATGCAAACCGGTCGCCGAAGACGGGGTGCCGCAATGGCTGTGGCGCCGACAGGCTGATGCGGAGAGCACCGGCAGCGAGACCATCGGCGAGAGCTCGGCCAAACAGGTATTTGAACGGCTGGCGGGAACCTGGACCTATTGGGGCTGGAAGGCCGGCTATTTCGATGAAGAAGCCGACGCCCGGACCTTTTTCGACGAGCTCTGCTACATGCTCGCGACCCAGAAGGCCGCGCCCAATTCACCGCAATGGTTCAATACCGGGCTGCACTGGGCCTACGGCATCGATGGTCCGAGCCAGGGCCACTATTACGTCGATCACAGCAGCGGTCACCTGGTGAAGTCCGCCAGTGCCTATGAGCATCCCCAGCCTCACGCCTGCTTCATCCAGTCGGTGCATGACGATCTCGTCAACGAAGGCGGCATCATGGATCTGTGGACCCGGGAGGCTCGACTGTTCAAATATGGCTCCGGCACCGGGACCAACTTCTCCTCTCTGCGGGGCGAGAACGAACCTCTGTCCGGTGGCGGCAAGTCCTCAGGTCTGATGAGCTTCTTGAAGATCGGTGATCGGGCGGCCGGCGCCATTAAATCGGGTGGTACGACCAGGCGGGCAGCCAAGATGGTGATCGTTGACGTCGATCATCCCGACATCGAACAGTTCATTGAGTGGAAGGTGATCGAGGAGCAGAAAGTGGCCGCCATGGTCGCGGGCTCCAAACTGGCACAAAAGCACCTCGCTGCCGTCATGAAGGCCTGCGTCAACTGTGAAGGCCGTGGTGACGACTGTTTCGATCCAAAGAAGAACCCTGCCCTGCGCCGCGAAGTGCGCGCCGCGCGCAAGGCCATGATCCCCGACAATTACATCGAGCGGGTCATCAGCTTTGCCAAACAGGGTTATACCAGCATCAGCTTCAAAACCTATGACACCGACTGGGATTCGGAAGCCTATCTGTCGGTATCAGGACAAAATTCAAACAATTCGGTGCGGGTAACCGACGCCTTTCTCGAGGCCGTCTTGAAGGATGCCAACTGGAACCTGACTGCCCGTCGCGACGGACGCATCGTCAAGACCATCAAGGCGCGCGATCTGTGGGAGAAGATCTCCTATGCCGCCTGGGCCTGTGCCGATCCCGGTATCCAGTTCCATACCACCGTCAACGACTGGCATACCTGCCCAGCGGGCGGCGAAATCCGCGCCAGCAATCCGTGCTCCGAATACATGTTCCTGGACAACACGGCCTGCAATCTCGCCTCGCTCAACCTGATGAGCTTCCGCAAAGATATGCAGGGGCAGAAGCAGTTCGACGTCGCAGCCTTCGAACATGCGGTTCGTCTTTGGACCATGGTGCTCGAAATCAGCGTACTGATGGCGCAATTCCCCTCGAAGGAGATCGCCCAGCTCTCCTATGATTATCGTACCCTGGGACTTGGCTTTGCCAATATCGGCGGACTTCTGATGGCCGCCGGCATCCCTTATGACTCGCGGCAGGGACGGGCAATCGCCGGTGCGATCTCCGCCGTGATGACAGGGATCTCCTATGCCACCAGCGCCGAAATGGCTGGAGAACTGGGACCGTTTTCCGAGTTCCACAACAACAAGGGCGCCATGTTGCGGGTTATCCGCAACCACCGGCGTGCAGCCTATGGCATGACGAGCGGCTACGAGAACCTGCACGTCAATCCGGTTCCACTCGATCATGATGCCGTCACCCAGGCCGAGCTTTCCGAAGCGGCGAAACGGGCCTGGGACAAGGCCCTTGCCCTTGGTGAACAGTTTGGTTTCCGCAATGCCCAAGCGACGGTGATTGCTCCCACCGGAACCATCGGTCTGGTCATGGACTGCGACACCACAGGCGTTGAGCCGGACTTCGCCCTCGTCAAGTTCAAGAAGCTCGCTGGTGGTGGCTACTTCAAGATCATCAACCGCTGCGTACCCGAAGCACTTGCGACGCTGGGCTATCAGCCAGATGAAATCGACCGCATCGTAGCCTATGCGGTCGGGCACGGTACGCTGGAGGGCCTGAATAGCGGCATCACCCACCACGCACTGCGGGCCAAGGGCTTTGGTGCCGAACAGATCGCTGCCGTGGAAGGTGCCCTCGAATCGGCCTTCGACATTCGCTTTGTCTTCAATAAGTGGACACTCGGCGCTGATTTCTGCACGCAGACACTCGGCATTGATCCGGCAGCCATCGACGCTGCCGACTTTGACATGCTGAAGGCGCTCGCGTTCTCAAAGGCCGAGATCGAGGCCGCCAATCTTTATGTCTGTGGCGCCATGACACTGGAGGGCGCTCCTCATCTGAAAGCGGACCATCTGCCCGTGTTCGACTGCGCCAATCCCTGTGGCCGTATCGGAACTCGTGCCCTCTCGGTGGAGAGCCACATCCATATGATGGCTGCCGTGCAGCCCTTCATCTCTGGCGCCATCTCCAAGACCATCAACATGCCGAATGCCGCAACCGTCGCCGCATGTGGTGAAAGCTACCTGACAAGCTGGAAACTCGGCCTGAAGGCCAATGCACTCTATCGCGATGGCTCCAAGCTGAGCCAACCTCTGGCGTCGTCGGTTCTTGCCATCGAAGATGATGAGGAGGAGGATGAGCTGGAGACGATTGCCGCCGCGCCGGTGGCCCAGCGCTCCGCCATTGTCGCCGAGCGTATAGTCGAAAAGATCGTCGAACGCGTCGTCCATCAGCAACGTCAAGCCCGCGAGAAATTACCGCACCGCCGCAAAGGCTACACCCAGAAGGCGATCGTTGGCGGTCATAAGGTCTATCTGCGTACCGGCGAATATGAAGATGGCCGCCCAGGCGAGATTTTTATCGACATGCATAAGGAAGGCGCTGCCTTCCGTTCGCTGATGAATAATTTTGCCATCGCGATTTCCATCGGTCTGCAATATGGCGTGCCACTTGAGGAGTTCGTGGAAGCCTTCACCTTTACCCGTTTTGAACCTGCGGGCATTGTCATCGGCAATGACACCATCAAGAACGCCACCAGCATTCTCGATTATATCTTCCGCGAACTGGCTGTTTCCTATCTTGGTCGCAACGATCTCGCGCATGTGCCACCGGCCAAGGACGAGGATCTGGGCCATGGCGATGCAACCCAGCCTTCGCGGGCGCCGACCGAACTCGCCCGCGCGGTGTCGAGCGGCTTCGTACGCGGCAAGAGCCTCATCGTGGTTGAGGGGGGAGCCGCGCGCAAGCTCGAGCTTCATGCCGAACACGCGGAGGTCCTTGAGCATGTCCATGCCCTGACCGAAGATCTGGAGGTCAATGCCGTCTACCATGGGAACGAAGAGGTCCACGAAACTCTCAGCGAGATACGCGCCAGCGTGCTCGCGGCTTCTGGCGAAACCGCGTCAGAGCACTCTCATCAGCGCAGTGGCGAAAAGGAGCAATATGCCCGCCGCTCGGCCGAGGCGCGCATGAAGGGCTATGAAGGTGACGCCTGCGGCTCCTGCGGCAATTTCACCCTGGTGCGCAATGGCACCTGCATGAAGTGCAACACCTGCGGTTCGACGAGCGGCTGCAGCTAACGGACTTAAAGCGGCCGCAGGTGACTGCGGCCGCTTGCGCTTTCGCGTCCGCTCAGCGCGGAAGGTCCAGCCGGGCCGGGCTCGACTTTCTCCACTCGGAGCTTGCGGATGCAGCCAGGCGTTGGGGCATCGCCACCACCAGGCCTGTCATTATCAGAGCCACCAGATTAGAGCTGCCAGGCCGATACGACGTGCCGGCCCCGGTCTGCCTACTCCGCCGCTTCGGCGATCTTTGTCTCTGTCCAGCGCAGCACAGGCTTGCGCGCCGCCGCCGTCTCATCCAGACGCTGGCGGGGAGCATAATGAGGGGCCCCTGCAAAGCGTTCCAGCCGCCCCGCCTTTGCCTCCTCTGCAAGCCCGCGCAGGACCGCCACAAAACGGTCGAGCGACTCCTTGGATTCGGATTCGGTTGGCTCAATGAGCATGGCGCCATGGACCACAAGTGGAAAATACATGGTCATCGGATGGTAACCCTCATCGATCATCGCCTTGGCAAAATCGAGCGTGGTAACACCGGTATCGTTGAGGAAGCTGTCATCGAACAGGGCTTCATGCATGCACGGACCTTCGCCAAAGGGCGCGGTCATGACATCCTTGAGAGATGACAGTACATAATTCGCTGACAGCACGGCGTCCTCGCTGGCCTGGCGAATGCCATCGGCGCCATGGCTGAGCATATAGCTGAGCGCACGCACGAACATACCCATCTGACCGTGGAAAGCGCACATACGTCCGAAGGGGTCACTGTCACCGGATAATGCGGATCGGTCTTCAATGAGCCGCAGTCCGTGAGCGTCACTGACAAGTAGAGGCAGTGGCGCGAAAGGTGCGAGAGCCTTGGACAATACGACCGGACCGGCCCCGGGACCGCCACCGCCATGGGGCGTAGAAAATGTCTTGTGCAAGTTGATGTGCATGGCATCAACCCCGAGGTCTCCGGGACGCACCCGCCCGGCAATGGCGTTGAAATTTGCTCCGTCACAATAGAAAAAAGCACCTACCTGGTGCACCGCCTCCGCAACCTCCAGAATGCGGCGCTCGAACAGGCCACACGTATTGGGGTTGGTCAGCATGATGGCGGCTACATCGGTATCGAGCTTGGCGCGCAGCGCCTCGATATTCACATGGCCATCGCCAGTAGCGGGAATCTGATCGACGCGAAAGCCGGCGAAGGCCGCAGTTGCCGGATTGGTACCGTGGGCGGATTCAGGAACCAGGACGCGCGGACGGTGTTCTGCACGCGCGGCAATAGCCGCCTTGATCGCCAGCATCCCGCAGAGTTCGCCATGCGCACCCGCTTTGGGCGACATCGCTACCGCAGGCATGCCGGTCAATTCCATCAACCAATGCATCAACTCCTGGATCAGCTGCAGCGCGCCCTGAACAGTCTGCTGGGGCTGCAGCGGATGCAGGTCAGAGAATCCTGGCAGGCGCGCCATCTTCTCGTTCAGACGGGGATTATGCTTCATGGTGCAGGAGCCCAGGGGATAAAGCCCCGTGTCAATCGCGTAATTGTTGCGTGACAGCCTTACGTAATGGCGCACCACTTCCGGCTCAGACAGGCCCGGCAGACCGATTTTCCGCCGCCGCTCAATCCCACCCAGGCGCGCCGTATGGGCAGGAGCCTCCGGCACATCGACACCGCACATGCCGTCACGGCCAAGTTCAAAAATCAGCTTCTCCTCGTGATCGAGGCCATGATCGCCTGACAGAGTGGGTGGCAACGTAGCACCGGATATGCCTGCGGTGGTCGGGCGGCCCTGATTATTCATGGTCATGAGAGCACCTTGGCAAGAGCACGAGCATAGGAATCGATATCGTCGGTGGAATTGGTTTCGGTCGCCGCCACGATCAGCAGCGACTGGGCCGCACTGTCGTCGGGAAACAAGCGGCTGGCGGGAACCCCGCCAAGGACATTCTGCTCCACCAGGGCATCGATCACTACCTTGGCCGGCCGCGGCAAGCGCAGCGTAAACTCGTTGAAGAAGGTCTGGGTGACGAGTTCGACGCCCCTGATGGCGGAAAGCCGCTCGGCCAACAGCACTGCGCGAGCGTGATTGAGGCGCGCCAGGCGGGCAAAACCCTCCTCCCCCAAAAGCGACAGATGGATGGTGAATGCCAGCGCGCACAACCCCGAATTGGTGCAGATATTGCTCGTAGCCTTTTCGCGCCGGATGTGCTGCTCGCGGGTAGATAGGGTCAACACATAACCGCGGCGACCCGCTGCATCGACGGTCTCGCCAGCGAGCCGTCCAGGTATCTGGCGCAGAAATTTCTCGCGCGTGGCAAAGAGCCCCACATAGGGCCCGCCAAAATTAAGACCGTTGCCGATCGACTGCCCTTCCGCGGCAACAATATCGGCTCCCATCGCCCCAGGCGCTTCGATCAGTCCAAGCGAAACCACCTCGTTCATAACCGCGATTAGTAATGCGCCCTTGGCATGGGCCGCCTCCGCGAGGGGGCGCAGATCGTGCAAAAGGCCGAATACATCTGGGCTCTGTACCACCACGCAGGCAGTCTCGCCGTCGATCAGATGTGCGAGCTCTTCGCGTTCACCGGGGCGACGCGGCACAGCGATGATTTCGCCACCGGACAACTTTGCGAGGGTCGAGATGGTTGCAGAGTAATGGGGGTGAAGGCCACCACACAGCACCACCTTGGCGCGCCTTGTGATACGCCGGGCCATTTCGACCGCCTCAGCCGTTGCTGTCGAGCCATCATAGAGGGAGGCGTTGGCCACCTCCATGCCCGTCAGCATCGCCACTTGGGTCTGGAATTCAAACAGGTATTGCAGCGTGCCCTGGCTGATCTCGGGCTGATAGGGGGTATAGGAGGTCAGAAACTCGGAGCGCTGGATCAGATGATCGACGCTGGCCGGAACATGGTGTCGATACGCTCCTGAGCCGCAAAAAAACGCTGCCGATCCCGCCGACAGGTTCTTGGCCGCAAGCCTGGACAGGTGACGCTCAACCTCAAGTTCTCCCTGCCCGTCGGGCAGCGCAAAACGCCCACGATCGATGACGGCAGCAGAGGGAACGTCGACAAAGAGATCATTGATGCTTTTCGCACCAATGCGCGCCAGCATTGCTGTGCGGTCATCGTGCGTCAAAGGCAGATAACGCATGGGCTCAGGCTTCCTTCACGAAGGCATCGTAGTCGCCCTGCCGCATCAGGCCCTCAAATTCACTGCGGTCGGCTATTTTGAGCTTGAAGAACCAGCCGGCGCCCTCCGGATCGGCATTGACGCCGGCCGGATCGTCGGTGAGCGCTCCATTGATCTCCTGAACCTTTCCCCCCACGGGGGCAAACACATCTGACGCAGCTTTGACGCTCTCCACCACCGCAGCCTCGCCATGCGCCGTCAAGTTCCGGCCCACCTCCGGCAGCTCGACGAACACCACGTCGCCCAGTTGTTCGGCGGCGTGGCGGGTAATGCCAACGGTGGCGATGTCGCCCTCCAGCCGCACCCATTCATGGTCTTTGCTAAATCGGGTCTCGCTCATCTCTTCCTCTTAACGTTTGTAGCGATTGGGTACGAAGGGCAGCGCCGCAACCTGCGCAGCAAGCGCCTTGCCACGAACCATAATGTCGAGCTCGCAGCCATCCTCGGCAAAGGCAGGCGGCACATAGCCCATGGCGATTGGTGCATTGAGTGAAGGCGAAAATCCGCCTGAAGTAACCCGGCCGACGATCTGCCCGTCGCGACTGGCAATATCCGCGCCCTCACGCGCAGGGGCTCGCCCGCTAAGACGCAGGCCAACGCGCCGGCGCGGTGCGCCGTCGAACAGCTGCCCCATGATCTTGGGCGCCGCTGGAAAATCCCGGTCGATCTTGCGTCGCTTGGCAATGGTCCAGACCAGATTGGCTTCCACCGGGCTCGTGGTCTCATCGATATCATGGCCGTACAGGCAAAGACCTGCCTCCAGGCGCAAAGAGTCCCGCGCGCCCAGACCGATCGGCAGGACCTCTGGCTCAGCCAGCAATGCGCGGGCTACCCTCTGGGCCTCCGCAGCGTGCACCGAAATCTCAAACCCATCTTCGCCGGTGTAGCCGGAGCGCGAGATGTGACAGGCAATCCCATCAAAGCTGGCGCTTGAGGCGGTCATGAAGGACAGCGCCTCCGCCTGTGGACAATGGCGCCCCAGCGCGGCGGCGGCCTTGGGGCCCTGCAGCGCCAGCAAGGCGCGATCCTCAAACGGTAAAAGTTCCACGGCCCGGGGCAGGCGTGCCCGCACATAGGCGTCATCCACCATCTTGCGCGCACCGTTGAACACTAGACCGAGCCGGCCGTCTTCGGCGGTGCGTGTGACCATCAGGTCATCCACCATGCCGCCATCCGGATTGAGGAGCATGGTGTAGCGCATGCGTCCAGCGCCAAGACCGACGATGTCACCGGGGGTGAGTGCCTCCAGCGCCTTCGCGGTGGTAGCATGGTCTGGCCCGACAAGCTGACGCTGGCCCATATGCGAAACATCAAACAGACCGGCGGCTGCGCGGGTATGCAGATGCTCCTTCATGATCCCGCCCGGGTAGTAAACCGCAAGCGCATAGCCGGCGAACTCAACCATTTTGCCGCCGAGCTCGACGTGAAGATCATAAAGCGGCGTACGCTTAAGTGTAGAAGTGGCTTCCATGTGCAGTCCGATCAACAGCTGATAGCGGCGCGGACGGCGCAACCCTGCGACCGGACACGCGCCCCTCTGTCATCAGACCTGAGAGATTTCCTGGCACAGTCCTGCCAGGATTACCCCTTCGGTGGGCGCAACCTCAGGGCGGCGCCACTTTCCAGAGATTCAACCCCTTCGCGGTCCTTTTGCCTGAGAGTTTCCGGGGCGGTTGCTCCTTCGGCGCCTTGCAGCCAGACCTCCTAGCAGCAGGGACTCTCCCGCGAGGGAGTATGTGATGGCCGGCCAGCCGCGCCTCCCGGCGGGGTCGGACGTCGCGGGGGATCATAGTCGCCAATCGTCAGCAGTCAATCTGAGGCGACGACCGGCCCACGGCGATGCAGTCAGGTTAACGAGGATTTTGGGTTGACCGGGAGTGTGTGATTCCCCGCGGCTCTGATTCGTTGGAGCCAGAGCCATGCGCCAGACTGCGGAACCTGAATTTGCACCTGCCCGACTGGCGGTGCTGTTGCGGCATTTTGCAGAGGTCAGCGATGATCGCGAGCCCGGGCGGGTGACCTGTCCCTTGAAAGAAGTACTGCTCCTGGTCGCCTGCGCCAAGATTGCGACCTGCGATGACTTCGGCGAGAGCGTGGCCTGGGGTGAGCATCACCTGGCGTTCCTGCGCCTGTTTGCCCCTTTCCACCACCCATTCCGGGCAGCCGGTGGCTGGGCCTGCTGCTCAATCGGATCGATCCTGGTGTGTTCAGGCACTGCTTCGAGAGCAGGGTTGCCGCAGTGTGGCCGCAGCGGCCCGGGTTCATTGCTTTCGACGGCAAACCCTCCCGGCGCAGTCACGATCGTTGCCATGGGATGCCAGGTGGAGATCGCCGATAAGATCTTCGCCCATGGCGCCGATTACCTCCCGGCTCGCAAAGCTAAACAGCCAACCCTCGAAGCCGATGTTGCCCCGTACTTCCGCGCCGCGGAGACAGAACAACGCAGGGTGCCCGCCAGCCACGTCCTACATACGTGCCGGAACCTCGATGCCAAGCAGATCGAGCACCTTGGTGAGCACCGCCAGCGTCAGGCGCGCCAGCTCAAGACGCGCCACACGGACGCTGTGATCCTCTTCTGCGAGAATATGGCGAGCGGCGTAAACGCGGGAAAAGCGTTGGGCAAGCTCGAAGGCATAGTCGCACAGAATGTTGGGCGCACGCCGCTCTTCGGCACTCGCCATCGCCTCGCCGAGGAGCAGCAGCTGCAGCATCAGGGCACGCTCCTCGACCGAATCAAGGACATGCGCACTCTCCTCCTCCAGCTCGGCGGTAGCAGCCTTGCGCAGGATCGACTGGATGCGGACAGCGGCATATTGCAGATAGGGACCGGTCTTGCCTTCAAAGCGCATAAAGCGATCGAGGTCGAAGACGTAGTCCGTCGTCCGATGATTGGAAAGATCGGCAAACTTGATCGCCGCGATGCCCACTTTGCGCGCGATCTCGGCCCGTTCGTCGTCGCCGTAATCCGCCGCCAAACCCGCCTCCGCGAGCCGCTTCAGGGCTTCGTCCTTGGCCATCGCGATAAGTTCGTAAAGCTTCATCACGCCGCCGGCGCGCGTCTTGAACGGTTTACCGTCGGGCCCGTTCATGGTGCCAAAGCCGGCATGCTCTAATTGGGCTTTCCGGACCAGGTCCGCTTTGCGGGCGGCGCGAAAGACTTGCTCGAAATGAACGTGCTGCCGCTGGTCGACGATGTAGAGAATAAGATCGGGGTCCTGACGGCTGACCCGGGCAAGGATGGTAGCAAGATCGGTGGTGCCATAGAGCACCGCGCCATCGGACTTGAGGAGCAGAAGCGGCGGAATCTCCTTTTTGTCGCCGGGTTCTGCAACCGCCATCACCAGCGCGCCCTCGCTCAGGACAGCGAGTCCGCGACGCTTGAGATCAGCGATCATGTCTCCGATGAGCGGATCGGCGTCAGATTCACCCTTCCACTCATCAAAATGCACACCGAGCGATGAGAATTCGCGGGTCAGGCCTTCCTCGGAAACCCGGACAAAATGCTGCCACAGGGCGCGGTAGCCAGGGCGCCCAGCCTGCAGTTCAGCCGTCGCGAGGCGGGCCGCCTCCAGCCGCGCCGGATCGGCCTTGCAAGCCGCAGCTGCCGCGGGATAAAGCGCTTCCAGATCGTCCATGCTCACCGGCGAGACAGCGGGATAAGGCCCCTCGTGGCGGGCATCGAAATAAACCGGCGCCAAGCCGCGGATTTGGACCTCCGAGATCAGCTGTCCCATCTGCAACCCCCAGTCGCCCAGATGAACATCACTGATCACCCGCCAGCCATTGGCGCGAAACAGCCGCTGCAGACAGTCGCCGATGATCGATGAGCGCAGATGTCCGACGTGCATGGGCTTAGCAACATTGGGCCCGCCGAAATCCAGCATGGCGAGCCGCCCGGCGGCGGTCTGAGGCGCCCCGAGCAGAGCACTGCGCAATTGCATACGCAGACGGCTCTGGAGTTCCGCATCGCGGACATCGAGATTGATGAAGCCCGGCCCGGCGACCGCGATGCGTGCCAGGAGCGGATCGTTCTCCAGCCTCTGTGCAAGGCGCGTCGCCAGTTCGCGCGGGTTGACCCCTTGAGCCTTCGCTGCAGCCAGCGCACCATTGCACTGAAACTGCGCCAGATCGGGGCGGTCGGCTAGGCGCACCTGGCCGAGTTCCGCGGCCAGGCCCTCGGCAGCAAAGGCTGCGGACACACGCTGCGACAGGTCCTCGAGGAGGCCCATCAGAGCCCTTCCTTACGATTATATTCAAGCTCGCGCTTGTTCAGCTGGAACCCAGCGAGCAACTGATAGTCAAAGGCCATCCTGTCGAGCGAGACGTGTATTTCCGCAGAGCTGATATGGTCATCAAAAGTCGCGGTGGTCTGGCCGGGAGCAAAGTGGAAGCGGATGGTGAAGATCCGCTTGGCGGTAATGTCTGCGCCACTGTGGATCGCCACGAAATACGGAACACTGTAGGTGACCGCGGTCGCTGACGGGCTCCGAGTGGCGCGAAAGTGCAGGGACAATGTGGAATCGACCGTGCGAGTCTTGTTGTGCAAAGTGCAGTCGGTACTCACTCCGGTCAGCTCCACACGATAAAGCATGTGGGCCGGGTCCTCGCTGGCACCCGGGGCAAATTTGGTCAGGGACGACGCGTCGACGAGGCCGGCGGCCGTCGGACAGGAAGGGTTAACATTGCTCGCACAGCCCGACAGGGCTGCGCAGGCGGCAAGGGCCGCGATGGCTGACAGCAGAACTTTGCGCAACATTTCTCTCACATTCGATCCGGCTGCGTGGGGGCGTATGCCTCCCTACGCACCGAATGGCTTGCCCGCGGCATGGGACCATCCCACTTCCGCTTGACTTTTTAGGTGCCCGGGCCGACTCCATGGCCAAGTCCCGCGGGCGCGGGACTGTAACCAAGCGGAACAGCCATGGGAAGCGCAGACCATCTTCGCGAGGGCCTCTCGCTATCATCTGACAAGCCGCATCTGACCCTGTTGCTTGCAGCCCCCCGGGGCTTTTGCGCGGGCGTCGAGCGGGCCATCCGGATCGTCGAGCTGGCGCTCGAAAAATATGGCGCCCCGGTCTATGTACGCCATGAAATCGTCCACAATCGCTTTGTCGTCGAGCGCCTCGAGAAGCTTGGCGCGGTCTTTGTCGAGGAACTGAACGAGGTCCCGGAGGGGGCACGAGTCATATTTTCGGCTCATGGCGTCCCCAAATCGGTCCCGGCTGAAGCCCAGTCCCGCCAGCTTCATTATTTTGACGCGACCTGCCCGCTTGTTTCCAAGGTACACGTCGAAGCCGAGCGTCACCACAAGGCTGGCCATGAGATCGTGCTGATCGGTCACGCCGGCCACCCCGAGGTCGAAGGCACGATGGGTCAACTTCCTGCTGGCTCGATCAGCCTCTTGGAAACCGTCGCCGATGTCGACGCCTTCAAGCCGCGGGACGCCAGGCGACTTGCCTATATCACGCAGACGACCTTGAGCGTCGATGACACCGCCGAAATGGTTGCCCGTCTGCGCCAGCGCTTTCCGGACATCGCGGGCCCGCACAAGGAAGACATCTGCTATGCCACGACCAATCGCCAGGAGGCGATGAAGGCGATCGCTCCGCGCGCCGACGTCGTGTTCGTGGTGGGAGCACCGAACTCCTCAAATTCAATGCGCCTGGTTGAGGTAGCGCTGCGCTCCGGTGCCAAGCAAGCCACCCTGATCCAGCGGGCCAGCGATATTGACTGGTCGCTCGTAGACCAGGCCAAGGTCATCGGCCTGTCGGCTGGCGCATCAGCACCCGAACTCCTGGTCGAGCAGGTCATTTCCGCCTTCCAGGAACGCTACCAACTCGATGTCGAAGAAACCCGCGTCACCCGCGAAGACGTGATCTTCAACGTGCCGCGCGCCCTCGCATCCTAACCCAGATCCCGGCGCATGGCGGTTTACACCGAGGTATCCTTCGAGGTTTTGGAGGCATTGCTCGAACACTACGATGTCGGGGCGCCGACCAGCTTCAAAGGCATCGCCGAGGGTGTGGAGAATTCCAACTATCTGCTCCAAACGACCAAGGGCAATTTCATACTCACCCTCTACGAAAAGCGTGTCGCCGCCACAGATCTGCCCTTCTTCCTGTCGCTCATGCGCCACCTGGCGGCGCAGGGACTGCCCTGCCCCATTCCGGTTATGAGCAAATCGGGTGCCACGACGGCACAGGTCAATGGTCGGCCCGCAGCCATCCTGACCTTTCTGGAGGGGCTTTCCCTGCGTCGTCCCCAGCCTGCCCAGTGCCATGCCGCGGGTGAAGCGCTGGCACAGCTACATGTGGCCGGACAGGGTTTCGGCATGACCCGTCCAAATGCACTGGGGCCTGGAGGCTGGCACGCGCTTGTCGAGGCCACGCGTAACGAAGCAGATCGAGTCCAAGAGGGTCTTGCCGCGCTGATCACGCGAGGCCATGACCAACTTCTCGCCCACTGGCCCCATGGGCTAGCGTGCGGCATCATTCATGCCGATCTGTTTCCCGACAATGTCTTGTTTGTCGACGGCGCCGTATCTGGCCTCATCGATTTCTATTTTGCCTGCAATGATGCCCTTGCCTACGATCTTGCGGTGATGCTGAACGCCTGGTGTTTCGAAGGTGACGGTAGCTTTAACGTGACCAAGTCTAGGGCGCTGCTCAAGGGTTACCGCCGGGTGCGCGAGCTGGATGCGGCCGAACTGGCCGCGATGCCTGTGTTATGCGCCGGCGCCGCGTTGCGCTTTACCTTGACGCGACTTTACGACTGGCTGCACCCCGATCCGGGTGCATTCGTACGGCCTAAGGATCCACGCGAATTCGCACGGGCCTTGCGCTTCCATCTGTCCGTCAGGAGCGCGGGAGAGTACGGGATTTGAGCACACTGATAGAAATATTCACGGATGGCGCCTGCTCCGGCAATCCAGGACCAGGAGGCTGGGCCGCCATTCTGCGCGCTGGTTCTCATGAGAAGGAAATCTCTGGCGGGGAAGCTCTGACCACCAACAACCGCATGGAAATGCAGGCGGCCATCAGCGCTTTGGCGGCCCTGCGCCAGCCAAGTCAGGTGGTGCTCTATACCGATTCAAGATACCTGCTCGACGGCATCACACAATGGCTGCCACGCTGGAAGGCAAGAGGCTGGAAAACGTCCGATAACAAGCCAGTGAAGAATGAAGATCTGTGGCGCGCTCTTGACACCCAATCGCAACGACACCGCGTCGAATGGCGCTGGGTGCGCGGCCACAATGATCACGTTGAGAACGAGCGTGCCGACGCCCTCGCCCGGGCCGCGATACCCCGTTGATGCAAGCGCGCTGACGGGCGCAAAGGCTGCCAGGCTTTGGCGCGCAACCACGCCAAAGCTCTGTGATGCAGGCCGCGCTTTACAGGTGCTTGAGCATGTGCTCGGCGCTCGACACCTCGAAGGCACCAGGCTCTTCTACATAGAGTTGCTTGACCACCCCGTTGTCCACCACCATGGCGTAGCGCTGGCTGCGTTCGCCCATGCCGAACTTGCTGCCATCGAGCGTCAGCCCAACCTTGCGGGTAAACTCACCATTGCCGTCGGCCAGCATGTGAACATTGTCACCAACGCCCTGGTCCTTGCCCCAGGCCCCCATCACGAATGCGTCGTTGACCGAGATGCAGGCAATCTCATTGATGCCCTTGTTCTTAAGTTCCTGGGCGTGCTGTACAAAGCCCGGCAGATGCTTGGCCGAACAAGTTGGCGTAAAGGCACCCGGCAGCGCGAACAGTGCCACTTTCTTGCCGCCGAAGAAATCGTCGCTCTTTATTGGGGTCGGTGACCCGTTCTTCATTTCGAGAAGGGTTGCACTGGGAAGTTTCTCGCCCACTTTGATGGTCATCGTGATGCTCCTCTTGGGATGAACAAATACCCGACCCCGCGCTTGTAACCCAGTCGCCTTGGCTAAGAAAGCCCACCGTCGGGATTTGCCACGCCGCCGACTTGGCACTCAAGTTTCACTGGCAGCATTCCACGGCCGTGTTAGGTTTAGCGCATGGCAGGACGTGCGACGATGACAATCCAGGGCGAGAGCTTCCTTGAAGGCAAGCTGCTGATTGCCCTGCCCGGAATGGGCGACGAGCGGTTCGAGAAGAGCGTCATTTTCATGTGCGCCCATTCGCTCGATAGCGGCGCCATGGGGCTCTGCATTAATCGCCCGATCGATGGTCTCAACTTTCGTGAACTGGCGAGCCGGCTGGAATTGATGACCACCCCGGCAACACCGGATTTTCCCATTCTCCTTGGTGGGCCCATGGATACTGGCCGGGGCTTTGTGCTGCATTCTTCGGACTATGAAAGCAATGACTCGACGCTACCCATCACCGAGACCATTTCCCTGACTGCGACATTGGATATCTTGCGGGCGCTCGCTGCCGGCGAAGGCCCACGACAGGCGTTGTTCGCCCTCGGCTATGCGGGCTGGCGCGAAGGCCAGATCGAGGATGAGATCAGAGCCAATGCCTGGATCCATTGCGATGCCGATGACACCTTGCTGTTCGAAACCCCACATGCCGAGATCTGGTCCGCAGCGCTCGCCACGCTCGGCATCGACATGTCCGGTCTGAGTGCCCTGAACGGTCGGGCCTGAGCCTCGGGGACTGCTCAATCGCCCAAGGCCCTGATCTATGACTCCCCGCCCGAATGCTGAGCTACGAAATTCTGCACTTCGGCCGCGGGCATGGCCGAGCTGAAGAGGAATCCCTGCGCAAGGCGACATCCCATCTGGCTCAGCTTTTCTACCTCCTCCTCCTGTTCCACCCCCTCCACGACGACATGGCGGCCCAGTTCCGCGGCCATCCGGATAACAGAAGCCAGGATCACATCCGCGTCCTTTCCCGCCTTGCCGCGGACGAGAAAGCTACGGTCAATCTTCAGAGCGTCAAAGGGCAATGCACTTAACTGGCTGAGATTGGAAAGCCCGGTGCCGAAATCGTCGATGGCCAGCACCGCACCGGCCGTTTTCAGGCGCTCGAGAGCGGAAAGATCGGCCCCTTCCCCTGCGATCGCGCTTTCGGTGATTTCGAGGCAGAGCGAGCCGGCAGGCAACTGATGACGCGCCAGCGCTTGCGCTACGAGTTGCGCCAACTGCTCATCGAACAGCTGCCGACGTGAGACATTGACGCTGACAAAGAGTGCGGGGTCTGTTGTGAACCGGTTCCGCCAGCCCGCCAGATCTTGCGCCGCGCGCGCGATGGCAAAGCGCCCCAGCGCCACAATCAGACCGCTTTCCTCGCTGTGCGCGATGAAGTCAGAGGGCCAGATCATACCGCGTTCGGGATGATGCCAGCGCAGCAACGCCTCGAATCCGGCAACGGTGCGGTTGGGCAGATGTAGAACGGGTTGATAGAAAAGATCGATCTGACCGTCTTCCAGCGCCCGCCGCAACTCGGTCTCCAGCCTTACCGAATCTTTCGGTACGCTGCCATCCATGTCCGCTGAATAGATCCGCGCACAGCCACCACCGGCGCGTTTGGCCAGACGCAGAGCAAGCTCCGAATTGCTGATGAGATCGATGGGTTCGACGCAATCGGCGCCACGCGCCACGCCGATGCTGGCTGGAGCAAAAATGCGCCGGCCATTCTCTGTCAGTGCCGCACCACACAGTTCAACCAGTTCCGCACAGATCTGATTGGCTTCGGTGCCGCGGGTATTAAACAGCAAAGCAAAGGCATCGCCTCCTGCACGAAAAATCTCTGCGCTGGTGGCATAACGACGTACCAGCCGCTCGGCGATATGACGCAGCACCGCATCACCGCCTGAATCACCAAGGCTGGCATGAATGCTTTTGAAGCGATCGATATCGAGCATCGCCAGCACGCAGTCACGCGGGCGGCGACCGAGGCTTTCCACCGCCGCCATCAGCGCCACCCGGTTACCAAGACCGGTCAGGGCATCGCGCAAGGACCGGTCAAGGGACGCAGCCTCGCTCTGCTTACGGGCATTAATATCGCCAATCAGGCCCAGACAGAGCGTGGCATACTCGGCTCCGCCCTGCATGCTCGCCCGCAGTTCCAGCCAGACATAGCGACCGGATTCATGGCGGATGCGGAATTCAATGCGGAAGGCAAGCCCCGGATGGTTGCGATAATCACTCAGAGCTTGCTTGTAGATCATCCTGTCATCGGGATGGATGCGCGACAGGAAACTCGAATGACCGAGGTCTAGCCGCTGGCGAGGCAGGCCAAGCAGGACCGCACTATCGGCAGAAAGCTGCAGCGTGTCGGTCGTGAAATCGAGCTCGTAGACACCCTGATAGGAGGCAGCGATCGCGGCCTGGAATTCCGGTGCCGCGTCGCTCCCGGGCTGGAGAGCCACGCCACGATGGGGTCGCGAGGACGGCGTGCTGAACAGTCCCAGGCCCTCCCCTGAGGCCACCGCCAGCGCCACCAGCACCGCACCGGCGGCGGCAAAGCCCCCGATGATCTTCGACGCCAGGGGATTACCATGAAAGAACCCGAACGCCGTCAATGCGGCCGCCATCTCCACGAGTGCAAAGACAGCGGCACTCGGCGCCAACACCCGTGCGGCCTGCAATCCACCAGCCCCCCGACGCACCAGATAGGCGGACAGCGCCGCCGCTCCGACAACAGTCAGCGCGCTGACGGCGAGTGCTGCACCCGGGGTGCCTGCCAGGGCAAGGAAAGAAATGCCAGCAAGCCCGCCAGCCACAAGGCGGCGATAGCGGCCATATTCGGGCCACACGTCGGAATAAGGCGCCACGGCCCCCACGAATTTGAGCGCGGCAAGCAGTGTCAGACCCTCAATGAGCGCGATCAGCCCATAGGGCCCGCCCATCGGCATGATCATCGCCCGTGCGAGCAACCCCGTTGATGCCATCCAGAAGAGAAATACTCCAAGAAGGGTCAGTGCGGCCCAGCGCGCAGCTACATGTCCGGTCATTGCGGCGAGGCCGCCAGTGATCGCGGCGGCGGCCGCGATCAACCCGCCGATCGCGGCAATGAAAATCGCCAGTCGACGGTGATAGGCAACGAGCGCCGGCTCGCTCCACGCGAGCACCGAGGGCGGATTATCAGCATTAAGGATCCGCAGCGCGAGCGCTGCCGTGGTCTGTGCGGGAACCGTCACGCGAAAGGCGTGATCGCCCAGGGCATGTTCCCGCACGATGCTGATGCCTCCGTCTGAACTGGCCACCTGCAGGATGCGCGCCGGGGTCTGAGGCGGCCACAGGCGGGCGAGCGCATCGGCAGATTCGGTGGCGAGAAGGACACGCGTGATGGGATGCAGGGATGGATTGGAGATGCGGGTGATGTACCACTTCGAGCCGTCGGTATCGGCAGCGCCTGCCGCGTGATAGGGCGACAATGCGCCCTTGAGCTCGAGCGCAGCTTCCGGACGGTTGAGATTGAGCGCATGATGCGCTCGAAATGGTCCAGCCGCCGCAACCGCAAGTCGGTCCAGCCCAAGCAGCATCACGGTCAGCACCGCAATCACGCCCAGAGCACAGGACAAAAATTCCCGTTGCCCGCGGCACTGCCATCTCAACCTCGTCACCTTACCCGCGCCATCCTGTTTGATCGTCCACATCACCTCCTGCCCACGAGCGGGCCCAACGCGCTCAAGCTGCACTCTTTCGTCCTTCTACGATACCGCGTTTGACACCTACACCTTTGGCCAAGGTTCATCCTCGAGCAGGCCGAAGAGGACATGATCACGCCATTCGCCATTGATCTGCAAATAGCGCAAGGCAAGTCCCTCTTCGCGGAATCCTGCCTTGGCCAAAAGTGCCCGCGAGGCAGTGTTATCGGGCAGACAGGCGGCTTCGATGCGATGAAGTCCGAGCGTCTCAAAAATGAATGGCACCATCGCTACCACCGCCTCGAAGGTGTAGCCATGGCGGGCAAATGGCAGACCCGACCAATAGCCCATGGCGCAGGTCTGAACCACTCCCCGCCGCACATTGGACAGGGTTACACCGCCGGTCAGGGCGTCATCGTCCTGGCGGAAAACAAGAAAGGCATAGGCCTGATCCTGGCGCGCGTCATGATGATAGCGCTTGAGCCGCCGTCGGAACGCAGCTTTGCTGAGTTCATCGTCGCTCCAGAGGGGCTCCCAAGGCTCCAGAAACGCCCGGCTGTCACCGCGCAGCCGTGCCCACGCGGCGTAATCGGCCATTCGCGGATAGCGCAGATAGATGCGCCGTCCACGTAACACCGGCTGCTGACCACCGGGAAAGGTAAGACCGCGCATAAACGCCATAGCCCGCCTCAGCGAGATCCGAACCGCGCTGCAAATCTATCGTAGGTTTCTACACGTTCAATCGGCCCCAGCGCCACCAAAGAGGGCTGGTCGGTCTCTATCACTCGAGCCGCAAACCGCCGTACCGCCTCCACGTCGACCGCCTCCAGCTCTTTAACCAGCTCCTCAACAGGCAACACCCGGCCAAAATTGAGCATGTGGCTCGCGATTTGCTCAGCGCGTGCGGCTGGCCGTTCGAGCCCCATCAAGAGGCCGGCGCGCAGCTGTGCCTTGGCGCGCTCAACCTCATCCACGCTCAACGAAGCGGCGATGTCCGCCATCTGTCCGGCGACTACCTGCGACAGCTCCGCCGCAGCGTCCGCGCCAGTACCGGCATAGATACCAATCATGCCACCATCACGGAAACTGTTGAGAAAAGCGTAGACCGAGTAGCACAGCCCGCGCTTTTCCCGCACTTCCTGAAAGAGCCGCGAGGACATGCCACCGCCCAGCGCCGTGACATAGACCTGGGCGACGTAGGTCAGCGGATCCGCAGAGCCGATACCGGGAAAACCGAAGGTGATGTGAACCTGTTCATGGTCTTCGGCAAGGCGCAGATCACCGCCAGCGTAACGCGCTGGTGCAGGTTTGGGGACGCTGCCAGTAGGAAGCGTCGCGAATTTTTCTTCGGCCAGACTCAGGATTTCCTCATGGCGAACGGCACCAGAGGCGATCAATACCATCTGCTCGGCACGATAATGGCTCGCCATATAGTTACGCAGCGCCAGCTCGCCAAAACCGCTGACCGTGTCCTCATTGCCAAGAATGGGAAAGCCCATAGGCTGGTCAGGATAGGCAGTTGCCTGCAAGTGATCGAAGATGATCTCGTCAGGAGTATCGCGCGCCTGCCCAAGTTCCTGGAGCACCACCTGCCGTTCACGCTCGATCTCCTCGGGCAGGAAACTCGGTTCGGTGAGGATGTCGGCAAGAATATCAAGACCGAGGGCGACATCCGCCTTCAACGTGCGACCGTGAAAGGCGGTCTGCTCGCGGCTTGTATAGGCGTTCAGATAGCCACCGACCGCTTCGATCTCCTCGACGATGGCGCGCGCCGTGCGCCTGCGTGTGCCTTTGAACGCCATATGCTCAAGCATATGGCTGATACCCATTTCAGCGGCGGTTTCATTGCGCGTTCCGGTATTGACCCACACTCCGAAGGCCGCGCTTTCAAGCCCCGGCATGGGGTCGGTGATAACAGTCAGGCCGCTTTTCAGGCGGGTGATCTCAACGTTCATTTGCTTCCTGCATGTGCGGTGATGAAATCCCGCACCCGATCCAGATCATTGGGCAGTACGGTTTGTCGCTCCTCTCCCTCATAGAGAGCACGAAGGCGCTCGGGCAAGAGAGGTACTTGCCCGGTTGCAGTTCGAACTGCATCCGGGAATTTTGCCGCATGGGCGGTCGCCAGTACCACCAGGGGGCCTGCGCTCGCAAGCCCTTCCGCTGCAGCGAGCCCAACGGCGGTGTGGGGATCAACCAATTGTCCGGTGCGCTCGTAATGGCGGGTTATGGCCAAAAGTGTCTGTGTATCGCTGATCGCCACTGCGTCATAGCGGGCACGCAGATTTTCCAGGGCCGTAGAGGCAATGGTGAGACTGCGATGCTGTGTGAACTGCTCCATCGCCGTCCGGCACGTGCCCGCGTCGCGTGCGAACGCCTCAAATAGCGCCCGTTCGAAATTGCTGGCGACCTGAATGTCCATAGAGGGGCTCAGCGTCGGTCGCACGCCTCCTGCCGCATAGATCCCGGTCGCAAGAGTGCGGGCGAGAATATCATTGGCATTGGTTGCAACGATCAGACGCTCGACCGGAAGTCCCATGCGCATTGCCGCTTCACCGGCAAAGACATCGCCAAAATTTCCCGTCGGCACGACAAATGTCGGCGCCGCACCGAGCGCCGCTGCAGCGGTAAAATAGTAAACCGCCTGTGCGGCGATGCGCACAAAATTAATGGAGTTAACCGCTGTCAGATTTTGCTGTGCTGCGAAGTTTCGATCGGCAAACAATGCCTTCACAATCGCCTGGGCGTCGTCGAAACTGCCCTGGAGTGCGATATTGTGCACATTGGCTTGACGGCAGGTGGTCATCTGGCGACGCTGAACCTCGCTGACCCGCCCCAGGGGATGAATAACAAAAAGCTCAATTCCTTCGCGCCCGCCCAATGCCGCGATGGCTGCGGATCCGGTATCGCCCGAGGTTGCTGCCAGCACCGTCGCGCGCTGTCCGCGCCGGCGCAGAGCTTGGGCGAGCAGTCTGCCCAAAAGCTGCAGCGCTATATCCTTGAAGGCCAGAGTCGGACCGTGAAACAGCTCGAGGAGAAAGCGCCCGTCTGCGATCTCGCGCAAGGGCGCCACCTCCTCGGTCGCAAAATCGGCGTAAGCGAGCGGAATTTCGCGATCGAGCACCTCCGCGCCCAAATCGTCCAAAAGCCGGCCAAGTATCTCGCGGGCCACCTGTGCATAGGCCTTACCACGGAAGCCGGCGATATCCTCACGCGACAGCTGCGGCCAGAATTGGGGCAAAAACAGGCCCCCATCTGGGGCCAAGCCGGATATGAGAACGTCTTCACTTCCCTGGGCCGGCGAGCGACCACGCGTCGAGACATATTTGAGGGGCTCGCCCATCTGGGGTGGAACTTTCACAATTTGAGGGGCCAGCGCCTAATCGCGCCACTCCAAACGTCCCTGGTTGAGATGATAGAGCACATAGACGCCCAAAAGTCCCAGCGCCAGTGCAAACCAGGTTATCGCATATCCCAGGTGGTCATTGTGAAAATGAACAATCGTCTGCCCCCCCTTGGGCCAGCCACCTGGGTTTGGGGTCGCGTCGGCTTCAAGCAGGACGGGCGCGACCAGCTTGACGCCGTCAGCCCGCGCAATGCCTTGCGCGTCACGCACGAACCATTCGCGGGATTTGACCTCAGGGGCCGGGGTGAAGAGGCCGGGCCTGTAGCTGTGGCGCCAGATCCCGACGATGCGTACCGTCCCCTTTAGTTCGCCAGCAAACCTGGTACTCGGATTTTTGAGCGCAAGGGGAATATAGCCTCTATCCACCATAATGGCCCGTCCGCCCTCGCCCTCCACGATAAGGGGAGTGAGTACATGATAGACCGGCTGCTCAGCCGTCACGGTGTAGACATAGACTTCTTTGCTGTTCTCGAAATGGCCAACCAGCGCCACGCGGTGATATTGGGCCCTGGCGATCCCCATGGCCAGGGCCTGACGCAAGCTCAGGGCGGGCCCCGTCATGTGGTCATGAACAGTATGGATCAGCGCCAGCTTCCAATGCAGGCGCTGGATCTGCCATACCCCCAGACCGATCAGGAGTGCGAGCATGACCGCGAACAACGCCGTCAGCGACGGTACTGGCCGGAAATAGAGCCGCCTCACTTAACCCGTCGTCCCTCCTTGGCCTCGTTGCGATACTGCAGGACCACGAGCAGCGCTTTGGCCAGACGCAGAAATCCCAAGCTGAGCGCGGCAATCCCGGGAATCCATATCACCGCCTGTACCCAAAGCGGCGGTGAAAATGTGAATTCGAGCCAAAGTGCTCCGCCAGCGACAATTGCCCCGACGATCAGAATCCCGAACACGGCCGGACCGTCGCCGGGATCAAACTGCGTGTAGTCGAGTCCGCACTGCGGACAAGCAGGAGCAAGATCAAGCAGTCTGGAAAACAAGGCGCCCTTGCCGCAGCGCGGGCAACGTCCGCGCAGCGCCTTGGCAAGGATATCGGCGAAGCTGCCTGAACTTGCCATTCACTGCATCATTGATCCGGCACCCCAGACATAGATGCACATAAACAGGAATAACCAGACGACATCAACAAAGTGCCAGTACCAGGCGGCCGCTTCGAACCCGAAGTGCCGATCCGGAGTAAACTGGCCGGCGATCGCCCGCCCCAGACACACCGTCAGAAAAATCGTTCCGACGATGACATGGAAACCGTGAAAGCCGGTCGCCATGAAAAAGGTCGAGCCATAGATCGCACCCAGCGTTCCCAACGGATCAGAGAGTTGTGCGTGTGCAAGATCGGTTAGTGGCGCTACCGCCGCACCATTGAAGCCAAAGGTGAAGGGGGCATTGAGATACTCGTGCGCCTGGATTGCGGTGAACGACATGCCAAGCAGTACCGTGATGATGAGCCCCTGGATCGCTCCCTTGCGATCCCCCTTCTGCAGCGCGTGATGGGCCCAGGTCACCGTGGTGCCCGAGCACAGCAGCACCAGCGTATTGAGCAGCGGCAGATGCCAGGGATCAATAGTCACAATTCCGCTCGGCGGCCAACCACTCAAGCCAACATCGTGAGGAAAGATTGCCGCGTTGAAGAATGCCCAGAACCAGGCGACGAAGAACATCACCTCCGAGGCGATGAACAGCACCATGCCATACCGCAGGCCAAGTTTGACCACCGGAGTATGTGCGTGTTCGACGACGGATTCCTTGATGACATCCCGCCACCAACCAGCCATCGTGTACAGCACCAGGACCGCGCCCACGATGAAAATCCAGGGCTTGCCCTCAACCGGAAGCCCCCAGAAATTGGTGTAGTCCTTGTTCATCCAGAACACGGCCCCCACCAGCATCACGAACGCGCCGAACGAGCCGATGAACGGCCAAGGACTGGGATCAACCAGATGATAGTCGTGTTTGACTTCCGAATGCGCCATGTTCGCTTCCGCCTCTCTAATCCCCTCTTAGAGCCACGACTGCGGCCCCCTCACGCCTCAACCGTAAAAACCCTGGATACGTACCATCGTCATCACGAAGAATAAGAGCACAAGACCCGCAAGCACCGCCGCAATGGCGAGATTACGTCGTTGACGGATCTTGTCATCGTCATGGTTCAGATCTCCCATCGTGCTCACATCCAAGCTCCAAAATGTGCCGATCCGAACGGAGCAATTCCCAACACATGCTCCACTATGAGCGCACCAAACAGCACGAACAGGTAGGCGATCGAGACCGCAAAAAGCCGTTTGGCTGCTGGCTCTTTGAGCTCATCCATCTCGTGCAGCACCGCCCAGGCCTCAACGATCATCCAGACGCCAAAAAGCAAAGCCACCGCACTGTAGAGCGGACCGGCAAAGCCGGCCGCAGCCGGAGCGAGGCCCGCGGGAAGCAGAACCAGCGTATAGGCGAAGATATGGCGCCGAGTACTTGGCTTACCCCGCACCACCGGCAGCATCGGCACGCCTGCCCGCGCATAGTCCTCTGAGCGCCATAGCGACAGCGCCCAAAAATGTGGCGGAGTCCAAAGGAAGATCAGCGCCACGAGCAACAGCGGCGCCAGCGTGAGATTGCCCGCCACCGCTGCCCACCCGATGGCCGGGGGCAAAGCGCCGGCAAGACCGCCAATGACAATGTTCTGCGGCGTCCGCCGCTTCAGCCACAACGTATAAACGCCAACATAAAAGAAAATGGTGAAGGCCAGCAGCGCCGCAGCCATCGCGTTGACCAGAAGCGCCATCACGGTCACCGAGAACACCGCAAGCGCCCAGCCATACGCAAGCGCATCGCCTTGAGCGACGCGTCCCATGGGTACGGGCCGGGCAGCAGTCCGGGCCATTTTGACGTCGATGTCGGCGTCATAGGCCATATTGAGTGCACCCGAAGCACCGGCGCCCACGGCGATACACAACAAAGCCGTCAGCGCGGTGAACGGATTGATCCCGCCCGGCGCCACCACAATTCCGCACAGGCCGGTAAACACCACCAGACTCATCACCCGCGGCTTCAGCAGCGTGAAAAAGTCAGTCGTTGTCGCAGGCCGCGGCGGATATACGGTGGCAGAAACCATTGCCATGAATGTTTTACCTCTAGGCGTCTATTTGACGACCGGCAGTTCATTGAACTGGTGGAATGGCGGCGGCGACGGCAGGGTCCATTCGAGGGTAGTTGCCCCCACACCCCACGGATTGTCCCCAGCGCGGCGCTTCTTCAGGAATGCTTCTGCCATCACATACAGGAAGAACAGCGTCGCGAAGCCTGCGATGAAGGCACCGATCGAAGAGACAAAATTCCAACCGGCAAATGCGGCCGGATAATCCGCATACCGCCGGGGCATCCCCGCGAGACCAAGGAAGTGCATCGGGAAGAACGCCGTATTGACGCCAACAAAGGTCAACCAGAAATGCATTTTGCCGAGGCTCTCATTGTACATGTACCCCGTGATCTTGGGGAACCAGAAGTACCACCCGGCGAAAATCGCGAACACAGCTCCCAGCGACAGCACGTAGTGGAAGTGCGCGACCACATAATAGGTGTCCTGCAACACCACATCGACACCAGCATTGGCCAGTACCACGCCAGTCACGCCACCGATGGTGAACAGAAAGATGAAACCGACTGCCCACAGCATGGGCGTACGGAATTCGATCGACCCACCCCACATGGTGGCAATCCAGGAAAACACCTTAATGCCTGTCGGTACTGCGATGACCATGGTTGCAAAAACAAAATAAGCCTTGGTGTCGACGCTGAGCCCTACGGTGTACATGTGATGGGCCCAGACGAAGAAGCCTATGAAGCCGATCGCAACCATCGCGTAGGCCATCCCCAAATATCCAAAAACCGGCTTTTTGGAGAAAGTCGACACGACATGAGAAATCATGCCGAAACCAGGCAGGATCAGGATGTAAACCTCGGGGTGACCGAAGAACCAGAACAGGTGCTGATAGAGGATCGGGTCACCACCACCGGAGGCCTCGAAAAAGGCGGTACCAAAATGGCGGTCAGCCAGCAGCATGGTCAACGCGCCGGCCAGTACCGGCAATGACAACAGCAGGAGAAAGGCGGTGACCAGCACACTCCAAACGAACAGCGGCATCTTGTGCAGCGTCATGCCAGGAGCGCGCATGTTGAGAATGGTCGTGATGAAGTTGATCGCGCCAAGAATGGAGGACGCACCGGCGATATGCAGGGCAAAAATGACAAAATCCATCGACGGTCCTGGTGAGCCCAGGGTCGACAGCGGTGCATACATTGTCCAGCCGCCGCCCATACCGAGGCCACCCGAGTCACCCTCGACAAACATCGACGCGATCAACAGCGCAAATGAGAAGGGCAACAGCCAGAACGAGATGTTGTTCATGCGCGGAAACGCCATATCTGGCGCACCGATCATGAGCGGCACAAGCCAATTGCCGAACCCCCCAATCATCGCCGGCATGATCATGAAGAAGATCATGATGAGGCCGTGGGCACTGACAAACACATTGTAGGTGTGCGGATTCGAAAATACCTGCAACCCTGGATACATCAGCTCGGCGCGCATCACCATTGAGAGAGCGCCACCGACCAGTCCTGCGAAGATCGCGAAGACCAGATACATCGTGCCGATGTCTTTGTGATTGGTGGAATAGACGTAGCGGCGCCAGCCGGTCGGATGACCTGCAGCCTGTGCGTGCACCATGTCTGCCATATGCTCGTCCCCCTGCTTATTAATTATCAAGAGCAGCAAGACGCGTCGCGCCGCTGCTCGTAGCGTTATAGGCATAGGCCTTGGCGGCCGTAGCCAACCAATGGCGATATTGCCGCTCCGTCACCACCTTGACCTCGATTGGCATGAAGGCGTGGCGGGCGCCACACAGTTCTGAGCACTCGCCATAGTAGGTACCAACATGCGTAGCCTCAAACCAGGTGTGATTGATGCGCCCGGGCACTGCATCCATCTTGACACCGAATGACGGTACCGCCCAGCTGTGAATCACGTCGGCGCCAGTGGTCTCGATCTGGATGACCTTGTTAACTGGCACGACCACCGGATGGTCGACGCCGAGCAGATAGGGCTCGCCGGCTTTGGACGCTTCGGCCCTGTCCAGCATCAGCGAATCAAACTGCACGTTCTGGGCCGGATACTTATAGGTCCAGTACCACTGCTTACCGATCGCCATAATGGTCACATCCGGCCTGGGAATGTCCATTTCGTAATAGAGCAGACGGAAAGATGGGATGGCGATGAGCACCAATATGAGGACCGGAACCGCTGTCCACACCACCTCAAGAAGCGTATTGTGGCTGGTCTTGGACGGCACCGGATTGGAGCGAGCGTTATACCGAATCATCACCCACAGCAGAAGCCCGAGCACAAAAAGACATACCGCCGTGATGATATAGAGCAGCAGCCGGTGAAAATCTTCGATGCTTACCATCACCGGCGAGGCCGGCGACTGCAGATCCATTTCCCATGGCCGGGGACGCCCGACCCATTTGTCCGGAGCTTGCGCAACGGCGGCGACTGCCGACAATGCCCACATGGCCAGCGTCGTCGCTGCCATCCTACCGCCTGACTTCACGTCAATCTTCTTCAGGAACATCCAGCAACCTCGCAACGGTTTGTCAGGGCGCCCATCGACCCCTCCCCCAAGACTCGCCTATTTTTGTGTACGCGGGCGAACCCTATGGAGTCAGTGCGACCTTCTGCCACGTGGGCGGTTTGGCATCTTGCACAGGGGTAAATCGTTCTGTCCAGCAGCCTTTTTTTTCAACCCCTTGGAGCAGGCGCGCGCTTGTGCTCGACTGGGCAATGACCGGTTTGCTCGCAACGGTTGCTGGGCGATCCCCAGTATCCGCCAAGGCTGTCCAGACCAATTTACCCCAAGGAGATATGCCGTGTCCGATCAGGAGCTCTTCTTTCAGCGCACTGGCATGAACCGCGGCCGGGTGCAGCAGCTTGTCGACGACGCCCTCGTCGGCGCCGATGATGGCGAGCTGTTCCTGGAATACCGTCAAAGCGAGAGCTTTGCCTTTGATGACGGACGCCTCAAGGCGGCCAGCTTCGATACCACCCAGGGTTTTGGGTTGAGGTCAGTGGCCGGAGAGGCCAGCGGCTATGCTCACGCTTCCGAGCTGAGCGAAGATGCCATCCGGCGCGCCGGGCAGACTGTGCGCGCGGTGACCCAGGGCTATTCTGGACGCCTTGCGGCCGCACCACTGCGCAGCAATATCAAACTCTACACCGACGCTGACCCGCTCAAATCCGCGGAGTTTGCCGCGAAGGTCAAGCTGTTGCAGGACATCGACGCCTATGCACGCAACCGGGACGGCCGCGTACGACAGGTTTCCTGCTCCCTTTCCGGGGAATGGCAGTCCGTCGAAATCCTCCGCCCGGGCGGCGAGATCTATCGCGATGTCCGCCCTTTGGTGCGGGTCGGAGTTGCGATCGTCCTGGATGAGAACGGCCGCCAGGAGTCGGGGCAGTTCGGCGGTGGAGGCCGCGGCATCTATGAAACCTATCTTGACCCAGCCTATTGGCAGTTCGCCGTCGACGAGGCCCTACGCATGGCCCTCGTGAATCTCCAGTCGGTACCGGCGCCCGCGGGCGAAATGCCCGTCGTGCTTGGGCCAGGCTGGCCTGGCGTACTTCTCCACGAAGCGATCGGTCATGGGCTCGAAGGCGATTTCAACCGCAAGAAGACCTCCGCCTTTGCCGGACTGATGGGCCAGCGCGTAGCCGCCAAGGGGGTTACTGTCGTGGACGACGGCACCATGGCAGGCCGGCGGGGCTCGCTGTCGATCGATGATGAGGGCACGCCTACCTCGCGCACCGTGCTGATCGAGGATGGAATCCTCAAAGGCTACATGCAGGACCGGCAGAATGCGCGCCTGATGGGCATGGCCCCCACGGGCAATGGACGGCGTGAAAGTTTCGCCGCCTCAATCATGCCGCGCATGACCAATACCTATATGCTGGCCGGGGACAAGGATCCCAAAGAGATCATCGCCTCGGTCGATCGGGGGATCTATGCCGTAAACTTCGGCGGCGGCCAGGTGGACATCACCTCAGGCAAGTTCGTCTTTTCCTGCACCGAGGCTTATCTCATCGAAAATGGCCGGATCGGACCGCCGATCAAGGGCGCCACGCTGATCGGCGACGGGCCTCAGGCCCTGACCCGGGTCAAACTGATCGGCGATGATCTCAAGCTCGATACCGGCATTGGTGTCTGTGGCAAGAATGGCCAGTCCGTACCCGTGGGTGTCGGTCAGCCGACCATGCGCATCGATGGGCTCACCGTGGGAGGCACCCAGCAGGCAGCGTGAGCCGCCTGCGTCAGGGATCTCGGCATGCTGATTTTCAAGATCTGTCATGAGCTCGCGTGGCACGAAGCCGCGCAACGCGGACATTTCGACGGCTCAGACAAAGACCGGCAGGATGGATTCCTGCATTTTTCCACCGGACCTCAGCTCCTCGGCACACTGCGGAAATGGTACGCGACGGCAACAGATCTTGTACTGGTCGCTGTTGCGACTGATAGCCTTGGCCCTAGCCTCAAGTGGGAACCATCGCGTGACGGCGCTCTGTTTCCTCATCTTTACGGTCCACTGCCACTTTCCGCGGTGGTTCACGTGGCCCCGATTACGCGCGATGTCAACGGAGGCTTCATTCTTCCGGAATCTGTTCGCGGATAAGTCAGCGATGCCGGCCCGAAACCGCCCAGCCAATGGCAATGGCCACGGGGAACGGCCCGCGGGCTCTCAGCGCAGCGTCGATCCCGGCCCAACATCCATACACCGGACGGTATCGCGCGCAACAGGCCCGCACTATGACAGCGCCACCGCGCCCTGCACCCATCTTGCAGAGCGGCGGCATGTACGCATCTAAGGCTGGAACGTGGCAGCCTGCGGCGGTATTCTCGCACCAAGAGCACAGCGCAAACGCGCCGTTGGGGGAATGTGATCATGCGTTACAATCAGCTTGGCAACACCGGACTTTACGTCTCCAGCATCTGCTTGGGCACTATGACCTTTGGCGGTCAAGGTTTGTGGAAAATGGTGGGCAATCTCGAGCAGCCAAGCGCAACCAAACTGATTGGGCGCGCCCTCGAGGCGGGCGTCAATTTTCTGGATACTGCCGACGTCTATTCCGAGGGCCGTTCCGAACAGATGGTCGGACAGGCCTTCAAGGATCTCGGTCTCAAACGCTCCGATATCGTGCTCGCCACCAAATGCTACGGACGCGTCGGACGGGGTGTAAACGACATTGGCGCCTCCAGGGGGCACATCCTCGATGCCGTCGAGCGTAGCCTTGAACGGCTAAAAACCAATTACATCGACCTCTATCAGATCCACGCGAACGATCCCATTACTCCGGTGGAAGAGACCATGAGCGCGCTTGATGATCTCGTCCGCCGCGGTCTCGTGCGATATGCAGCAGTTTCCAACTGGCAGGCCTGGAAGATCGTCAAGGCCAATGAGTTTGCTCGCCACAGGGGACTTGCCCGGCTCGAAACCCTACAGGCGTACTACTCGATCGCCGGTCGTGATCTTGAGCGTGAAATCGCGCCAATGCTGGCCGATCAAAAAATGGGCTTGCTTGTCTGGAGTCCGTTGGCGGGCGGCCTCCTGTCAGGCAAGTTCAGTGCCGGTAGCACAGGACCGGAGGGTGCCAGGCGCACCCAGTTTGATTTCCCCCCCGTCGACAAGGACCGTGCATTCCGCTGCATCGCGGCGATGCGAGAGGTCGCTGCAGCCCATGCCGTCTCTGTCGCCCGCGTCGCTCTGGCCTGGGTTCTGGCCAAGCCGTTTGTCACGAGCGTGATCATTGGTGCCAAAACCGAAGAACAGCTGAATGACAATTTGGCCGCCGGCGAGCTTGAGCTTACACAGGATGAAATCACACGGCTGGATGACGTCAGCACCCTTCCTGCTGAGTATCCAGGCTGGATGCTGGCACGCCAGAGCTCCGAACGCGTACCAGGCCCGCGCTGACGAGAAACCGCCATGAGGCTCATTGAAGGCCACCAACGTCAAATCAGTCCTGGTTTTTCAGTAGACCGACTGCTGCCTAGCCTCGCGGCACGCAGCGTAGGTCCCTTCGTCTTCTTCGACGCATTTGGTCCCGTCGATCTACCACCAGGACATGGGCTTGATGTGCGTCCCCACCCCCATATTGGTCTTTGTACGGTCACCTATCTCTTTGACGGCGGCCAGGTACACCGCGACAGCCTGGGGTCGGTGCAGGAAATCAGACCCGGTGCCGTCAACTGGATGACCGCGGGACGGGGTATTGTACATTCCGAACGCACCTCCCCGCAGATGCGCGCGGCCGGCCACCGCATGCACGGAGTTCAGAGCTGGGTCGCCTTGCCCAGATCTGATGAGATGATCGAACCGAGCTTTGAACACGCCGCAAGCGAGACTCTGCCCGTGATCACCGGCCCGGGGACTCACCTTCGCCTGCTCGCGGGCCATGGCTTTGGCCTCATCGCCCCGGTGCGCGTACTCTCTCCGTTATTTTACGCGGATATTAAATTTGCTCAGGATAGCAGCTTTGCCCTGGGGCACGAGCACCAGGAACGGGCCATGTATGTCGTATCGGGCACGGTTGCGGTCGACGACCAGAGCTTTGGCGGGGGCGCCCTCGTTGTCTTTGCTCCAGACGACCAGGTCGTCATCAAAGCCCATGAACCTGCGCGCACGCTGGTGTTTGGCGGCGCCCCCCTCGATGGGCCACGACATCTTTGGTGGAACTTTGTGGCGAGCTCTACGGAGCGTATCGAGCAGGCCAAAACAGATTGGCGGCTGATGCGTATCGGACGCATTCCAGGCGACGACGAGTGCATTCCCCTGCCCGATTAATGTGCTAGGCTACCCGCTGCAATTGGCTCGGGGAGAATTTCATGCGCCTGCTGTTGATTGTCGTTGGACTGTTTGCTCTGGCCACCGGACTGCTGTGGATCGGTCAGGGCACCGGCTACGTGATGTGGCCGTCATCCAGCTTCATGCTGCGTCAGACCGCATGGGCATGGTATGGCGTGGCGCTAACCATCGGCGCTCTGCTCATTCTTACCTACGCCGCACGCGGACGCTAGCGCCTCAAAGACCACGCGTCACGCAGGGCATCAAAGAAAGTTGTATTCCGTAAACAACGGGCGCATGTCGCCGCGCCAATTCTGCTGATAGCGCTGCAGCAGTTCTTCGGCTCGGCTATAGCCACGATCGACCTGCACGCGCAAAGAGTTGAGAAAACCGTCCTCACTCACCCCCGCAGCATCGGTAGATGCCCGGCGCTTCAGACCCTCGCTTGAAATCTCGATCATCCTGCGCGCCAGGGTCAGCACATTGCTGCCACGGAACGGTGTAGCAAACCCCTGCCGCGGAACGGCATCGCGCAAAGCCTGACGCTCTTCAGTGGTCCAGTCCTTTACCATATCCCAAGCCGCATCAAGGGCGGTTTGGTCGTAATAGATTCCGGTCCAAAGGGCGGGCAGCGCGCAGATGCGTTGCCAGGAGCCGCCATCTGCGCCGCGCATTTCCAGAAAGCGCTTGAGACGCACTTCAGGAAAGATCGTCGTCAAATGATCAGCCCAGTCGGAGAGCATCGGCTGAATGCCTTTGAGCTCGGGGATCCGCCCGTCCAGAAAATCACGGAAACTCTTACCCGCAACATCGATATAGTTGCCATCGCGATAGACAAAATACATCGGCACGTCGAGCGCATAATCGGCGTAGCGTTCGAAGCCCATACCGTCCTCGAAGACAAATGGCAGCACCCCGGCCCGTGCATTGTCGACATCAGTCCAGATATGGCTGCGATAGGAAACAAAGCCGTTCGGCCGTCCTTCGCGGAAGGGAGAATTGGCAAAGAGTGCGGTCGCGACAGGCTGCAGCGCAAGACCAACCCGGAATTTCTTGACCATGTCCGCTTCAGAAGAAAAGTCGAGATTGACCTGCACAGTGCAGGTGCGGAACATCATCTCAAGACCATAGCCTCCAACCCGCGGCATATAACGCCGCATGATGCCATAGCGCCCCTTGGGCATCTGTGGCACCTCGTCCAGCCGCCAGTTGGGTGCAAAGCCCAGACCTAACATCCCAAGCCCCTGCTCGGCGGCCACTTCGCGGATCTGTACAAGGTGAGTGTTCACCTCAGCGCAGGTTTCATGGATATTTCGCAGCGGCGCACCGGAAAGCTCAAACTGGCCTCCCGGCTCCAAGCTGATGGAGGCCTCGTTCTGCACAAGGCCAATGATATTGTCTCCTTCACGCAGCGGCTCCCAGCCGAAGCGCCGCATGCCTTCGAGCAGCTCCCGAATGCCCGGCCGACCCTCATAGCTGACCGGCTTCAGACTTGCCGGATCGTACACGAACTTTTCGTGCTCAGTTCCGATCCGCCACGCGCTGGGCGCTTTGCAGCCCTGCTCGAGGTAACTCACCAGATCATCACGTGAGGCGATTGGACCGCCCGCCGACTGCGGTATCGACATGACATCGCCTCCCAGGGGGCCCCGCCCCCGAATTCCTATAAATTCTGAATACACCGTTCAGACCAACGCTATGTAGGCGTGATCGTGTCGCGCCGCAAGCCACGCCGCGCCTGCTGTCACGCGCCTGTCACGCGCCAGTCTCCAGCCACTGCCTGCCACACTGCCAGGGCCGCCAGGCCGGCGGTATCAGCTCTGAGGATTCGGCTCCCGAGCGATACCGGACAGGCAAAGCCCTTTGCCCTGATCGCCGCACGCTCCGTAGGCTCAAACCCGCCTTCAGGCCCGATCAGAACGCCACTGGGACGACCACGCAACGCCATCACCGCATCTGCAATCGGTGGCGCATCTCCGGCTTCATCGCAAAACACGAGCGCCCGCTCCTGAGGCCAGCGCGCAAGCATCGCCTCCAGCGCGAGCACCTCAGCAATCACGGGCACCTCACGCCGTCCGGACTGCTCCGCAGCCTCGATCGCGTTCGCAGCAAGCCGCTCAGGATTGACCTTGCGGACGATGGTGCGCCTGGTGATTACAGGAATGAGCCGGCGTACCCCCAGTTCGGTCGCCTTTTGTACCACATACTCGGCCGCAGTCTTCTTGACCGGCGCAAAGGCAAACCAGAGGTCCGGCACGACAGTTTGCGGCGCGATGCGCTCGGTGCAACGAAGCACCGTCTGACGGCGCGAGAATTCAGCAAGATGCGCCAGCCATTCTCCATCCCGGCCGTTGAAAAGTGCCATCTGGTCGCCCAGCCTGGCTCGCATCACGTGGACCAGGTAATGGGCTTGCGACGGACTGGTTTCAACCTGTGCCCCCTCGGCTAGAGCGGCGTCGACAAAGAGTCTCAGCCTGCCCCCGGGATAGGTAAGATCCGCCATTTGTCTCGTTGTCCCTTTTTTCTTCGCCCCAACATCACGGCGGCGGCTCGCTCCCGGCAGTCATAAATCGTTCAAGCAACTCGTGGTGCACCATGCGCGGAGGCTTGACCAGCCTTGCCCCGGCGTTGCCGGAAGGCCGCAGATCAAGAACCACCTGACATAAGCCGGCCTGTCCACCCGCTTGGTCTTCGTTGGCGAATAAGGCAAAGAAGAGCCTGGGACGGGCCATCACAGCGCCGGCGCCAGGAGGAGAGATGCCCCAAACTGCCCATCACGCCAAGCCGCTAGACTCCCTGCCGCTGCGTCTTGTGGACAGCGCGCCGACCTCAATCCAGCCCTATCTGCGGCTCATGCGCCTGGACAGGCCGATCGGCGCCTGGCTGCTGTTCTGGCCCTGTGTGTTCGGCATGGCGGCGGGCGCAGCGGCACGACATGCCGCCCTCTTTGCTGCCGGCCATGATTGGTGGCTGCTTGGCCTCTTCGCCCTGGGCACGCTGGTAATGCGTGGCGCCGGCTGCACTTATAACGACATTGTCGACCGCGATTTTGATGCCAAAGTAGCGCGCACCCGGGGCCGCCCTATTCCCTCTGGCGCCGTCAGCGCCAAAGCTGCCACAGTGTTTCTGCTCATCGAGCTGAGCCTGGGTCTTGCCGTTCTTTTGCAATTTAACCGTACCACCGAGCTCATCGGGACCGCCTCGCTCCTGCTCGTAGCCGCCTATCCCTTCATGAAGCGGATCACCTGGTGGCCTCAGGCCTGGCTTGGCCTCACCTTCAACTGGGGAGCTCTGATGGGCTGCGCTGCCCTCAGCGGGACGATCACCCCGGCAGCCGTTGCGATCTACATGGCCGGCCTGTTCTGGACCCTTGGCTATGACACCATCTACGCCTGCCAGGATATCGAGGACGATGCGCTGATCGGGGTAAAGTCAACTGCGCGCTTGTTTGGCGCGGGCGCCCCACGCTGGGTGTTCGGTTTTTACCTTATGAGCCTTCTGCTGCTGGCCGGCGCCGGAGCGGCGGCCGGCCTTGGCCGGACCTTCGTTCTGCTCTTGCTGTTCGTCGCCCTTCATTTTCTCTGGCAGGTAAAGCGTCTGAGACCCGAATTGCCGCAGCGCTGCCTGATGCTCTTCCGCGCCAATCGGGACGCCGGCGCCCTGATCGCCCTCTGCCTCGTTCTTTCCACCTGGCGGCTATGAGGCCGCTGGCCAAATTGACGGAGACGGCGCAGAACAGATAGAAAAAGTCGCGCCGTCAGCACAGCTCTTTTGCGGTTTCAGTCCACGGGGTCCGCCCCTCCCATTGTCCCATCGATAAGGTCTCAGCCCCATGTCCGCGTCACCCATCGCCCTTGTCGCGCTCACCCTTTACGCACTCTGGGCCATGTTCCTGGTGATTTCCGTGGCTGCCGCACGTGTTCACCAGGTGGTGACCAAGGGCACGGCGGTGACCAAGTTCACCGCGGGCGTGCCACATGGACCGGAGGGCTATTGGCGGCTCAATCGCGCACACATGAACACGATCGAAAACCTGCCGATCTTTGCTGCCGTCGTGCTGACCGGCTGGGCCGCCGGGGCCATCAATCCGCTCTTCAATCTTCTTGCGGTCATCGTCGTCGCTGCCCGGGCCATTCAGTCCCTGATCCACATCAGTTCGGGCACCGCCTCTGCCATCAACGCCAGGTTCATGTTCTTCGCCGTCCAGATCATCTGCCAGTTCTGGATGGCCTGGCTCATACTCGAGGCCACCGGGGTTTTCCCGGGCAAGCCTTAACAAGCCCTCTGGCCCGCCTTATCATCTGCCCATGGCTCTGACCCGATTTGTCCCTACCGAGTATTTTTCACCCCAGGAACTGGCACAGATCCGGTCCCGTTCCAATGTGAGAGGGATCTGGTGCGTGATCCATGCTTGGGCGGTGATCGCCGCAGCCATGACGCTTTATGCAGCATGGCCCAATCCTCTGACCTTCGTTGTCGCCGTGGTAGTGATCGGCAGCCGTCAGCTTGGCCTCGCCATCCTCATGCATGACGCCGCCCATGGCGTGCTCACTGCCAGCAGCTGGCTGAACGATCGCCTCAGCCAGATTTTCTGCGCCTGGCCCGTGTTCAGCGACACCGTTGCCTATCGCCATTATCACATGATCCATCATCGCCGCACCCAGCAGCCGGATGATCCGGATCTGCATCTGTCGGCCAAATTTCCCATTACGGCAGCCAGCTTCCGGCGCAAGCTGTGGCGTGACCTGTCGGGTCAGACAGGGTTCAAGCAGCGCAAGGCACAATTTCGCAACGCGCTCGGCAAGCCCGGGATGAGCCTCCGTGCCCGCTGGTTACATTTTCGCCGTCGCATGGCCAAGATGCTGCTCGCCAACCTGGTACTGCTCCTCATCCTGAGCGCGGTTGGCAAGCCGCAATATTACCTGATGTTCTGGCTCCTGCCCTTACTGACCTGGCAGCAGGTCGTGACCCGCATCCGCAATATCGCCGAGCATGCGATGGTGCCCGACAATGATGACATCATGCGCAATGCCCGCACCACTTACGCTGGAATCCTGGCACGGGCATTTTTTGCACCCTACTGGGTCAACTATCACGTCGATCATCATCTATTGTTCTACGTGCCATGCTATAATCTGCCGAAACTTCACCGGCTGCTGCTGAGCAAGGGACTGGGACCAAGGATGGAGATACGTCCCGGCTATCGCGAGGTGCTGCGTCTTGCTACCAGCAGGATGCCTGCACTTGCTGCGCCCGCATGACGAGTATTCGCTGGCAGGAAGTTTCCTATTGATGAATGAGCCCACGCTTTTCATCACTGACAACACCGCGCCCATCGCTCCGCCTCTCGTGCCGGAGATAAAGCTGCATCTGGCCACTGAGGTGGTACCGCTGTGGCGCAAGACCGAGGAAGAATTAGAGGCCATCGGTGTACCCCCGCCCTACTGGGCATTCGCCTGGGCAGGCGGACAGGCCCTGGCGCGCTTTATTCTCGATCGCCCCGCATTCGTCTGGGATCGCTCCGTGTTGGACTTCGGTGCCGGATCAGGAATTGTTGGCCTCGCGGCTGCGCACGCCGGCGCCCGTGACGTGCTGTGTGCGGACATCGATCCCTTCGCTCTGGCCGCGATACGCCTAAATGCCTCACTCAACAATCTGGAGCTGCGGACCACCGCTGTGGATGTGCTTGGTCAAGTCAGTCCGTTCGAACTCATTCTCGTCGGAGACATGTGCTATGAGCGTCCGCTCACCGACAGACTGCTTGCGTGGTTGTACGCGCAGCTTCGCGCTGGCGCCGAGGTTCTTTTGGGCGATCCAGGACGCAGCTATTTTCCCAAGCAAAATGTGGAAAAGCTCGCCAGCTACCAGGTTAAGACGACGCGCGAACTTGAAGACCGCGAGATCCGTGACACCGGCGTCTATCGACTGCTTGCCGGTCCTGGCCCGATATAGCGCGCCCGCGGCCGGATGAGGCTGCCGCTTTCCAGCTGCTCGATGGCGTGCGCAATCCAGCCACTCGTCCGAGCGACGGCAAAGAGCGCGGTTTCATGTCCCGGTGCCAGATCGAGCGTGTGCATCAGCACCGCCAGGGCAAAATCGATGTTGGGGTAAAGTCCGGTCGCTTCGCTGATACGCGCGGGAGCCTCGACGGCGAGGCGCGGATCGGCACCTGCGCGCGCGAGGGCCGACAGCAGATCGCGGCCTCGCGCATCGCCTCGCGCGTAGACCGAGTGACCGAAGCCCGGAATGGTATCGCCCTGCTCCACCTTATCGCGCACAAAGCGGCCCAGATCCTGCGTTGTCATCTGCTCGACCATGCGCGCAGCCAGCACACCTGCGCCACCATGGCGCGGACCTTTGAGCGCGACCAGACCTGCAACCACTGCATCATAGAGATTGAGACCGGTAGAGGCGGCACAGCGCACAGTCCAGGTTGATGGATTGAGTTCATGATCTGCGAGCAGCACCAAGGCTCGGCGCAGGAGATCCTCCGCATCCGAATGCCCGGGCGCCCATGCGGCAGCGAGCTGCTGATGCAAGGCTGTCGCCGATGGCGGCCGGTCCAGGATGGCGCTGGCAAGAAGACGCAGCAGACGGGCTCCAATCCGGACCCGCCCTTCGCGCGCACGATTGTACGCGGAAGGATCGGCTTCGCCGGCCAGCGCCAGCTGAGAAATCGCCCGCACCAACGGCGGCTGTTCGCGGGTTGCCACGCGCACTGCATCCATCGCCGCACTGACGACCGGTAGGTTGTCAATCCCGAAAGGATCGCTGCTCTCGTCCCAGAGCAGGGTAGCCACCGACTCAAAGCTTGCGTGGGACGCCAGATCGACCGCCAGGACCCCGCGATAGAGGGGCCCCTCCGCGCTCAAACAGGAGATCGCGCTGTCCAGGACTGGTGCGTCGGTACCCAGTGCCAGACCCTGCTCCGGTGGAGCCCGACGATTCTTGAGTGCGCGCACATCTTCGGCGCGATAGCGGCGGGCACGTGTGGCTCCCACCGGTTCGGAGCGGATCAGCCCGCGGCTCACATAGGCATAGAGAGTGGCGGGCGAGACACCGAGTTCGGCAGCAGCTTCCACGGCCGAAAGATACAGGGCAGGATGTTCGGAATATATTTTCATATTGATCAAGCTAATCAAGATTGATCAATATAACAAGCCGGGCCACCTTTGTTGCGACGCAACAGGAGCCCTTTCCATGACACTGCAAGACAAATCCGCTTACGGTCTTGATGGCGTAATCGCTGCCGAGACTGCCCTGTCGCATGTCGACGGCGAACGTGGCGAACTCATCGTTGCCGGCGCCCGCATCGATACACTCGCCTTTGCCATGTCTTTCGAAGAGCTGGCCGCTCGGTTGTGGTCACTCGCCGATGGCCAGCCTCGCGATCCCAAGACCACCACCCGGCAGTTTGGGCAGGCGCGCCAGCGTGCTTTCGCCCGCCTGCCCCAGCTTTTGGCAGCAGCCCGTGATCTGCCGCTCGGCGCGGGCATGCGCGCCGCGATCGCCGCACTCGGGCCGGAGCCGGATCTTCCGCCGGAAGTCGTGCTGAGTGGCGCCATGCCGGTCATCACCACCGCCCTGCTGCGTACGCAAGCCAATCATCCGCCAATCCCGCCAGACACAACGCGATCACATGCAGCAGATCTCCTGTACATGCTGGGGGATGGGGCCGCCCCGCCAAGCAAGGTCCGCGCGCTCCAGACCTATCTCGTGACCGTGTGCGACCATGGCATGAATGCCTCGACCTTTGCCGGCCGGGTCATCGCCTCCACTGGAGCAGACCTGTTCATGTCGGTCACAGGGGCCTATTGCGCGCTGACAGGGCCGCTCCACGGCGGCGCTCCGGAGCCTGTGCTTGCCATGCTCAACGCCATCGGACAGGCGGAGCGCATTTCACCTTGGATTGAGGACGCGCTGAGCCGCGGCGAGCGGCTCATGGGTTTCGGCCATCGCGTATATCGGGTGCGCGACCCGCGCGCCAACGTGCTCAAGGATGCGATACAGGGCCTCGGTGAAGGCGATTTGGGCTTTGCTGCCCAGGTCGAGGCCTATGCAAGAGCAGCGTTGGCAAAACGATATCCGCAGCGCCCCCTCGATACCAATGTCGAGTTCTATACCGCTATCCTGCTCGATACGCTGCGTATCCCGCGCCAGGCGTTCACGGCACTGTTCGCCTGCGCCCGTACAGTCGGCTGGACCGCCCATGCGCTCGAACAGCAACGCATGGGCCGACTGCTCAGGCCCGCCTCGCGCTATATCGGCGAAGGTGTCGGCGGGCGCTGAGCGCCCACCTCACTCTTTCAACCCCGGTATCGGCGATGGCTCAAGGGGCTCCACCTCAACCATGCCACGCCCTACATAGCTGCGTGATCGGCTGTAGAAGACGTAAATAAGAAGACCAACCGCTCCCCAGACTGGCAGGACCAGAATCGCCACCAGGGGCAGTTTTACGTACAGGCCGATGCAGCCAAAAACTGCCAGCGGCGCCACCAACCACAGCATCGGCGTGCGGAAGGGGCGATGGCGGTTCGGGTCCCTGACGCGCAGCACCAGGACCGAGACCGCAACCATCGCAAACGCGAACAAGGTGCCGGAATTGGAATAATCGGCCAATGTGCCGACAGGCAGGAACGACGCCATCAAAATCACGACGACGCCGGTCAATGCCGTCACCACATGCGGCGTCTTAAAGCGTGGGTGCACCGACGCAAGCACCGGCGGCAGAAGACCGTCGCGGGCCATCACGAAGAAGATGCGGGTCTGGCCAAAGATCATCATCAGCACAACCGACGGCAATGCGATAAACGCGGCCAGGCCGAGAAGATTGCCAACACCGACATCGCCGATTACCCGCAGCACATGGGCCAGAGCCTCATGACTGCAGGCCAGTGGTCGAACGGCCCCTCCGGCGACAATCGCCTGACAGCGTTCGGCAAGCTGCGCCGAACCTGGCAGCAGAATCGCACCGTGCAAACCGCGCACAGGCTGTGCGCCGATCGCCCCAATCGCCCCGGCCGAGACCAGCAGGTAGAAGATCGTGCAGATCAAAAGACTGCCAATCAACCCAATCGGCACGTTACGCTGCGGATTGATGGTTTCTTCCGCTGCAGTCGACACCGCGTCAAAACCGACATAGGCAAAGAAAATCGACGAAGCCGCCCCGACGACGCCCACAGTTCCCCAGCCATTGGGGATGAAGGGATGAAAGTTGACGGTGTGTATCACCGGCAGCGTCAACGCAATAAATACTGTCAGGGCAAGCACCTTGATGCTGACCAGTACGGCATTGACCCGCGCGCTTTCCGTGGTACCGAGGATCAAAAGCCCGGTGACGAGAGCCGAGATCACCGCAGCAGGGATGTTGATGACGCCCCCTTCATTCGGCCCCACTGAAAGCCACAGCGGAAGGTGTATTCCCAAACTCGAATGATTGATCAGACCGACGAAATATCCCGACCAGCCCACGGCCACGGCGCTGGCACCAACCGCATATTCGAGAATCAGGGCCCAGCCCACCATCCAGGCGAGCACCTCGCCAACCACAGCATAAGTATAGGTGTAGGCGCTCCCCGCCACAGGCACCATGGAGGCCAGTTCGGCATAGCACAGTGCCGCCACTGCACACACAAACCCCGCGATCATAAAGGAGATCATCATCCCCGGGCCGGCCTTCTGCGCTGCCTCAGAGGTAAGAACGAAAATGCCGGTGCCGATGACCGCACCGATACCCAGCATGGTCAGCTGAAAGGCGCCAAGCGTACGGCGTAGGGACTTGTTCTCCGCCGTGGCCAGAATGGCTTCAAGCGGCTTGATGCGGCTGAAAAGCATTGAAGACCCCTGATGAGATGGCCGCTCTGCGAATCGACGGCCGCCAGTTTGGACGCCAGCCTACCGGCTCTTGCCGCCAGCGCAAAGATCGACACGAAACGCGAACGGGCACATTGCCGTGACCGCGCTCGCCGGGATGCCTTGTCAGTGCGGCCTTAAGGGGGCGATAAGACGCAAACACATGCCGGCAGGATTGTCATGAGCTATCGCTCCTTGCGTGATTTCATCGCCCGCCTCGAGCGCGAGGGCGAACTCGTGCGTGTCCGAGAGCCGGTGTCCACCGTTCTTGAAATGACCGAGATCCAGACCCGGCTATTGGCGCAGCAGGGCCCCGCCGTTCTGTTTGAAGCCCCGATCCGGGCCGACGGCACCCCGAGCGACATTCCCGTTCTCGTCAATCTCTTCGGGACCGTAAAGCGTGTCGCCATGGGGGTCAGCCTGGGTGGCAAGGAACGCCAGGACGCCCGCTCGCTGCGTGAAGTTGGCGAGCTGCTGGCCACGCTGCGTCAACCCGAGCCTCCGCGCTCGCTTTCGGAGGCCGTCGAGCTCCTTCCTCTCGCCCGGACGGCTTTGGCGATGAAGCCTAAAACCCGAAGCGGGCTGTTCGGCGGGAATGCGCCATGCCAAGAAATCGTGCTCCGGGGCGATGACATCGATCTCTCGCGCCTGCCTGTGCAAACCTGCTGGCCCTCTGAGCCGGCTCCACTCATGACCTGGCCGCTGGTCGTCACCAAAGGCCCCGCGGATAGCCGCGAGGACAATTTCAACCTGGGCATCTACCGCATGCAGGTGCTGAACAAGCGCCAAACCATCATGCGCTGGCTGAAACATCGTGGTGGTGCCCAGCATCATGCCCGCTGGGCCAAGACGCGTAGCGAACCCTTGCCGGCAGCGGCGGTGCTGGGCGCGGATCCCGGCACTATCCTCGCCGCGGTCACACCTGTCCCCGATACCCTTTCGGAATATCAGTTTGCCGGGTTGCTACGTGGTGCCCGCGCCGAGCTCGTCAACTGCGTAAGCCAGCCCCTCAAAGTCCCGGCCGAGGCCGAAATCGTGCTCGAAGGCGAGGTCAGCCTCACCGACTATGCCGACGAAGGGCCTTATGGCGACCACACCGGCTACTACAACGCGGTCGAACGCTTTCCGGTCTTCACAGTGACAGCGCTGACCATGCGGAAGACGCCGATCTATCTGTCGACCTTTACCGGCCGCCCTCCAGATGAGCCCAGCGTGCTCGGTGAAGCGCTCAACGAGGTTTTCATTCCGCTGCTGCAGCAGCAATTCCCCGAGATTCTGGATTTTTGGCTGCCACCCGAAGGCTGCTCCTATCGAATAGCCGTCATCCGAATGAGGAAGGCCTATCCCGGACATGCCAAGCGGGTCATGCTCGCCACCTGGTCCTATCTACGCCAGTTCATGTACACCAAATGGGTCATTGTGGTGGATGAAGATATCGATGCAAGGGATTGGAAAGATGTCATGTGGGCCGTGGCAACACGTATGGATCCAGCACGAGACATCACCCTCATCGAGCATACCCCGATCGACTATCTCGACTTTGCTTCCCCGCAATCTGGTTTGGGTTCAAAGATCGGCCTGGACGCCACCAACAAGCTCCCCCCCGAAACCAGTCGCGAGTGGGGACGCAAGCTGGCGATGGACCCTGGCGTTGTGGCGCGGGTGAGCCGGATCTGGGACAGTCTCGGTCTGCCGGGTGATGGTCGCCCGATCTGGTAAGCGACAGGAGCTTGCCCAAATGGCCAGGTGCATGGGCTTGTTCATACGGAACCAGAATGCGTGCAAGCGCCACGTCTGGATCATTGCCATCTGCGCCCTGCTTGCCACCCCTCCTGGGCAAGCCGGCACCTGCAGGCCGCTCACCCTTCTGACACGACTTCACTTCCAGCGCAGCCGCACGGGCACGCGCATTTACGTTCCCGTCGTGATCGATGGCACATCCCGAGAAATGCTGCTCGATACCGGAGCCTCCTTTTCCATGGTCAGCCCGGCAGCGGTAAAGGCGCTCGATCTGCCGAGTAGAGCCACGGATTGGCGCATGTATGACTTGTCGGGCAGCTATGGACAGTATGGCATCCGCGCCAAAACCTTCGCCGTCGGGCACCTTCACTGGCGGCGTGTCGATTTCTTTGAAATGGGTTCCAACCAGAACATCGGCGGCCAGTTCACTGGCACAAAGCTCATCGGCGTACTCGGTGCCAATATGCTGAAAGACTTTGACGTCGATATCGATTACGGTAGCAACACGCTCTCGATCCTGTCCCCAGATCACTGTCCAGGACGCGTCATCTACTGGAAAACCAACGCCGTCGCCATAGTTCCGATGTCTTTGAACGATGGCGGGCAGATCACCGTGCGGGTACGCCTGGATGGCGTTGTTCTAACCGCCAGTGTTGACACGGGCGCCTCCAAATCCGTTCTGGACCTCTCGACTGCGGAGTCCGTTTTCAGCCTCACCCCGGGCAGCCCCGGTACCCCTGCCGCGGGTTACGTGCCGGGCGGCAATGGTGACTCTTTCTTTCTCCATCGCTTCCACAGCCTCACCCTCAACGGGATAAGCGTGAGCAATCCCCAGCTGCTTCTGGTTCATAATGCAGCAAGACGGCATCTCGACCATGGACCAGCGCTCGGCAGCCTCTTTTCACACCAGAGTTCGCGTGATCTCTCACCCTTGCTGATCGGCGGCGACATTCTGCAGCATTTTCATGTCTACATCGCCTATCACGAGCACATGCTCTACATTACGCCGGCAGGCACGCCCCAGCACTGAGGCATTGGATGGCGATAAGGGGACAACTTGAGCGCCTATGACCGTGGCTTGAGGCGCAGCCTCCCCGGGGCACCGGCCCGAGTTCAAAGGGCACCCAAAGAGCACCTTCCCCAACGGACGCACCAGTCTCTTGCCTTCTCCTGCTTGACCTTGGTCATGCGGGGCCGTCACATGGCCCCCCGTTTTGGCTGGGAGATTCGCGATGTCCGGTATTCTGTCCGACCCATTCCACCTGTTTGCCATCTATGCCGCGCTCAATGCCCTCATCATGTTGGTGCTAGGGGCTTTGGCCGTACGGGCGCGGATGAAGGCCAATGTTGGTATTGGCGATGGCGGCAAGCCAGAACTCGGGCGCCGGCTGCGGGCGCACGCCAACAATACAGAGTACACGCCCACGGCGTTGATCCTGATGCTGGGGTTGAGCTCGCTCGGCAGCCCGGTCTGGATTCTGCATGCCGTCGGCCTTCCTCTTACCATCGGCCGGCTCCTTCACGGTGTCGCCTTGTCGCGGAATGAGGGGCCGTCCACCTTACGCCTTGTGGGCATGGTTTTGACCTTTCTCGCCTTCATTGTCGGGATTGTCGCACTTCTGTGGCTTGCGATCGTACCTACGCTTGTGGCCTCCTGAGACCGTGACGAAGACCGATAACCCACAGGACCTGCTTGCGCACCTGATCGCGGCGGCCCGCGCTGCCGGCGCCGATGCGGCCGACGCCCTGATCGTGGAAAGCACCGCGGCCGGGGTATCCTACCGCCTGGGCAACCTGGAGGACGTCGAACGCTCCGAGAGCCGACATTTGGGCCTGCGGGTCTTTGTTGGCCAGCGCGTAGCTTTTGTGTCTTCGAGCGACCTTGCACGTGAGGCCGTCGACGGACTTCCCGAACGGGCCGTTGCCATGGCCCGCCTTGCCCCCGAGGACCCCTTTGCCGGTCTTGCCCCGCGCGGCCTCCTGGCTACGCAGATTTCGGATCTAGACCTCGAAGACACGGCGGAGCCAACCACAGAGACCCTGATTGCCCGGGCCAAAGATATCGAGGCGGCGGCCATGGCCGTTCCCGGCGTCACCAATTCTGAAGGTGGTGGCGCCTCCTTCGGTCGTAACGCCATCGCGCTTGCAACCAGTGAGGGTTTCTTCGGACGGTACGCCGCCACCAGCAGCAGCCTCGGTGTTGCGGTCCTGGCCGGGGAAGGAACCGCCATGGAGCGGGACTATGATGGGGTCAGCGCCCGCCACGCATCGGACCTTGAGCATGTGGGTGTAGTCGGACGTCGAGCCGGTGAACGCACCGTTGCCCGCCTCAATCCGCGCAAAGCCAAATCAGCAGCCCTGCCAGTGGTCCTTGATCCGCGGGTGGCCGGCGGCCTGCTCGGGCACTTTGTTGGTGCCATCTCGGGCAACGCCATCGCCCG
>JAJZGY010000149.1 GCA_021804785.1 Pseudomonadota bacterium | reverse complement strand
GAAAGGATTACGTCTCGATGCGCTCGAAGAGGTCATGCGCGAGCGTATCCGTCTGACCGAGGGCGCCCGCACCCTCGTCATGACCATGCGCCATCACGGCGCCCGTACCTTGCTGGTATCAGGCGGCTTCACCTTTTTCACACAGCGTGTCGCCCTGGCCGCCGGATTTGACGCACAGCGCGCCAATCGCCTGCTCGACGACGGCGAACGTCTGACCGGTTTGGTGGGTGAACCCATTCTCGGGCGACAGGCCAAACTCGAGACCCTCGAAAGGGAGGCAGCACGCCTTGGTCTCAAGGAAAATGATACCCTCGCGGTCGGTGATGGCGCCAATGATCTTGCCATGATCGAACGTGCCGGTCTTGGCGTCGCCTTTCACGCCAAGACCGTGATCGCAGAGGCGGCCGCAGCCCGCCTCGATTACGCGGATCTGCGCGGGCTTCTGTTTCTGCAGGGCTATCGCGCCTCGGAGTTCGTGACGTGAGCAGCCTTGCCATTGGCGAAGTGGTGATTCCGGCACGCGTTTTCCTCGCGCCCATGACCGGGGTCTCAGACCTGCCCTTCCGGCGCGTCGCCAGCCAGTGTGGCGCCGCCTACGTCGCCACCGAGATGGTGGCCTGTGACAGCTTTGCACGCGGACGCCCCGATGTGGTACGGCGCGCAGCAATCGGAGCGGGTCTGCCGCTGATGGTGATCCAGCTGGTGGGACGGGACCCGCAGTGGGTGGCACAGGGTGCAGCTCTCGCTGAAGCGGCAGGGGCCGATATCATCGACCTCAACATGGGCTGCCCGGCCAAGGACGTGACGGGAGCACTCGCGGGTGCGGCTCTGATGCGCGATCTCGAGCATGCCACCCGCATTCTGGAAGCCGCTGTCACCGCCACGAGCCGACCGGTCACGCTCAAGATGCGGTTGGGCTGGGATGATGCGGCGCGCAATGCGCCCGAACTTGCCGCCCGCGCCCAGAGCGTTGGGATCAAGGCGGTGACGGTCCACGCACGTACCCGCCAGCAGTTCTATGGCGGCACAGCCGACTGGTCCGCGGTAGCCGCGGTCAAGCGCGCGGTCCTGATCCCGGTGATCGTCAACGGTGACATCGTCGATCTCAAGAGCGCGCGCCAGGCACTTGAGCAGTCAGGCGCTGACGCCATCATGATCGGTCGCGGCAGCTATGGCCGGCCCTGGATTGCCGCCGAGCTGAACGCCGCCCTTGCCGGCGCAAGCCCGAACTCAACCCCTGACCGCAGGGCACAGCTCGATATTGCGCTTCAGCACTTTGCCGAAAGCCTGCGCTTTCATGGCGATCACCATGGCGTTCGGATTTTTCGCAAACATCTCGGCTGGTATATCGATGGCTTTGCCCGCAGTGACACATCAAGGCGGGCGGCGCGCGCCAGCCTGTGCCGGCTGAACGAACCTCAAGCCATCGAAGAGGGCCTCTGCGCCCTGTGGCGCGCGGCCGCCTAACCGCCGAGCCGTACGCCGACAAAGGTCAGATTGCCGGCACGATTTACCAGCATCACCACCACCTTCTTGCCACTGCGCTTGGCCTGATCGATCAGCTGCGCGAAGGCTTTGGGAGAGTCCACGGGCAGGTTTTGCACTTCGACGATGACATCGCCGGGACGAAAATCCTTCTCGCCAGCTTCACTGTTCGGGTCAACATGGGTGACGACAACGCCATGGCTCCGCCATGCCAGGTGAAAGCGACTGCGTGTTGCGGCATCGATCCGTGCCAGCGCAAGGCCAAGGCGAGAATGGCGGGTCCTCGCAAACGCCCGGCGCGGCACCTCCGACCTCGGCGGCGGAGTACCCTTCATCAATACCGAGGCAACACGCAGGAACAGACGCCGGCCATTGCGAATAATCTCAACCGGGACACTACGTCCGATCGGTGTGTCGGCGACGATCCGGGGCAAAGTCCGCGAATCCGGCACCACCTGGCCATCATAACCGATGATCAGGTCGCCCTTGCGGATGCCAGCCCGGGCCGCAGGACCACCTGGCGTTACCTCCGCCACGAGGGCTCCTTCCGTGTTTTTCAAGCCGAAGCCGGCAGCTAGATCCGGCGTGATCGCCTGGATGCGCACCCCGATATAGCCACGGCGCACCTCGCCATAGCGCCGCAGCTGTGCCACCACCAGCTTCACCATGTTGGAGGGGATGGCAAACCCGATGCCGACCGAACCTCCGCTAGGCGAATAGATCGCCGAATTAACCCCGATCACATTGCCGTTCATGTCGACAAGAGGCCCGCCGGAATTGCCCCGATTGATCGGCGCATCGGTCTGGATGAAGTCGTCATAAGGCCCGGCATTGATGTCACGGTTGCGCGCCGAGACGATCCCGGCAGTGACCGTGGAGCCCAGCCCGAAGGGATTGCCGATGGCGATCACCCAGTCACCGATGCGCGCATGATCCGAATTGCCAAATCTGACGAAGGGCAAAGGATGGCGCGCCGCCACCTTGAGGAGAGCCAGGTCGGTCTTGACGTCACGGCCGATCAGTCGCGCCGGTAACGAAGTGCCGTCATTCAAGGTAACAGTGATGGAATCGGCATCCTCGATCACGTGATTATTGGTGACGATGAGCCCGGAGGGATCGATGATGAAGCCCGATCCCAGCGAGGTCACATGCTGCGGGGCAGCCCGGTTGCGCCCCATGAAGTTCTTGAACAGCTTCTCCAGCGGCGAACCAGGCGGCAGGTCCGGCAGGTTCTGATCGCCGACTGCCCGTCCCCTCAACGTCTGCTCGGTGGCGATGTTGACCACCGTCGGCAGCAGCCGTGCGGCAAGGACGGCAAAGCTATCAGGCGCCGGGCGGGCGATGGCACTGGCAGGCCCCAAAAGCGGCAGGGCTGGACAGGCAACAAGCAGCATCGCGGCAAACGCGCTGGCCAGCAGCCTGCGGGGCGGCACAACCAATGCGATGACGAATGCTAGGCGCATGAGGGACCTCAAACAGCGAATCAGTGGCCGTCCCGCCAGTCTAGGCAAGAACGCGCCAATCAGATCCTTTCCTTCCGGATATGACGGCAGATCGTGAGGAAATTGCGGCAAGACCGCCTGGATGTCCAAGCACTCCCATCCCCACCATCGCTTTGCCAGCTCTGCACGCACCACATGGGCGCAGCCGCAGCACCCGACAGTTTAAGACGCCGGCGCCCAACACCTAATGTCTCGGCCCCTCCGGCGCGCTCGCGGGTAAATGCTCGAAATAGCGAAAGAACGGGGTTGAGGGAGAAAGAATAAGGCGGGTGCTGCCTTGGGCGAAGGCACGGCGATAGGCCCGCAGCGAACGATAGAACGCGAAGAACTTCGGGTCCTGCCCATAGGCCGCGCCGAGAATCTTGGTCTTTTCGGCATCGCCCTGACCATGCAGGATGTCTGCCTCCCGGCGTGCCTCAGCCAGTATCACGGTCACTTCGCGGTCGGCGCGCGCCTTGATGCGCTGCTCGGTCTCTTGGCCTTCGGCCCGGAAATGGGCGGCCTGGCGTTCGCGTTCGGTTTGCATGCGCTTATAGATCGCCTCCGAATTCTGCTCCGGCAGGTCAGCCTTGCGAATGCGCACATCTACCACGCGGACCCCAAAGCCTGCGGCATCGGTGTTCATGTTGCGCGTGATATCCCGCATCAGCGCGGCGCGCTGCGCTGACAGAACCACGCTGAGGTCCTTGGAACCAAGGACACGGCGCACATTCGACGACAGCAGCGGCGTCAGGCGCACAGCGGCGGTCTGCTCATTGGTCAGAGACTGATAGAAGAGCAGGGGATTGGTTACGCGATAGCGGGCGAAGGCATCGACCACCATGCGCTTCTTGTCTGCCGCGATGACCTCTTCGGACGGTGCATTAAGCGCCAGCAGTTGCTTGGGCAGATAAACCACCTCCTGCACGAAAGGCAGCTTGGTGTGCAGACCGGGCGTTGCGACCACCCGGATGGGCTTGCCAAACTGCAGCACCAGAACCTGCTCGGTCATGTTCACGGTGAAGACGCTGGAAAGGCCGATGATGGCAAGAACTGCAACCACGACGCCAAAAACGATGGGAGCGTTCCGGTTCATTGGC
>JAJZGY010000056.1 GCA_021804785.1 Pseudomonadota bacterium | reverse complement strand
AGACGAACGTGACGGTGAAAAGGTCCAGTTCGAAGTCTATGAAATCGGTAAGCGTCACGCGTTCGAGCCGCTACGCGACTGGTTCATGGCGATCTATGAGGTTGTGATCGGACAGAGCCAGGGACCACGCTTTGGCTCCTTCGCCGCACTGTTCGGCTGTGCCCAGACCGCCACCCTGATCCGTCGGGCGCTGGCCGGGGAATTTTTGGCGTCTGAGGCATGAAACTGCGCTGGCTTCTCGCCGCCCTGCTGCTCGCCGCGCCCAGCCTGGCCCAAACACCCTCTGCACGCGCGCTTTATATCGCTGGCCACTACGACGCGGCGATCCGCGCCGGCCTCGCCCAGCATGACGGCGAGGGTCTGACCGAAGCCGCGCGCTCGGCACTTGCCAAGGCCCGTCTCGGCAAGAGCCCGTGCCTGTCCTGCCTGAAGCTTGCGGAGTCCTATGCGCGTGCGGCGGTTGCTGCCGATCCCAAATCCGCGCTGGCACGCGTCTATCTTGCCGCCGCGCTCGGCTATGAAGCCCGTATCATCGGCATTATGGAGGCCGAGGCCAAAGGCTTTGCCGGTGAAGCCAAGGACAACCTCAAGATTGCCCTCAGATATCACCCCCACAATGGCTTTGCCCTGGCCGCCATGGGCGGCTGGAACATCGGAGTTGTGGCTGGCGGCGGCGCCTTCCTCGCCGATCTCATGTACGGCGCCAGCACCGACGATGGCATCGCTTATTACCACAAGGCCTTTGCTGCCGATCCCACGAGCATCGTGCCGCGCTTCGAATATGTGCTCTCGCTCTCATCTCTCGATCGCGAAAGCTACGCGCCTCAGATTGAGAAGGCGCTCGAGTTCGTCGTCAATGGCACAGCGCACACCGCCTATGAGAAGATCATGCAGGAGCAGGGACGTCAGCTCCTCACGCTGTGGAAGGCAGCACAATGGTCTGCCTATCAGCAGCTCGTGCATCACATCCAGGGTTATCCGGATTAGTTACTGCGAGACGAACAGGATGCGGTGCATGAATTTGACATCCGCGCGCTTCAGCACCACATCGCAGCCGTTCCTCAGCCCCGTGGACAGTTTGATCTGGGTCGGTCCAAGTCCAGCCACGCGACGGAGCAGGACAAGACCGTGGCGGGTTTTCAGGATGACCCGGTGCCCCTTGCGTAACTGCGCCGACGGCGAGACGACAAGCCGATCACCGTTGCGATAGAGCGGGCGATAGGCATCGCTGCGCAGTAGGACCGCATAGGTGTCAACGGACAAGCCTAAGAAGTCCGCGTCGAGCGCCGCCTTTGTCGCGCCGTCAGCTCCACACCCGTCCATTTCCCCTTCGCCGTCCCCTTCGTGACAGGCCTCAAACAGCGTCTCGACGCCAACCTCAAGGGCCGCCAGCGCCTTGGCGACGCTCTCAGTCGATGGCCAGCGTGGCTTGCCCGCAGCCACCCGCTTGGACTTGTTGAAGGTCGTGGGATCAAGACCTGCACGACGTGCGAGGCCGGAAGCAGACAGGCCGTGACGCTGTGCCAGCGCATCAATGGCCTGCCAGATTTGGGAGTGACTGAAGGACATACGAACCCAGACTATTTCAGAATGCGCTTTTCTAAAGTAGGAGGAAGCGCCGAGACAAGCTGGCAACTCAGCGCAGGGGCGCACGGTAACTCCCGGCTGGCGCCGGAGGACTGACCACATGCCTGATCCGTTAACCCTGCTCCTGCGCTGCGCCCCGCCGGAAACCGCCCACCGTGCCAGCATCGGCCTGCTCAGACTGGCCCGTCCGTTCCTGCCTGCGCCTGCCGCCGACCCGCCAGCGCTCGGGATTTCGGTCCTCGGCCTGAACTTTCCCAATCCGGTCGGCCTGGCTGCGGGCTACGACAAGAACGCAGAGGTCCCCGACGGCATCTTGAGGCTGGGCTTCGGGTTTGCCGAGGTGGGAACCGTGACGCCCAGGCCGCAGACGGGCAACGTCAAGCCGCGCCTGTTTCGCCTGTCCGAAGACCGCGCTGTGATCAATCGCATGGGTTTCAACAATGCCGGGCAGGAAGCCCTGGCACGACGCCTCCTGCACCGCCCGCATCGTGGCATTCTTGGCATCAATATCGGCGCCAACAAGGACAGTAGCGATCGCATTGCCGATTACCGCGCCGGCTTTCTGAGACTTGCGGAGTTTGCCGATTACCTCACCGTGAATGTCTCCTCGCCCAACACGCCGGGCTTGCGCGGACTGCAGAACCGCAGCGGGCTTGAAACCCTGCTGACGATGCTCGTGCAGGAGCGGCGGGGGCTTGGCCGCTCAACACCGCTCCTCCTCAAGATTGCCCCGGATATCGAGCAGGGCGCCATGGATGACATTGCCGAGGTCTGTCTTGCGAGCGGCATAGAGGGGCTCATCATCACCAACACCACGATCGGCCGGCCGCCCGGCCTGCGCAGCCCTTACGCCTATGAAGGCGGCGGGCTTTCGGGTGCGCCGCTGTTTGAGACCTCAACCGAGGTGCTCAAGGCCATGCGCGCGCGGCTTGGCCGCCGTCTGGTACTGGTCGGAGTAGGTGGCATTGCGAGCGGTGCGGACGCCTACGCAAAGATCCGCGCCGGCGCCAGCCTGGTCCAGCTCTACACAGCTCTTGTCTACGAGGGGCCGGGGCTCGTGACACGCATCAAGCGGGAGCTTTGCGAACTCCTGGCCCGCGACGGCTTCGCACGGGTGGAAGACGCCGTGGGCGTAGAAGTGTCCTGAACGGCCTGCCGGCTTGGCGCGGACTTACCGGCGCAGCAGAACATGACCTCGCAGGGACGCGATGGGTCGGGTTTCATCCTCCTGCCACATCTGGGCATGGACATTCACCGTCCGGCGACCGCGCTTGACGATACGCGCCCGCGCATAACTGGCGAGCGCCCGTCCACTGCGTAGATAGTCGATCGCCATATCGACAGGTTTGGGCAGCTCGACACAGTCCAGCTCATGGACGACCTGTGCAAGGGCCGCGGTTTCCAGGAGGGCGCCGATGACCCCGCCATGCAGGGCGGGCAGAATCGTATTGCCGATCAGCTTCTGGTCGAAGGGCAATTCAAGGACCAGACCCTCGCCATCCTGCAGCACCTTGATTCCCATCCACCGGCAATAGGGGATGGAGTTCAGGAGCGCCTCCTGTGCCATCGCCGCCGCGCTCATGTGGCCCGACCCTCAGGGCGAGTCAGCATGAACGCCGCCGTGCACAGGGCGATGACCTCCTGATCGGCCTCATTATGCGCGCTGCCGCGCACAAAGGCGATTTCATGGGTGACCTTCAGACATTCGGCTTCGCCCACGATCGCCATGCCTTTTGCCGCGGGCTTCAGATAGTCGATTCTGAGATCGAGGGTCGCGATCGGCAGCGGCTGATTCAAGGCACTCATCACCGCCGCACCGCAGAGCTGGTCGAGCAGAGAGGTGATGACACCGCCATGAATCACTCCGGTCTGGGGATCACCAATCAGGTCCTCGCGCCAACTGATCCTGGCCATGGCCCGCCCGGCTCTGGCCATCACGACTTCACCACCAATGGCCGCGAACCAGGGTGTGACTCCAACCATACGTCGCGCCTGGTCCTGCCAGTCTGGATTCTGCATCATGGCGCAGCAATGCGCGCCGAAACCGCGACCTGTCAATCTCTGATGGCGTCAGATAAGTTGACGCATCGTCACGTTCCTTTACACTCCGAAGGCCACAGATCAGGACCGGCTATGGATCTGACCACCACTACGCGCGCCCGTGTTGCGGGCAAGCGCGAACGGACCAAGCAGCAAAACCGTCTGCTGATCCTGCAAGCTGCCCGGAAGGTTTTTGCCGAGCTTGGTTACGGCGCCACCACCGTGCGCGACATCGTGCGGGCAACGCCCCTGGCAGCGGGAACCTTCTACAACTACTTCAATTCGAAGGAGGAAGTCTTTCAAGCGATGCAGGACGAGATTGCCTTGCGCATCCGTCCGCGCCTGCATGAGGAACGGGCCAAAGCCCGAAGCATCGAAGAGTTCATCTTGGGTACCTTCCGCACCTTCTTCGAGTATGTCGCCTCCGACGAGGCCAATTTCCACGCGATAAGGCGCAACACCGACACTTTGCGGGTACGCATGGATACGCCAGAAATCCTGGCGGGATTTCACGAGCTGCGTAGTGATCTCGAAGAGGCGATCGCCAATGGTCTGTTTCCCTCGCTTGACCCAGATTACCTGATGGCGGCTATCGTAGGGGTCGCCTTCGAAATCGCCGAGCGCATGCTGCGTCGTGCGCGCCCCGATACGGAGGATGCTACCCGCTTCGCCACGGCCTTGTTCATGGGTGGGATCAAAGCATTGCCCACCATAAATTCGGGAGACACCGCGTGAGAGCCCTTGTTTGTCGTACCCTGGCCGAGACGCTTGACGGACTTAAGGTCGAGGAGCTGGAACTTCCAGCGCTGACCCCTGAGCAGGTACGCATCAAGGTGGGTGCCGCAGCCGCCAATTTTCCTGACATCCTGATGGCTCAGGGCAAGTACCACTTCCGTCCCGATCCACCCTTCATCATCGGAGGCGAATGTGCTGGCGAAGTGGTAGCAGTCGGCGAGGACGTACGCGGCATTGCCCCCGGCGACAGGGTTGTAGGTGGTGATTTGACCGGCGGTTTTGCGCAATACCGTCATCTTGCTCAGAGCCGGGTAAGGCCGATCCCAAAGGGCGTCGACTTTGCCACCGCGGCCGCGTTCACGACGGCCTATCTGACGGCCTATGTCAGCCTGGTGCGACGCGGCGAGATCGAACGCGGCGAAACGCTGCTGGTTCATGGTGCAGCTGGCGGCGTCGGACTTGCCGCAGTGGATCTGGGGCGAGCGCTCGGCGTGCGGGTCATCGCCACCGCCTCCAGCGAGGACAAACGCGCATTTCTGCGCGACTATGGCGCCGATCACGTTCTGCCCTCTTCGGGATTTCGTGACGCAGTCAAGGATCTCACCCGTGGACGTGGCGCCGATGTGATCTATGATCCGGTTGGCGGCGATGTCTTCGATGAAAGCGTACGCTGCATCGCCTTTGGCGGTCGTCTTCTCGTCGTCGGCTTTGCCTCCGGACGGATCGGCCAGCTGCCGTCGAACCTCGCACTGATCAAGGGCTTTTCCCTCGTCGGCGTAAGGGCCGGTGAATATAGCCGCCACTACCCGGAAAAGGGGCGCCAAAACCTTGCCGCCATCGATGATCTTCTGGGCGAGGGAAAATTTCGTCCCCACATCTGCGCACGCTTCGGGCTTGAAGAAGCTGCGGACGCCCTCAAGATGCTGCAGACCCGCAAGGCGATCGGCAAAGTGATCGTCGAGCCCTAGACTGCGAAGGCGTCCAACACCTTTATGACCGCGTCGGTCATGGCTGTGGTACCAACCTTGGTCATGCCAGGCTGCATGATGTCCGCGGTGCGATAACCCTGCCCCAGAACCTGCTCGACTGATTTTTCCAGCAGCACGGCATCTTCAATGCGGGCGAAGGAATAGCGCAGGCACATCGCCAGCGAGAGAATGCAGGCCAGCGGATTTGCGACATCTTTGCCGGCAATATCCGGTGCGCTGCCATGCACGGGTTCATAAAGTGCGGCCTGGCGGCCTTGGGCATCCCTTGCCCCCAGCGATGCCGAGGGCAGCATGCCAATCGAACCCGTCAGCTCAGCCGCCTCATCCGACAGGATGTCGCCAAAGAGATTATCCGTAACGATAACGTCGAATTGCTTGGGATTTTTGACCAGCTGCATGGCGCAGGAGTCTGCCAGGATATGACTCAGCGCGACATCCGGGAACTCGCGGTCATGCACGCTTTGTACGACCTGCCTCCACAGCACGCCACTGACCATGACATTGGATTTTTCGGCGGAGGCGACGCGACCCGCGCGCAGGCGTGCCAGCGCGAAAGCAACGCGGGCAATGCGCTCTATTTCACCGGTGGTGTAGACCTGCGTGTCGACGGCGCGCTTCTGGCCATCCGGAAGATCGGTGATTTCCTTGGGTTCGCCGAAATAGACCCCTCCGGTCAGTTCGCGCACGATGAGAAGATCAAGGCCTGAGACAATTTCCGGACGCAAGGATGAGGCATCCGTCAGGGCCGCAAAACACAGCGCCGGGCGCAGATTGGCAAACAGCCCAAGGTCCTTGCGCAGGCGCAGCAGACCGCGCTCTGGTCTCTTGTCGAAGCTTAGGCCATCCCAGCGCGGCCCCCCGACCGCACCGAAGAGAACGGCATCGGCGGATTTCGCCCTGTCGATAGTCTCCTGCGGATCCGGTGTCCCCAATGCCTCATAGGCGGCGCCCCCGATCAGGGCGCTGTCGGTGATGACCGAAAACCCACGGTTGCGCGCAAACCATCCGAGCACCCGCGCGGTCGCGTCCAAAACCTCGGGTCCGATACCGTCACCAGGCAGAAGCAGAATTTTTGCCGTCATGATTTGCTCAACCTAAAGCCATGCTACCGACTGGGCCCGGCGCTGCTCGAAGGCGGTAATCGCGTCTTCCTGGCGCAGCGTCAGGGCAATGCCATCCCAGCCATTGACCAGGCAGGCCTTGCGGAACGGATCAATGTCGAATTTGACGCAGCCGCCATCGGGACCGCGGATCTCCTGGGTCTCAAGATCAACCGCGATGATGGCGTTGGCACCGCGCTCGGCATCATCCATGAGCTTGTCGACATCCGCCTGCGGCAAGGCGATCGGCAAAATGCCGTTCTTGAAGCAGTTGTTGTAAAAAATATCCGCGAAGCTGGGAGCGATGACGCAGCGTATGCCAAAATCCAGCAGAGCCCAGGGCGCATGCTCGCGGCTTGAACCACAGCCAAAATTAGCGCCGGCCACAAGAATCTGGGCCTCGGAATAGGCGGGCTGATTGAGCACGAAATCCGGATTCGGGCTGCCATCGGCACGGGTGCGCATTTCGTGAAACAGTGCCGCGCCCAATCCGGAGCGCCGGATCGTCTTCAAAAATTGCTTGGGGATGATCATGTCGGTGTCGACATTGATCATCGGTAAAGGCGCAGCGATGCCGCGCAGTGTCTTGAACGGTTCCATGGCGGCAGAAGCTAGCGGTGCCGACGATCTGGAGCAAGGTGGCAAAGCGAGGCTGCCGGGCTTTTATCCGGCCCACGGCTGGGAGAGGCACCTGAAGGAGCGCAGACCGCGGGTGACGCTTGATGCGGCTGCGGTGTTGCCAGCCGCAGGCAGTCTTCGCGTGAGCACAAGAAGCCCAAACCTCCGATCTCTGGAGTGGCCCGAGGCGATTAGCTCCGCTCGCCCGCCTCGTCGCGATTCAGGCCCTTCTGCGCCAGCGCGGCGAGATAGGCCGACCACAGGCGCTCCTGTTCCTGCCCAAGGTGATAGAGCCAGTCCCAGCTATAGAGCCCGCTGTCATGACCATCGGAAAAGACGATACGCACCGCATAATTGCCGACTGGTTCGAGATTTTCGATCCGGACCGCTCTCTTGCCGCCGATGGTTTTGCGTTGCGAGGGCCCATGGCCCTGGACTTCCGCACTCGGGGATTCCACGCGCAGATATTCAGCCGACAGACGTACCGTCTCACCAGTGTCGAAGCCGATGGTCAGGACATCACGGGCTGGCGATACCTTTAGTTCTCGGGGCCAGGGCGCCGTCATCGCCGCGCGATTTCCTCCTCGCTGAGCTGGCGGGCTTCGCCGGGCAGCATGATCGGAACGCCGTTACGAATAGGGTAGGCAAGACCAGCGCTGCGGCTGATCAGTTCCTGGCGCTCACGATCATAGCGCAATGCGCCCTTGGTCAGCGGGCAAACAAGGATTTCGAGCAGCTTCGGATCCACCTCGGGCATCATGTTCCCCGTTTCAGTTCATGGTCGCACCGCCCGGCGCATCACGGCCGGACATTTCGAGCAAGGCAATGAGGGTTTGCACCCGTTCCGTCCAGTCGACAGCTTCGAGCAGCGCCTGCTTTTCCGCAGGCTCGAAGGGACAGAGCATGGCCAGCGCATTGACGAGCGCCTCAGCCGGCGCATTGGCCATCGATTCCCAATCGGCCTGCATGTCGCGATGAACCAGGTAGGTTTTCAGCGCGCTGACCAGACGGTTACGCGGGAAGGCCTCGGCGGCGTCGGTCGGTGGGCTAAAATCTTCGACAAAACTGCGATAGTCAGCAGTGATCTGACGAAACGGCGTGGCGACATCGTGCTCGTCAACCATACGGAAACGGCAGATCCCGGTCAGGGTAATGAGATAACGGCCATCCTCGGTCTCGCGAAAGCCGGTCAGCCGTCCGGCACAACCCACGGAGCACAGCGCCGGCCTGAGCGTGCGGCTCTCGTTCTCGGCCGGCTGCACCATGCCGATGAGCCGGTTACCGGCCAGCGCTGCATCCACCATGGCAAGATAGCGTGGCTCGAAAATATTGAGAGGCAACTGACCACGCGGCAGCAGCACTGCACCCGTCAAAGGAAATACTGCCAGGGTGGTTGGCAGGTCCTCGATACGCGCAAAGGGACGATTACCGGACATCATCCACTCACGAAAACAGGATCGAGGACAGACTGCGCCGACCTTCCAAAGTGCGCGGATCCGCAGCGCCCATGGCTTCAAAAAGGGTCAGAAGCTGTTTGCGTCCTGCCTCGTCGTTCCATTTGCGATCCCGGCGCGTCAGTTCCAGCAGCTCTTCAACCGCCCCCTGGCGATCACCTGCCGCATCGAGGGCCAGAGCAAGATCATACCGCGCCTGATGGTCATTGGGATCAGCAGCAAGACGGGCGCGCAGCGGTTCGGCAGCCGCACCAGCCGAACGGGCGGCCTCGCGCAGCTTGAGCTCGGCATCGATGGCACGGATCGCTTCGTCCTGGGCCCCGTCCGGGCGCACCAGCCCAAGCGTCGCCCGGGCCCGCTCAACATCGCCACTGGTCAGATAGCAGCGGGCCAGACCCGCAACCGCCTTGGGACTACCGGGATCTTCCTGCAGCACCGCACCATAGGCCTGGGCTGCAGAGGCCAGGTCACCCGCCTCCACCGCTTCCTGGGCAGCGGCCAGCAGATCTTCGACGCCTGCGGCCGCGGAAGCACCACCCGTCAATTGCGCGATGAAGCCCCGCAGCTGGCTTTCCGGCACCGCGCCCATAAAGCCGTCGACCGGCTGACCGTCGCGGAAAGCGTAGACCGTGGGAATGGACTGGATACGCAGTTGCCGAGCGATTTCCTGGTTTTCGTCGACATTGACCTTGACGAGACGGACTGCGCCTTTGGCCTCGGTGACCAGCTTTTCAAGGAGCGGCGTGAGCTGCTTGCAGGGCCCGCACCACGGCGCCCAGAAATCGACAATGACCGGTACCTCGCGCGAGGCTTCCAGCACATCGGCGGAAAAGGTTTCGAGAGAAGAGTCCTTGATATAGGCACCAGCAGCACCAGCTGGAGCGGAGCTCGGCTTTACGCTGGTTATGGGTCTGCCTCCGGGACCAATCAATGCCATGACTTGCTCTTTCCGTGAACGGTAACAACTGGGCTGAAGATGGGCGCTTCGCCTGCGAAAGAAAAGAGGCATGCAGACAGAGAACGCCGAGTCAGTTGGGGTGATGGCGCTCAAGCACCTCGGCACAGGCGTTAACGGCGTCAATCACCGCCTCAACCGGTGCGCCTGCGCGCATCCGGGCAACGAACTGGCCAACGATCCGGTTCCACTCAACCTCGCCCACAGCGGCATGGGTCTTGGCATCCGCGAGAAGCTCAACATAGCGCTCGGCTTCCGAAATAAAGAGCAGGAGCCCCCCGGCGCGTTCAGGGTGGGCGAGAATACGCGCAGCAAATTCACGATGGGCGAACTGGCTGGCGTGATGACGCCGGACCGCTGGCGGTGCGAGAAGCGGCCGCAAAGGGCGCCACTCAAATAGCAGCGAAAGCAGAAGGAACGCGGCCACCTGAACCGCAAACCCGTCCCGCAGTGAGAACAGCGGCAGGAACCAGCTGAGGACGCCTCCCGTGACCAACGCGGCCAGAGCCGCCCAGATCACTGGATAAAGGGTGTAGCGATCGCTCTGCGGCAGAACCGTCAAAACGAAGCGGGCCTTGGTCCGCGCCTCAGCAGTGGTCATCGCCTCTTTGATACGGCTGCGCCCTGCCGCATCCATGCGGCCAAATCGCCTCACCATGACCCTGACGCTCCACCACCACCAAACGAGCCCCCGCCGCCGGAAAAGCCGCCACCAAAACCGCCGCCTGACCCGCCACCGAAGCCACCGCCAAACCCGCCGCTGAGACCACCAATAAAGAACAGAGGCCAAAAGAAGCGGCCGAACAAAACCCAGAGCAGAAACAGGATGAGCAGCCCGCCGATATGGAACCCACCGTGGCCATGCTGGCCTGTTGTGCCCGACTGTGGCGGCAGTGCGCTGGCATCGCCGCCTAGCACCCTGAGCAGGATCCGCGTGCCTGCGAGCACACCACCATCATAATCACCGGTCCGAAATTTCGGCACGATCACATTGTGAATGATGAGTTCACTCTGGACGTCGGTCAGCCGTCCCTCCAGTCCGTAACCAACCTCGATGCGGACCTTGTGCTCTTTAGGCGCCACGATCAGAAGGGCGCCATTGTCCTTGCCCTTCTGGCCTATGCCCCAGGCCCGTCCCAGTCGGTAGCCATATTGTGCGATGGTGTAGCCTTGCAGGGTCGGCAGCGTAACGACCACAACCTGCTGCCCCGTCTTGCGTTCCTGCTCAGCCAGCATGCTTGTGAGTGCAGACTGGGTCGCAGGCGACAGGATATGGGCGTCATCGACCACGCGGCCGGTCAGGGGCGGAAACGTGGGTCCCGCCAGCGCGACGCCGATAAAGAGAAGGGCGCCGATGAGGCCTAACGGCCAGCGCAAACTTGTCATCCTGCTACGCATCAAAAGTGAACCTTGGGCACCTGCCGCTCTTGCTGGCTGATTGTGAAGGTCGCCATGACCTTGGCATTCGGATAGAACATCGCCGCGATCCAGCGACTTGGAATCGTGCGTAAAGTGGTGTTGTAGCGCTGCACGGCCTTGATGTAGTCACGGCGCGCCACGGCGATGCGGTTTTCAGTGCCTTCGAGTTGAGCCTGCAAGGCCAGAAAATTTTGATTCGACTTCAGCTGTGGATAGCGCTCACTGATCGCCATCAAATGTCCCAGTGCGCCAGTGAGCTGAGCCTGGTTCTTTTCGAAGTCATGAAAGGCTTTCGGATTGGTAAGAATATCTGATGGCAGGACTGTCTGTGTCGCCTTGGCCCGCGCCTTTGCCACCTCGATGAAAACGGTCTGCTCCTGCTTGGCGTAGCCTTCGACCGTCGCCACCAGATTGGGAATGAGATCAGCCCGGCGCTGGTACTCATTGAGGACCTGGCTCCAGGCAGCTTTGACCTGCTCGTCCTGAGTCGGAACGGCATTAATGCCACAACCCGACAAGCCCACAGCAAGTACAGCGATCGTCCCCAGACCCGCGAGGATGCGGCTAAGCCTTTGAAACATACAGATTCCTTTCGCCCCAACTGTCCCAGAAGGACACCTCGCCACCACATATGGGCCCTCGCGGGAATGGTTGCAATGGTTCCGCGGGCCCCGCGGGGCCCCCGCAGGGCCTGTACTCAGCGCCCTCCTTGTGCGCGCCAGCGGACAAAGCGCGGATCCTGATTGAAGAGCCGGATCAGCCGGCTCGTACGCACTTCCATCCCGATCGGGTTGGTGTGGTAGACGGTGTCGGCCATCTGCGAGGGTGGAAACATCGCCTCCTGGGGGGTTCCCAGCATTTCAATGCCAAGACTGCGATAGAAGGAGGCGATACGCGCGAACACTTTTTCCTGCGCATATTGCGGAAAATAGAGCGTATTGGGCCAGGTCGCAAAGACCGTCACCTGATGTCGTTTAGCCCAGTGCACGAAGTCGATGATCGCCTTCACGCCCGGACTTGTGCGAACAAAATGGATTTGCAGCGGCGCATGGGTTGCGACATTGGCCCTGGCGTCAATGGCATGGCCCTGGCCATAGGGGCCGACATCGGAAAAGGCTTCAGCCCGGACCCTGGCCATCCACCCCTTCCGCATGCGGAAAATCCAGGTATCTACGATACGCCAGGGCTTGACGGCGAATACAAAAAACAGCCGCTGCCGCCAGTTGAGACTCCGCCAATAATCGCCGCCGCAGGTATAGACCGCATCGACCAGACTGTTCTCGGGCCTGGTGTAATTATAGGCGAGATATTCGAGTGGCAGCAGCACCGCATCGCCCGGCTTCAAGATCTTGCCGCCTTCAAAGATTTGAAAGCCTGGACCCATCGACGCGGCGAGACCAAAGTTGAAGGCATGGATGTGCAGCGTGTGGGCAAGGCGCTTGGTATCAATACCTGCCAGCGCGTTGGATCCGGCAATGATCACGAGCTTGGGCGAGGGCATCGCGTTGCCACGGATCACTTTGGCGTCGATATAGGAACAGGTGTAGTAGCCATTGCGCGTCGGTGCGCCGGCCTGGGCCCAGGCGCTGAGCACAGCCAGGAGGGCGAAGCCGCACAGAGCTACGGCACACAGCATGAGATAGCGCGCAGCTGACATCGTCAAAACCGGTAGTAAATGAATTCGCTGACGGCACCCGAATTGATCGCATCGATGCCGGCGAAGAGAATGGCCGCTGAGAGAATGGCAAATTGCGGCGTCAGACGAAAGGCAAAAAGCCGTCCCAGCCGGGTTTGGGCCTCTGGTACGAAACCACAAAGCTCCATGCTGTTGGGCAGACCCCAGCAAATGATGAGCCCGAGGATTGGCGCACCGATATCAAGCCACATCCGGGTCTGATCGAACTCCTGCCTGACGATATGCAGGCCAAAAACCGTGAAATCATGATGGATGCCAAACACCTTCAGCGCATTCGACATCAGTTGTATGCCGTTCAAGCCGATGAGCCCTGCATAAACCGAGTCTGCCGCATGCATGGTGTCGGCGCGAAACAACACCCAGGCCAGTGCCACGGCGAAGAAGGTCAGCCCCTTTGCCATGCGGGGAGAGATATTCCAGCCGCGTGGTTTTGCATTCAGGCGCCAGACATGATTGACGAGGAGGTAAAGACCGTGCAGCCCGCCCCAGAGGACAAAGGTCCAACCGGCGCCATGCCACAACCCGCCGATGGTCATGGTCAGCATCAGATTGATGTACCGGCGGATCTTGCCTTTGCGGTTACCACCCAGGGGAATGTACAGATAGTCGCGCAAAAAGGCCGACAAGGTCATGTGCCAGGTGCGCCAGAATTCGATGATGCTTTCGGACTTGTAAGGCGCCAGGAAGTTAACCGGCAGGGTGACACCAAAAAGAAGGGCAAGGCCCAGCGCCATGTCGCTATAGCCGGAAAAGTCGAAATAGATCTGAAAGGTGTAAGACAGCATACCGCCCCAGGCAGAAATCAAGCCGGGGGGCGAATGCTGATTGGCTGCGGTGAACACGGGCGTAGCCAGACGTGCGAAGCCGTCGGCCAGCAAAACCTTTTTCGCCAGACCTATCGCGAACAGCATGATTGCCCGCGGCGCGCTGTCCAGTTTTTTTTCACTCAGCTTTTCAGGGGTCAGCTGCGGCATCATCTGCTTGTGATGGATGATGGGGCCGGCAATCAGATGCGGAAAGAAGCTGACGAACAGAAGATAGCGCGGAAAGTCATACTCGGCAGCCTGGCCACGGGCGGCGTCAACCAGAAAGGCAATCTGCGTAAAGGTGTAAAAGGAAATGCCCAGCGGCAGCGTGATATGCGGAATGGCAAAGCTGAACCCCAAAGCATCGAGATTGCCAACGACAAACGCCGCATATTTGAAGTAGCCCAGAAGTGAGAGATCAAAGCCCACGCCCAGAAACAGGATTGCGCCGCGACGCTGATCGCTTGCAGCCCGGCGCGCCAGAGCCCGGCCGATCATGAAATTGGTCAGCGCCGAAGCCAAAAGCGGGGGCAGAAGCGTCAATCCCGCAGAGGCATAGAAGACCAGCGAGCCCGCAGCCAGCCAGTATTGTGCAGCACGCCCACCCATGAGCATGCGAATGGCGAAGAAGCCAACGAGGACCGCCGGGAGGAATTCGAACAGAAACTGATCGGAGTTGAAAAGCAAGGGCCGCCTCGGTGCCAAGCGTCTCAGTCTGCTATCGTTTTCACCCCGGCGGGTCAATGCGAACCGAGGGCGATATGCAGGCGGAAGAAGAGCGCCATCCATGTCCCGCTTTTTCAGGACGGAGCGCCTCCCGCGATTGCCTCCCATGCCGCGACCTTGGCCAGATGCCAATCCATGGAAATCTCGCTTCTCGGACCAAATTGCGCCGGGAACGGCCGCTGGCATAACCGGCAGTGACCATTACCGCGGCGGCAATAAATCCCTACCCGCATGGCAGGCGTCAGCTCAAAATTGCTGAAACCTTGATGACGTAAGAGGGCGACAGCTCATCGTCTGACTGAAGCCAGCAATTCGAAGCCCGCGCTCCTCGCTGCGTGTCGATTTGGTCATTGCCTCCGCTGCAAGAGTGGCCCCTGTGTTCCCATTGCGCTGCTGCCCCGGCCACGGCCCGAACGACATGACACAAAGGTGGATCTGCGATGGCGCGATCCGGCAGGGACCGACCATGCTCGTCATCACGCGCAAACCCTTTCAACGGGAGCCAGCCGATGCCCGAACGCTCCGGCTGGAGAGCCCGGGCACCCGGTTGGCGGTGGTCACGGATCCTTGACCAGATGGTGAAGCTTCACCTCGCCCTTAGGCGGGGTCCTCAGCACAATTTGATCGCGCTGGGCTTCACCAATCCCGGCAATTGGAGGAGGCTCCCGCCCAACGCATCGATACTGGGGCTCCGGCGGCAGGGGGAATGCCGGCAGCTACGATGTCGAGCACCCCGCCCGTCATGATCGCACGCGCAGGTTCGCCGCGGTCCCGTCAAGAAAGGAATCTCTGTCCATGGCACGTCGCCGCTGCTTAAGCCTTGCTCCGATACTGTTGCTGTGTGCAGGGAGCGCCGGGACGGCGGGCGCTGGCACCATCCCGGAGGCGAGCTATACGGCGCTGCATTGGCGCAATATCGGTCCCTTCCTGGGCGGCCGTTCCATTGCGGTGGCAGGTACCGCGACCCGACCGGGGACATTTTACTTCGGTTCGACCGGTGGTGGGGTGTGGAAAACACAGGATTATGGACTTCACTGGAACCTGATCTCCACCCAGACCTTCAAATCCGGTGCAGTGGGTGCCCTCGCGGTGGCTCCTTCCGATCCCAATGTGATCTATGCCGGCATGGGCGAGTCGGCAATCCGTGGTGACATGGCCACGGGCGACGGCATCTATAAGTCGACGGATGGCGGCAAGACCTGGAAGCAGGTGGGACTATCGCACACCCATGTCATTAGCCAGATCGTCATCGATCCGCACAATCCTGACCATGTCTGGGTTGCCGCTCTCGGTCATGTCTATGCTCCCAATCCCGATCGTGGCGTCTATGAGACCAGTGATGGTGGACGGCATTGGACCAAGGTGCTGTTCGTCAACGACAAGACCGGCGCGATCGATCTGGCCATCGATCCTGACAATTCTCGCATTCTCTACGCTGCCATGTGGCAGGCCTACCGGCTGCCATGGAAGCTGTCGAGCGGAGGGCCCGGCAGCGGCCTTTATAAATCTACCGATGGCGGTGCCACCTGGACCAATATTTCTACCAACCCGGGAATGCCCAAAGGTATTCTCGGCAAAATCGGGATCACGGTCTCTGGCGCCAATCCCAACCGGCTTTATGCCATTATCGAGGCCAAGGCCGGCGGCGTGTTTCGTTCCAATGATGGCGGTGCCACCTGGACGCGCGTCTTCCATAAATCTGAGCTCACACAGCGCGCCTGGTACTTTTCGCACATCTATGC